>JAFSBY010000019.1 GCA_017437045.1 Alistipes sp.
AAGATTGAGTTCTCTTGCTTCCTTACTCTTACCTTTGGCTCGGTTGCCTTTTACATCCCAAAGCTCCTTTGCAATGGTACGCTTACAACTGAATTGGGCTACTGAGCCGTTGATTGTCACTCGTCCCATACTGTGAACAATACCGTTTTTCTCCTTGCTTCCGTTCACGTAGAACAGCACCTTAAATGTACTTCGCATAACACAACTTTTTTTGGTTACAAAATTATGTATCAGTGAGTTATACATTGCTACGCAATATGATGCAGAACTATGAAACGTGACGACACAAAGAAAAATCTTACTCCATTATCAGGTAATGATTAGGCAACCGTTCTGTTTCATTACCTTGCGTTTCTTTGCTAAATTGCCATTTCCCATATTTCCGATGTTTTCTGTGTAATGCATTTATAGTCAGTGAAAAATGCACTATTATTCCGATTTCAGTTGATTATTCCAGCGTTTTTCAGTATATTTGTGCGACATGTAACCTTACGAGCTATGTTGATTCAGATTCTTTTAGTCACCGCCATCGTGATTCAGACCATCGCCACGATCTACGCCTTGCGGCTGGTGCGTGCGACCAAATACAACTCGATATGGATCCTCTTTATCATCGGTTTCTCGATCCTCTCTGTCGAACGATTTGTGCAGCTGCTCATCGTTTCGGGGCAAGAGGTCTCGGGTGGACTGATGGCCGAGTTGGGTATCGTGGTCTCGATCTGCCTGTCGATCGGTGTGATGTATGCCCACAAACTCTTCAAATATATCGATCGCCTCAACTACCAACGCCAACTCTGGAACCGCCGTATTCTGACAGCCGTGTTGCGTACCGAGGAGGATGCTCGCGCACGCTTCTCGAAGGAGTTGCACGATGGCCTCGGTCCGTTGCTCTCGTCGGCTAAGATGTCGCTTTCGGCCCTCTCGATGGGGGAGCAGGATCCTGCACGGCGTCAGCTGATTGCCAATACGACGACGGTCATCGAGGAGGCGATCCGCTCGCTGCGGGAGATCTCGAATAACCTCTCGCCCCATGTTTTGAGTACTTTTGGTTTGGCGCGTGCCGTCCGCAATTTTATTGACAAGACGCTCTCGATGCATCCGGTGGAGATTGATTTCCAGACCAATCTGGATACCCAACGCTTTGAGAAAGACCCCGAAGTGATCCTCTATCGTGTGATCTGTGAGTTGATCCACAACTCGCTCAAACATGCCGCTTGCTCGCATATTGACCTCTCGTTGCATTACGAGGCCTCCTCCTTTACGCTCGAGTATCGTGATAACGGGCGCGGCTTCCAGCCCGAGGTGATGATGGATTGTGGTATGGGGCTCTCGAATATCGCCTCGCGCATCAACTCGCTTGGTGGTACGTTTGATCTGCAAGCTGCCCCCGGGAAGGGGATGCGGGCCTTGATTCGCATCGACCTGCTCAGCGAACAGCCGCCCCAATCGTTACGTCCCGATGTACGAAAAACTAAAAAAGATAACTGATGAACTATCGTATTGCTCTGGTCGATGACCACACGCTGTTCCGCACCGGATTGCGTGGTCTGCTTGAAAATATGTTAGGCTGCCAGGTGGTAGCTGAGGCCTCCAGCGGTGAGGAGTTCCTTGCAATGCTCCAAGGGCTGGAGGTTGATGTCGTCTTCATGGACTTCTCGATGGGTGGGATGGATGGTGCCCAAACAACGGAGGAGGCCTTGGCGCGTCGTCCCGAACTGCGGATCATCACCCTCTCGATGTTTGGCGAGGAGAGCTATTATTCGCGCATGGTCAAAGCCGGTGCGAAGGGCTTTCTGCTGAAGGATTCGGCCATCGATGAGGTGGCCGAGGCGTTGCAATGTGTGATGGGGGGTGGCAGCTATTTCTCGGCGCAACTCTTGCAGTCGATTCGTCGCAACCTCCATTCGCCCCTGCAGGGGCAGGAAGATCCCATCTCCGAACGCGAAAAGGAGATCTTGGTCGCCATCTGCCAAGGTTTGTCGAATCAGGAGATTGCCGACCAACTCTTCATCTCGAAACGTACGGTCGATAAACACCGGGCTAACATCTTGGAGAAGACGGGCTGTAAAAATACGGCCGCGCTGGTCGTCTATGCCCTGCGCAACGGTATCGTAGATCTTTGATCGCGGCCTCAACGAATAGGTCCTATGGTCGAACGCTTCCTCCACCACATCGAAGCCGAACGTCGCTTCTCGCCCCTCACGGTGGCCAACTACCGCCGTGACATCGAGCGATTTGTGGCTTGGTGGACAGCGTTGATGCGCGAGGAGGAGCCCGCTGTCGAGGGGTTCGACCCGACACGGGTCACTGCCGAACAGCTCGGCGAGTGGATTGTCTACCGCACGAAGCAAGGCAAACTCGCTACGGCTTCGGTCAATCGAGAACTTTCGTCGCTACGCTCGCTGTTTCGTTTTCTGCGACGTGAGAAGCTGCTCGACCGCGACCCCTTTGCGCAGGTCGGCACGCTCCGGGCCCCCAAGCGGCTGCCGGCGTTTGTGCCGGAGAGTCGCATGGAACCCCTTGTCGCCGAGTGTCAGGCGGAGGGTGTGGCGCAGGATGAGTTGGCCGCCTTTGAAGAGGAGCGTGATGCGCTGATTCTACTGATGTTCTACGCCTGTGGCTTGCGCTTGGCGGAATTGATAGGCATCAATCGGGAGGATTTTTCGGCCGATTACACCTCCTTGCGTATCCGCGGAAAGGGGAATAAGGAGCGCATGGTTCCGATCCTGGACCCCCTGCGCGAGAAAATTTTTGCCCATCTATCGACAATTTCTCGGCAGCAAATTTGCATAAATCCCGAAAAAGCACTATTTTTAACCACCAAAGGTGTTCGAGTCTCTCGCTCGTTGGTCTATCGGCTGGTGCATCGGGTCTTGCGGGCCCATGGTGTCCAGGGTAAGTGTAGCCCCCACGTGCTGCGGCATACCTTTGCGACTCATCTGATGAACCGAGGTGCTGACATGCGAGCCATCCAGGAGTTGATGGGCCATGCCTCGTTGCGATCGACGCAGGTCTATACCCACAACTCGATTACCGGATTGCAGGCCGCCTATCAGGCTGCCCATCCGCGGAGTCGGTCGGACAAAGGGTGATAAAAGAGGAGGACGAGGCCCTTGTTGCGGGGCGCGTCAAGAGGTGACAAGAGGTAGCAAGAGACAGGTTTTGGAAACCTGTAAAAAGAATATTAACCATTTAATAATCAAGGCTATGAACGTACAGATTCAATCCGTGAAATTCGATGCCGGCAAGCAGCTGGTCGAGTTCATCCAGTCAAAAATGGCTAAATTGGAACGATTTGCAGAGCCTACGAGCGCCGAGGTGGTGCTCAAGCTCGACAAAGATCCCGAGAAGGGAAATAAGATCGCAGTTATCACGCTTCACATTCCCGGAGGCGATATGCGGGCCGAGTCGCGTGCCCGCACCTTCGAGGAGGCTGTAGATGATGCCATTGACAGCATCAAACGCCAAATCGAGAAGCGCAAAGAGTAACCGAGAATCTTAAAATTCCACTTCAACACCAAAAAGGGGCTGTCCATTGCGGACAGCCCCTTTCGTTTACTCCTTTAATTCGATGTAGATCACACCGTTCGATGTGTCGCCATATTGTTTGAATTGCTCTGTTTTCTCAGCGTTCTTATAAACCGCCACCGATTGGATCTTCTCGGGTTGGATATCATTGATGTTCTCCAGCACCTCTATCTTACCATCGGGATGCTTGACCAAATTCAGCGCCTTAACAACAGCAGGACTCTCCGACGCACGCACGTAAACCATCTTGCCTGCGAGCTCTTTGTTGATGGTGATCTTTCCCGAATCGCCTTTGTCGATGCGGATGGTCGTCAGTTCGCTCGATGAGCCGCGGCCGGCAGTTTCGGGTTGGGTGGTGATCAGCACGACACTCTCCACACCCCGCATCACATTCATGTTTTGAATCGATTCGGCCGGCAGCTGATCGACATCTGCCTTGGCCATCGGCTTGCCATCGACTACATAGAGGGTCTTTTCGCTATCGGCCTCGGAGGAGGCGTAGAGCGTTACATCAATTACAGCCTTGCTTGCCACCTGCACGCGCTGCGTCTCGTAACCTATATAGGCAAAGCACAGGGTGGCATCTGGTGCTGTGGTCAGCTCGTAGCGGCCGTTGAGGTCCGTGACTACGCCCCGCGAACTATGCTGCTCTTGTACGATCGTACCAATCATCGGGTTGCCATTCACATCCACGACCTTGCCTGTTACGCGATGTTGTGCCTGGGCACAAAGGGCTGCCAGGGTGAAGGTGATCATAAACACAATCTTTTTCATCGTCATACCGTTTTTTAATTTGTTTTCAGGTTGTTTGTTGCGGAATTACCGGTTTTCCAAGGGCAAAGATAGTGCAGTTGGCGAGCAAAAAGCGTGAACGAAGTGTTAAGAAATGTTAAGTAATGTTAACTCGGTTGTTGCCTCCTCTTTTTTTGCTACCTTTGTCAAGTGCTCATGAGGAAATGAGATGAAACGTACCTATTTTAGAAATATATCGCTGGTCGTTATCGGCTCGCTGACCCTGTTGGCCGTTGTGCAGTGCCTTTGGGTGTGGCGGAGCTATCGCGATGCGGTTGCCGATTTTACGCGTCGATCCGAATCAGCCGCCTATAAGGCCATCTATAAGGCCTTCCGCATGGATGCTATTCCGGGTTTGGCCGTGGCCAATCAGGTGCGGATCGACCTGGATGAATTTGCGTTGGAGTTTGAACCCGTGTTGCTCGAACAGGGGTTGTTGCAACCCTATGCCGTGGAGATTGTGGATCGCTCGGCCGGCTCGCGGGTGATCATGCGGCGACACGATATGGCCTCGTTGCAACGACCTCATTTAGCCGAGATTGAGATCGACGATGCCCATCAGTTTGCCCTTCGGTTGGCCATTGAGGTGCCGTATGGGCAGTTCTGGGCGCAGATGCGGGGTGTAGTGCTTTCGTCGGTGGCCATTGTCCTCTTGTTAGGGATCGTGCTGGTCTATTTGGTCCGAACGATGTTCCGCCAACGGACGCTCGAGGAGATGCGCCGCGACTTTACGCACAACATCACCCACGAACTAAAGACCCCTATCTCGGTGGCTGTGGCGGCTACGGATGCGTTGCGTAACTTTGCTGCCGACGAGGACCCTGTGCGGCGAAAAACCTATTTGGAGATGATTGCCACCCAGCTCACGCAACTTTCGATGATGGTCGAACGCATCCTTTCGGTCTCGGTCGAGGGGCGGAAGGAGCGGTTTAACCCCGAACGGCTGACCCTCAAACCGCTCTTTGAGGAGTTGGTACGGGAGACACGGTTGCAGGGACGCGATACCCGACAGATTCGGATCCTCTGCCCCGAGCAATTGACCCTCTCGGCCGATCGATTCCACCTGCGCAATTTGTTGGCGACGCTGCTGGATAATGCACTGAAATATGGTGGAGAGGAGGTGCAGGTGACCTTGTCTGCGACCATCGAGGGGACGTCGGTGGTCCTGCGCGTAGCGGACAACGGCTGCGGCATTGCGCGCGAGCATCAGCCCTATCTGTTCGAGAAATTCTACCGTGTTCCGACAGGCGATCTGCAACCTACCCGCGGCTATGGGCTGGGGCTTTACTATGCACGACGCGTTGCCGAGATGCACGGCGGGACGATAGCCGTTGAGAGCCGTGTCGGCTGCGGAACAACCCTCATTGTTAAATTACCCGGAGATGGAGAGATCGATAAAACTATTGCTTGTTGAGGACGAGCGGATGCTGGCCGAGATCTTGAGCGACACGCTCGGCGATCGGGATTTCGAGGTCGAGACGGCCTTTGATGGGCTGGAGGCTGTAGAGCAGGTGCGCAAGCACACCTTCGATGTGATCGTCACGGATGTGATGATGCCGCAGATGGACGGTTTTACGCTGGCCAAGCGATTGCGTAGTGAGGGGGTCACAACACCGATCCTCTTCCTGACGGCCCGCTCGGCGACCGAAGATGTGGTGCGGGGTTTTGAGGTCGGTGGCAACGATTTTTTGCGAAAACCCTTTGCTATTGATGAGTTGATCGTGCGGGTCCGTGCATTGGTAGGGCGCGTGGCTCGTTCGGGGCAGGTCGAGACACACTTCTCGATTGGGAAGATCGACTTTTCGGTGGCCGAGAAACGGCTGCAATGTGGCGATCAACAGGTGCCTCTTTCGGCACGCGAGGCGGCCGTCTTGCTGCGACTGTGCCGACGGATGGGTGAGACGGTCGATGCCTCGGGGCTGCTGCGTGAATTGTGGGGCGATGATAACTTCTTCAACCTGCGCAGTCTGAATGTCTATATCTCACGCCTTCGTCGTCACCTGGCACTCGATCCCTCGGTGGAGATTGCCAGCGAGCGAGGTGTCGGGTATCGTCTGCAGGTGCGCGCGTAGAGATAAGGCCTCTATATACCTATTTATAATAGCCCGGCTTCGTAGTAGATGACGATCTGCTCCAGCACGCGATCCTCCTGCTCCTTGTCATAGCCGGTCTTGAGGTTGTGGCCAAACAATCGCCCTACCCCCTGCCAGAAGCCGGCAACAAAACCACCCCGAAACTCCCGAATCACTTCGTAGGCCGTGTAGTCGGTCTCGCGGGCAATGAGTTTCAGAAAGACGCGCCCCTCGGTGCGGGTCATGCGCTTGGCTACGGGGGTATATTCGTTGAGGATCGACTTGTAACACTGCTTGGTGTAGCGACGGCGGTCGCTTTTGTCGAGCGTCAGGAGCGTATCCTCCATCTCGTGCATGGTCTCGCGGGCCAGCTTGGCCATGGGATAGACCTTCTTGACAGCCAACACCAATCGGCGGTAACGACGCAGATCGGCCGGACGGTTGAAGATGTAGACCGGCAGAATCTCCACCTGGGCGATCGAATCACCCCGCTCGACAATCCACTCCTGCCGCATCACGCCACGAATGCGTTGTGCCTGCAATTCGACCAACGAGCAGAGCACCAATGCCGCTATGAGGAGCCATTTTCGCATTTTTTTCGTATCTTTACCGCAAAGATAAGAAAATAACGGATTTTAACAACCAAAAAGTATGCTCAAAGAAGGATTATCGGCCTCGGCTCATACAACCGTCACCGAGGCAAATACGGCACGCACGATGGGATCAGGTGATTTGGAGGTCTTTGCTACCCCCGCGCTGGTGGCACTCATGGAGCAGGCGGCGATGCAGGCCGTCGCTTCGGCCCTGCCCGAGGGGGCTACCACCGTCGGATCGCAGATCGACTGCGCCCACATCAAACCCTCTCCGCTCGGGGCTGCAATCACCGCTACGGCTGTGCTGACACAGGTCGAAGGGCGCAAACTGACCTTTACGGTCGGAGCAACCGATGCCGAAGGGATCATCGGCGAGGGAACACACATCCGCTTTGTGGTCGATCGCGTACGCTTTATGGCCAAGATGCAGGGCTGATGCGCTGTGTGATACCCCTAAATGCAGGACCCGGAAACTTTTTTCGGGTCTTTTTTTTGGTTTTCTCATTTTTTTTGTAATTTTATAGTCCGTAATTGCACTATTGCGAAATAACCTTAAAACGAAACAATATGAAAAACTATTCAGCTAAAGAGATTAAGAACATCGTTCTGATTGGCGCGCCCGGCTCGGGAAAAACTACCCTTGCCGAAGCGATGGCTTATGAAGGGAAGGTCATCGACCGCAGGGGTAGTATCGAGACCAACAACACGCTCTCGGACAACACCGACATCGAGCACGAATACAAACGCTCGATCTACTCGACGATTCTCTTCACCGAGTTTATGGATCGTAAACTCAACATCATTGACTGCCCGGGTTCGGACGACTTCTGTGGCTCGCTCTTCTCGGCCTTCAAGGTGGGTGACGTGGGTGTCTTCTGCTTCAATGCCGCCAACGGTTGGGAGGTAGGTAGCGAGATTCAGGCCCGCTATGCCCGTCTGCTCAACAAGCCCGTGATCGGTGTGATCAACCAGCTCGATAACGACAAGGCTTCGTTCGAGAGTGCCTTCGAGTCGATCAAGGCCGCTTCGCGCGTGAAGCCGGTAATCGTGCAGTATCCCGTCAATCAGGGTGGTGAGTTCAATGCCTTCATCGACGTGCTGCTGATGAAGATGTACCGCTTCAAGGATGAGAATGGTACGCGCGAGGAGCTGGAGATTCCGGCCGAGGAGCTGGAGAAGGCTCAGGAGCTGAATCGTGAGTTGGTCGAGATGGCCGCCGAGCACGACGAGGCCCTCATGGAGCTCTACTTCGAGAAGGGTACCCTTACGCAGGACGATATCCGTGCCGGTCTGAAGATTGGTGTGGCGAACCGCGAGGTGATGCCGATCTTCTGCGCAAGTGGTAAGCGCGACATCGGTACGAAGCGTCTGATGGAGTTCATTATCAACGTGGCTCCGGGCCCGCTGAAGGCTCCCGCATTTGTGGCTACCGACGCTTCGGAGATCGTAGCCGACGAGGCCGCTCCCACTGTAGCTTTCGTATTCAAGAGCCAGGTAGAGCAGCACATTGGTGAGATCACCTACTTCCGCGTGATCCGTGGTAAGGTGACTGAGGGTATGGAGTTGGTGAACACCCGTACGCAGAACAAGGAGAAGATCTCGCAGCTGTTTGCCGTAGCCGGTAAGAACCGCGTGAAGGTGACCGAGTTGTCGGCCGGTGACATTGGTTGCACGGTGAAGCTCAAGGGCACGAAGGCCAACGATACGCTCTCCGCGCCTGCCGAGGTGGTAACCATCGAGCCGATCGTCTTCCCCGAGCCGCGCTATCGCGCCGCCATCAAGTGCAAGGAACAGGGTGACGAGGAGAAGCTGGGTAAGATCCTGAACGATGCCAAGAATGAGGATCCCACGATTCTGGTGGACTACTCGAAGGAGCTCAAGCAGACGATTATCCAGGGTCAGGGTGAGCATCACCTGAACATCCTGCGTTCGCGCATTTTGGCCGAGAATAAGATCGACTTTGAGTATATCGCTCCGAAGATCCCCTATCGTGAGACCATCACGAAGGTGGCCCAGGCCGACTATCGCCACAAGAAGCAGTCGGGTGGTGCCGGTCAGTTTGGTGAGGTGCACATGATCATCGAGCCTTACTACGAGGGTATGCCCGAGCCGAAGAACTACAAGGTTCCCGGCAAGGGTGAGATGGTTGTCAATGTCAAGACGAAGGAGGAGTACGACCTGGCTTGGGGTGGTAAACTGCAATTCTACTCGGCCATTGTCGGTGGTGCTATCGACGCTCGTTTCATGCCCGCCATCCTGAAGGGTGTGATGGAGAAGATGGATCAGGGCCCGCTGACGGGTTCGTATGCCCGCGACATCCGCGTGGTGATCTACGATGGTAAGATGCACCCGGTAGACTCGAACGAGATCTCGTTTAAGCTGGCTGCCCGTAACGCCTTCAAGGATGCCTTCCGCACGGCGGGTCCGAAGATCATGGAGCCGATCTACAATGTTGAGGTACTCGTGCCGAGCGACTATATGGGTGCCGTGATGAGCGACCTGCAGAACCGTCGCGCTATGATTCTGGGTATGGAGTCGGATAAGGGCTTCGACCGCTTGAGCGCATCGGTGCCTCTGGCCGAGTTGTATCGCTACTCGACGACGCTGTCGTCGCTGACCTCGGGTTCGGCTACCTATTCGATGAAGTTCGCTTCGTACGAGCAAGTTCCTGCCGATGTACAGGATAAGCTGCTGAAGGCTTACACCGATACGGATGAGGATTAGTCGGTCGGCATGCTGACCATAGCAAAGGGGCTGTTCAACATTGGTTGAACAGCCCCTTATTTTGTCGGCAGAGGGACGATGGCGGCTTGGCTTGCCCCTTCCTCCGCGATGGCATTCTGTTTTATTAACGCATCGCCTGCTCGGCAGTGCCAATCATGCGCCCCTCCATGTAGAGCTCTACCTGGTAGGTGCCGGCCATGAAGTTGGTTTGCTCGAAGAAGATGCTGACGGCCAGATCCTCGTTTTGGTACTCCACCTCACGAGCGGCCGAGTAACCGATCTTCTCCCCCTCAAACTCGAAGCTGGGAGCCGCCTCGGTCTGCATCAGGTAGCCCTCGGGTGAGGTGATGCGTACGTAGATCGCCTTGTTGCCCGGCGTAGCCAACTCGTTGGCAGCCAGCTCGAAATCGACACGCATGCGTTCTGCCTTCTTGATGCGCGAAACCTCCTTGCTCTTAGCGTTGAGGGCTACGAGGCGGATGTTGCGGGCGCGTACTACAGCACCGGCCTTCACCTTGTTCTCTAACTCCTCGCTGCGCTCCTCGGCCAGGTCTGCACGCAGGTTGGCCGACGAGATCTCCTTGCGATAGCCGACATTCTCGGTGATGAGCTTCTTGTTGAGCGTGTTGAGCGAGTCGATCTGTTTGATGTAGCCCATCATGACCGTGCGCAACGTACCCAGCTCCTTCTCATACTGCTTGAGCTTGTTGTAGTTCCATCGACGCTCCTGCTTGAGCTGCTCGACCAGCGCGTTGGCACGCTCCAGATTGACGGCAATACTGTCGTTCTGATACTTCAGATCGTCGTACTCGACAATCAGCTCGGTCAGATCTTGCTGCAACGAATCTCTATCGGCAGCCATCAGCTCGTTGTCGCGCATCTGCTGGCTGTGGATGTTGTAGTAGAGAATCGAGATAGCCACCAGGATCACCGACAGCAGGCCGATGACAATGCGGTAGCCGCGAATCGAGCGATTCTGTTCGGGTTGGGGCTCGTCGTAATAATCCTCCTCGTGCTCCTCGGCGGGATCGTAATCGTATTTTGTCTCTTCCATAATTGGATGGTTTTTAGGTTAAGTTTGGGCAAAGATAGTGATTTTTATTCAATTGAGCCTATTTTATGCGACTCTCTAACGGATATTTCAACCCTTTGAAGCGGTAGATGTAGGCTTGGATGCTGCCGATACGCACGGGCGATTCGATCGAGAGGGGGATTTTGTTGCGATCGTCTGAGATCCACAGCGTGAAGATCGTCCCGTCGGTGAACGAATAGCCTTCGGTCGTACCTAATTGGCACTCGAAGCGCAAAGCCTTGAATTTCCCCTGGTTGCGGATGCGCTTCTCCTCACGGCCGATGTAGCGATAGTTGATGCGGCGCACGGTATCTTCGAGCACCATCTCGAGGGTGCCGATCTCCCCCTCCTTGAACTGATCGCCCTCCATCGAGCGCATGTTGAAGAAGAGCGAAATGGCATCCATGCTCTGCGCGGTGAGGGGTACGGTGCACTCCTGGAAGGGGCGTTTGCGGCTACTCCAGCGGGTGTGAACCTGCATGGCCTCCCAATCGTAGTCGTACTCGCTCTCGAACGTGTAGCTGCCCTCGAGCAGGTCGCTGCGGAAATGCTCCGTGCGCAGGGTCTGCGGGTCGATACGGATCGTGTAGGTGTCCTCCATGTTGAAGAACCAGCGGTAGGTGGGCAGCGTGCGCCCGACCCCTACGACCTGATAAAACGGCTGACCGTCGTGCTCAATCTGCGAGGTCTTTACCTCGACCGAACCGATCTCGGTGTTGGGGAAATATTTGGCGCGATAACTTACGCGATATTCCAGCTCCTCGCCCGGATGGTAGAGTTGCGCTTGTGCCGCGAAAGAGATCGTCACGGCCAGCAGGAGTAGAAGGAGTCGTTTCATGGTGTATGATCGGTTGTATAGCTATAAAACGAATGGTTGTGTCTGTTTAGTATCTGTTACGAAATGCGGGAGAAGTCGATCTGCTCCTCTCCGGCATAGCGTCGTCGTAGTTCGGCCAATCCGTGGTGCTCGGCCCGACTGAGTGTCGGGTCGTGCTCGAGGATGGCGATGGCGGCGTCCCGCGTGAGGCTCAATACCTGCACATCGCGGGTCGGATTGGCAATCTTCAGATCAAAAGCCATACCGCTCTGTTGTGTGCCGTTTACATCGCCTGCCCCGCGTAGCTTGAGGTCCAATTCGGCCAGCCGGAAGCCGTCGGTCGTCTCACACATGGCATCGAGCCGCGCCTTCGACTCGCGCGATAGCTTCTCGCCCGACATCAGAATGCAGTAGGACTGCTCGCCTCCTCGGCCCACGCGTCCGCGCAACTGATGGAGCTGCGAAAGGCCGAATCGTTCAGCCGATTCGATCACCATGACCGTGGCATTGGGGACATCGACCCCCACCTCGATCACCGACGTGGCGACCAAAATGTGGGCTACGCCCTCCTTGAATTGGCGCATCGACTCCTCCTTGTCGGCCGGCTTCATCTTGCCGTGGCAGATGGCCGTGACGTAGTCCGGCAACGGAAAATCGCGCGATACAGCCTCGTAGCCGTCAGTCAGGTCTTTGTAGTCCATCGCCTCGGACTCTTGGATGAGCGGATAGACGATGTAGGCTTGTCGGCCCAGCTTGATCTGTTGTTTCAGAAAGCCCCATAAACGCAGGCGGGCCGAGTCGGTATAGTGGTAGGTTTGGATTGGACGACGCCCCGGGGGCAGTTCGTCGATGACCGAAACGTCCAGATCGCCATAGAGGGTCATGGCCAGCGTGCGCGGAATGGGTGTGGCGGTCATCACCAAGATGTGGGGCGGTTGCAGATTCTTGGTCCAGAGCCTTGCGCGCTGCTCGACACCGAAGCGATGTTGCTCGTCGATGACCACGAAGCCTAAATTGGCAAACTGCACCCGATCTTCGATCAAGGCATGTGTGCCGACTAAAATATCGACCTCACCCGAGGCGATCCCTTCGAGGGCGGCACGACGCTCTTTGGCCTTCGAGGAGCCGGTCAGGATGGCTACGCGTACCGGCACGTCGCTCAACATACGGCAGAAGGAGGCATAGTGTTGGCGAGCCAAGATCTCGGTCGGAGCCATGATGCAGGCCTGAAATCCGTTGTCCACGGCCAGCAACATCGAGATCAACGCCACGAGGGTCTTGCCGCTGCCGACATCGCCCTGCAGCAGCCGATTCATCTGGAATCCGGTGATCGTATCTTGTCGAATCTCCTTGATAACCCGTTTCTGGGCTCCGGTGAGCGGGAAGGGGAGCTTCTCGTTGTAGAAGGTATTGAAGACCTCACCGACCTTCGGGAAGAGGAATCCGTCCTGCTTGGCCATGCGCGCCGAGCGACGGCTCTGCACATTGAGCTGGATGCCGAGCAATTCGTCGAATTTGAGGCGGTATTGGGCCTGTCGCAGCTCCTCGGCCGACTGGGGAAAGTGGATGTTGTAGTAGGCTCGGTGTAGCTCCATGAGCCCATATTGTTGCCGCATTGCGGCGGGTAGCGGGTCGGGTATCGGCTCGCGCAGGAGCCCCCAGGCGGCGGTGATGATGCGATACATGCCTTTGGTGCCGAGCGACGAAGAGATCCGCTCGGTCGAGGGGTAGATGCCCTGCATGCCACTTTCGGCCTTGCGGGATTGAGCCTGCTCCATGGTCTCTAACTCGGGATGCGCGATTTGCAATTGGCCCCGATAGCGCGAAGGACGTCCGAAAATGAGGTATTCACGCCCCACCTCGATCCGCTTCTCGATCCATTTGATCCCTTGAAACCAGACCAGCTCCATGCGTCCTGTCTGATCCTGGGCAATGACCGTAAAACGACGTTTGCGCCCCTCACCGGCATAACTTACCCCCATTAGGCGGGCACGCACCTGCACGTAGGCCGTCTCGGAGGCGTTGGTTGCCTCGGCAATCGTGTAGATGCGCGTGCGGTCGATGTAGCGGAAGGGGAAATGGTTCAGCAGATCGCCTACCGTGCGAATCGAGAGCTCGCGCTCCAACAGACGGGCACGTGCCTCACCGACTCCCGGCACAAATTTTACGTCGCTATGTAATACCTGACCATTCATCCCTACAAATATAGGTAAAAATATGGTGATCCCGCTAAAAAAAACTATCTTTGTCGTATCGAAAATCTTTCCGATTATGCTTTTAACTCATTATCAGCGTCGCCAAAGCACCCCTGTACGCATCGGTAAGGTGTGGATCGGGGGGCAATATCCGATTGCTGTTCAGTCGATGACCAATACCGATACGAACGATACGGAGGCCTCGGTCAGCCAGATCAAACGCATTGCGGCTGCTGGTTGCCCGATTGTGCGCCTGACGGCACAAGGGGCACGTGAAGGGGAGAATCTCAAGCCGATTGTCGCTACGCTGCGTGCCGAAGGGGTCGATACGGCCATCGTTGCTGATATCCATTTTCTGCCCGAGGTGGCCTCTATCGCGGCCGAGGCGGTCGATAAGGTGCGCATCAATCCGGGCAACTATCGGCTCGATCGCGGCGATTTGGAGCGGCTTGTGGCGCAATGCCGTGAGCGAGGGGTCGCCCTGCGCATCGGTGTGAACCATGGGTCGTTGGCCAAGCGGATCTTTGACCGCTATGGCGATACGCCCGAGGGGATGGTAGCCTCGGCAATGGAGTTTTTGGAGCGTTGTCGGGCGTTGCAATTCGATCAGGTGGTGGTCTCGATGAAATCGAGCAATACGCGCGTGATGGTAGCTGCCTATCGTCAGTTGGTGGCCGCCATGGAGCAGGCCGATATGCACTATCCGATCCATCTGGGGGTGACGGAGGCCGGAGCGAGCCTGGAGGGTCGCATCAAGAGTGCCGTGGGCATTGGTGCGCTACTGGCCGATGGTATTGGCGATACGATCCGTGTCTCGCTGACCGAGGCTCCCGAGCAGGAGATTCCCGTCGCGCAGTTGTTGGTGGACCATTTTAGCCACCGCGCCGGTTCGTTTGAGGTCTTGCATCCCGAACGCTATTCGCCGTATGCCTACCGGCGACGTTCGCAGGTGCAGGTGCCGGTGGTGCATAGCGAATCGCTCGAGGGTTTCCGCATCTTGGAGGCCGTGTCGGAGAATCCGACGGCCGAGCTGCGGGCTGCGATTCTGAATCTGGAGCAGGCCGACGAACCGGTGGTCATCAAACGACGGTATGAGACCGACGATTTGGTGCGAATGGCCGTCTGTGCGGCGGCCGATTTGGGCCCGTTGTTGCTCGACGGATTGGCCGATGGTCTGTGGATTGAGGCTCCGGCCTTTAGTCAGGAGCAGATCCGCGAGGTGGAACTGATGATCCTGCAAGCGGCTCGCGTGCGCTTTTCGCATACGGAGTATATCGCTTGTCCCTCGTGTGGTCGCACGCTGTATGATATCGAAAAGACCCTTGCCGAGATTCGCAGCCGCACCTCGCACCTGAAGAATCTGCGAATCGGGGTGATGGGGTGCATTGTCAATGGTCCGGGTGAGATGGCCGATGCCGATTATGGCTATGTCGGAGCTGCTCCCGGCCGCATTACGCTCTATAAAGGGCGCGAGGTGATCGAGAAGAATATTCCGCAGGAGGAGGCCCTCGAACATCTGATCGCGCTTATTCAGGCACATGGTGATTGGACAGAACCCGAAACACGATGACGATACTTCCCGCAGCCTATCTCCCCTCGATCGCCTACTTCGCAGCTTTGCAGCGAGGTGATTGTCTGATCGACATCGGGGAGCACTTTATCAAACGTTCGGAGCGCAATCGCGCCCGTATCATGACCTCGGACGGGGTGATGGAGCTCTCCGTGCAGGTGGCACACGCCAACCGTCCGCGCCAGCCGATGAGCACGATGCAACTCGACTACTCGAAGCGGTGGCAACACCAGCATTGGGGGGCATTGGTCGCAGCCTACAAGGCGTCGCCCTTCTTTGACCACTATGCCCCGTTGCTCGAACCCTTCTATCGGCAGCCCTATGTCTCGTTGGTGGAGTTTAATCTGGCGATTATCCGTGTCTTGTGTCAGGCGGTACACCTGCCCGTTCCGCCGGTGAGTACGACCTACGTGACGGCCGACGAAGCAGATTGGGATCTGCGACCGAAACAAAAAAGCTCGGTCTTTTACACCGAGCCTTATATTCAGGTCTTTGCCGATCGGCAACCCTTCGAGGGAAACCTCTCCTTTATTGATTTGTTGTTTGCGGAAGGCCCAAACGCCCTACAGGTCTTAAAAGGCTGCCGATTTGAATAATCGCGCCATCGCCTAATCCGCCCGCCGAAAGACGTACTTGTGCCGTCCCGTGTATGGAGATCGTGTCGGAACGGTATTGGCACGGAGCATAGGGGTGCAGACGTATGGTGTCGTCCTGTACCAGCAGCAGCGGGTTGGGCTCGGAGGTGTAGACCGTGAAGTGCTGCAACGTATCACTGCGCATGCGATAGCGTCGATCGGCCAGATGCAGCGTAGGTTGCTGTTTGTTCCAAAGTGCCCGATAGAGGTAGTAGGCATCCTTCTTTTCGCGGCGATTGAGCGTTACCAACCCCTGTCCGTTGATGCTGTAAGGACGGCGTGCCGAACCATATTCAAACATGTTTTCGATCCACGTACCCCAGAAGAGGGAGTCGGCTTGCAATTCGCGGCAATAGTCCTCGTGGAAGAGTGCCTGACGGCGTTCCGAGGCCCACTCCTGCCCTTTGGTACGCTGTACACCCAGGCGCGTCATGCCCAGGAATCCCTCCCCGCCATACGAGATGGCCGAGTGCAGATGACCCCACGAGGTTCGCAGTTGGTCGCGCCACACCGAAAGGTCCTCTGTCAGACCGCGTTGCCATCCCAACTCCTGGTGCCAAACGATCAGGTCGGTCAGGAAGTTGATCGGTCCATCTTGATCGCTGCACGCCACGGTCAGACGATTCGGATCGAGGCGATGTGCCTCCTCGTTCATCCGACGCAGCAACTCGTGCAATCCTTGGCCACGCGGTGAGAGGCGGGAGAAGATGCCCCACAAAATGACCGAGGGGTGATTGATGTGTTGGGTGATGATCTCGCGCAGCTGGTCGAGTGCATTTTGCTCGAAGAGGGGGGTCGAGAAGTAGGCTTGGTCGGCCATGAAGGGGGCCCGCTGCAACGGCGAGTCAATCCAGACCAAAAGGCCGCGTTGATCGCACACTTGGTAGAAGTAGTCGCCATGCGGCATGACGGCCGAACGAATGGCGTTGGCGCCCAACTCTTCGATCAGGCGCAGATCTGTATCGTAATCCTCTTGTGTAGGCAGACCGCTGGTGGCGTTGTCGTGGTGTACGACTACACCCTTGAGTTGTTGGGGTGTGCCGTTGATGGCAATCCAACCCGTCTGCGGGTCGATCTCCACCTGACGGAATCCGGTATGGATCTCCACAAGATCTCGTCCCGACTCGCTTTCGATCGTCGTGCGCAGGGTGTAGAGATTCGGCTCCTCGGGCGACCAGAGTTTCGGCCGCTCAAACCCAAAGGGGAGCAGAATGGGCTCTTTTTGCTCGCCACGAATACGCTGCGTGCGGGTCAGAACGACCTTTTTGCGATCGTTCAGCAACTCGATGCGCAGGGTCGCCTCGGTAGCGGCCGTCGTGAGCAGGTGGACCTCCACCTCGCCCTTCACGTGTCGTTCGTTGGCCTCGGTGGTGTGAATCAGCACACCGTCGGAACCCCAATAGAGGGGCGAGATGGCCGTTTGGTCGGTGACGATCAGCTCTACACCGCGGTGCAGTCCGCCATAGAGGTTGATGTCGGTCGAAACGGGCAGCACGTCGCTGCGGAAGTTGTTGCTGACGATCACCTGCACGGCATTGGTCGTACCCACGCGGATGCGATCCGTGATCTCGAAGCAAAAGGCCGTACCACCGCCACGATGCTCACCGACATGGTATCCGTTGATGAAGAGGTTGGCCACCGATTGCGCTCCGTAGAACTTCAGGAAGAGACGTTTGCCGCTCCATTCGTTCGGGATGTAGAGCTCTTGCAGGTAGTGGCCCGTCGCCTCATCGAAGCGGTAACCGGCCAGCGGGTTGTTGTTCCATGAGTGGGGGAGGGATACGATACGCGCATGTTCGCTATCGTTTTCGGTACGGAAGAAGAATTGCCACCCGTCGTTGAGTGGATATATTTCGCGAGCCAGGGCCATCTGTGCCGAGGCAACGAGCGCGATGAGCAGGATCCATCGTTTCATTGTCAATCGCTTTTTAGAAAACCAAAAATCACCTAACCGAGGGCAAAGGTACGAATTTTTAGGATTGCATTTGCCATTTGAGCCATTTTTTGTATCTTTGAACACCTAAATTCTTATTACGATGTTTTGGTTTGATATATTAGTGGCATTGGTGCTGGTCTTGGCCGTATGGAACGGCGTGCGCCGTGGGTTGATCATGCAGCTCTGCTCGCTGGTCGGCATTGTGGTTGCTCTTTGGCTGGCCTCGCACTTTGGTGAGGAGGTGGGCGAACTCTTTGGCGTGGCTGACGAGTACGAATATCTGGTAGGCTTCGCGACAGTGATGGTCGCAGCGTTGATTCTGGTGACGCTGGTGGGGATGCTGTTGCGCAAATTCTTCCATTTTGTCGGATTCGGCATGTTGGATCGCATCCTGGGTATCGTGGTGGCCGTGGCTAAATATGTGCTGGTACTGAGTGCGCTGGTGGCTGTCTTTGATCACTTCAATGCCGAGGAGAAGTTCCTGCCTCGAGAAAAGTTGGAGGGTTCCTATACCTACGGACCGCTCTGTGAGTTGGCTAACAAGATGTTACCGCTGGCCGAGGAGGTGCATGAGGAGCTTTTTGACAAGGATTAGTGCTGGAGTGGTCGAATCGTTTTTAATGGGAAAGTAGATGATCGAACAGACCTTTTCGGGGGTGGTTGTCCGTGCAACCGGCAGTTGGTATGAGGTGCTCACCGAAGGTGAGCGTCTGCAATGCCGCATTCGGGGTAAACTGCGCCTCAAGGGGGTGCGTTCGACCAATCCGGTTGTCGTGGGCGATCGGGTGATGGGCATCACCGACGAACAGGGCAACCACCTGATCGTCGATATCGAGCCGCGCCGCAACTATGTGATTCGCCGCGCCTCGAACCTCTCGAAGGAGTCGCATATCATTGCAGCCAACATCGACCGTGCGCTGCTGATGGTGACCCTGCGGCAGCCTGAAACGGCTCTCGAATTTGTCGATCGTTTCTTGGTCACCTGCGAGGCCTACAAGATTCCGGTCGTTTTGCTCCTCTCGAAGAGCGATTTGCAGGACCCGGAGGCGTTGGTGGCCTTCCGTGCCATCTACGAACCGATCGGTTACCGCGTGTTGGAGGTCTCGACTGCCACGGGTGAGGGCGTTGAGCAGGTGCGGGAGCTGCTGATTGGTGCTACCACGCTCCTTTCGGGCAATTCGGGAGTAGGAAAATCGACACTCGTGCAGGCGATCGACCCGACACTTGATATTCGCACGGGGGAGATATCAGACAGCCACCATAAGGGTCGCCACACGACCACCTTTTCGACCATCTATCCGTTGGTCGAGGGTGGCTATGTGATCGATACCCCCGGCATCAAGGGCTTTGGTCTGATCGATATCGAGGAGGAGGAGCTGTGGCACTATTTCCCCGAAATGATGCACTACGGGCAGGAGTGTCGCTTCTACAATTGCACCCACACGCATGAACCCGGTTGTGCGGTCATTGCTGCGTTGGAAGAGGGGGCTATTGCCGAGCAACGCTATGAGAGCTATTTGAAAATGATGGATGACGATGACAAATATCGCAAATAATATACCTCAATTGGTTGTCCCGGATCGGGATCACCCGCTCGCGTGGTATCAGGCGCGGATCGACTACCTGGCCACGTTCATGACCGAGGAGCGGTTCTCGCTCTTTAAGCGGACGCTGGCGCAGCGCACCAACTACATGACGATCCTGGCCGAGAACACCTTCCATCCCCACAATGCAGCCGCCTTGATGCGCCATTGTGAGGCCTTTGGTGTACAACGTATGCACACGATCGAAACCCGTTGCACGTTCGACCCGTCGCAGAATATCTCGCGCGGATCGGATCGGTGGCTTAATCTGGTGCGACACAGCTCTACGGCCGAAGCCCTTTCGGCCTTGAAGGCCGAGGGCTATCGGTTGGTGGCTACGACACCTCACCGCGAAAGTTGCACGCCCGAGACCTTCGATGTGACGAAGGGAAAGTTTGCCCTGATCTTCGGTACGGAGCATGCCGGAATCTCGGACGAGGCGATGGCGGCTGCCGATGAGTATCTGCGTATCCCGATGTGTGGCATGGTCGAGAGTCTGAATGTCTCGGCCTCGGCGGCAATTCTGATCTACCAACTCACCCAGCGTCTGCGTGATCGGGTGGATGGATGGCAACTGACCCAAGAGGAGCAGACTCGCCTGCTCTATGATTGGACCCGCCTGTCGGTCAAGGATGCTGATCGCATCCTGCAACGCAAATTCGAGGAGGAGCGTTGAGCCTACTCCCTGCATAGCATGAACCTTTAACCCAAATAGACCATGAAACAATTTTTTGGAACCCTGCTTGCCCTGGTGGCATGTTGTGCTTGTGGCCCGACGACGACGGCACCCGAGACGATTGATTGGCGGGTGGCTGATCTGCCGGCTGTGGATAGTGTGATGGGCGCACCGACCCGTTTTGCAACACCGCTGGGCGATGCCGTGCAATTTGATGGTGAAGACGATGCTTACTACCTGGGCGTGAATCCGTTGCAGGGGATGGAAGAGCTGACCATCGAGGTGATCTTCCGCCAGCGTAGCGGGGCGGCCTTCGAACAGCGTTTCCTGCACATGGGTACGATCAAAGGGGAGCGTATCCTCTTCGAGACCCGCGTGAATGCCGATTCGACCTGGTATCTGGATACCTACATCCGTCTTGACAAAGAGACCGATCTGGTCTTGATCGACTCGTTGCAGACCCACCCCTGCGATCGTTGGTATAATCTGGCAATGGTGGTCGCTGGCGGGCAGGCCGTGAGCTACGTGGATGGCAAGCAACAATTGGTAGGCGAGATTCCGTATCGTGCCATCAATGAGGGTATTACCTCGGTTGGCGTGCGCCAGAATAAGGTGTGCTGGTTTGAGGGTGATCTCTATCGCATCCGGATCACCCCGCGCGCCCTGGCACCCGAAGAGTTCTTGACCGATCAGCAGACGCTGAATCAGTAAAAAAGCCCTTCATAAAAATAAAAAGAGGCTGTCGCAATGCACTTGTTGGACAGCCTCTTTCGTTTTTACTCGCTAAAACGTTTGAGGGTGGCAATCTCCTCGGCCCATCGGCTCTCGTCGGGCGTTTCGAGAATGAGCGGAATGGACTGAAAACGCGGGTCGGAGGCGATGTAGCGGAAACAATCCCAGCCGATCATGCCCTCGCCGAGCGGTGTGTGACGATCGACCCGGCTGCCGCGCATCTTCAGTGCATCGTTCAGGTGCATACCCTTGAGATATTGGAAACCTACGATGCGGTCGAACGTAGCAAAGGTCTCGTCGCACAACTCTCTGGAACGCAGATCATAACCGGCCGCAAAGGCGTGGCAGGTGTCGAGACAGACTCCGACACGCGATTTATCCTCCACGCGGTCGATCAGGTAGCTCAAATGCTCAAACCGATAGCCGAGGTTTGACCCCTGGCCGGCGGTGTTTTCGATGACGGCCGTAACCCCTTCTGTGCGATCGAGTGCCCGATTGATGCTCTCGGCAATGCGATCGAGCGAGGCCTCCTCCGAGATCTCGCGTAGGTGGCTGCCCGGGTGGAAGTTGAGTCGATCGAGCCCCAAGAGCTGGCAACGACGCATCTCTTCGTAGAACGACTCGCGCGACTTCTCGAGTGCCTCGTCATTTGGATTCCCGAGGTTGATCAGGTAGGAGTCGTGCGGCAAAATTTGGGCTGCCGTGTAGCCGTGTTCGGCACAAGCGGCCTTAAAACGCTCGATCTCGGCCTCGGTGAGAGGCTTGGCGAGCCATTGGCGTTGGTTTTTCGTGAAGAGGGCAAAGGCGGTAGCGCCGATAGCGGCTGCATTCTTGGGCGCATTCTCCAATCCGCCGCTTGCACTGACATGTGCTCCTATATAATATTGCATAGTCTTTCGCTGTTTTTTTGTGGGGCGAGGCCCCTGGTTATCCCTATTTGTGCTTGTAACGCGAAGGCGATTCGCCGGTGTGTTGCTTGAAATATTTTCCGAAGAAGGATTGGGTCGAGAAGTTCAACTCGTAGGCGATCTCCTGAATGCTCTTGCCGGAGTATTTGAGCAGTGTCTTGGCCTCCAAGATGACCGCCTCGTCGATCCAGCGGGCGGCCGTCTTGCCACTGACCTCCTTAATGGCTGTCGAGAAGTATTTCGGCGTGAGGTTTAGCTGCTCGGCGTAGAACCCGACATTGCGCTCGCGGCGACAATTGGCCTCCAAGAGGGCCATGAACTCATCGAAGATCACCTCGCAACGCCCCTGCTTGGGTTGCTGGGCCTTCTCGCGGAGGTTGATCTCGGCGATGATGTAGAAGGCGGTGGTGAAGAGCGAACGGACGATTTCGTGGCGGAAATCTTTCTTGTCGCTGTGCAACAACCGCTTCATGAGCTGAAAAACCTGCAAGATCTCCGTTACATCCTCCTGCGTGACATGCAGCACAGGCGACATGCGGAAATGCATGTAGATCGGCAGCGAGGTCGAGAGTCCCACTTGAATATCGTTCAGGAAACTCTTCGAGTAGGCCAAAAAGTAGCCCGAAGCGTTGGCCGAGACCTTCTCGGAGCGGATGGCCGTGTTGGGGTTGAAAAAGACGATCGTGTTGGGGCGGATCGTGTAGCTCTTCATGTTTACCTGGATCGTTGCCTCACCCGTGAGCATGATCAGCGCCGAGAAGCCGTCAATGGCCTTCGGAGCACGCTCGGTCGGGTTTTTTGCAGCATTGATGGAGGTGAAAACCAGATCGTCCGAGAGGTAGGAGACGTCGCTCAATTCGCGGCGAATGCGGGAGATGGGAATCTTGTCGAGACGACGCATCGTGAGCGGCTGTTGTTTGGTTGTCGTCATGGTGGTGCGTGTGGTTTTTCGGTTATCGTACAGGGTTTATTGTTTGGCCTTGGGGCATTGAATCTGCAGGGCTCCCTTCAGACACTCAATCTCGAGCGGGAAATCGGCTCCGCGTTGTCCATCGACGTCGGTCAGCTCCTGATCGGGGGTCTCTAATCGTAGTTTTGCAGCTCGTAACTGCTTGACCGATCGGGGGTTCCCGCCCAAGAGGAAACGGATCATCGCCCAGCACGAGCGCAAGAAGTGGCGCTTCTCAAGGAGCAGGACATCGAACAGGCCATCCTTGACTGACGAGCGGCGGGCCAAGTGAAATCCTCCGGCCGTCTCGCCGTTGAAAATCAGTACGATGAGTGCGCCGATCGATAGCTTTTGACCGTCAGCCTCGACCTCCAGCGGGATGCGGTGCATGCGGCGTAACTCCTTCAGACCCTCGGCAATGTAAGCCAACTTACCCCAACGGTGTTTGCGCTCATCGGAGGTGCGTTGTGAGGTGGTCGTGAAGAGTCCGAACGAGAGAATATTGACAAAGTAGAGGTCATTGACGCGTCCGCAGTCCAGGTGGTCGATTTCGCCCGTAGCAATCTGGCGGGCCGCCTCGATGGGATTCTTCGACATGCCGATGGCTCCGGCAAAGTCGTTGGCCGTGCCGGCCGGAATGATGCCGATGGGCAGATTCAGCCCCAACTCCATCATCCGATTGACCACGTAGTTTACCGTGCCATCGCCTCCGGCTACCACCACCAGGTCGAGCTGTTCGTGCCCACGGAGTGGGTTTTCTTGGAAGTCGATCAGCTGCGGCTCGATTACATAGCCATTCGTGCGGAACGTGTTGACGATCGCCTCTTTGCGCTCCTCGATGCGGCCACGGCCCGAGCGGGTGTTATAGAGAAAAAGTGCCTTTTTCATGGTTGGTTAATCTTGCATAATGAGTTGTTGCATGGTCTCCGAGCAGTAGGTCGTATACTCCTCGCTCTGCTCGCCGGCAAGGATCAGGTAGAGGGCCAGCTCCGGATGGGCCTTGGAGAAGGCGATGGCCTGCTCGGCACCCAGGGCCATAAGCATCGTGCAGAGGGCATCGGCCTCGGTACACGTGGGAGCTACGACCGTCGCCGAAAGCAAGGACGAAAGCGCACTGTAGCCCGTACGCGGATTGATCGTGTGAGCAACCTTGTTGCCCTGCGCATCGAGGTAGAATCGGCGATAGTTGCCCGAGGTGGCTAAAGCACCCTGCGTCAGTGCGATGCGTCGTTGGATATAGGCCCCCTCCGAGTAGTTTCCGTCGAAGGGTGTCTCGATGCCGATGCGCCACGGATTGCCCTGCCGGTTTACCCCCTTGCAACGCACCTCGCCACCGATATCGACCAGGTAGTTTTCGATGCCGCGTTCCTCGAGCATGTCGGCCACCAAATCGACCGTGTACCCTTTGGCTATGGAGTTTAGGTCGATCTGTATGCGCGGGTCGGCCTTCACGAGCTGCCCATCTCGGATGGCGATCTTTTCGTAGCCGATGAAGGGGAGAATCGAGTCGATGTTGGGTGTCGCGACCGCCTTGTCGCTGCCGAATCCCCACGCCTTGATGAGCGGTCCTACGGTGATGTCGTACATACCATCCGAAAGGCGCGAGATGGAGTCGGCCAGCGTGATGTTGCGGATCAGATGCCGATCGAGCGAGTCGGTCTCGCCGCGGTTGAGGCGCGATAGCCGTGATTGCGGGTCGAAAATCGACATCGAACGCTTCGCCTCGGCATCGAGGGCCATGCAGGCGGCATACAGCTCCCCGGAGGGAGTCTGCGTCTGGGCGATGAGCGAGAGCGAGGTGCCGAGCATCGTCCCGCCCACCTCTTGATAGGGGTGGTTTGCGGTGCAGGCACAGCAGCCCCACAGAAGAGCTATGAAGACTATAAAACGAGGTTTTGACATAAAATTCTACTATTCTTCGGCAAAATTACAACAAAATAGTCGATCTTGTGCATTTTTCTGAAGAAAAAAAGCGAAAAAAGTTCCATTTACTTTCTTGATTCATAATTTAATTTGTACCTTTGCGCGACACTCTGGCGTTATTTCAGTAGTAAGGGGAATGCGTCGTAGAGTGGAACTTAAATAATCATCAAACTATTATGGCTTATTTAACAGCAGAGAAAAAGCAGGAGCTTTTCGGTCAGTACGGCAAGTCTAACACGGATACGGGTTCGCCCGAGAGCCAGATTGCCTTGTTTTCGTACCGTATTGCCCACCTTACCGAGCACCTCAAGAGCAACCGTCACGACTTCGGTACGCAGCGCGCTATGTTGCGTATGATCGGTAAGCGTCGCCAGTTGCTGGAGTACCTCAAGGAGGTGGACATCGAGCGTTATCGCGCTATCGTGAAGAAGCTCAACCTCCGCAAGTAATCCGCAGAGGGAGAAATGAGGGCAATTCCCGAAGTGGGGTTGCCTTCATTTTCGTAAAGAAATCAATGATTTACACATTATAAGAGGAAAAAACGAAAATGGAAGAAAAGAAGCTGTACAATGCTGTCCGTAAGGAGATTACGCTGGCCGATGGTCGCGTGATCGAGATCGAAACGGGCAAGCTGGCCAAGCAGGCCGACGGTTCGGTTGTCGTCAAGATGGGCGGCACGATGCTGCTCGGTACGGTGGTGGCCGCCAAAGATGCCAAACCCGACACGGATTTCATGCCGTTGCAGGTTGAGTACAAAGAGAAGTATGCCTCCTGCGGTCGCTACCCGGGTGGCTTTATGAAGCGTGAGGGTAAGGCTAACGATGCCGAGGTGCTGACGGCCCGTCTGATCGACCGCGCCCTGCGCCCCCTGTTCCCGTCGGATTATCACGCCGAGGTTTATGTTACGGTGAACCTGATCTCGGCCGAGAAGGATATTCAGCCCGATGCGTTGGCCGGTTTGGCCGCTTCGGCTGCCCTGGCTGTATCGGACATTCCGTTCGGTGGCCCGATCTCGGAGGTGCGCGTCGTTCGTAAGAATGGCGAGTATGCCATCAACCCGGGCTTCTCGGAGATGGCCGAGTGCGATCTCGACATCATGGTCGGTGGTACGATCGACAACATCCTGATGGTCGAGGGTGAGATGAAGGAGGTATCGGAGGAGGTTATGCTCGGTGCCATCAAGTTCGCTCACGAGGAGATCAAGAAGCACTGCGCCGTGCAGATCGAGCTGATGAAGGAGCTGGGTAAGGACGTGAAGCGTGAGTATTGCCACGAGGTTAATGACGAGGAGTTGCGTCAGACGATCATCACGGAGCTCTACGACAAGGCTTATGCCATTGCTACGAGCGGCACGATGAAGCACGAGCGCGAGGAGCTGTTCAACAACCTCGAGGCCGAGTTCGCTGCCCGTTATACGGAGGAGGAGCTCGAGGAGAAGGCTCCGCTGATCCACAAATATTTCCACGACGATGTACAGAAGAAGGCCATGCGCAACATGATCCTCGATGAGGGTAAGCGTCTCGATGGTCGTAAGACCGACGAGATCCGCCCGATCTGGTGCGAGGTGGGCTACCTGCCCTGCGCACACGGCTCGGCCATCTTTACGCGTGGTGAGACGCAGTCGCTGACGACCGTTACGCTCGGTACGAAGCTCGATGAGAAGGTCAAGGACGAGGTGCTCGTACAGGGTACCGAGCAGTTCGTGCTGCACTACAACTTCCCGCCCTTCTCGACCGGCGAGGCAAAGGCCGCACGTGGTCTGTCGCGTCGTGAGATCGGTCACGGCCACCTGGCATGGCGTGCCCTGAAGCCGATGATTCCGCTGGGCGAGGAGAATCCCTACGCTGTACGCGTTGTGTCGGATATTCTGGAGTCGAACGGTTCGTCGTCGATGGCTACCGTATGTGCCGGTACGTTGGCACTGATGGATGCCGGTGTGAAGATCAAGAAGCCCGTTTCGGGTATCGCTATGGGTCTGATCTCGGATTCGGCTACGGGCAAATGGGCCGTGTTGTCGGATATTCTGGGTGATGAGGACCACCTGGGTGACATGGACTTCAAGGTGACGGGTACGGCCGATGGTATCACGGCTACGCAGATGGATATCAAGGTCGATGGTCTGTCGTACGAGGTGCTGGCAGCAGCTTTGGAGCAGGCTCGCAAGGGTCGTCTGCACATCTTGGGCAAGATCACCGAGACGATTGCCGAGCCGCGTGAGGATTACCGTCCGTTCGTGCCGCGCATCGTACAGATTACGATCCCGCAGGATATGATCGGTGCTGTGATCGGCCCCGGTGGTAAGGTGATCCAGGATATTCAGAAGACGACCAACACGACCATCACCATTACGGAGGTGGACGAGAAGGGTATCGTGGATATCTTCGGTGTGGACAAGGAGGCGCTCGATGGCGCTCTGAACCGCATCAAGGCCATTGTTGCCATCCCCGAGGTGGGTGAGACCTACCACGGTAAGATCCGCTCGATTGTTGCCTTCGGTGCCTTCGTAGAGATCATGCCGGGCAAGGATGCCCTGCTGCACATCTCGGAGATCGACTACAAGCGTTTCGAGACGATGGAGGAGACGGGTCTGAAGGAGGGCGATGAGATCGACGTGAAGCTCATCGGCATCGACGAGAAGACCGGCAAGCTGCGTCTGTCGCGTAAAGTGCTGCTGCCGAAGCCCGAGGGCTATGTGGAGCGTGAGCGTCGTCCTCGTCCGGAGCGTCGTCCCCGCCCCGAGCGCAAGGAGTAAGACGCAGAAAGGTGCGAAAATTTAGACCAAAGAGAGAAAAATATCGCAACTTTCAGGTCTCAATAGTGGCAAATGGTGAAAATTTAATTATATTTGCAATTGAGACTTATTAAAAACAGGAAAAACAAACAATATTTTTAATTTTAGCTGCTATGAAAAACTTTATGAAACTGAGCTTCGTGCTCGTGGCTGCTGCGCTCCTCTCGAGCTGCAACTGCTTCAAGAAGATGGCAAAGAATCAGGATGAGGTGAAGGTAACCGCTACGCCCGAGATTCTGGTGCTGAACAACGGTTCGATCGACGTTGACATCAACGTACAGTTCCCCGTTGAGTATTTCAACAAGAAGGCGATCCTGAAGGTTACGCCGGTGATCGTGTTCGAGGGTGGTGAGGTTGCTGCCGAGACGAAGTATTTCCAGGGCTCGAAGGTTGACGAGAACTACACGGTGGTAGATGCTACGATGGGTGGTAACTACTCGATGCAGGTATCGTTCCCCTATGATCCCCGCATGGATCAGTGCGAGCTTCAGCTGCGCGCCGAGATCAAGTGCCCGAAGGGCCCGTGCAAGGAGTTTACGCTCGTAAACCTGAACAACGGTGCCGTTCCGACCAAGGAGCAGGCTGCTGTGCTGGCTGGCGAGGATGCTGCTGCTAAGGCTGCCATCGCTAAGGAGTTCGGTCTGACGATCGCTTACGGTCTGAACACGCTGCAGAAGGATATCAAGTTCGGTGACCTGATGGAGGATAAGGCCAACAACTACAAGCGCGTAACGACGACGGTGAACAAGACCGATCTGCTCTACGCTATCAACTCGTCGCGCGTAACGAAGAAGAACGAGAAGGCTGCTAACCTGGGTGAGTTCAAGGCTGACGTTGACGGTAAGCTGAACAACGACCGTGCTACGCAGAACATCGCTGTGAAGGGTTATGCTTCGCCCGATGGTCCGGAGAAGTTCAACGATAAGCTCTCGAAGGCTCGTAGCGAGTCGTCGCAGAAGGTTGTTGCCAAGCTGCTGGCTGAGACCGGTCTGGAGATCGACGCTGCTGCTTACGGTGAGGACTGGGACGGCTTCAAGGAGTTGGTTGAGCAGTCGAACATCAAGGACAAGAACCTCATTCTCCAGGTGCTGAGCCTCTACAACTCGCCCGCAGAGCGTGAGGCTGAGATCAAGAACCTCTCGTCGGTTTACGGTGAGCTGAAGGAGGATATCCTTCCCGAGCTGCGTCGTGCACAGATCGTGAACAGCACGGATCTGCAGGGTAAGACCGATGCCGAGATCCTGGCTGGTGTGAAGAGCGGTGATCTGACCGTTGAGGAGTATCTGTTTGCTGCCGAGTCGCTGGCAAAGAACGCTGAGGAGCAGGCTGCTATCCTGGCTGCTGCTGCCAAGAAGTACAACAACGACGCTCGCGTATGGAACAACCTGGGTGTTGCTCTGACCAAGTGTGGTGAGCCCGCTGCTGCGCTGAAGGCTTTCGAGCAGGCTGCAAAGCATGATTCGTCGAGCGAGCTGAACAAGAACCTGATGCTGGCTAACCTGGCTAACGGCAAGACGGCTGAGGCCAAGAAGTATGCTGCAGGTGCTGACGCTGAGGCTAAGGCTGCTCTGGCTGCTGCCGAGGGTAACTACAAGGCTGCTGCTGCCCAGATGGAGGGTTACAACGCCGCTATCGTTGCCTACATGAACAACGACCTGGCTGCTGCCAAGAAGGCTATCGCCAAGGAGACGACGGCTGATGCTGACTACCTGCGTGCTGTAATCGCTGCCAAGGAGGGTGACGTTGCTACGGCAAAGGCACAGCTCAAGAGCGCAACGGCTAAGAATCCGGAGCTGGCCAAGAAGGCTGCTAAGGATGTCCTGCTGAAGAACATTCAGTAATTGAATGCCGGCAAAGGGAGGGCGTGAAGCTCTCATCCACAAAAAGGGAGGTTTCGGCCTCCCTTTTTTTGCTTTTAATGCATCAATATTGCAGAAAAATACCTATATTTGTGAAAATGCAAAATGTGTCTGGTATGGAATACACCCAACAACTCAACGAATACGCTCCGGCATGGACGCCCGAGCAGGTAGATCAAGAGGTGGCCCGCATCAAAGAGGTCGCTGCGAAGAATTGCACGACCGAGGTCTATAAGTTCTGCTTTTCGACCATCGATCTGACGACCCTCTCGTGTAACGACTCGGTGGAGTCGGTGACAGCCTTTGCCGAGAAGGCTGCAGCGTTCTACCATAAATTCCCCCACATCCCGAATGTGGCTTCGATCTGTGTCTATCCCTCGTTTGTCGAGACGGTGGGTCTGGCCGTAGATGGCACGCCGATGCGTATTACGAGTGTGTCGGGCGGTTTCCCCGCATCGCAGACCTTCATGGAGGTCAAAGCCCTCGAGACGGCTATGGCGATCGAGAATGGTGCCGACGAGATCGACATTGTGCTCAATGTCGGCAAGATGCTCCAGGGTCACTATGACGAGGCGGCCAGTGAGGTGGCTATGTTGGTCGAGGAGTGTGGCGAGGATGTCGTGCTGAAGGTGATCATCGAGTCGGGAGCCTTGAAGAGCCCCGAGTTGATCCGTGCCGCATCGCTGATCTCGATGTTTGCTGGCGCTGACTTTGTGAAGACCTCGACGGGTAAGATCGACGTGGCAGCTACGCCCGAGGCGGCTGTAGTGATGTGCCAGGCGATCCGCGACTACTACGAGAAGACAGGCAAGAAGATCGGTTTCAAGGCGGCCGGTGGTGTACGCACGGCCGAGGATGCTGCGCTCTACTACACGATCGTCGAGGAGACGCTGGGTAAGGAGTGGCTTACGCCCGATCTGTTCCGTATCGGAGCTTCGTCGGTTGCCAATAACCTGATCTCGGCCATCGAGGGCGCACCGGTGAAGTATTATTAACATATCGGTGACTTTCAACCAAAAAATGGGCTGCTCAACAAGCATTGTTGAACAGCCCATTTCTCTTTGCAGGGAGCAATCCTCTTACTCCTCTTTTTGGCTCTCTTGTAACACCTCGATGGCGCGTGTGGTGACATTGTCCACCGGGTGAATTTGGTCGTAGAAGGCATTGTCCTCGAGTTTCGTGTTACGCCCGATGTAGGCACGAAGTTGCGCCTCCATCAGCCGACGCGATCGGCGAATATCGCCCCATGCGGGGGCAACCCCCTGCCGTGCAGCATACTGCACAAAGTCGTTGAAGAGCGTCGTGTCGTTGTCGAGCAGACGGTGCAGATCGTCAAGGCTCTCCACGGCATTGAGGGCCTCGCGGTGACGATCGGCATACTCGATCGTGTAGCGGTAGAGGATGTTACGCCCCGAAACCTCCAGGAAATAGGGTGTAAGATCGGTCGTGTCGGCCGGAATGAATTGGTCGGGCATGATGCCACCACCTCCATAGACTACCTTGCCTCCGGGAGTTACCCGTTTGAGTGAATCGGCAAAGTGGATCGAGTCGGCCGAGAAGAACTCGTTGTTTTGGTAACGATTCCACAGATCCAACTCATAGTTTTCGTCATCACCCACCGTATAGGGCTTTTGGATCGAACGTCCCGTCGGCGTGAAGTAGCGGGCGATGGTCAGCCGCAGGGCCGATCCGTCGGGGTAGGGGATTTGGCGTTGCACCAACCCCTTGCCGAACGAGCGGCGACCGATGATCGTGCCGCGGTCGTTGTCTTGAAGCGCACCGGCCAAAATCTCACTCGACGAGGCACTATACTCGTCAATGAGGACCACGACCTCCATATCCTGCGCCGTACCCGAGCCGTCGGCATAGTCGCGCAGCTGCTGCTTGTGGCGATCTTCGGTATAGACAATGAGTTGATTTTTGTGCAGGAACTCATTGGCGATCAGGATCGCCTGGTCGAGATAGCCTCCCGAATTGCCACGCAGGTCGAAGATGATGCGATCGACCCCGGCAGCACGCAGCTTGAGCAGGGCGAGGAGCAACTCTTGGTGGGAGGTGCGGGCAAACTGCCCCAATTTGATGTAGCCAATCCCCTCGGTAATCTCAAACGACGCCTCGATGCTCTTGATCGGAATCGCTCCGCGAACCACTTCGACCTCGACCAACTCGTCGATGTGCTGTCGCTCCAGCCCCAGACGTACCGTCGTGCCGCGCGGACCACGCAACTGCTTGACGATGTTGTTTTGGGGAATCTTCTTGCCGGCCACAAGCGAGTCGTTGATCTCGATGATGCGGTCTCCGGCCTTGATGCCCGCCTTGTCGCTCGGCCCCTGGGGGATCACATTGAGGACAATGACCGTGTCGGTGGCCATGTTGAAGACCACGCCGATGCCGTCAAACTCCCCCTCGAGCGGTTCGTTCAGCTCGGCCATCTCGGCCGCCGGGATATAGACCGAGTGGGGATCCAGCTCCTTCATCAGGTGCGGAAGAACCCGTTCGGCGAGCGTATCGACCGAGATCGAATCGACATATTCCCGCTGAATGAGGGTGAGCGTATAGCTCAACTTATTTTGGGTGCCGACCATCTGTTGCAGCAGGCCTTGCAGTTGCGAGGTGCTGTTGGTGCGACCCAGGTAGTTGCCAAAGAGGATACCGCCAACGATGCCTGCTGCAAGCAGCAACGGGAGCAGGATGGCGCGCATCCGATTGCGATAGTTTGCCATTACTTATTCTTAAAGGTATAGGCCACACCGACACTCAAGAAGGTCTTGGTCTGGATGTGGGTGCTTTGTGCACGGTTGTAGTAGAGCTGGAAGTTGATGGTCGTCGTCAGCAGCTTGGTAGCCTTGATCTCGACCGTGTTCTCCCAACGCACCGTGGGGTGAATCTGGGCATGGGGTTTATCCTTGATATTTCCGTTGTTAGCCTCCCACTCGCGCAGGGCATCCCGATAATCGCCATAGTTGTTGATGCGGTTGTCGAGCGCGGCGTTGGTGATCCAGCCCCAGAACGAGTAGAGCGTAGTGCGGTAGCGCAGGTATTTCGTCGGTCCGAAGGTGCGGTCGTAGTCGATCTGGATCGACGAACCACCCTCGTATTTGGCACTCTTGTCGGGGTCTTCGATACCATAGGCGTAGGCCTTCTTGATGCGATTGCCCTCCGTGTCATACTGTTCGCAACGAATCCAGTCGTTCGTGGCGTAGGTGGCACTGAGCGCAATCGGCGAGAGCTCGACCTTGAAGGGCCACTTCTCGAAGGGGCTGTGGAACTTAACACCGACCGACAGATCGAGGTAACCCGGGGTCATGAAGGAGCTCTTGAGGTCTTTGTGCTCCTGCTCGGTACGCGAAACGTAACCCTTGGCCAGCTGGCTGCGGAACTTGACACTACCACCATAGGCCCAGTTTTTGGCCATCTTCCACGACGGAGCGATGTAGAGATAGAACTCATCCTGATTCTTGAACCAGATGCCTTCGCGGTCGATGACCTCTTGCCCGTTTTCGTCCACACCGCGCGTCTCGACCTTCATGCGGTTGTAGCCAAACTTGCCCTCGAACTTGGTTTCGATCGAGAAGCGATCTTTGGTGAATACATGCTGGAAAAAGACGTTGGCCGTGGTGGCGATCGAGTTATCACCGCCCGACACATCGACCCAGGGGTCGTTGTATTGGGTCAGCGTGGCCATCACACCGGTGGTCAGCTCGAGCGTGTTGCGCTCCTTGCGGATGGCGGCACGCTCAGCCTTGTAGCGGGCCAGACTGAAGTATTCGGTCGAGGTGTCGCTACGTTTCATCGTGTCTCGGAAGGAGATCGTCTCCTCTTTGGTTTCGACCTTGTCGATGGTGATCTGTGCGGTTGCCGGAGTAGCCATACAGAGCCCTACCAAGGCAATTATCGCGCAAAAAAGTTGTCTCTTCATGAAAAAATCGGGTGTTTGGTATTCAATTAAGATGCAAAGGTACGAAAAGCGAATGAGAAAAGCGAACCGAATAGCAAAAAACGAACCGCCACACCTATTCGTGCAGCGGTTCTTCGGTTATTGTCTACCCTCGGAGGGGATTAGTAACGCAGCGTCAAGGTGCTGATCTTCGTGCAGCTCGATGCTGTACTTTTCGTGCTGGAGCATTTTACTGTAGCATTCGAGGCCGACATCGTTTTCGTGGCATTCAACGAATAACTTTTGGCTGTCGTACTGGTCGTCGAAGCGGTTTTGGCGGCGTCATTGCCGCTTACCGATATCGTAAATGCAACAGATGTCCATAGACCGCTACTTACATAAGTACCTGTGCTGGCAATCGTGATGGCGGTATCGGCCGGCAAATAGAAGGATTTTTCGACCGAGGCTGTTTCGCTGGCAGTCCAATTACTCAAATTATAGCCTAAACGCAGCGTGCCACCCTCGTTCCACGATACATTGCCCGACTCGCTCCATGCTTTCCAGCTATCGTTGGCTGCGGGGTTCAGGTCGTAGGGAATACCCGTGACGGCAATCGAGTGGCCCGTGCCGCCTAATTGCAGCGTCTTGCCGCTCGGGAAGGTGATCGTAGCCGTGCCGTAGCAGTTATACGACTTGAGAGCCAACTCCGAGAAACTCTTGTCGGCCGAGCCGTAAGCCACCTCTACCGTCTGATCAGCGCAGGTGAATTTGGGCGTCGATGAGAGCGACGTGAAATAGGGATCGTTGAGCGAAACGTTCTTCAGGTAGATCGTGCGACCATCGTAGTTGTTGCTCTTCGAGATCGAACCGTTACTGCTGTTGTACGACGAGTGGATCAGGTAGTTCAGCGCGGGAATCATCGTTACCGTGACCGGATACTCGGCCGTTGCGAGGTTCGAGCCGGCAATGCGTACCTGGACCGTGTGAGCTCCCGAGGCAACGTTCTTAATCGTGTTACCCTCGAGTGCTACAACCTGACCATCGAGCAAGGCCTCTACCTTGCCACCGGCTGCCGAGAAGCCCTCCAGATAGATCGTGCTACCGGCCAGCGACGAGCTGCCGGCGGCGTTGTACTGCTCATACCACGACGTTACACCCGTCATCGTGAGGCTCTTCCACTCCACATTGAGCACCGTGCGCTTGCCGGCCGAGAGGGCCTGCTGCGAGGCGGGCACGATGAGCGTATTGCCCTCCGTGTCGGTCAGCGTCAGCGTGAAGTCGCACGTACCCTCACCGAGGTTGAAGACCACCGTCTCGCTCTCCTGCTCGACGATCAACTCCTTGCCCGAAAGCTGCTGCTGAACGCTCTGCGTCGTGAAATCGGTCTGCCACGAGGCTACAAAGTCGCTCTCGGACGACAGCACCGCCTTCGTGATCACCTTGCGTGCGCTACGGCCGGCTTCCCAAACGCGTACCTCGTAGGCCGACGAGAGGTGCATCAGCTCGATCTGCTGCAGTTGCTCGACCGTCGTAGCCGGAGTCGTAGCACAGAGCACCGGGCTCCACGTGCCCGTCTGCGGGGCGGTGATCGTCAGCTGTGCCGGGTCGATCGACGCGGCCGGGTAGGCAAAGAAGAAGGGGGCAGCCTCTGTCGTGGCGAACTGATACTGGTCCGTACCAAATTTGCCATTCTCCTTCAGCGTCAGCGTGTTCGGATATAGCTGATCGGCTACCTGGCAGCTGAAGAGAGCATCGTCAGCCTCCCAGCTCCAATTCAAATTCTCATCAAAGGCGCGGCTCGAATCCCCGGCTACGGCTACCTCCATCGAGGTCGTATAGGGAGCCTCAGGCGACCATGCGCCCTCCTCGATCGTCTCCTTCGAGCAGCTTGCTGCGCAGGCAAGCGTTATGAGTGCAAAAAATAATTTTTTCATCATCGTCAAATCTCTTTTGTCGGTTGCTTAGGCCCAGTTGTCCTCGCCGCCGTTGTTGTTTTCGCCACCATCGGGCACCGTTATCTCTCCACTGAGCGAGAATCCCTGCTCGCATGCGACGCTCAAAATCTCCAGCGTCGGCTTTTCATACTTCATCTTTTTCATCGTCTTATCTATCTTGTAACATGTTGATTCCTGTGTTCATACGAACCCCTCCTGCGGGTCGCCCAAAAACTTTGGGCGCAAAGGTACTGTAATTATTAAAATAAATCAATAATTCGATGGCGTGATTCAGTTAATCCGCCTCTTTTAATCATGAATCGGCTGATTTTCATCACAGAAAGCGGGGCGCAGTTGTCTGCTTAATCGACAAAGTCACCCCTGCTACATACAAAAAAAGCGGCCTCCCCTACCGAGGGAAGCCGCCTTCGTTGTCAGGCGAATAGTGTGCCGTTAGGCCTTCTTCGTGCGCTTGCGTGCAGCAGCCTTGGCCTCCAGAGCCTTCTCGACCTCGATCTGGAAGTCCGACAACACATTCATGTAGTTGATGAATGCGTCGTAGGCCGAGTCGTAGGGGTTGAAGTAGGAGTGTACGTCACCATCCGAGAGCCACTTCGTGGCCATGTAGTAGAAGTGGTCCGATGTCTGCAGGAAGTTCCATACATAGTCGAAATCGGCACTCTTGAGCTTGGCAATCTTCTCCTTCATGGCATAGAGCTTCGAGAAGGCCTCGTTCTGCAACTCGTTACCGAGCCAAGCCGTAATATCGCGCTCCTCGTCGGCCCACGACATCACGTGCGGGCAGTGCAGTACCGATACGGGCTGGAACTTCTTGGCAGCCTCGCTCACCGTAGCGAACTCTACACCGGCACCCAAAGCCACCTTCGGCAGGGCCTTCATGAAGTCGAAGATACCCGTCTCGGCACCCTGGTGCTCACCAAAGGTCTCGTAGTCCATGAAGAGGTTTACAACCTCACCCGGAGTCTCCTCCGACGCGAGCCACGAAACATACTTATCAGCCGTGAGCGGATACTCGTCCCAACCCTGGTTCGAGAAGCGGAAGGCGATATCGTCCGAGAGTTTGTAGTTACGCAGCAAGAGGCGCATCTTCTGGTCGATGGCGTTGGCATAGACGTAGTTGGGCGACTTCCAACCCAGGATGTGACGAGCACCCTCGGCCAGCATCGTCTTGAAGCCCAGCTCCGAAACCATGGCACCGATCTCGTCCGAGTAGATCAACTCCGTGTTGCGGAAGGCGGTCGGCTTCTGGCCAAACTCCTTCTTGATCATGGCCGTGTGGAGCTTCACCTGCTCGGTGAAATCCTCCTTCGAGGCCAACGCAGCCAGCGAGTGCGAGTAGGTCTCGCCCAAGAACTCGACACAACCCGTAGCAGCCAGCGCCTTGAACGAATCGAGCACCTCGGGGCAGTAGGCCTTGAACTGCTCAACAGCGATACCCGTGATCGAGAACGAGCAACGGAATTTGCCCTTGTTCTCCTGGATGAGCTTGAGCAGCAGGGCATTCATCGGCAGGTAGCATTGACGAGCCACCTTCTGCATGATCGAGCGGTTCGAGAGGTCGTCCAGGTAGTTGTGGTCTTTGCCCATGTTGAAGAAACGGTACTTCTTCAGACGCCAGGGCTGATGAACCTGAAAATAGAGACAAACGGTTTTCATGTTATATGCTTCTTTTTTTATTTGTTTTTACTCTCTTCAACGATACGCTCATAGATGGTCTTCATCTTGGCTGCTACGTTGTTCCATTTGAGGTTGGTCACCTCCTCCAGACCCTTGGCCGAGAACATGTTGGCCAGGGCAGGGTACTGAATCAGACCATACATGGCATCCGCCAATGCATCGACATCCCAGTAGTCTACCTTCACGGCGTAATCCAGCACCTCGGCTACACCACTCTGCTTGGAGATGATCACCGGCACGTTCGATCGCATAGCCTCCAGCGGCGAGATACCGAAAGGCTCCGATACCGACGGCATGACATAGACATCCGACAGCTGGAACATCTTGTGTACATCCTCACCACGCAGGAAGCCCGTGAAGTGGAAACGATCGGCAATACCGAGGCGTGCCACACGGCGAATCACGTGGTTCATCATATCACCCGAACCGGCCATTACGAAACGAACATTCGGAACGCGCTTGAGCACCTTGGCGGCCGCCTCCACGAAGTAGTCGGGCCCCTTCTGGTAGGTGATACGACCCAGGAACGTGATGATCTTATCGTCCACACCGCGCTCGGGGGCTGCCGACTGCTTCTCGGCAAAACGCACGGCGTTGTGTACCGTCACCACCTTCTCGGCCGGAATGCCGTAGCGGTTGATGACGATGTTACGCGTGAGGTTCGATACGGCCATCACACAATCGGCGGCCATCATACCGGTCTTCTCGATCGCGTGTACCTGCGTATTGACATTCTCACCCGAACGGTCATACTCCGTGGCGTGCATGTGCACCACCAGCGGCTTGCCCGATACACGCTTGGCAGCGATACCGGCATAGTAGGTAAGCCAGTCGTGGGCGTGAATCACATCAAACTGACCCTCCAGGTTCTTGGCCACCTGGGCAGCTACGACTGCATAGCGGGCAACCTCCTCCATTAGGTTTGCACCATACTTACCCGAGAAGGTGTAACGCTGCTTCCAGCTGTCGGTCGTGGACCATACGCGCTTGCCCGTCTTGACAAACTCCTCGTGGTAGGATTCATACTCCTCGGGGGAGATGTAGGGCACCATGTTCGAGTCGATGTGAATGAACGAGATCTTGTCGAGGATGTCGTCGGCGCCACTCTCGGTCGAACCATATACGGCCTCCACGTCGCTTGCATTCACTACGCGGATAAAACGCTGATCCTCATCGCCATAAGCATGCGGAACGATGAACGTTACATCCACACCGTTTCGAGCCAGTCCTCGTGTCATACCGTAGCATGCCGTTCCCAGACCGCCGGCAATGTGGGGTGGAAACTCCCAGCCGAACATTAAAACTCTCATAGTGTATTTCTTATTTATTATTTATTACTTACCTTCTTCGTGGCCTTCTTTGCGGGGGCCTTTTTTGTTGCCGTCTTCTTCGGGGCGGGTTTTGCCTCACCCTTACGCTCGCAGATCATCGAGTAGATGTCGAGCACGGCACTTACCGACCAAGCCTGCGAGATTGCACCGCGCGAAGCATACGGAGGATCGGCGTCGTAGAGCTCGCAGATCGATCCGATGCCATAGCTTTGGATATCCTCCTCGAAGTACTCCAGGATCTCCTCGGCCGTCGGCAGGTAGCGGTCGCCGTTGATGTCGAAGGCGGCAGCCACATAGAACGACAGCATCCAGGGCCATACCGAACCATTCTTGCCGGCAAAGTCACGCTCGGTGGGGGTACCCTCCTGCGAGCCGCGATAGAGCGGGTTGCGCGGCGAGAGCGTACGCAGACCGCGCGGCGTCAAGAGGTGCTGGCGAATCGTGCGCAGCGTGTCGAGAATCACCTCCGACGCGAGCATCTTGTACGGAAGACCGCACGCGATGACCATGTTCGGGCGGATGAACGTATTGATGCCATCCTCGCCAATGTAGTCGGCCAAATAGCCCTCCTTGAGGATGAACATGGCGTTGAACGAAGCCTTGGTCTTCTCGGGCAGAGCCTCCCAGCTCTTGACGAACTCCTTGTCCTTGTTCGTCTTGGCCAACTCCAGGGCGTAGCATACAGCGTTGTACCAGAGAGCCTGAACCTCCACCTGGTAGCCGTTACGCGGCGTTACGGCCTTGCCGTCGATCACCGAGTCCATCCACGATACGGGGAAGTCGTTCGACGTGGCCCAGATCAGACCATTCTCGTTGAGGATGATGCGACCATCGATACCCTTGCGATAGTTCTCCAGAATACCCTTCATGGCCTCACCGTAGCGCTTCCATACCTCCTTGGCACCGATGTGCTTCTCGAGGCGTTGCAGCGTCCAGAAGAACCACAGCGGAGCATCTACCGCCTCGCGTGCTGAAGCCGAGCCGGTGAACATGCCCTCCTGCATGTCGCCTACCAGCGTATCGAGGGCGGCAATGCAGTCCTCTTTATGGTTTTGCTGCAAGGTGATACCCGGCAACGAAACGAAGGTCTGACGACCCTGCGGACCATGCCAGGGATAACCCTTGATCACCTCCGTGCGATCACCACGGCGGATGACAAACTGACGGGCGGCGTGCTCCAGGCAGCTGATGAAGTCCACCTTGTGCGTACGGCGGGCTATCGATTGCTCGAACATCTCCTCGATCTGCTGGGCCGACTGCATCTCGTCGAGCGAAGCCGAGAAGATGATGCTCTCACCCTTCTTGAGCTCGGTCTCGAAGTAACCGGTCGTGAGCAGGTCCTCATAACCGTCGTAGCCGCGAGCCAGATCCTGCAGGTACTCGAAGTTGTAGTACCAATCGGGAGCGGGGATGTATTCAGCCTCGGGTTTGTTGGTCTGCATGTAGAGCCAGGGGAAGTTGCCGTAGAGGCGGCACTTCACACCGTTGAGAGCCGGATACGAACGGCCGTCTGCCTCCATGTTGGCGTGCGTCAAGGCGTGCTTGTCGCGGAAGGCCAGGAAGGGGCGCAGGCGCAGTTTCGTTTCAGAGTGTGCATCGACGAGCGTGTAGCGGATCATCAGCTGCGTGCGCTTATGGATCCAAAGCATCTCCTTCTTGAGGATCACACCGCCGACGCGATAGGTAATGGTCGGGGTCGGCGTGTACTCGAAGTCGGTGATGTACTTGTGACCGCGCGGCTCATAGACGCCCTTGAAACGGTGCAGAGCCAGGTTGAACGTCTGGTCATGCTGCACGATGGTTTCGTCGAGCGACGAAAGCAGCAGGTAGGTGCGGTCGGTCTCGTCGATGGGAGCTACAATCAGACCGTGGTATTTACGGGTGTTGCAGCAGACGATCGTCGTGCTCATGTAACCGCCGATACGGTCGGTTGCGAGCATCTCGCGCTGGAGCGAATACTCCAGGTTACCAAGCGAGGCTTTGTCGAATGTTAAGGCTGACATATTTGTGTAAAATTCGGTTCGTTGGATAAAGTTAATAAAAAAAACGATTCGTTGTACCCTCTTTCTCAAAAAATTAACGTTTTCTTTCGTTTTTTTCTTTTTCCGGACGATCCTATTAGCTCTTTTGAACCCTTTTTATCTCTTTTTTCATTTTCTGAAGAGAATCAGGGCTATCGTTGCGGATCGTCGAGGGAATCTCGCAAAGAAGCCCGGGACGATTGCTCGTCCGGGCTTCTGCTCGTTTAGACGCCTAATCGTCGTCTTAAGCCCACTTCACGAGGGCAAAATCCATACGATAGGGCAACTGCTTGTTCTGCGGGAAGACACGCAGTGCATAGTCGAACGTACCGGCCTCGTCGGGCGTGTACTCCAGCGTGTAGGTTACCAGCGAACCCTCGACCTTCGTGCACTCCAGAGCGATCGTGCGCTTCACGTCGATCTGCTCCTTGCCCACGATCTGCTGTGCTACGACCATCTCAACACCGATATCCTCGGGCTGCAGGTTCTGTACGTCGAGCGTCACGGCAAAGCGATACTTCGCACCGACGAAGATAGCCTCCTGACCCAACTGTACACGCTCCGTATTGACTACGCGTACCGAATCCCAGGCAGCCGAAACCTTGCGCTTCCAGGCGGCAATCTCACGAGCCAACTTGTAACCTCCGGCCGTGATCTCGCGCTTGCGGGCAGCCAGCTTGTTGTAGAAGCGATCCTCGTAGTCGATCAGCATGCGGTTAGTCGTGAAGTTCGAGGCGATGTCTGCCACGCAACTCTTGACCGATGCCACCCACTCGTGCGGAATACCATCCTCCGAACGGTTGTAGTATTTCGGGGCAATCTGCTCCTCGATCGTGTTGTAGATCATCTCGGCGTCGAGCTCGTCCTGGAAGTGTTGGTCGGTGAAGGTGCGCTCCATCGGAAGCATCCAACCGGCACCCTCCTTGTAACCCTCGACCCACCAGCCGTCGAGTACCGAGAACTGCATAACACCATTCATTACGCACTTTTCGCCCGACGTACCCGAAGCCTCCAACGGACGGGTCGGCGTGTTGAGCCATACATCGACACCCTGCACCATGCGGCGAGCCAGCTCCATATCGTAGTTCTGCAGGAAGAGGATCTTGCCCACGAACTGCGGCATGGCCGAAACCTCGACGATGCGCTTGATCAGATCCTGACCCGGCTTATCGTGCGGGTGAGCCTTACCGGCAAAGATGAACTGCACGGGACGCTCCTTGTTGTTCACGATGGCAGCCAGACGCTCCAGGTTCGAGAACAGGAGGTAAGCACGCTTGTAGGTGGCAAAGCGACGGGCGAAACCGATCGTCAGCACCTCCGGCTTGATACCGTCGATGATCTGCAACATCTGACGCGGCGAGTCGAGGCGTACCTGACGCGGGTCGCTGTAACGACGACGGATGTGGTGGATCAGACGCTCCTTGAGCTTCATGCGCTCCGACCACAGCTCCTCGTCGGGAATCTGCTTCACCTTCTGCCATGCCGGAATGTCGTATACGTGACCCTCGAAGGCGTCACCGAAGTAGCGTGCGTAGAGACGACGCAGCGACGTGGCAATCCAGGTCGGGAAGTGTACACCATTCGTCACATAACCGATGTGCAACTCGTTCTTGAAGTAGCCCGGCCACATGTTGCCCAGGATCTCCTTCGATACCTCACCGTGCAACCACGACACACCATTGACCTCCTGCGAGAGGTTGCAGGCCAATACCGACATCGAGAACTTCTCGTTCGGGTCGTTCGGGTTGGTCTTACCGAGGTTGATGAACTGCTCCCAAGTGATGCTCAGCACGTCGGGATAGTGCGACATGTACTGACGAATCATCGACTCGGGGAAGGCGTCGTGACCGGCCGGAACCGGCGTGTGGGTCGTGAAGAGCGACGACGAGCGGATCACCTCCAGAGCCTCCGAGAAGGAGAGCTTCTTGTGGTTCACCAGGTCGCGGATGCGCTCCAGACCGATGAAGGCAGCGTGACCCTCGTTGCAGTGGTATACATCGTGCTTGATGCCCATCTGACGCAGGGCGCGGATACCACCGATACCGAGCAGGATCTCCTGCTTGAGGCGGTTCTCCCAGTCACCACCATAGAGGTAGTGTGTGATCTGACGATCCTCCTCGAGGTTGGCCTCGTAATCCGTGTCGAGCAGGAAGAGGTCGGTGCGACCTACCTGGCATTTCCAAACACGAGCCGAGAGCGTACGACCCGGCAGCGCGATCGTAACCGTTACCCAGCCGCCGGCGGCATCACGCACGGGCGAGATGGGCAGCTTGTAGAAGTTCTGAGCCTCGTAGGTTGCCTCCTGGGCTCCCTGGGCCGACAGACGCTGCGTGAAGTAACCGTAGCGGTACAACAGACCCACGGCAGCCATCGGAACGTTCTTGTCCGAGGCCTCCTTCAGGTAGTCACCGGCCAAAATACCCAGACCACCCGAGTAGATCTTCAGCGACGAGTGCAGACCATACTCCATCGAGAAGTAGGAGATCGTCGTAGCACCCTTGGCGGGCTTCTCCTCCATGTAGGTGCGGAACTGACCATACACGGCATCGAGCTGTGCCAAGAAGGTGGCATCCTGCTCGAGCTGCTTGAGGCGCTCCATCGGCAGTTTGTCGAGGAAGGCAATCGGGTTCTGCTCACAGGCGAGCCACAGCTGCTGGTCGATACCCTCGAACAGGTCACGGGCGCTGGCGTTCCAGCACCACCAGAGGTTGCGCGACAGCTCCTCGAGTGCACGCAGACGTGTCGGCAGGGTCTTGTCGATCATCATGCGGTTCCAGCTGGGCTTTTCTACGAAGAGCTGCTGGCGCACGAAGTTGATCTGCTCGTTGCGGGCACCACCCTCGCCCAGCAGGGCGCGGTTCGTGCGGATCACCGAGCTCTCCAGTGCCTCGGCGTAAGCCTGCTCGTAGGCGGCGTAGAGGCTCTTCCAAAGAGCCGTCTTCGAGATCTCGAGGGCCGATTTGCGTACCTCGCTTACCTGCTCCTCGCTGAGCTGGCTGAAGCGCAGCAGAGCATCAGCAATCTTCATCGTCACCTCCATATCGTTGTAATCGTCGCGGCGGATCACCTCCACACCGGCGTGGTCGATCTTCTTATCCACCCAGATACCGAAGCCGGCCAACGTCGTTGTGATAGCCGGAACCGAGAAGGCTACCGACTCCAGCGGCGTGTAACCCCACGGCTCGTAGTACGACGGGAATACCGTTACGTCCATACCCACCAGCAACTCATAGTAGTGCTTGTTGAAGATGCCATCCTGGGCATTCAGGTAGGTCGGCACGAAGATCACCTTGACCTTCGACTGCTCGGTCGTCAGAATCGAGCCATTCAAGGCATTGACAATCTGATCGGTCGATTGGTACTCCAGACGGTGGGTCGAATATTTGTATTGGCTCTGGTCGATCGGGTTGTTTGCATCGGCCAGGTGTGCTTGCAGATCCTGACGAGGACCGGCATTAGCAGCCGGCACGGTGATGTAAGCCAGCACCTCGCGGTCGAGCTTGTCCGATTGTGCCAGACGCTTCAGCGACTCGATGAATAGGTCCAAACCCTTGTTGCGGAACTCGTAGCGACCGCTCGTGCCGATGATCAGCGGCTCGTTGGTGAATTTCTGACCCAGGCAAGCCTCTGCCACCTCAATCATCGCCTTGCGGGCCTCCTTGCGCTTCTTGTCGAACTCCTTACCGCTCCACACGAAGTCGTTCTCGAAGCCGTTGGGCGTTACGCCATCGACCTCGCGGCCGAGCAGGTACTTACACTCGTTGGCCGTGATGTCGCTCACGGTCAGGAACGAGTCGGCGTAGGTAGCAGCCATCTTCTCGATCGAGTGCTTGGCCATAACATTGAACTGGCGAGCCAGGTCATCGGCGTTGAACTTCGTCAAATCGTTGTACAGGGGCAGGTGATTACCTGCGATGCAGCGACCCATCACCGTGGCGTGGGTCGAGAAGAGCGTTGCCACATAGGGGGCATTCGAGCGCAGGTAGAGCGCACCGGCGGCCGTCATCCATTCGTGGAAGTGGGCAGCGACCTTGTCTTGTGCCGAGCAGAAGGTATCGACATACGAAGCGATCACCTGACCGGCAGCCCAACCGAAGAGCACCGGCTCAACATAGTCCCACTGACCCGAGATCGAGTCTACGTGGTACTCATCCCACAACGTCTTGAGAATCTCGTCCTTCTTGGCGAAGAGCGAGGTGAAGTCGATCAGAATAGCCACCGGGTTACCCTGAATCTTCCAACGGCCTACGCGGATACGGATACCCTCCTCATAGACACTCTGACGCCAAGCGCGCAGCAGCGTGGCATCCTCCTCGAACTCGGGATTTGCACCCTCATATTGCAGATCGGGACCGATCAGCACATAGTGGTCATTGAATTTGCGCAGCGCGGTTTTGGCTTTGGTTGCAATGACGGTATGAATACCGCCAACTTTGTTGCATACCTCCCAACTTACCTCAAACAGATGGTCGGGAGTCATTTTCGTGTTGCTCATTATTTATTGGTTAATTGTTGATATTTCTATACTTTACGTATGTAAATCAGGGCGCAAAGGTAACACTTATATTTCTATATTCCAACTTTTTCAATTTTTTTAAGAATATTTTTTTCGTTGCCTTTGTGTGGGTTACTCCTCAAACAAAGAGAAGATTATTGCATCCGAACGGAGAAACTCGCGTGCAGGTATCCACAGACGCCCTTCGTGGAGCTGCAGGCGACCCTGTTCGAGGAGCGGACGAGCCTCGCGCAGGATGCGTTCGCAGAGTTGTGGCCCGAATCGCTCCTGCATGGCTCGCAGGTCGAGCCCCTCGGCCGTGCGCAGGCGAGTCATTAGCAGCTCGTCGATCTGATTCTCGCGGGTCAGCTCCTCCCGTTCGGGGACTTGACCCTCAAGGTAGCGATCCACCGAGGAGGCGTTCCATTGGCGCGAAACCCCGTCGAAGGAGTGGGCTGCAGGGCCGATTCCGAGGTAGGGCGTGCTGTCCCAATAGCTGCTGTTGTGGCGTGCGCGGTAGCCCGGCAGAGCGTAGTTCGAGATTTCATAGTGCTCGTATCCGGCAGCCGTAAGTCGTTCGTGGAGAAGCATATACTCTGCCTCGCAGGTCGCCTCGTCGCACTCCGTCAGCTCCCCTCGAGCGGCCATCACTCCAAAGCGCGTGCGTGGCTCGATGGTCAAAAGGTATGCCGAAATGTGTTGCACGCCGAGTGCGAGGGCCTTGTCGATCGAACGCTCGAAGCTCTCGCCCCCAAATCCGGGCACGCCAAAGATCAGGTCGATGGTCAGGTTCTTGAAGCCGACCTGTTGGGCACGGCGGATAGCCTGCTCGGCCTGGAGAGCCGTGTGGCGGCGATTCATCAGCTTCAGGCACCCGTCGTCGAAGGATTGGATGCCGATCGAGAGACGGTCGATGCCGATCGAGAGCAACGCCTCGAGGTAGTCCTCATGCAGGTCGTCAGGGTTGGCCTCTAAGGTGGTCTCTACGACCTGCGAGCAATCGAAAAGTTGGGCGGAGACGTCTATTAACTGCTTGATTTGCTGCGGTGTGCAGAGCGATGGCGTGCCCCCGCCGAAGTAACGCGTGTGGATCGGCTCCCCACCAAGGTATGCGCTGCGCCGATGCAACTCCTTGCACATCGCCTCGATGATGCGGGGGAGTCGGTCGATCTGTGCCGTGCGGTAGAAGTCGCAGTAGCTGCAGATGCGTTTGCAGAAGGGGATATGGTAGTATATTCCGGCCATAAGTAGACAAAGATAACAAGAAAAATCGAAAAAATTGCTTCAAAATGCAAAATTTGGCGACGGGTCTGCTGGGGGTGTTCCCGATAAATGTTACCAAATTGTTAAATTTATTTATTTTATTCCTAAAATATTTGCATAATATAAAAAGTCGCCTTATCTTTGCACTTGAAGTTTTAAGGTTCATTTAGGTTAGTAGTTTTAGGTTGGTTGAGGAGATCGGCAGGTTGTAGTGCAAAGCACTACTAAGATTCTTCGGCGGTGCTCGTCGAGTGAATCGAATACCTCCGACCGACTCATTTTTTTTTGCCCTGACTACCACAAAAAGACGCGATCCTCGCTGTGAGGGTCGCGTCTTTGATTATTGCGGGTTGGCCGACTACTCGATTTGGGTCGGCTCGTCGGTCGCCGCCACCGGCTGCTTGGGCTGGGCTATCAGCACAATCAGGGTCGTGGCAGCAAAGGCCATGAAATCGTTGATATTGGGGATGAGATTTTGTATTACAGCAACTTCTCCATAGTTGCAGTCAAACCACCCCACCAACAATGTGAAGTCAAAGAAGATGATAAGGTAGGCGAAGAGTCGTTTGGCTGTGAGCACCACCTTTAAGGTCCAGTGGGCACAGATGCTCCAAACGAAGAGTAACCAACTAAATAAGTTACTGATGGAAATACAGGTGCTGGCGATTTGCACAATCTCGAAGAAGTTTCTTTCTGGATCGAGCTCGAAAATGAAATAGATATCCCATAAGAACCAGTTGATTGTGTAGCCTACTATATAGATTATCAGTCCGATGCATGCCGGGATATTCAGATGAATCTTCTTCATGAAGAGCGGCAGAAGCAGCAAGATAATCGTAGCGATTCCGAGGATTTCGTTGAGTATATTGATTGAACTCCACCCTCCCGACGAGTGGGTAATGTGAATACTCATCAACTCATTAACCTCGGGGATGAGGTTAAGAAATAATAATACGGGGAGTCCCGTCAAGGTAATCCACCACCAGGCGGGGAGGATCGAACGTCGTTTCAGTGTGTTTGACATGTGAATGGTTGTTTTTGTGTTGCTATCAACAAAGTTAGGTATAAAATTTTGATTTTTACCTTTTTCGGGCTATTTTTGTCTCATTATGCGCGAAGAATTCAAACCCGGGACTCTGATCTATCCCTTGCCGGCTGTCTTGGTCACCTGTGGCAGCTCGCCCGAGGAGTGGAATATGCTGACCATCGCCTGGACGGGCACGGTCTGCACCGACCCGCCGATGTGCTATATCTCGGTGCGCAAGGAGCGACACTCGCATGCGCTGATCAGCCGCACGGGCGAGTTTGTCATCAACCTGACGACCGAACGGCTTGCTCGTGCCACCGATTGGTGTGGCGTGCGCAGTGGCCGCGATTACGACAAATTCCGCGAGATGGGGCTCACACCCCTGGCTGCCAAGCATGTCTCGGCACCCCTGATTGCCGAGTCGCCCGTAGCTATCGAGTGCCGCGTGAAGCAGTGCATCGAGCTGGGCTCGCACGATATGTTTCTGGCCGAGGTGGTGGGTGTGGAGGTCGATGCCGACTATATCGACTCCGAGACGGGCAAATTCCACCTCGACAAGACGGGCCTTTTGGCCTATTCGCACGGGGCCTACTACCGTTTAGGCGAACAATTAGGCACCTTTGGCTGGTCGGTCCGCAAACGCCCCGCGGCGAAACCCGCAGCACAACCTGCGGTGAAATCGGCCGCCAAAACCTCTGCCAAGCCCACGGCCAAACGCGCCCCCAAATCCGCCCCCAAACCTGTGGCCAAACGTCGCAAATAGAAAACCCAATACCCCCCCCCTATCACCACGTGCGATAGGGGGCGTGGGGATCTATATATATAATATAAATATAGGTGTGCGGTGCTATTTGATTACATCGCTCAATCGAACTTCGAGTGCCGAGCAGATGGCACAGATGGTTTTGATGGTCAGATTGGTTTTGCCGGCCTCGATACGACTTAAATTCGATCGCTCCATGTCACACCGATAGGCAACCTCCTGTACGGTCAATTTTCGCTCTTTGCGTAGAGCCTTTATGCGTTCTGCAATCGCTTTAATTTCTTTTTTATACTCCATATCGAGAAAAAACACGCCAAAAAAAGTTTGTGATGCAAATTTTATTTTTTATATTTGCACCGTGCGTATCATATATGATACATGCAAGAATATTCCGAGCGTGAAAATGACGCATTTCGGAGTTGTTGGATGTGGACTTAAACTAAAGCAATACAATTACTTACATTTTTAACTATTCACTTAATTCATTACTCTATGAGGAAACTATTCAAAAAACTGTTGGCCGTAGTGCTCGTTGGTGCTATGGTGGGCAGCGTCGCTTGTAATGATTACGACGACGACATTAACGATTTGAATAATCGTTTGGACGAGATCGAGGGGAAAGTGGCCATGAAGGCCGACCTGGATGCACTTCAGGCCACGGTTAATCAGCTGGCTGCTATTGACTTCGACTCGTTTGCGACGAACGCCGAACTGAATGCGGCGATCGCCAAGTGCGCTTCGAAGGATGACATCAAGAACTTCCTGTCGAGCGATGCTATCAACACCCTGATCGCCCAGGCTGTTGCCGATATGCAGAAGCAGATCGAGGCTGCGAAGAGCGACCTGGAGGGTCAGATCGGCCAGACGAATCAGGCTTTGGATGGTCTGAAGGCTATGTTCGAGGCATTCGACGCTTGGGCCGAGGTTGAGGCCGAGGTGAAGGCTGCCATCGAGGAGGCTTTGAAGCCCTATCTGAAGGCTGAGGATGCCGTGACGATCGAGCAGGTGAACGCCGCTATTGCCGAGGCTGTGAAAGATGCACTGACCGTTGAGGATGTCAATGCTACGATCAAGGCTTGGATGGGCGAGAACTTCGAGTCGCTGATGGCTCCCTACAAGGCCAATATGGAGCAGGCTCTGGCCGATGCCATCAAGGCTCGCGAAGAGGCTGATGCTGCGCTGAAGAGCGACCTGGAGAAGCAACTCGAGGAGGCTATTGCCGCCGTTGAGGAGGCCCAGAAGGGCAATGTCGAGGCTGCCGAGGAGGCTATCAAGGCCCTGAATGCCAAGATTGAGACGCTGACCGAGCAGTTGGCTGCTCTGCAGAAGAAGGCTGCCGAAGATGATGCCGCTTTGGAGGCTCGTCTGAACGAGCAGCTGGAGGCTGCCAAGAAGGCGCTGGAGGCTGTTCACGCTGCCGACAAGGCTGCTGCCGAGAAGGCTATTGCTGCCCTCGAGGAGCAGATCAAGGCTGCTGCCGAGCAGGCCGAGAAGGATCACGCCGCTTTGACGGACGAGCTGACCAAGCTGCAGGAGGCTGACGCTACGCTGAAGAGCGAGCTGACGCAGGCTTTGGAGGATGCTATTGCCGAGGTGAATAAGGATACCGACGCCATCTACGTGGAGCTGGCTGCCGTGAAGGAGACGCTGAAGGCCTATGGCGAGCGTATTGCTGCTGTTGAGGAGGCTGTGAAGAGCCTCGATCAGCGTGTAGGCGACCTGGAGGATAAGGTGAACGCCCTGATCCAGAACATCGCATTCGTTGCCGAGTATTCGGACAACAAGGCTACGGCTCTGAAGCTGATCCCCGTTGAGACGGAGGATCCGACGACGCTGTCGGCTACCTTGCTGACGGCTCAGTTTGAGATTACGCCGGCCGAGTCGGCTGCCAAGATCGTTGAGATGATGGGCAGCGAGGCTCAGGAGGTTTCGATGAAGATTCAGCCGTTGCAGTCGCGTAGCGCCGAGCCGATCGTGCTCGGTGAGGGTCAGCTGACGATCGTGGCTGTTGAGGGTGTCGAGGGTCGCATTCAGGTGACGGCCAAGGTTCCCAACATGCCCGAGAACTACAACGACTATCAGTTTGCACTCTGCGTGAAGACCGATGCTTCGGAGGCTTCGAGCGACTACGAGCAGATCGTCATCGAGGACGAGAAGGTCTTCTCCTATGTATGGGCCATGGCCGATGGCAAGCCGCTGACGGAGAGCGAGGCTTGGGTTGAGAACCCCTACGAGTCGTTCGTGGATACGTACAATAACAATGAGAAGATCCCCGGTTGGATCAACTACGACGTGAAGTTCACGAAGGCGTACGACTCGAAAGTCGTGCTGCTGGGCGATTATCAGCTGATGCTGGTCAATGAGGCCGGTGAGACCTTCACTACGGCCGAGGTCGAGAAGCAGTATGGTGCTACCGAGGGTTCGCTGACCCCGAAGGAGTTCGAGGTAAACTTTATGAGAAATAGTGACTGTCCGGCAGAGGATCGTGCTATCAATAAGCGAGGCAACAACCAGCGTGTTTATGCTGTTGTTGAGGAGGGTGGTAGTGCCTGCCCGAATTATAATGTAAAGAGTGGCAAGGTTATGTCCACTCGTGAGGTGGCTATGTACCAATGGAAGCCGAGCAGTATGCTCTCGTCTGTGAACAACTACAATGTCTTCCGTATTGCGACCAAGGATGCGATTGCCCCGGTAGCGTATGCTTGCTACACGATTACGGGTCCGCAGGTGGAGGAGACGGCCGAGGCTACGATCGTCCACATCGAGGAGGCCGGTGACCTGGCTTGGTTGGCTCATACTGGTCAAACCCAGCAGCGTTTTAAGAATAACAATGTAGTTGTTGAGTTTGCCAAGGATGCAGTCATCGATTTTGCTCCGATAACGTTTGGTGAGACATTCAGTGATAACTTCAACTCGCGTATGAATAACTCGATCAACGTGGGTCAGTTTGGTAGCGAGTGGTACAACAACAAGATCAACGGTAACGGTGCTACGATCAAGAACCTGATCAAGCAGCGTCCTACCATGGAGAATGTTGGTATCTTTGGTCGCGTGATCGGTGATATCGAGAACCTGAAGGTGGCAGATTCGCAGATTGAAGGTCTCCACTGGGTAGGTGCCATTGCCGGTACGGTCTATGGTAACATTACCAACTGCGACGTGGAGAATACCACGGTAACTGCTAAGCCTTGTCAGACCTCCGGTGTATTTGACGACGGTGACAAGGTGGGTGCTGTAGTCGGCTATCTGCCTTGCGATGATGAGGCCGGTGCTGTTTGCTTCGCTGTAGAGGGTTGCGACGTGAAGAACGTAACCGTGAAGGGCTTCCGTGACGTAGGTGCCGTAGTCGGTGCTGCCAACGTAAACGGTGAGGAGCTGATCAAGAACAACACGGTGGCTGATGCTACGATCGTGGCCGACCAGCGTGCTTATGTATGGCCGGGCTGCGAGGGTAAGCCCAATGTGGACTACATCGTAGGTCGTCAGATCGCAGGCGACGGCATCGAGCCCAAGTTAGGTCAGAACAGCCACTCGAACTCGACCATTACGGTGCTCGTAGCCGATGGTGCCGAGATCAACATGGCCAAGGAGAACCAGCCGCTCGAGATCTCGAAGCCCTTCGGTTTGGCTTGGTGGTCGAACAATGTCCTCGACGAGCGTTTCGATAACGTGACGATCGTTGCCGACATCGACTTTAACAAGAGTCTGACCTTTGCCGATGCCGAGTACGGCTACGAGGAGACCTTCCAGCCGATCAACAACTGGAATGCACAGCTCCCGCGTCTGGTGAACTTCGACGGTGGTAACAAGACGATCAGCAACCTGGTGATCAACGATCCTTCGGCGAAGAACCTGGCACTCTTTGGCTCGTATGTAGGTACGATCAAGAATGTGAAGATCGACGCTGCCGAGATCACGGGTCTGGGTCGCGTAGCCGGTGTGGCTGCACAGGCTTGGGGCGCGATCGAGAACTGCCACGTAACGAACTCGACCTTCAAGGCTGCAGTTGCCAATGGCGACGACGGCGACAAGGTGGGTGCTATCGTAGCCCAGATGCAGGCTGACGATGCTGCCGGTGAGGCTGCTGTTAGCGAGATCGTGAACTGCTCGGTGCAGAACGTTCAGATCGAGGGCTTCCGCGACCTGGGTGCCTTTGCCGGTCACGCTGCCCTGAAGAACTTCAGCGGTAACACGGCGAAGGATGTAACGATCTGGGTTGATCAGGTGACGGCTCACTACGGTTCGTACAAGCCGTTCGACACGGCCAGCGACTATGTAGGTCGTCAGGAGGGTATCGAGGTAGCCAAGGAGGCTCCCGAGGCTGACAACGTGAACGTTTACGCCCTGGTTCAGAGCGGCAACTACGACCTGGTAACCATCGCTGATGGCAGCCTGGGTATTGCCAACGAGGCCGCTATGCAGTACTTTGCTCAGAACTACAAGAGCTACAACAGCGCATTCCTCTTCAATGATATCACGCTGACGAGCGAGTGGACGCCGATCGGCGAGGATTCTACGGCGAACTTCTTCGAGGGTACCTTCGATGGTAAGGGCCACAAGATCGAGGGTCTGAAGGTGCTTGGTAATACGACGGCTTCGGGTCTCTTCGGTTATGCTCGTGGTACGATCAAGAATCTGACGATCGAGAGCCCCGAGATCTATGGTAACCACTGGGCTGCTGCTATTGCTGCTCACCTGTTTGGTGCCGTTGAGGGTTGCGTGGTGAACGGTGGTAAGATCATCGTAACGCCGCAGCAGGTAAATGGCAAGTGGGATGACGGTGACAAGGCCGGTGCGCTGGTTGGTTACCTGGCTGACCACACGGGCGAGGGCGGTGACCGCATCGTGAACAACACGGTGAAGGGTGTAACCGTGAAGGCATTCCGTGATGTAGCTGCTCTGGTAGGTTGCGCCTACACGATCGCTGACATGTCGGGCAACGTAGCCGAGAACAACACCGTGATTATCGACGTTGTAACGGGTTACTACGCCGGCGAGCAGGAGACGATCGGTAAGCTGATCGGCCGCCTGAACACCCCCACCGAGGCAAACGTGAAGAACAACAACTCGGCCACCACGACGCTCTATCGTCTGACCACGGCCGGTACGGAGAAGTTGGCTGACAACGAGCAGGTGGATGTCGATAAAGAGGAGTAATCCATTTCTCTGACAAAATCCGTATGTGATCAACATGGAGGGGTATCCGTCGATGGATACCCCTCTGTTAAAGAGCGTGCATAGTCATAGGATAGATAAGGGTGGAAACAATAGAAGATGTTTTTCAGACTATGCATGCGTGGGAGGGGGAGGCACAATCCTCCCACTTTTTTTTGATTTGAAGCCCTCTGACAAGGAAAAGGGGCTGTCCATTGTGTTGGACAGCCCCTTCTCGTGTGGTTAGCGTCGGTTACATCGCCTCGGCGACGACATAGGTGCTGCCTCCGATGAAGATCATATCCTCCTCGGCCGCTAAGGCCTGGGCGCGGGCTACGGCCTCCTTGACATCGGCTACCACCTCGCCTTGCAGCTCAAAGCGGGCAGCCGTGGCGGCCAACTCCTCGGCAGGAATGGCACGATCGCTCTTGGCAGCCGTGAAGATGTAGTGTGCCTGACGGGGCAGGAGGGGCAGAATGTGCTCCAAATCCTTGTCGCGCACGAAACCTACGACGCAGAACAATCGCTCGTGGGGCGTGGCGGCAATCTGCTCGGCTACATACCGAATGCCGTGGGCATTGTGGCCCGTGTCGCAGATCGTCAGCGGACGGTCGGCCAACTTCTGCCAGCGACCGAAGAGCGACGTATCCTTGGCGGCCCAGCGCACACCCTCGACAAAGGCGCGACGCGAGATGGTCAGCGGGGTCCATTCGTGCAAGTAGTCGGCCACGGCAGCCGCGGTGACCAAGTTGCGACGTTGGTAGATGCCCATCAGGTCGATATCGAGTTCGTAGTGATAGCCGTCACGCGTGCGGCAGAGCGAGAAACACTGCGTGCAGGCCTCCTGCGATTGACTCTCGCATGAGAACTCCTGCTCGGCATAGATCACCTTCGAGCGGGTCGCTGCGGCCATCTCTTCGAGGGTGCCGTTGTAGCGGGGATCGCTCTCGCCGATGACCACCGGAATCGACTTCTTGATGATGCCGCCCTTCTCGCGGGCAATCTCGGGCAACGTGTGGCCCAGCAGTGCCGTATGCTCCAGACCGATGTTCGTGATCACGCTTACGACGGGCAGGATTAGGTTCGTGGCGTCGAGGCGTCCACCCAGACCGGTCTCGATCACCGCCACCTCGACATCGCTCTGTGCGAAATAGTCGAAGGCCATGGCGGCCGTCATCTCGAAGAAGGAGAGCTTCAGGTCTACCATCTTGGCTTGGTGCTTATCGACGAAGTTCACCACCTTCTGCTTCGGGATCATCTCGCCATCGACCCGAATACGCTCGCGGAAATCGTGCAGGTGGGGCGAGGTGAAGAGTCCTGTGCGGTAGCCGGCTTGTTGCAGAATCGAGGCCAGCAGGTGCGATACCGACCCTTTGCCGTTCGTGCCGGCTACGTGGATCGTGAAGAAGTTGCGCTGCGGATTGCCCAGCACGCGACAAAATTCGCTGATGCGCTCCAGTCCCGGTTTGTAGGCCGAGGCCCCCTTCCTTTCGAAGGCCGGTAGCGAGTTAAATAGAAAATCGAGGGTTTGGGTATAATTCATATGGTACGGGAAAATTGTATTTTATACAAGGTGGTTACGTCGCCGTGCGCGGTAGGCGATGTAGTAGAGTGCCGAGAGCAACGTAATGTAGCAGGCGATGCGCCCCAAATAGTCCCCATAGCGGGTGTAGAGGGTTAGTTCGCTGTGCAGGTGTATCTGTTGGCTGCGCACGCCGCGCTCCTCCCAGAAGAGTTGATTGGAGACATCACCCCGAGCTGTGATGAAGCCCGACTCACCGGTGTTTGCCGCACGTGCAATGGCGCGACGATGCTCAATCGCCCGCAAGCGAGAGAGCGAGAAGAGCATCCTGTGGCCGGGCGTATCGCCCCACCAACCGTCGTTCGAGAGGATGGCCATGAATTGGGCTCCACGACGCACGTGGTCGCCAAAGAAGTTGCCATAGACCCCCTCGTAGCAGATCGCGGGACCCATCTTCGTCCCTCGATGCTCGAAGGCTGTGCCGTGTGTCCCTTGGCCGATCTGTCCCACCACACCGCCTAAATCAATGACCAGGAAATCCATCAGGTCGAAGATCCATCCGGGGGTCTTCTCCACGCCAATGACCAGACAACCCTTGTGGTGGAGCTGTGTGCGCCCGGTAGAGTCGATGGCTACGGCCGAATTGAAAATATCGCCATAGAGCCCTCCTCCAAAGTGGCGTGCTGTCCACGTACGGCTGGTCGGCGGGTAGAAAAGGCGGGTGTTGGCGCCTGTTACCAGCAAGGCCGACGGATGATCGGCCGCGAGCGTGTCGCGCAGTTGTTGCCAGATGGGGGCCGGCGTGTTACTCGGGTAGTAGAGCGAAAGGTGCGGCTCGTTGTAATAGCCCGGTACGGCCGTCTCGGGCAGCAGGATGAAGTCTGCCGAGGCCGGAACCTCGTCGAGGAGTGCAAAGAGGTTGTCGATCTGGTAGTTGGCGTCGCCGTGGAATTTGTCGTAGCAGTCTATATTGGGTTGGATGACAGCTACTTCTGTTGTACCCTCCTGGGGCTCCTCGTAGCTCCACCACAAACCGAGTGAAATGCCGATCGGAAGCAACCATGCCACAGCGGCAGCTACCCAACGGCGCGTGGTACGTTGCTGCCAAGCCTCGAAGAGCAGGATATTGACCACCAGCACCCAAATGGAGCCACCCCAAATGCCGCACCACTCATACCACTGCACGGCCCATACATCGTGCGAGAATCCGTTGCCGAGCAGCAGCCAGGGCCACGAGAGATCTCCTACCGTGTACCAATATTCGGTGGCGACCCAAGCGGCGATGAGCATCGTATAAGCGAGGGGTTTGGTGGCCTTTTTAGAGACCGTATGAAAGGCCATGAAGGCCATCAGATTCAGGGCCGTGGAGACGATCGTGGCGGCAATAGGCCCGACAGGCGTTGCGTTCCAGATCCACCAGACGGTGGCTACGTTCCAGAGCATGAAGGTCAGCGTAGCCCATCCGAACATCGACCACCACCCGCGCCGCGAGTTCTCCATCGTGTGGCTCATCCACAGCAGGGGCACCAACGCCACGAAGAGTCCCATGCCGGACAGACCGAGCCACCCTGCCGAAAGCAGGACAACCGAAAGGAGCATGGCCATAAGTCGCTTTGTGCGCATCGCGTGGGGCGGTTTAGTTGTTTCGGACAAAAGTAGTCAAAGTTCGGCGGAAAGAAAAGCAATTGACCGAAATTTGTTGGATAAATTCCATCGGGCAGCATGTTTCCGACAAAAAGGGTGAGATTTTGCAAAAAAAATTGTAAATTAGCACCAATTTGTAGCAACGACCGCCTATGAAACCACTTACCTCTACGCTGCTGCCCGTCGATGTGGTCTTCCACACCTCGTGGTGGCACCACCATGCGGGGATCACCTTCGATCCCGATTTCTTCTACGATCCGCGTCGTCGCGTGAGCGATGAACAGCTCATGGAGCGCACGCTCTACGATCGTTTTGGCGATTTGGGACTCGGTGCTCACCATGCCGAGGAGCGTCCCGAGATTGGCGCGGTGCATCTGGCGGCCGGTTATCTGCTCTCCGAGATGTTGGGTTGTGAGATCGTCTATGGCGACGATACGCCTCCCCAGGTGCTTTGTGCGCATCGCGAGGAGCTGACCATCGACGAAGAGGCCCCCTTCCGTAGCGAGGCCTTCAAACGCCTGCAACACCTCATCGAGAGCCTGAAGGCCAAATATGGCTATGTGACGGGCGATGTGAATTGGGGCGGTGTGCTCAATCTGGCCCTCGACCTGAAGGGGGAGAGCGTGTTGATGGATATGATGCTTGATCCGGAGGGGGTTGCGGCCTATTTCCAACAGATCGGTCGCGTCGTAGAACGGTTCTTTAGCTACATCCAGAGCCAGACCGGCTCGTCGTCGATCTCCGTAAACCGCATAGCCCGATACATGGATTCGCCGCTCTATATCCATTCGGAGTGCTCGCACACGATGATCTCGGAGCAGGATTATGAGGCCCTGCTGCTCCCGATCGACCTGGCCTGGAGTGCCAAATATCAGCCCTATGGCATCCACTACTGCGGCCGCGATCCGCATCGTCATGCCGCTCAATTTGCCCAAATCCCGAATTTGGCCTTTTTGGACTTAGGATGGGGTGGCGATGTGGCTCTCTTGCGCGAGGCTCTGCCGGAGGTATTCTTCTCGTTGCGTCTGAATCCGGTCGAGATCGAGGGGTATACGTCGGCCGAGCTGGAGCAGATCATTCGTGAACGGGTGGCCGCTTCGGGCGACCTGCAACGGACGGGTATCTGCTGCGTCAATATGGATCAGCATGTACGCGACGAGCGTGTCCGCGAACTCTTTACGATTGCCGAACAAATTAAAAACGAACAACGATAAATCCCATGGCAAAAGATGTCTTTAATACCGCGCTGGCCGATTCGCAGGCCACGCATGTAACCCCGATTTCGCCCGAACGCTTCGATCGGGCCCGCTATGCGGACTATGCAGCACAACTCGACGAGCGTTGTGCCCGTTTTTGGCAGGCCGAAGAAGGGGTACTGGTCTATCGCCGTATGCGCGTCAAGGAGGTTTTTGCTGAGGATTGCCGCGATCGGGAGCGTTCGCTGGCTTGGCAGCTGGGTGCACTCGATGCCAGCATGGCCTATAAGGCCGATGTGGCTAACTTCCTCGAACCGTGGTATGGCCTGGGCACGGTGGCTGCTGCCTATGGTTTCGACTATCGCTGGGAGGCGGGACAAGCTCCGGCCGTGGATGGTAAGTTCGCGACGACGGCCGAATTGGTCGCTGCACCCTTCCGTCCGGTGGCCGAGACGCCGATTGGCCGCCATACGCTCGATATGGTCTCCTATTTCTTGGATAAAACGCGGGGTGAACTGCCCGTTTCGTTTTGCGATGTGCAGTCACCGCTCAATACGTTGAGCAATATCATCGACTCGAACTCCTTCTACCTCGATTTGATGCTCGACCCCGAGTCGATCGAGGTGGCCATGGATCGCACGGCCGATCTGCTGATCGACTTCACCGAGGAGCAGCGTAAACTGGTCGGTTCAGCACTGGCCAAACCGGGGCACGGCTTCGCCTCGAGCCGCCGATTCGATGGCCTGGGTATGAGCGACGATACGGTGACGATGCTCTCGCCCGACCTCTACTTCCCGCTCTGCGTGCCGGCCATGACCAAGGTGGGCGACCGTTTTGGAGGTGCCGTCTTCCATTCGTGTGGCTGCTGGAGCGATAAGAAGGAGGAGATTGCCCGCATTGCCGGGCTGCGGATGGCCGATGGTGCCTTCTCATTAGCTACCGATCCGGGTGCAAATCCCACCGATGGCTTTGCCGAGGCCTTTGCCGGTACGGGTGTGGTGCTCAATGCCCGCATCGTAGGCGATGCCGATCTGGTCTGCGAGAAGGTGCGTTCGTTGTGGCGACCGGGCATGAAACTCATCGTGGTGACCTATTGCGAAACACCGGCCGAGCAGGCTGCCCTCTACGACCGTATTCACGAGATCTGCCAATAAAACACCTATGGCCAAGAAGATCGAAAAGACCAATGCAGCCCGCCTGCTGGATCGTGCCAAGATCGACTATGAGTTGGTGCCCTACACGGTCGATGAGAACGATTTGGCGGCTACACACGTGGCCGAGGAGTTGGGCGAGCCGATCGAGCAGGTCTTTAAGACGCTGATCCTCAAGGGTGATCGAAATGGTTTCCTGGTCTGTGTCATCCCGGGCGATCGGGAGGTCGATCTGAAGAAGGCGGCCAAGATCTCGGGCAATAAGAGTGTGCAGATGTTACCGATGAAGGAGTTGCTGCCCACGACGGGCTATATTCGTGGTGGTTGCTCACCGATCGGGATGAAGAAGCGTTTCCCGACCTTCCTTCATGCGACCTGTCTGGACTTTACCCATATTTATATCAGTGCCGGGGTGCGAGGGCTTCAGCTCAAGATCGACCCGCAGGCATTGATCGGCTACACCGAGGCGGTAGTGGCCGACCTAACCGAATAGATGAACCAAGAACTATGAAACGGCTGCTCATCCTTACCATTGCGTTGCTGGCCACCGTTGCCGTGTCGGCACAACGGCCGGCGAATGCCATCTGCGCGCTCGATCCCAAACATCCGATCGAATTGCTCGACGGAGCCTTCCGTTATGAGCATCAAGTCATCCAGCTCGACAAACATACGATTCTGATCGACGGCTCACTCAGCGATGCCGAGGCAGCCGCCCTCCCACACGTTTACAACACCTTCCAAGCTGCCGCGGCACATTTCGTAGCCGGCAGCGAGGAGCAACCGATGCGGGTCTATATTGCTCCGTGGGTCTATTGGATCGATGATCCGGACGATCCCTACATCCGTGGCTCGAAGGGCGAATATCCCTTTGGCATGGTGGTTAAATGCCCCTATTTGCACCTGATCGGCCTGCACACCAACCCCCGAGCCGTCGTGTTGGCCTCACAACGCGGACAGACGCAGGGTGCTGTGGGTAACTTCACGATGTTCGATTTCTGGGGCGACGGTATGCGCTTCGAGAATCTGACGATGGGCAATTTCTGCAACATCGACCTCGAATATCCCCTGAAACCCGAATTGGGTCGTCCGAAACGCAACTCGGCCATCACGCAGGCGCACGTGGCCTATTGTCACGGTGATCGGATCGTGGCGCGCAATGTCCACTTCTTGAGCCGACTGAATATGAGCCCGTTGGCCGGAGCAAAACGCGTGCTGTTTCAAAAGTGCCACATGGAATCGACCGACGATGCCCTCTGCTCGACGGGTGTTTATCTGAATTGTACGCTCGATTTTTACGGCCAAAAGCCCTTCTACAACACCGATCGCGGAGGTGTAATCTTCCTCGGATGTCGCTTTCGTGTCTGCCACGAAGAGCCGCGCCAATACTTCTGCAAGGCGCAGAATCCGCTCTCGATCATCAACTGCCGGTTTGAAGGCCCCACGCTGGACTATGTCGGGTGGACCCATACGCCGGCCGAGTGGCTGCGCTGCTATCAGTACAGGGTCAAGATGAATGGGCAGCCCTACATCATCGGAGCCGATCAGCCGACGAATACGATTACGCTCGATGATAAATTGTTGTTGTCGGCCTACTATGTGAAGTATCGTCTGCGCGATGATACCTATCTGGATTGTTATAATATCTATAACCTGCTTTGCGGGGATGATGGGTGGGATCCGCTTGGGCAACGTGCAGAGATCGAATACGCGGGTCGTCTGAGCAATCGCGACTATACGCAGATTGCCACTTCGCTCCAGCTCGACCGCCGACAGGCCGAGCTTCGCACGGGCGAGGAGCCGCTGACGGTGACAGCCACCCTCTTCCGTCACTGTAACTATCCGCTCAACAACCGCCCGATCCGCTGGCGCGTGGAGTCGGGCTATGAGCGTTACGTGCAACTTTCGACCACCGAGGGACAGACCTGCACCGTTACGCCGACCAACGACGAAGATTATCCCGAACACTTCACCCTCATTGCCTCGACCGACGAGGGACACGAGGCGGCCCTCGAACTGACGATCCATCCCAACCTGATAGCCCCGCCGACCTTCACCAAACAGCCCGAAATTCTCCTTTCGCGGCCGGGAAGAGCCGACGTGGTGTATGCGCTCGATTTGGGCCAGCGCGAGGATCTCTCGATCGTTACGTGGTACCGTGCCAAGCGTAAGGATGGCAAGGATGCTGTGCCGGTAGCCGTATCTCCGGCCTACACATTCTCGCCCAATTACAAAGCGACGGGCGACATCGTGACGCGATTGGATGCTCCGACTCTTGCTTATGGGCTGACACAGGATGATATTGGCTACTACCTTGTGGCCGGTGTTGCACCGAAACATATCCGCTCCGAGGCAGGCGAAGAGGTGCGCGTGGTAACCTCACGTCCCATCCGCAAGGAGGATGTAAAACAGATCCGCTCCATGGATCGCACGTTCGCCACCTTCCCGCCGATGAATCAACCGAAGATCGCTGCCGGCTGGTGGACGGTCGATAGTTTCAAGCCGGCCGACACGAAGGCCTACGGCTGGCAACCCAACCCCGAGAAACCCGCTTGGCGTTTCGGTGAGGGCATCAACGGTGCACGAGGTACGGGTCTGTATCAGATCCAGAAGGGAGCACGCCTGCTCTATACCCCGACAGCCGAGCGCAAAGGCGATATGGAGGTAAGGCTCTATTGCGACCCCGCCAAGACGGCCGGCCAGGGCTTTGGCAGTGCTACGGGGCAATATATGGACCTCTACATCCAATTCGATACGAAGACTTTGACGGGTTATGCCCTGCGCGTGGAGCGTACGACAAAATATAGCAATGCGGTTGATTTTAGTTTGGTGCGCTACGATCGAGGCGAGGTGACACCCCTCACCAAGCCGATCTCTTCGCCCTGCTTCCGCACGGGGTGTACCTTGACGATCAAGATCGACGGCAAGCAGCTCACGGCCCATGTTGAGAGTCAGACACTCTTGCCGCTCGAAACACGCCATCTGCCGCAGCAGGTCGATCTGAAGACGACCGTAGAGCCGCTTCCCTATGGTGGTACGGGGCTGCTCTACACGGGGTCGTGTGGTGAGAGTATCGTGCTGTTGCACTGCTTGCAGGTCGAGTGGAATGGCCAATAATCGTTGAATGCGATAAAGAGAAACATAAAAACAAACTAATCTGTTATGAACAAAATCAAACAATCCATTCTCAAGTACAACGGCGTAAACTATCTTGTGCCGTTCATCCTGATCACCTCCTGCTTTGCGTTGTGGGGCTTCGCCAACGATATTACGAACCCGATGGTGAAGGCCTTCTCGAAGATCTTTAACATGAGTGTGACCGAGGGTGCTCTGGTGCAGGTGGCCTTCTATGGCGGTTACTTCGCCATGGCCTTCCCGGCAGCCATGTTTATCCGTCGCTTCTCCTACAAAGCGGGTATTTTGATGGGCTTGGGACTCTATGCCATGGGTGCGCTGCTCTTCTTCCCGGCCAAGATGACGGGCAACTACTATCCCTTCCTGCTGGCCTACTTCATCCTTACGTGCGGCCTGTCGTTCCTCGAGACGAGTGCCAACCCCTACATCCTGGCTATGGGATCGCCCGAAACCGCCACGCGCCGTCTGAATATGGCTCAGGCCTTCAATCCGATGGGCTCGCTGCTGGGTATGTATGTGGCGATGAACTTTATCCAGGCTAAACTCAATCCGGCAGATTCGGTCGAGCGTGCGCAGTTGAGCGAGGTGGCGTTTGAGGAGATGAAGCAATCGGACCTTTCGGTGCTGATCGGCCCCTATCTGATCATTGGTCTGGTCATCGTCGCCATGTTCCTCTTGATCTGGTGGATGAAGATGCCCAAGGTGCAGGAGAACTCCAAGCAGGATGGTCTGCTGCCGACCCTGCGTCGCATCTTCGCGCAGAAACGCTACCGCAACGGTGTGATTGCCCAGTTTGCCTATGTTGGCGCACAGATCATGTGCTGGACCTTCATTATCCAGTATGGTACGCGTGTCTTGACGGGTGAGGGAATGGCCGAGCAGGCTGCCGAGGTGCTCTCGCAACGTTATAACATCATCGCCATGGTGATCTTCTGCTCGTCGCGTTTCATTTGTACCTTCCTGCTGAAATACATCAATGCCGGTCGTCTGCTGGCTATTTTGGCCATTGCTGCCTCCTGCTTTACGGCCTGCGTGATCGGTATTGACGGCCGTTGGGGTCTCTATGCGCTGGTAGCTGTTTCGGCCTGCATGTCGCTGATGTTCCCCACGATCTACGGTATTGCCCTCGAGGGCATGGGCGAGGATGCCAAGTTTGGTGCTGCGGGTCTGATTATGGCCATCCTGGGTGGCTCGGTGTTGCCGCCCGTGCAGGCGATGATCATCGACCAGAAAGAGATTCTGGGCTGGCCGGCGGTCAATTGGTCGTTCATTCTGCCGCTTATGTGCTTCTTAGTGGTGATGTACTACGGCTTCTCGACCGCCCGCGAGGATAAGCAACGCGCCTAATCTTAAAACCAATATAACCATGAAACGACTCCTATTAGGAGCCATTGGGTTACTCTTTGGAGTGGCTGCTGTGGCCCAAGAACCGGCAATCCCCTTCAATGGGGAGTTGCTCGACGGAACGGGTGTTCCGATCCGTTCGGCCCGCATCTATGTGCGCTCGGAGCGCGACTATGCCTTGACCGATCGGCAGGGACACTTCGGCCTGACGAATGTGCAGGCGCAGGATACGCTCTTCATCCTGATTAAGAAACGGCTCTACACGGTGCCGGTCGAGGGGCGCAAGAGTATTCGCATCTTCCTGCCCAATGAGCGAGATGCGATCCATGCCGAGGAGGCTCCCGAGTTTATGTCGATCGGCTATGGTTTCGTGGCTCGCCGTGAGCGCACGAGTGCCTCGAACTATATCTCGGGCGAGGAGCTGCGCCGCACCGGTCAGCACGACATCTTGCAGGCACTGCAGGGGCGTGTCCCGGGGTTGAATATCGTTGGTCAAGGGGAGAATACCTTTGTCAATATGCGCGGTATGCGTAGTTTCCGAGGAACTTCGGCACCGCTCTTTGTGATCGACGGGGTGATTGTCCCCTCGTTAGACGGCTACTCGGTGAGCGATGTGGACTATATCGAGGTGATGAAAGAGGGTTCGATTTACGGCTCACAAGGAGCTAATGGCGCAATTCTGATCCATACGAAACGTCAGTGATCTTCCGGCCTTATAACACTTCAAATCAAAAGGGACTGTCTCAACGGGTTTGGTTGGACAGTCCCTTGTTTTATTCTACGATGGTTGCCCCCATCAGACCGATCACCACATCGTTCGAGAGCGTTTCGAGGGTGAGCTGCCGTAGCTCCTTCTCGGGGTCAATCGCCATTTCGACGATTGTGGCTGCACCGCCTTCGATCATCGGATTGACCCCTTCGAGGTGCAACTCTTTGGCAAGGTGGCGACTGCAACGGCCATTTTTGAGCCATACGCGCGGTAGTGCTGGAGCACGGAAGGCGTAGCCGTCCGCATAGCCGATCTGCTCGATGGAGGGCCAATTGTCGGGATTGACGAGTGCCAACGTTTCGCTCGTTCCATCCGTATAACAGATACGGATCTCTCCGTTGGCGATGTGGCTCTGCATGTGATTCGTCGAGCCGGCCATCAATAGTACGAGGCGCGATCCGCGACCCGAAAGAGGTACGGTGGCGCGGGTGGGGTAGTTGTCCCATAGTGAGGTGTAAAGGATGTTTTTCCCCTGATGAGCCAATCGGAAGGGGATCAATCTGCCGTCGAGCTTCACTTCGAGCAGACCGCTCTCCGTGTCGATGGGCCGTCTGGCAACCGCTTCGCGCAACCCGGTATCATCCACCTCAAACGAGGCCTTCGGGTGGCACCAATCCCCATAGCCCTGCTTGGGAATTTGGAGTGTGGTGACTTTGGGGCGCGGCGAGAGATACTCGTTGCGGTAGATCTCCGTTACACGAGCGTTGTAGGCCTGCTGCAAATCGATCGTGCGAATGCGGACCTTCTCTTGTGGTTTTGCGGATTGGGCAGGGATTGGCTGTTCACACTTCGTATTGGGAGTGGCCGTGGCAGGTGCTTGCAGGGTGGTATACATCACCTCCACACGGTAGTGTGACGCACCACCGAGTATCCACGTATATCGGCCCCACGCCCACTCGGCCTCCATATTGGAGAAGGTCCAACTATCAGCGAGTTTTCCCGCTTGGTCGTAGATCTTGACCGAGTGAAGCCCATACCCTTCGATCTTCAATTCGAGGAGGGTCCCTTTCGGGTAACGGTGGTCGATCGTGTAGGTCTCCTTGAATCCCTTACGCTCGAAGCGGTAGTCGATCTTCGGCAGGTGGATCGAGGCGTGATCCCACGCCCTCGGAAAACCGGGTTGGATCGTCACCTTGCCAGCGATCAAATCGGGACGAATACCGAAAAGGCCCTCGGTCAGGGCACGTGCCCAGACACCGATCGGGTCGGCAAAGTCGCGGTAGCACTCTCCACGCGCGGCATCGAGGTAGCTGATCTGCCCGAAGTTCAGGGGCGAAGTGCCCAAATACATATTATCGAGTGCCATACCCTTCATCAGGCGGAAGGCCTCTTCGTACTTGTCAGCCTGCCAATAGGCCAGCGCGGCGTGCATCACCTCGGCCGTAGCGACATTGTTGATCGACCAGATGTAGGGTTGCCAATCGCTCGTGGCGGGGAGGGCATATTCCTCTTCGAGGTCGGGGGATCTGACAGGCAGGTGGGGCAATCGGGCGATGTAATCGACCGCCTTCTCGGTACGCATTCGCCTACCTACCTCCGAGTCGATGGCGTGGTAGATGGTCCAAAGCGCGGGCGTGGTGTGCAGTCGGCCGTGCCCCATCAGATCCTTGTACTCGGCCCAATGACCTCCCTCTTTGTACCAAAGGGTTTCGAGCATCGCTTTCTCGATCGCTTTGGCCTCCTCGCGATAGGGAGTGGGGTCTTCCCCAATGCGCTCGGCAATGCGGGCTGTTTCGCGGTTGGCAAAGTAGTTGTAGGCCGAGGAGTGGGTTACGGCTCCGCCGTTGTAGTAGAGTGCATCGCTGGCCCAGATGCAGGCGTAGCCGTCGTAGAGGTGGTCGCCATCGGAATCGAAATTGCGCTTTTCCCACGCTAAATGGAGTTGCAGTGTCGGGAAGATTTCACGCATAAAGTCTTCGTCGCCCGTGGCGCGTATGTGGCGCAGCAAGGCGTCGATATAGACAAGGTTCATATCGTAGTGTGACATCTCGCGCCTATGCGGACGACGGCAGATATAGCCATTACTGTACATCGGTGTGCCCCAGCGTTTCTCGGCACGGGCGAGGTTGAGCGTAGAGTCCTGACGCGGGTGGTCGAGTGTAGGCTCCACGTCGCGCACCATATTTTCGGCATAGGTGCGGAAGTGGGTGCGGGCACGGTCGTGCCAGCCGATGGCATCGCCTACATAGGCTCCGCGCCAACCCGTATAGGAGGATCGCCAGCCCACTGCTCCGTGTAACCACGTACTACCACTCCAAATGCCGTCGGCTGCAATAGCCAACGCCTCAGCAATGGGATTGATGTAGGGATCGGGTGTTTCGATGCGAAACGAGTTGGCGAGGGCCTTGCGATGCGCCTCGGCTGTTGCAAAGTATTCGGCTAACTCCTCCTGTGAGAGCTCCTCACCTGCCGTGGGGCGATAGGCGATGTAGCGCACCTCACCGGGTTCGAGAGTCATCTCGCCCTGCAAATGGGGCAGGCTGCTCGTTTTCCAATGGTCGAGCGGGGCGATGAGTTGCACCACGCTGGGCTCTTTCATATTGTAAAGGATCGAGAAAGTGCCGTTTTTATGGATATAGCGATTATCAGCACACGCTATAGTATCGAGCGAGAAACATTCGGGATCATCAACGCCGAGGTCGCCGTTGCGGTAGAATTTCTTACCCGTAACGCCGCCAAAGAGCACGCCAACCTTTTTCGGCCACTTGGAAATGTTCTCGATACGCCACAGCGCCAGATTCTTCCCTTTGCGCATCACTTGAGCCTCGATCGCAACTCCGTTCCCCTCATACTGCATACGCCCCGCCTCGTAGCGTGCCGTGCAGCTCATCTCGAATCCTCTGCTGAGATCATCCTCCGGAAGCGTGAATCGCAAGTTGCCACCCATACCCGGGAGGTAGATGCCGAACTCGGGGCGGTCGCTGCATTCCATACGGAAGCCCGTATGGGCTCCGTAGAGGGCTCGGTTGAATCGCGCCGTGCCATCGATTGTAAAGACGCCCTTACCGTCAGGATGGTAGTGGAGCTTACGAGCCTCGACAGAGGTCGTGTTGAAGGTGTAATCCTCGTTGAGTTGCGGTTTGCCCCCTTGCTGGGCCGAGACGAGAAGGGGTAATAGGGTGCAAAGGGCACCCGATAGGAGTGTTGCGATACGGTTCATAAAACAAAGATAACGAAAAAATTGCCATCGTACGCCTTTTCTCCATCGGAAATCGTGTGACGCCCCACAAAAAAAGAGGCTGCCCAACCTGTTGGACAGCCCCTTTGCGGTATGTGAAATGCTCAATGAGTCACTTACTCTACCTTCGGACCTGCAGCTACGAGCGACTTGCCCTCGTCGTTGCCCGTGAACTTCTGGAAGTTCTTCACGAAGCGACCGGCCAGATCCTTGGCCTTTACCTCCCACTCCGAAGCGTCGGTGTAGGTGTCGCGCGGGTCGAGGATCGCGGGATCTACACCGGGCAGAGCGGTCGGCACCTTGAAGTCGAACATCGGGATCTGCTTCGTCGGAGCGTTGTCGATCGAACCATCGAGGATGGCGTCGATGATACCGCGCGTATCCTTGATCGAGATACGCTTGCCCGTACCGTTCCAACCCGTGTTCACGAGGTAAGCCGTAGCGCCCGACTTCTCCATGCGCTTTACGAGCTCCTCACCGTACTTGGTGGGGTGCAGCGACAGGAAGGCAGCACCGAAGCAAGCCGAGAAGGTCGGCGTGGGCTCCGTGATACCGCGCTCCGTACCGGCCAACTTAGCCGTGAAGCCCGACAGGAAGTAGTACTTCGTCTGCTCGGGGGTCAGAATCGACACCGGAGGCAGTACACCGAAGGCGTCAGCCGAGAGGAAGATCACCTTCTTGGCAGCGGGAGCCTTCGAGATCGGCTTCACGATGTTGTCGATGTGGAAGATCGGGTACGATACGCGGGTGTTCTCCGTTACCGACTTATCCGAGAAGTCGATCTTACCCTTCTTGTCTACCGTTACGTTCTCCAGCAGTGCGTTGCGACGGATAGCGTTCCAGATATCGGGCTCGTTCTCCTTCGAAAGGTTGATCACCTTGGCGTAGCAGCCGCCCTCGAAGTTGAATACACCCTCGTCGTCCCAGCCGTGCTCGTCGTCACCGATCAGCTGACGCTTCGGATCGGTCGAAAGGGTCGTCTTACCCGTACCCGACAGACCGAAGAAGATAGCCGTCTCGCCCTTCTCGTTCGTGTTGGCCGAGCAGTGCATCGAGGCGATGCCCTTGAGCGGCAGCAGGTAGTTCATGTACGAGAACATACCCTTCTTCATCTCACCACCATACCACGTGTTGATGATCACCTGCATCTTCTCCGTCAGGTTGAAGACAACAGCCGTCTCCGAGTTCAGACCCAGCTCCTTGTAGTTCTTCACCTTGGCCTTCGAGGCGTTCAGCACCACGAAATCGGGCTCGCCGTAGGTCTCCAACTCAGCATCGGTCGGGCGGATGAACATATTCTTTACGAAGTGAGCCTGCCAAGCCACCTCCATGATGAAGCGGATCTTCAGGCGCGTATTCTCGTTGGCACCGCAGAAGGTATCAACTACGTAGAGCTTCTTACCCGAGAGCTCCGTCGAAGCGATCTTCTTCAGCTCCTTCCAAGCCTTCTTCGTTACAGGCTTGTTGTCGTTCTTGTACTCGGGCGAAGTCCACCAGATCGTATCCTTCGATGTCTCGTCCATCACGAAGAACTTGTCCTTGGGCGAGCGACCCGTGTAGACACCCGTCATCACGTTCACGGCACCCATCTCGGTCTCCTGACCCTTCTCGAAGCCGCGCAGACCCTTCTTCGTCTCCTCACGGTACAGTTCGTCGTACGAGGGGTTGTAGATGATCTCCTCTACGCCGGTGATACCGTACTTTTTCAAATCCTGTTTGTTGATCATAGTTGTATTTGTATTAAAAAACCTCTTTCTGTTTGCTTGTGCTATCAAAAAACGAGCCTTGTGCGCCAAATCCAGCCTTGCGAATGGGCGTTCGCCCCGCTCGGCCGGCTGCTGCTTTTTCTGCTAAACGCGACCTTACAAATTGATACTCAACGTATTGAATATCCGTTTGTTTGCCGCCTTGCCAAAAAGCCCCTTTTTCGACGGTACAAAGGTAGTAAAAGTTTTGAAAAAAAATAAAAAAATAGGAGGAAGATATCGCAACCGCGATCAAAAAATCATATATACTAATTCCTTTATTCTTACGTAGTCTATTTGCAAAACAGGAAAATTATCTGTAATGTAAAAGTTTGGAATTTAGGAAATTTATGTATTATATTTGTAATATCAAAATGATATCAAACTGCATAAGCAAACGAACAATAAACATAAAACCTTAAAACCATGGAGAACAAGAATTACGAGTACAAAGGTTGGAAATGCAACGGTATAGTAGCGCTGCTGCTCAATTTGGTGGCTTTGGCCGGTACGATTTATCTGATCGTCGAAGGTGGTATGCGCCTCGATGCGGGCGAACCTCTCGGTGGGGCGTTTCTCGGTGCGGGTATCTTCTTGACGATTGTTGCGCTGATCTGCTTAGGCGGTTATATGCTGCTCGAGCCGAATCAGGCGCGTGTGATTACCTTCTTCGGCGAGTATCGCGGTACGTTTTATAAGACGGGCTATTGGTGGGTGAACCCCCTGCTCGGAGCCAAGCAGATTTCGGTGCGCGCCCGCAACCTCAATGTTGATCCGATCAAGGTGAACGACAAGACGGGTAACCCGATTATGATCGGTCTGGTGCTGGTGTGGCGCATCAAACGCGATGATATCTACAAAGCGGTCTTCGAGATCGACGCGGCCACGGCGGACGGCACACCCGTGTCGGCGTCGAAGCGTATGAACATCTTGGAGAACTTCGTGTCGGTGCAGTCGGATGCGGCCCTGCGTCAGGTGGCCGGTTGCTACGCCTACGACAACAACAATGCGCAGGGCGAGGAGCTGACCCTCCGCTCGAACAGCGAGGAGATCAACGATCAGCTCGAGCGCACGCTCAACGAACGCCTGGCGATGGCCGGTATCGAGGTGATAGAGGCGCGCATCAACTACCTGGCGTATGCCCCCGAGATTGCGGCCGTGATGCTGCGTCGTCAGCAGGCCGATGCCATCATTGCTGCCCGCGAGAAGATTGTGGAGGGTGCCGTTTCGATGGTTGATATGGCGCTGAAGAAGCTCTCGGAGGAGGGAATCGTCGAGCTTGATGAGGAGCGCAAGGCCGCTATGGTGTCAAATCTGCTGGTGGTGCTGTGTGCCGATGAGGCCGCTACGCCGGTGGTAAACGCAGGCACATTGCATCATTAACCAATCTTTGACCCCCCCCAATACCTTATGGCAAAGGAGGCACAAAAGAGTTTTGTGTTGCGCATCGACGCATCGATGATGAACGAGCTGGAGCATTGGGCCGAGGATGAATTTCGATCTGTCAACGGCCAGCTTCAGTGGATCATTGCCGAGGCGTTGCGTCGTAGCGGGCGCGTGAAGCGATCGAAAAAGCAGCAGCGTGAGGGCTCGGATGCTCGGTCTTGAAAAATGCGTGGATGGCGATGGCGCGATCGAAAAAAGAATAATTCGAAACTATAGATTACGCTGTTTGGAGGGAAACCTATAAATTATAAATAGGATTATAGTTTGAGAAAAAGTTATTACATTTGTATAAATCTTTTTCATTATGACAGCAGAATATACTTGTATAACTCGCAAGATAGAGGTGCATCTGCACAAGCATGGAGAGAGCGAGGAGGCTACACAACGCTTTAAGGATGAATATCGCATTTGGGATGATATAAACAACAACCTCTATAAGGCTGCCAATCGAATTATTTCGCATTGTTTCTTCAATGATGCATACGAATATAGACTTAAACTACAATCTCCTCGTTTTCAAGAGATAGAGAAATTATTAGGTAATACCAAGCGTAACAAGTTATCCGCTGAAGATATAAAGGTGCTAAAAGCGGAGCGTAAGCTTTTATTCTCCGATTTCAAGAAACAGCGTCAGATATTCCTGCGAGGTGGTGTTGAAGAAGGACCTAATCCTGAACAAAACTCCACATATAAAGTTGTTAGCCAGGAGTTTATAGATGTTATACCTTCAGAGGTTTTGACAAATCTAAACCAAAATATTTCCTCTATATATAGAGAGTATGCTTTGGATGTTGAACGAGGAATTAGAGCAATTCCAAACTACAAGAAAGGTATTCCTGTCCCGTTTTCAATCAAGCAGAAAGGCGAGATTGTATTAAAAAAACGAGAAGATGGATCTATTTATGTACGCTTCCCTAAAGGCTTGGAATGGGATTTGAATTTTGGTCGAGATAGAAGCAATAATCGTGAGATTGTGGAGCGAGTGCTGAATGGTCAGTATGATGCGGGCAATTCTTCTATTCAGGAGACAAAGAACAAGAAGAGGTTTCTGCTACTTGTTGTTAAAATACCCAAAGAGAGTCGAAGTCTTAATAAAGAGAGAATCGTTGGTGTTGATTTAGGTATAAATGTCCCTCTATGTGCAGCTCTTAATGATAATGAATATGGAGGAATAAGTATCGGTTCGCGTGATCAATTCTTAAAGGTGCGAATGCGAATGGCTGCGCAAAAACGAGAGTTGCAACACAATCTTCGTCATACTACTACCGGCGGTCATGGTCGCACACAAAAACTCCAAGCGCTTGATCGTTTGGAAGGAAGAGAGCGCAATTGGGTGCATCTGCAAAATCATATTTTCAGCAAGACTATCATTGAGTATGCCTTAAAAAACAATGCTGGCGTTATTCAAATGGAGCGTCTGACGGGCTTTGGTCGTGATGGCAAAGAAGAGGTTCAAAACGAGTATAAGTTTATTCTTCGCTATTGGTCATTCTTCGAGTTGCAGACCATGATTGAGTATAAGGCAAAGGCGGTGGGTATTGAGGTTAGGTATATCAATCCATATCATACCAGCCAGACTTGTAGCTTCTGTGGACATTACGAGAAGGAACAACGCATCAGTCAAACAACATTTGTTTGTAAAAATCCAAAATGCACAAAGGGTAAAGGTAAGTTGAAGTCAGATGGTACATTTGAAGGCATCAATGCCGATTGGAATGCATCAAGGAATATCGCAAAGAGTACAGAATTTGTTGATAAAAAGAAAAAATAGACTATCTTTGTGGTGTTGAATAGAGGTTCTTTGAGGTAAAATAGATATGAATTTCATTACCCATTTTGGGGTGGGCGTGTTGGAACGCCTTAGTTTGAGGTTTGAAAACAGAAATTAGGATTGCGGAGGCATTCTTGATGTTCAAGCACTCAAAAAATTCACTTAATTTTTGTGATATAGAGTTGGGATTCATTGTGTTCCGGCTTGAATAGTGTTAATGCTTTGACTTTTAAGTGGATATCCAACTTGGCTCTAATCTGCTCGCGGTGCAACCGAGTGTTAATGCTTTGACTTTTAAGTGGATATCCAACAAACATCGAGGCTGTGTGCCTGATGATCGAGTGTTAATGCTTTGACTTTTAAGTGGATATCCAACTGCTGTGATTTTTCAGCCAAAGTTGATACAAGTGTTAATGCTTTGACTTTTAAGTGGATATCCAACTACAGGCTCTCCATCAGCTTCTTGGTTGAGGTCCTACGTGTCGCTCTGATGGTCCCATGCCTAAAACTCCTCTATCACGGCTTTGCCCTCCAACCAGGCGGCCATGTTGAGGACCAGCAGGTTCCAGTTTTGGAAGCCTTTGTTGAGGACCGGCTCGCCGTTCTCGGGCAGGTAGTATTCGTGCAGAGCACCATGTCGCTCATAGTCGCGGCCAAGCAGCAGAATCGTCTTTTCGGCCAATTCGCGGGCTTCGGCCGTAAATCCATATCGAAGCAAACCTCTGAAAACAAGATAATTGACATTGATCCAGATCGGGCCCTGCCATGAGGAGGGGTTGCCGCTGGCGCGCAGATCGTACATCTTCTCTAACGGTGAGAGGGTGCGGATGCCGGCCGGTGCGTTGAAGAATCGGGTGTCGTGAAATTGTCGTTCCACGATCTCGGCGGCCTGCTCTTGGGTGGCGATGCCAGCCCACATGGCCATAAAACCGCTCCAGACGCTGAATCGCTGGATCAGACAGTCATAGGTGCGAGGTTGCCCGACATGCAGATAGAGCTCGCCGGGTTGCAACCCCTCGATCTCGGGCTGCTCGATCGGAAGCAGATTCAGATCGACGCTGTAATAGAATCCGTCGCGTGGGTCCCAGCAATGTTGGCGGATGGCCGCACAGAGCTTCTCGGCCTCGAGGGCATAGCGGTCGGCAATTTCGGGCATTGAAAGCTGGTCGGCCAGGTACTCCATGGCGAGTAACTCACGGTACATGAGCGCATTGAGGAAGATCGATCCCGAACTGCCGTGGGGACGATAGAAGGTGCTCGGGTCGTTATCGACACCGATAGCCTCGTCCGTCTGCCAATACATCAGCCCCGTGGCGCGGTGGCGATGGTGGTTCAGATAGCACGACACGAAGGCCTGCAGGTGGTAGAACTTCTCGCGCAGCCACTCGGCGTCGCCCTCCATCTGCTGCACGATGAAGGCTGCATGTTGGGCGATCGTGGGTTTGTGCATGTTGCTTTTCCAGGGGTTACGCCGCTTGAGCATCTCCTCGCGCGAGGGTGCGTTGCGCTCGATCCAGATTGGAATCCACCCCTCCATGCCGCCATAGTGCAGGGCATTGAGTACACATCCCTGCTCATATTGCAACGCCTCGGTGCGATCCTTCGAGGTGCCGTTCTCGAGCAGGATCTGCCGCAGGGCAATGTTGCTCAACCAGGAGTCCCAATCCCACAGCATGTCGAGATATTGGTTGCTGCCGGGGGCTAAAAAGGGATAGACGAGGGCCCCACCGGCCTCACGATACATGCCGCGCATGTCGCGGTAGATGTGCGCGCGACAAATTTCGGTATATTTCTTGACCTGCTCCGGCGTGCGATCGGGCAGTTGTGCCGTGGCCGTTGCTACCAAGCAAAGACCTACGAGGGTGGTTAGTAGACGTTCCATAAGACAAAGTTAGGATTTTTTTTGAGATTCTCTACCTTTGGAAAAGATATTCTGGTTGATTTGTAGCCGGTTGTTGGTTTGTCAGTCGAAAAAAAAGTAGTATCTTTACCCTTGTAAACATCCCGAACGAAGATCATGGAGAAGAATTGTCTTGTGAGCGGTACGCTGTTGAAGGGCGCCGCCTACACCTATAAAATCGAACGTGTCTTGGGGCAAGGCTCTTTCGGCATCACCTATTTGGCAACGACCGATGTGACGTTGGAGGGGGCTTTGGGGACCTTCAGCAGTCGTCTGCGTGTGGCCGTCAAGGAGTTCTTTATGCGCGATATCAACGGCCGTCATGACCAAACGGTGACCTGTGGCACGCAGGGCGGATTGTATGAACACTATCGCCATAAGTTCGCCCGCGAGGCACAGAATCTGAGCAAGTTACACCACCCGCACATCGTCCGCGTGCTGGAGGCCTTTGAGGCTAACAATACGGTCTATTACGCCATGGAGTTCTGCGAGGAGGGCTCCTTGGATGAGCTGATCGCTGTGCAGGGCGGCCTGAGCGAGGCCGTTGCACTGACCTTTGCCCGTCAGATTGGCTCGGCTTTGGACTATATGCACGGCGAGCGCGTCCTGCACCTCGACCTGAAGCCGGGAAACGTGATGCTGCGGGGCAAGGACGAGGCTACGTTGATCGACTTTGGTCTCTCGAAGCAATACGACGAGACGGGCGAACCCGAGTCGAGCACCACGATCGGTGGCGGTACCCCGGGCTATGCTCCACTCGAGCAATCGAACTACCGCGAGGGACGTGAATTCCCCGTCCAGATGGATCTCTATGCGTTGGGTGCCACGCTCTTCAAGATGCTTACGGGCGAACGCCCGGCCGAAGCGGCTGTGCTGCTCAACGAGGGCTTCCCGACCGAAAAACTCACAGCCAAAGGGGTGAGCGAGCAGACTATTGCTGTAGTCGAAAAGGCCATGTCGCCCATGAAACGCGACCGCTACGGCTCGGTGGCCGAGTTCTTAGCTGCTTTGGATGGCGTTGCCAACGAGCAGCCAAGCGCACCCGCTCCCGAGGAGAGGACGGTTTATACCGACCCTGCGGTTGAGGCCACGGTCGTGGACGAGGAGCCGCAACAACCAACTCCGCAACCGACACCCGCACCTAAACCTACACCACAACCTGCGCCACAATCGGCTGCAGTCAAGGAGAATCCCATCACCCCTACCCCCAAGAAAAAGGGATCCAAAAAATGGTTATGGACGGTACTGATATTGCTGTTGGTAGCCGGTGGTTTCTGGGGCGGTCGCACCGCCATGACCCACCTCCGCGAACAACAAACCATTGCCGATAGCATTGCCTTGGCGGAGGCCGAGCGTGCCGCCTTTGTGCAAGATAGCACCGAGAAAGCCAATGCTGCGACTGAAAAAGCCGAAAAGGAGCGATTAGCGGCTGAAAAAGCCGAGCGCGAGCGTCTTGCTGCAGAACAAGCCGCCAAAGAAAAAGCCGAAAAGGAGCGTCGTGAGCGCGAAGCGCGTGAGGCAGCTGAAAAGGAAACAGAGGAACGTTTTGCTCCAATGGTCAATGCAGGAAAAGGACGAGACGGTGTTTACCGAGTCGGTGACTACTACAATGTCAATGGTAAAGAGGGCGTAGTATTCTATGTGGATGCCTCGGGCCGATATGGCAAGATTGTCAGCATGACCCAATCGAGTGAACGATTACAATGGTCATCTAATGATAGCGAACAAAAACGGCTGATCGGAGCCTCCAGCAAGACAAATGGCGCAGCCAATATGCAAGCCGTCCGGCAACGTCCGAATTGGCGTGCAGACTATCCTGCCTTTGCCTGGTGCGCTCGGTTGGGTGCGGGGTGGTATCTGCCCGCTATCGAGGAACTTGAGCTGTTTACGACGAATGACAGCGTACACGACGCTGTAAATCGTACTTTAGCAGCCAAAGGGGGTACGAGATTATATAACCTGGGAGATTCCGATAAATGGTATTGGTCTTCGACGGAGTATGATTATAAAGCCGCCGATGGTGATTTCTGCGCGTGGTATGTCGGTATGTACGGTGGCTACACCTACAACAACGGCAGTAAGTACTACGACATCTATGTGCGCGCCGTGTCCGCTTTTTAGGCATTAGGCTTTTTGCTTTGGACTTTATGCTTTCAGCGCGACCTTTCGAGGCCGCGCTGATTTTTTCTTGTAGCGGAGCATAAAGCGCATTGCTACCTTCAAAAAGGCCCTTTTGGGGGCGATTTTCGCCTATATATATTATAATATAGGTATTAAAAATATTTTGAAAATTTTTTCAAAAATATTTGCAGATTCAAAAATTGTCGCTACCTTTGCAACCGCATTTGAGAAAACAACACCTCGCAAGAGGGCTGAAGAACGAAAATGCAAGGTTCTTGAAAAAAAGTTGCAAAAATATTTGGAAGTTCAAAAAACTTGCCTTACCTTTGCAATCCGTTCGCGCCACTTTTTGAGGCGGAACATTTTCAAACTGGTTCTTTGATTTACTGGTATATTTTGAGAGAAAAAGGAATGTAGTATTTATCTGTCAATTCTTTTAACAAAGAAACGAAATAGTCAGGACTCTAACAAAACATTTTATTTTATACAATGGAGAGTTTGATCCAGGCTCAGGATGAACGCTAGCGGCAGGCCTAACACATGCAAGTCGAGGGGCAGCATAAAAAGTAGCTTGCTACTTTTGGTGGCGACCGGCGCACGGGTGCGTAACGCGTATGCAACCTACCCATAACAGGGGGATAACACTGAGAAATTGGTACTAATACCCCATAACATCAGATGCGGCATCGCATTTGGTTGAAAACTCCGGTGGTTATGGATGGGCATGCGTTGTATTAGCTAGTTGGTGAGGTAACGGCTCACCAAGGCGACGATACATAGGGGGACTGAGAGGTTAACCCCCCACATTGGTACTGAGACACGGACCAAACTCCTACGGGAGGC
>JAFSBY010000020.1 GCA_017437045.1 Alistipes sp.
CCGACGACATTCTGAAGATCATCTCCCACATACCCAAGGAGCGTCAGACGTTGCTCTTTTCGGCTACCTTGCCACCCAAGATTCGCCAATTGGCCAAGACTATTCTGCACAATCCGGTCGAGGTCAATATTGCCGTCTCGAAGCCCAACGAGGCGATCGACCAATCGGCCTTCGTCTGCTACGAGACACAGAAGTTGGCCATCGTGCGCGAGCTCTTCAAGGAGGCTCCCGCCTATAAATCGCTCATCTTCTCCTCGTCGAAACAGAAGGTCAAGGATTTAGCCTATACGCTCAAGCGCATGCATCTGGATGTTGCCCCGATGCACTCCGACCTGGAACAGGCCAAGCGCGAGGAGGTGATGCTCAACTACAAAAACGGCAAGGTCAAGATTCTGGTGGCCACCGACATCGTAGCTCGCGGCATCGACATCGAGGATATCGGCCTGGTGATTAACTACGACGTGCCACACGATCCGGAGGACTACATCCACCGCATCGGCCGCACGGCACGCGCAGCAGCTACGGGTGCCGCGATCACCTTTGTCAATGAGGAGGAGCAGGCCAAATTCCACCAGATCGAGAAGTTCATCGAACGCGAAATACCCAAGCGGGAGCTACCCGAAGGGATGGAGGGTCCCGCCTATGCTCCGGCCGAGCAGCGCGGACGCGGCGGCAAACGCAACAACCACCGTGGCCGTAAACGTGGCGGCAAAGGGGGCAGCAAAGGGGGCGACAAACAAGCCAAAAAGGGCGCAGTAATTGCAGCACCGGCCAACGAGGGTTCAGCTCAACCTATGCCCGACAACCACCACGGCGAGGGACGCGGCGAGGGCAATCGAGGCACACGCGACCGCAAGCGTCGCCATCGCGGAGGTCGTCGTCATCGCAAGGCGGGCGAGAATACCCCGTCGCAAGATACACAAACCACTAAAAACGAGTAACAAATGATTCGTCGGCTCATCCATCGCTTGATCTTGGTAGTTGGTGTTGCAGCGATCTCATCATCCTGCATCGCATGGCGTTTTATCGGCCATGGCACCGAGGGTATTGATGATTACAAGACCTTCCCGACCGATACCGTCTCGCGCGGAGATCAAGAGCCATTCCGCTTTGCCAAAGCCGACGGATCGGTACTCGATACCCTGCATTTAGCCGTCTTCAACAAGACCCCGATGACCCTGCGACAGATGATCGACACGTTAGGGAGCAAATCCTCAGCCGGCATAATCGTCGTGCGTCGTGACACGATTCTCTTTGAGCACTATCGGGGTGAGGTCGGACCGGATCGTCATTCGACCATCTTCTCGATCTCGAAGTCAATCACCTCGCTGCTGGTCGGCATGGCCATCGACAAGGGTTACATCGCCTCGGTCGAGGATCCCGTGACCAACTATCTACCCGAGTTGCAGGGCCGAGCTCCCGAATTTGAGCGGCTCACGATCGAAGACCTGCTCGACATGCGTTCGGGGCTCTCCTTCCAAGAGAACTACTCACCCAACCCCTTTAGCGGCATGGCACGCCTGCACTATGGCCGCGACATCATGGGGCAGATCCGTCGCCAGACCTTCAAGGAGGAGCCGGGCACACGATTCGAGTATAGCTCGATGGCTACGGCCATTTTGGGCGCAGTCTTGGAGCGTGCCACCGAGCGTCGTTACGCCGACCTGCTGTCGGAGTGGATCTGGCAACCACTCGGCATGGAGCGTTATGCACTCGTCAATCTCGACGACAAGAAGCACCGCATGGCCAAAGCCTATGGCGGTATCTCGACCAACCCGCGCGATCTGGCCCGATGGGGTCGTCTCTATCTGCGCAATGGCGATTGGGAGGGTCAGCAACTCGTCTCCGAGGAGTGGATAGCCCGCTCGTTGTCGAGTCAGCGGGCTGCCAAGAATGGATTTTACACCAATTCGTGGCGTTCGGTCTCGAACCGTGCCGTCGATGGAGAGCAGAAGAGCTGTACGACCGAGGAGCTCTCCGCGAAGATGCTGCAGATTCACCAAACGTTGGGGGTGCCGATCGACCGAATCGTGGCGACCCAAAACCAGGATCGCACGTGGACCTTGCGCATCGCCACGGAGCACTTTTTTGCCCTCGGTGTCTTTGGCCAAGTGGTCTTTGTTGATCCCGAGAAGCAGATCGTAGCGGTCTATTTAGGCAACGATCGGGTGGACAATTTCCCGGGGGTGTTCCAGCAAATGGCTCGCTATCTCTAAAGAAGTATCACGATAAAAAAAAGAATAAACAACTATGAAACAGCTCTTGATTCTTTGTTTTGCCGCTTTGGCAACGGCTTGCTGCTCAAACCAACCGCCCCAAGAGGCCGAGGTCGTACAAACGGCGACGCCCGTCGTACATGGTGCCGAGATCACGCTTCCGGCTCCCTATCTGAAGGCCGGTCTGACGATCGGTGAGGCGCTGGCCAATCGCCGCTCTTGGCGCGAATACAGCCCCGAGAAACTCTCGCTGGAGGAGCTGTCGGGTGTGTTGTATGCCGCAGCCGGCATCAATCGTCCCGAGAATGATCATCTGACCGCCCCGTCGGCTTTGGCCCTCTACCCGATTCGTGTATATGCCTTTTTCGAGGAGGGCATCTATCGCTATGAGGCCAAAGGTCATAAACTCGTACGCGTCAAGGAGGGCAATTTCATGGCCGTATCGGGCGCACAACCCTTTGTGGCTACGGCTGCGCTGAATCTGGTCTATGTAGCCGATCTTTCGGTCTATGCCGACAAGCCTATTCCGGCCGAGCATGTGCGCTACCTCTGCGGACAAGATGCCGCCGGCTATGCCGAGAATGTCAATCTCTACACGGCCGGCACGGGCTTGCGCTCGATCACCCGTGGCAGTGCCGCGCCCGAGTTGTTGCAAGCCATCGGCTTGGAGGGCGAGCAATACTTTTTCGCCCTGGCACAATCGGTAGGTAAATAATCGTTCACCACAAAGAGATAACAATATGCTAACCCCCACTGAACGCAAGAAGATCATCGACCTGATCCATCAAGAGGTCATCCCGGCCATTGGTTGCACCGAACCGATCGCCGTAGCCCTTTGCACGGCTCGCGCTACCGAGTTATTGGAGAAACGCCCCGAGCATATCGAGGTCAAACTGAGTGCCAATATTCTGAAGAATGCCATGGGTGTCGGTATCCCCGGCACGGGCATGATTGGCTTGCCGATTGCCGTGGCTCTCGGTGCTTTAGTGGGTCGTTCGGCCTATCAGTTGGAGGTCTTGCGTGATGTGACGCCCGAGGCTGTGGACGAGGGGCGTCAGTTCCTCCACGAGCGACGCATCACGATCGGACTGAAGGAGGAGATCGACGAGAAGCTCTATGCCGAGGTGCAGGTGCGCGCCGGCGAGCAGAGCGCGACCGCGATCATTGCCGGAGGACATACGAATTTTGTCTATGAGGCCTGTAACGGCGAGGTACTGACGGATCAGCGCATTGCCACCGCTGCCGCCGAGGAGGAGGCGCAGATCGAACTCTCGATGGCCAAAGTATGGGACTTTGCTCTGAACTCCCCCATCGACGAGTTGCGCTTCATTTTGGAGACCAAGCGGCTCAATATGGCGGCCGCCGAGACTGCCTTTCAGGCCACCTACGGCCACGCTGTAGGTCGTACGCTGCAACGCCCGAACCACCTGCAAGTGATGGGCGACAGCATCTTCTCGCGCATCTTGAGCTACACCTCGTCGGCCTGCGATGCCCGTATGGCCGGTGCACCGATCCCCGTGATGAGTAACTCGGGCAGTGGTAATCAGGGTATTTCGGCCACGCTTCCCGTAGCCGTCTATGCCGAGGAGATCAAGGCCTCGGAGGAGCAGACCATTCGTGCCTTGGCGTTGAGCCATCTGCTGGTGATCTACATCAAGCAGAGTTTGGGTCGTCTGTCGGCGTTGTGTGGTTGCGTGGTGGCCGCCACGGGATCGAGCTGCGGCATTACCTATCTGATGGGTGGCGGCTATGCCGAGGCTGTGGCTGCCGTGAAGAATATGATCGCCAACCTGACCGGTATGATCTGCGATGGCGCGAAACCGAGTTGTGCGATGAAGGTCACCAGCGGCGTATCGACCGCCGTATTGTCGGCCATGATGGCCATGGAGGGCCGTTGTGTCACCTCGGTCGAGGGAATCATCGAGGAGGATGTCGATCGTTCGATCCGCAACCTGACACGCATTGGCCGCGATGCCATGAATGAGACGGATCGTATCGTGCTCGACATCATGACCCACAAAGCGTAAAACACCACTTTTGACAGGAATACAATATGCCCCAAATTGGGGCATATTGTGTTATATTAAAAGAGGTGCAGATTTTGGCATGAACGCAGTTTGCCCCGGATGGGACATACTTTTGGTATTTCCCATTCGGGGCAAGCAAGGAAGGACAAAATATGCCCTATAAAATCAAAAAATTACTCTTCGGTAGGCAACTTAAACTCCGTAAAACCAGCCTCTACCAGGATGTTAAACCAGGAAAAGCACTTCTTGATGTCCGAAACGTGTACGCGGTCGCGGTCATACTCGGGCAATACCTCGGCAAAGGCGGCCTTCAACTGCTCGGGCGTCGATTTGGGGCTGATGGCCGGCTGACCACCCGTGTGCTCGTAGATGCGCGTAAAGACATCGGCCAGGGCGATATCGTCGCCTTCGGTAAACATCGAGATCTCGGTCAGTGCGCTCACCTTCGAGGTAGCCGATGCGTTCATGCGCTTGCCATCGAGCAGCGACTCAACGATCACACCGCGCTGCGATTGTGCCACATACTTGAAAAGTCCGGGCTGGCCCGAAATGGCCAAAATTTCTCTCAATTCCATGTTGATTCGTTATTAGTTGTTTTTAATATGTACATCCAGTTGGCGGAAGGGGAAGTGTACACCCTCTTTCGGTAGTTCGTTATAGAAACGTTCGTTGTATTCAAAGAAGACATCCCACAGGTCGGAATTTTGCACCCAGGCACGAACCGTCAGGCGCACACAACTCTCATCAAGCGAGCTGACCCACACGACGGCTGCCGGCTCTTTCAGGATGCGCTGATCGGCCTCAAACATGGCCAAAATGGCCTTACGTACCCGCTCCACATCATCGCCATAAGAGATCGCCAACGACCAATCCGTACGACGGGTTGTGGCGGTCGAATAGTTGTCGATGATGCCCGTAGCGATGACATTGTTGGGGATGTAGATGGTCTGATTATCGACCGTGGTGATGACCGTCGAGAAGAGTTTGATCTCCTGCACGGTACCCGACTGTCCCTGGGCCGTGATGTAGTCACCCACACGATAGGGCTTGACCATCAGGATCATCACTCCGCCGGCAAAGTTCTGCGCCGTACCGCTCAAGGCCATACCGATGGCCAAGGTGGCGGCCGAGAAAATGGCGATGAGCGAGGTGATATTGACACCCAGCGTCTGGACCACAAACAGCAACAGCAGCAGCGTCAGGGCTACAGTCACCGTACCACGGATAAAGGTACGCAGGGTCGGATCGACCTCACGGCTCTCGAAGGTGCGATTGAGCAATTTCACCACCCGACGGATCAGCCAACGCCCGACCAGGAAGATGCACAAGGCAACCAGCAGCTTCAAACCGATCCAGATCAGTTCGCTCATCAGGTCGGAGAAGAGTTGCCGCGCATCGAGGTTCATGAGCTTGTTGTAAGCCTCCTCGAAATGGGCCTTTTGGACACTATCGGGCAGGATAACCGGCTCGCTCGGTGTGGTTTGCATGAAAAATTGCCACATAGAAATTCTGTTCTCAAAAATTATTGCGACAAATGTAACCAAAAATCAGATATGTTGCTTAACTTTGTCGAAAGAAAAAAACAGAAAAGCTAAAATTCGTGCTCCTCGCTCACCGGGGAGCGATTTTGTAAGACCCTCTTATAGCATGCTACGATTCGGCCTCTTCCTACTTTTATTGCTTGTCGGATGTCACGACAGCTCCTTTGACGAGGCTGCACCCTCGCCCACTTGGCCGACCGCCACCACGACCCTCGATCAGCTGCAATCGCTCGTAGGCGACAAGAGCCTGCGCATCGAGCGAGCTATTGTAGTTGGCGGGCGGGTTACCTCGTCCGACCAAGCCGGCAATTTCTACCGCACGTTGATGATCGAAGACCGCGGTGCCGCTTTAGAGATCATGGCCGGCATCGACCACCTGCACAACGACTACCCCATCGGCTCCTGGGTGATCCTGCAACTCGAAGGAGCAACCGTAGGGCGACGCTTTGGTGTGATGCAGGCCGGTGCCGAGCCGGAGGTCGGGAGCTACTACCCGACCGACTATTTCGGCTCCAAAGCGGCACTCGATCGACATCTATTCCGCACCGACAAGGACCTCATTACCCCCTCACCGACCCGCTGTTCGCTCGCCACACTGACACCTGCGATGGCCGGCCGATTGGTGCAGCTCGAGGGGCTCACCTACGAGCCTCAAGCCGATGATGAGCCGGCTGTTTGGAGTGGCTATCACACCTTCACCGATGCCACCGGCCACAAGCTGCGGAGCTACGTGCGCTCGTATGCCGACTTTGCCGACCGGCCATTGCCACAGGGGCGTTGTACCTTGATCGGCATACTGCAATATGATGCTACGGGCGAGGGTTCCTATCTGCTGAAATTACGCGATGAGACGGATTGCATCTATTAACGTTTTGCTGCTGCTCCTCCTTTTGTTGGGACAGTGCAACCAAGCCAGCGAGCCCAATTTTGACGATCCGACGTTAGCACCCACCTCGATTCGCCAGCTGAAGGCGTTGGCCGAAGGAAGCACAACGCGTATTCGCCAAGAGATCCTGATCGAGGGAATTGTCACGGCCAATGATCACTATGGCGAGTGGGAGCGGCAGATCCACCTCGAGGATGCCACCTCGGGCATCACCCTTGCGCTCAGCGAAGCGGATTGCTACCGCCGCTATCCGATCGGAGCCGCTGTACGCGTCGCTTGTAACGGACTCTTGCTCTACAACTACAACGGATCACTCCTTGTAGGCACAGAGCCGGACGCCTATGCGCGCATCGGCTTAACGGCCAAACAAGAGGCGGCCCATCTGCGACGCACGGACGAAAGCCCCACAACGCCTACCCCATTGCTCATCACCCTGCCCATCACCGACACACGTGCTGCCGATCGCTTTGTGCGGATTGATGGCGTACATTTTTCCGCAGCGGGCACATGGTGTAAGCGCGATCCCGAGACCAATCGCCACATCCACACGACGCATCTTCTCATCGACGAGCAGGGCGAAACGCTTCCTCTCTGGACACACGCCTCGACCCACTATGCAAACGAGCCTCTACCCGAAGGCAAAGGCTCGTTATATGGCATTCTGGAGACCTCTTACGAGGGTTATCGGTTGCGCGTTACCGATCGACACATCTACTTCTAACCCTCGATCGAATCGGTCAGGGCCTTCCACAGCATATCCTTCAACTGCTGGATATTCTTGCCGGCCACCGACGAAATGAAGATCGACGGCACACCCTCCGGCAACTCGGCACGCAACTGCTCGAGCAACTCTTCGTCGTTACCCAACATATCACATTTGGTGATCGCCAGCAGGCGTTGTTTGTCGAGCAATTCGGGGTTATATTGGGTCAATTCACCGAGCAGCACCTCATAGGCCTCGCGGATATTCTCCGAGTCGGCTGCCACCATAAAGAGTAACACCGAATTGCGCTCGATATGGCGCAAGAAGCGGGTTCCCAGGCCCTTACCCTCGTGTGCGCCCTCGATAATACCCGGAATATCGGCCATCACGAACGATTTATGGTCGCGCACCTCCACAATACCGAGGTTCGGCTCCAGGGTCGTAAAGGCGTAGTTTGCGATCTTGGGTTTGGCAGCCGAAACGACCGACAACAGGGTCGATTTGCCGGCATTGGGGAAGCCGACAAGACCCACATCGGCCAACACCTTCAGCTCCAGGACAAACGATCCCTCGTCGCCCTCCTCACCGGGCTGGGCATAACGCGGCACCTGGTTCGTAGCACTCTTAAAGTGCCAGTTACCCAAACCGCCTCGGCCACCCTGCAGCAAAACCAGCTGTTCGCCATGCTCGGTCACCTCACCGACATAGACGCGCTCCTCCTCGCCGGTCTCCTCATTGAGCACCAACCGATGGGCTACCGTACCCAGAGGCACAGGCAGAATGATATCTTTGGCATTCTTACCCGACGAACGGGCACCCGAACCACACTCGCCATCTTCGGCAAACTGATGACGCTGATACTTCAGGTGAATCAGTGTCCAATACTGTCGATCACCCTGCAAAATGATGCTGCCACCCTTGCCGCCATCACCCCCATCGGGGCCTCCGAAGGCGACAAACTTCTCACGACGGAAGTGAGCCGAGCCAGCACCTCCATGGCCCGAACGGGCAAAGATCTTCACATAATCGACAAAATTACTTCCTGCCATAACCGCTTAATTTTCAAATGGGACGCAAAGATACAACTTTTTTCGCTAAAAACAATAACCCACCGAAACCACCACACTGCGCGGGGCATCATACAGATAGCGCGAGGCCTGTGGCATGCGCACGGCATGATCGCCCGTACCCTGCCATTGCGAGCGGAGCGACTCATAGCCGTAGGAGACATTCTCCGCATTGAGCAGGTTATTGACGCGCAACGAAAGTTGCAACTGCGATTCGTTATCAAAGGTAATATACTTAAACAGAGCCACATCGACCGAGTAACTATCGGCTAACCGCGCCTGCTCGGTAAAGGCGGCGAAGCTCTCCGGCGTAGTGCCCGCCTGATCGGCCACCCGATCCGTACGGCGCAAGGCCGCAGGGTCCACATAGCGACCTGTAGCCAGGCCGCCCGTCAGTGTCACACTCCACCCTCGACTGGCCCAATAGCGTGCCGAAAGCGACGCAGCCAGCGAGGGGACGCTACCCATGCGACAATCGCCCATACGGCTCACCGCGTTCGCATCGACCACCGAATTATCGACATCCGACAGGATCGTCACCCGCGGGTCGCGCACATAGCGATAATCACCCCACGTGCAGGCCGCCGTAAATCGCCACCGATAGCTTGCCCGCCACGAGGCCGCAGCCTCCACCGAAAAGGCGCGTCGGGCAATTCCCTGCACCGAAAGATCGCTATATACGCCTGCCAAATCATCGTAATAGCGACGCGTCTCGAGGCCATCTGTTGTCATCGAAAAGAGGGCCGAAAGCTCATACGAAAGGCTTGTTCCCGTGCGGCGATAGCGCAGACGCGCTCCATAATAACGCTCCGGTGCGGGATCCTCCACCGTACGATTGTTATAGAGCGGTTGGACAAAGAGTTGTCCGGCTTCCGGTGTGCGACTACCAGCCGCCAAGGTCAGTTCGAGCAGTTGATCCGAGGCCAAGGCGTAGGAGGCGACACCTTTGAGCGTGTAGGTGGTCATCCGGATGCTCCGCGAACGACCATAGGATTGATTGCCGGCAAAGAGCTCTTTTTCGTAATAGCCTCGGCGTTCGATCTGCTCCTCGCCCACAGCAAACATACCCTCCAACCACCAACGATCCAACTGCCATGCACCGCGCAACCAGCCTCCGATGTGGCGGTTCTCGAGTGCATAATCATACCCGAAGCGATCGCCCTCGCCAATGCGACGCGAGGGGTTGCGCAGATTGTTTTCCAACTGGTTGGAGTAGCGATCATCGTCGATCAGATATTGGTCGATATCGGTCAGATAGTCGGCACCCAACAGATCGCGCATACGTTTATAATAGCGGCTGCGATCCCAGGCCACCAAAAGGCCATAATCCAGCTCCGCGTGTTCGGTTTTCGTCCGAAAAGCAGCACGCAGGGCGATCTGTAGCGGCTCCTCGACCCGATCCTCCAGCGTATAGGCCGCCTCGCCTCCGCGCAAGCGATTTTGGGCGATCAGTTCATCCCAATCGATCTGCGTATAGCGCGGGTCGCCACTCCGCCAGACCTCCTCCGAGGCGCGATCGCCGGCATAGGAGGGCATATTCCGATAATTATCGGGCAAGGGCGAGCGGGCGTCATACCACCCCAACCCACTCTGGCGGCGAATGCCTGCTTTGGCCGAAGTCGAGAGTTGCAGGTGCGTACGTTCACCGATCGGCAGCTGCCAGGCCGCCATCAGATAGGGCAATGCCTCACGGCGCACCCGCGCATTACGCACCTCACCCGCCTGAAAACCCCACGAAGGGTTGTAGTAGGGATCATCGAGTAGTGTATAGGCCTCCTCGGTCGAACTCGACCGCAGGCCGCGCATCGTAAAGGGAAGCGACAGAAAGAGGGCAAAACGATGGCCACTCTCCCACGTACGCGAAAGACGGCCTCCGAGGTGCAGTGCATCGGTAAAGACCCCTTCGACCCGCGCATCGCGCCCCGTGCGCAGATCCATCGCGGCAGCGACACGCCAACCGCGATCCGTAAACCGATCGAAAGCCCCTCGCACTCCCAACCGATAGCCGCGCTCGGCATAACGCACCGTGATCCGATCGGGGCGATTGGGCAATTCGTCCGAGAAGGTAAAGGATTGCACGCCTCCCGTTGTTCCGAAGGCATCGCTCAACGGACTTAACAAGGCCGCTTCGCGCTCCTCAACCGACAAGAGCCGCAACAGAGCCACCCGATCATAGGGCATCGCCATGCCATAGAGCGTGATCGCTTCAGTAGCAAACCCTTCGCCACCACGCCAGCGAGTCATCTGCGGCAAGGTATAGCGAGTCACCTCGCCATACAGCTCCTGCGAGGCATGAAAGATCCAATCATAGCGTCCCGTCGTAAAGAGCGAATCGACCAACGGCTCCGGCTCGGGATTCAGGTCGGCATAGGTGGCATAGGGATAATAATAATCCTCCTCGGTCAGCTCTTGAGCCGACACCGATAAAGGCATGAGCAACAACAGCAGACCGAGGAGGCGTTTCATCAGCTACACGAATCGTTTAGATGCGACGCAGTACTTCGCACAGCAGCTCCCAGAACTTGGGCACCGTGGCGATCTCCAACCGCTCGTCGGGCGAGTGTACACCACGCAACGTGGGGCCAAACGAGACCATCTCCAGCTCGGGGTACTTCTCCAAGAAGAGGCCGCACTCCAGACCGGCATGAATGGCTCGCACCTTCGGCTCGGTGGCAAACAGATCGACATAGGCCTGCTTGGTCACCTCCAGCAGACGCGACTCAGGATTGGGAGCCCAGCCCGGATAGCCATCCGTATGGGCCACATCGGCTCCGGCCAGCGCAAAGACCGACTCGACCATCTCAGCCACATAGGTCTTGGCACTCTCGACCGACGAACGCTGCGACGAGGTCACCACGATCGTCTCATCGTCCACAAATTTCACCGAAGCTAAATTGGTCGAGGTCTCAACCAGGCCCGGCATCGCAAACGACATGGCAATCACGCCATTCGGTACACCCACCAACGAGTAGATCAGCCCCTGCTGCGTCTTCTGATCCAGCACGCGATCCACCTCGGGCATCTCGTTGAGCGTAATCGTAAAGTTCGGCTCACGGAAACGGAACTCGTTGTGCAGATCGGCCGCGAAGAGGCGATAACGCTGTTCAAAGTCGGCCTTAAAGCGCATCGGCACACCAAAGATGGCGTATGCCTCGCGCGGAATGGCATTGCGCAGGTTGCCGCCCGAGAAGTAGCTCAAGCGCAATTCGCACGACTGCATGCCGTCCCACATCAGACGAGCCAGCGTCTTGACCGAATTGACACGTCCCTTATCAATATCGTCGCCCGAGTGGCCACCCAGCAGGTTCGACACATCGACACGATAGAAGGCATAGTTTTTCGGAGCGGCCTCCATCTCGCCGTGGAAGGTGGCGATCGTATCAATACCACCGGCACAACCGATAAAGAGCTCACCCTCGTCCTCCGAATCGAGGTTCACGAGGTATTTGCCCGTCAGCATCCCCTCGCCCAACTCGAAAGCACCGGTCAAGCCGGTCTCCTCGTCCACCGTAAAGAGCGCCTCCACCGGACCGTGGGCAATCGTCTCATCGAGCAGCACAGCCAACGCAGCCGCCATGCCGATACCGCAATCGGCACCGAGCGTCGTCCCCTCGGCCTTGACCCAGCCCTCCTCAATGCGGGTGCGAATGGCGTCATGGTCGAAGTCGAACTCCACATCCGAATTCTTCTCGCAGACCATATCCATGTGCGACTGCAGAATCACCGTCGGGCGATCCTCCATGCCGGGCGTTGCCCCTTTGCGCATCACCACGTTGCCGATGGCATCTTTCTGATAGTCGATCCCGTGCTCACGGGCAAAATCGACCAGATATTGAATGATCTTCTCCTCCTTCTTCGAGGGGCGCGGCACACGTGTAATGGCATCGAACTGCTCCCACACCAGGCGAGGTTCCAAATTTGTAATTGCAGACATCTTCTATATTCGTCTAAAGGTTTATACTTTTCTTATGGCGCAAAAGTAGAAAAATATCAGCAAGATAACAAGCATTTGGCCGCTTTTTCGGTCCGACCGCCCCATCACACCGGCCACAACACCCCGCAAAGAGCACGCTTCGAGAGGCAATGATTTGGAAAACCGCCCAGCTTTTACTATCTTTGCTTGCATCGAATTATTTTTTTGGCAAATCAATTAAAACGTTTTATCTATTAACACCTAAACATTTTACTACTATGAGAAAATGGATACTTGCCTCGCTGGCCCTTTTGATGGCAGCAACCCCTCTCTCAGCACAGCAGAAACCGGTTAAGAAACTCTCTAACCGTTATGGAATGGCTCTGAAAGCGAACGATGACGGCACCTACTCCATAGCCAAGCCCGGCCGCTATGTACACATCAACCTGGAGGAGATTCCCGATGTGTATACCTATTACAAAGCGCAACCTATCGCCTCGAAAGAGGAGATGAGCGTCTGCACCAACCAGGAGTTCATCTATAAGACCCACGAAGGCTATAGCCTAAAGCTCATCATCGATCGACCCAAGAGCAACCAACCAACCCCCTTCGTGATCTATATCCACGGCGGCGGTTGGACCGGTGGTGCCCCGCGTGGATCGCTCCAATATACCTCACAATATTTGGCTTCTCAATGTGGTATCGCAGGCGTTCGTATCACCTACTCGCTGGGAGGTCAGCCGGGAGCGAATGTCGAAGTCGGCATGGCCGATGTACGTGCAGCCGTGGAGTGGGTGCAAGCCAATGCTAAAGAGCTGAACATCGACCCCAAACGATTCGGTTTCTATGGCCATTCGGCCGGAGCACACTTAGCTGCCATGGCAGCTATGACGATCAAGGGCACGACCGCTTTGGTGGGCAACTCGGGACCCTATGTATTGAGCGATCCGGAGGTTTTAGCCGTCAAATATGCCAATAAAAAACGGCGCGACTACTTCTTCGGCTTTACCCCCGAGGCATCGGCCAAATATTCGCCGATCAACTGCATCCCGAAACGCAAAATTCCATCGACCCTCTTGCTTTGCGGTACAGGCGACACCTCCTGTGAATACACCCACAGTGTCCGCTTCGCCGATGCACTCAAGAAGAAGGGCGGTCGGGTCGATCTGCGCATCTACCCCTACTATGAACACAATCTGCACAGCTCAGGCAGCGACAAAGGCCGCGAGATTCTGCTCTTAGTGGCAGACTTCTTTAGCAAAGAGTTGAAAAAATAACCTGGACAAGGTTGCCAAAAAGGGCTGCTCGTGAATCCGAGCAGCCCTTTTTTTGATTGACAACGTATCCCAAGCGGGATTATTTACGCGGCTTGATATTGAGTTTCACGGGACGAATCATATTCTCGGGCTTGAGCACCTCGTCCAGCTCCTCGCGGGTCAGAATGCCGTGCTCGAGCACCAACTCATAGACACCACGACCCGTCTGCAATGCCTCCTGGGCGATCTTGGTCGAGTTCTTATAGCCGATGATCGGATTCAAAGCCGTCACCACACCGATACTATTATGCACATAGGCACGGCAGCGATCCTCGTTGGCCGTGATGCCCTCGATGCAACGCACGCGCAGCGTATCGAAGCCATTCATCAGCAGATCGGCCGACTCAAAACAGCACTGAGCCATCACCGGCTCCATGGCGTTGAGCTCCATCTGGGCAGCCTCGTCGCTCATGGCCGTAGTCAGATCGTTACCGATCACCTTATAAGCAATCTGGTTCATCACCTCGGGAATCACCGGATTGACCTTACCGGGCATGATCGACGAACCCGGCTGACGTGCCGGCAGGTTGAACTCACCCAAGCCACAACGCGGGCCCGAAGCCAAGAGGCGCAGGTCGTTACAAATCTTGTTCATCTTCAGCGCAATACGTTTCATAGCCGACGAATAGCCCACCATGCACGAAGTATTGGAGGTAACGGCCACCAGATCCTCGGCCAATCGGATCGGCCAACCCGTTATTTCGGCAATGGCCGCCGTACACTTCTCGGCATAGCCCGGCTCGGCGCAAATACCCGTACCGATGGCCGTAGCACCCATGTTGATGGTCAAGAACTCGCGCGACGCGAAGTCCAAATTGGCAACCTCCTCCTGCAACACGCTGGCAAAGCCGTGGAAGGTCTGACCCAAGGTCATCGGTACAGCATCCTCGAGCTGCGTACGGCCCATCTTCAGGATATGGGCAAACTCGTCACCCTTCTTGCGCAGGGCATCCACCAACTGCTGCAGGTGCTCGCGCAGCTCCAAGTGGGTGCTATACAGACCCATGTGGATGGCCGACGGATAGGCGTCGTTGGTCGATTGCGAGCGGTTCACATGGTCGTTGGGCGAGCAATACTGATATTCGCCACGACGATGGCCCATCAACTCCAGTGCGCGGTTGGCAATCACCTCGTTGGCGTTCATGTTCGTGGTCGTACCGGCTCCACCCTGGATCATATCGACCGGGAAGTGCTCGTGATGCTGCCCCGCCATGATCTCGCGGCAAGCCTGTGCGATGGCCTCATAGACCTCGTCGCTCAACAAGCCCAGTTCATGGTTGGCCATGGCTGCACCCAACTTAACGACAGCCAGACCGTGGATAAAGCGCGGATAGTCGCTCAAATGAAATTTGCTGATCGGGAAATTCTCCAAACCGCGCATCGTCTGGACACCATACAGGACATTTTCAGGGACCTCCACCGATCCCAGCAGATCACTCTCGGTGCGTGTGTTTTTTTGCGTCATAATTGCAATTTTTATCTATTTAAAATCTATAAGTTTCAATATTTCTGCTTTAGCTACGTCAAAGTTAAGATTTATTTCCCATATTCGCAAATTTTCTTTGCAAAGAACCTACTCGGCGAATGAATCATTTTTTTCGGCCGCAAATTTTTCTTTCTTTCATTTTATCACTATCTTCGCCCTATGGCTGAAGAGTTACTGATTGCAACCGGCACGAAGGAGGAGCGTTACGCGCTGCTATGCCGACAGATAGCCTCGCTCGTGGAGGGCGAGACGGATCCAATTGCCCGCATGGCTAACGTTGCGGCAATGATCCACCTCACGTTTGGTTTTTGGTGGACGGGGTTCTACCGCGTGGTGGGCGACGAGTTGGTGTTGGGACCCTTTCAAGGGCCGATTGCCTGCACACGCATTGCTCGCGGGCGGGGTGTCTGTGGCTCGGCTTGGCAACAACAGCGCACCCTCATCGTCCCGGACGTAGAGCAGTTTCCGGGCCATATCGCCTGCTCGACCCTCTCGCGAAGTGAGATTGTCGTGCCGATATGGCAGGCCGACGAGGTAATCGGCGTTCTCGACATCGACAGCGAGCAATTAGCCACGTTCGACGAGGTCGATCAACACTATTTGGAACAAATTGTACATCTAATAACAGAACTATGAGATTTAAGAAATTGGTAGCCATCGAGCCGGTGAGCCTCATTCCATCGGCCGAGCAGGAGCTCTACACCTTGGCCGACGAGGTGGTGCTCTACGACGACATCCCCACCACCGACGAAGAGATCGCTCGCCGCATAGGCGATGCCGATGCCGTCTTATTGAGTTACACGTCGCGCCTGGAGCGTGCCGCCATGGAGCAGTGCCCCAATATCCGCTATATCGGTATGTGCTGTTCGCTCTATTCGCCCGAGAGTGCCAACGTCGATATTCGCTATGCCGAGAGCCGCGGCATCACCGTGACGGGCATCCGCGACTATGGCGACGAGGGTGTGGTCGAGTATGTGGTCAGCGAGCTGGTGCGGCTGCTGCATGGCTTTGGCGAGGCACCCTGGGAGGGTACGCCGCGTGAGATCACGGGGCTGAAGGTCGGCGTGGTCGGATTGGGTAAATCGGGCGGCATGATTGCCGATGCCATGCGCTTTTTCGGGGCCGAGGTGAGCTACTTTGCCCGTTCGGAGAAGGCGTGGGCCGCGGAGAAGGGGTATCAGTTCCTCCCCTTGCGCGACCTGCTGAAGCAGAGTTCGGTGGTGTTCTGCTGCCTGAATAAAAATACGGTGTTGCTCTACGACGAGGAGTTTGAGGCGTTAGGCTACGGCAAGGTGCTCTTCAATACGGGTCTTTCGCCCGCTTGGGATGAGCCGGCCCTGCTCAAATGGCTCGACAAATGTGGTTGCCGCCTCTATTGCGACACGGTCGGTGCCTTGGGTGGCGAGCACCTGCTGACCCATCCGTTTGTGCGCTGTGTGGAGGTCTCGACCGGCCGCACGAAACAGGCCTTTGTCCGCTTGAGCGAGAAGGTGCTGTACAACATGAAACACTACCTCGATCGCGCATAACAAGCCGAGAACGACAAAGCCCCCAAAAGTTCGTGCACTTTTGGGGGCTTTTTTATGGGTGGGATTTCAAAACCGAGCGTAACGCAAAAATCACCCAACGCAGAGCATCTGATTGGACTCGGAAACCATATAATTGGTGGGATTTCAAGGCTTGCGAAGGTTGTGAAACCGGAGCATACTGAACGTATGTGAGGATTTCAACACCGAGCGTAACGCAAAAATCACCCAACGCAGAGCATCTGATTGAACTCGGAAACCATATAATTGGTGGGATTTTAAGGCTTGCGAAGGTGTTGAAACCGGAGCATACTGAACGTATGTGAGGATTTCAAAACCGAGCGTAACGCAGAAATCACCCAATTAGATGGTTTCCTCGCCTAAAAGACGATCGGCGACACAATATTCCGCAACACGGCAACCACCGACCAAGCGGCAATGGCAGGGGTGGCACTATAGATATCGACTACGGCATGCACCTCGGCATTGCGAATCTCGACACGCTGCGTATCGCCCCGGAAATAGGGCGACGACTGCATGGTAACCTGCATCTTCTCCGGCCCTACCGAGGCTCGTGAGGCGGCCACGGTGACATTCACACGCGTCGGGAACTGCGCAATCGCCTCCTTGGCCGTGCCGCGAAAGACCACGCGCTGCTCCTGCTGCAACGACTCGTCATAGACGGAGGTGCCCTTCAGCCCATTGGGGCCCTTCTCGTTGAAGAATTGCGCCGTAGCCCCTCCCATGAGCGAGGCGGTTCGCAGGACATCAAAGCCACCCGTTGCCCCCGAGGCCAAGTAGATGCGCTGCCCGCATTGGCGTGCCACCTGCTGCGCCTCGGCATAGAAATCGTCGTCGGCAAAGGCACCGATCGAGAGGGTCACGATCGAGCACCCGGCCTCCAGCGTCGGACGCGTAATGGCTCGCATGCAGGCCGGCGATGCGGCCTCAACCAGATAGTCCGGCCGAAGTGCCAGCAACTCCTCCAACGTGTGGCAGGCCTGACAACCAATACCCGCCTCGGCCATCTTGGCAGCCAGCTGCTCGGTACGCTCATAGGTGCGCGAGAAGAGGCCCACCAACTCATATTCGGGCAGCAAACCCTTGGCTGCCGCCTCGGCCACGATCGTGCCCAGACGACCGCACCCCACAATTACCAATCTGTTCATAGGGCAAAGATAGTGATTTTTTTCCGCACCCAAAATTTTGTGGTGTACCCCGGTCTATTCTTCTTGGGAAGGGCTGTTTTTTCTTGGGCGAAAATTTGCGATTGAGAACCGATATTGCTATCTTTGCGGCCGAAATTAAAGCAAAAAATAGTACCGTTCTTCAAATATGTTAAGCAGACGTTTACTCCGCATCAAGGTGCTCAAGGCACTCTTCGCCCACCTCAAATCAGATGCCGATAACCTCATGGCCTCGCAAAAGAGCCTCATGTCCTCGATCGACAAGGCCTATGATCTCTATTTTCAGATGCTCGCCCTGCCCCAAGAGTTGATTCGCTATGCCGCAGAGCGTCAGGAGATTGCAAAAAACAAGAAGCTGCCCACATTCGAAGATCTCCATCCGAACACCAAATTCATCGACAACCAGGTGATCCGCGTCATCGCCAACACCGATGCCATCAATGACTACCTCGCAGCGCATCGTCTCGGCTGGGAGCAGTACCCCGAGTTGATCCGCACGCTCTACAACCAATTCTCCGAGAGCAACTATTTCCGCACCTACATGGCCCGCGAGAATCGCTCGTTCGAGGAGGATCGCGCGCTGGTCGATAACCTCTTCACGATGTTGGCCGATTGCCCGGCACTCGACGAGGTGCTGGACGAGCAGTCGATCCAATGGAGTGGCGACCTGCCCTACATCCTGATGATGATCCAGCGCACGTTGAGCAACATGCGTATCTCGCACAAGGAGCTGCGCGTAGCCGACAAATTCAAGAGCGAGGAGGATCCCGCATTTGCCAAGAATCTCTTTGCCAAGGCGTTGGTCAATTACAACGAGTATCAGCGTTATGTGGAGCGTTACACGGCCAATTGGGACATCGAGCGTATCGTCTTCATGGACAACCTGATCATCGGCACGGCCATGGCCGAGCTGATCGCCTTCCCGTCGATTCCGGTCAAGGTGACCATGGACGAGTGGATCGAGATCTCGAAATACTACTCGACGCAGGGCAGTAGCACCTTCATCAACGGCGTGTTAGACAAGATTGTCGCCTCGCTCACCGAGGAGGGGCTGATCCAGAAATCGGGTCGCGGACTGATCTAACAACAGACCATCGTCATGCGTCGCGCCGTCATCGTGTGGATGGGGCTGTTGGCTGTCGGTTGCTCGTCGTCGCCCAAACAGCTAAAACAGACCGATTTGCAGGGCCAAAAGATCGAATTTGTGGCACAAAAGGAGCCATTATTGGCCACTGACACCATTCATTTTGGTCGCATGCACGAGGGCGAGATAGCCGTCAAGCAGCTCGTTTTCAAGAACAGCACGCCACAGCCCATCATCATCAAAGGCTATGAGCGCACCTGCGGATGCACAACACTCGACCATGACAATCAGCCACTTATGCCCGGCGAGGAGCGAGCCGTGAGCCTAACCTTCGATGCCCGCGGAGCGTGGGGTTGGCAACTCAAGGCACTGACCTTGCAATTGGCCGGTCCGGTGACGAGCCATCGGTTGGTGGTCGAGGCCGACATCGAATAAGATTTGCAAAGTTGCTATTTAATAGTTATATTTGCATCATTGTACACACTTAAAAACAGAAAATAGTTATGATGAATTTCCTTCAAGCAGCCGAGGCCGCAGTTGAGGCCACCGCTGCAGCTGTCGCCGAGAACGTACCGCAGGCTGCCAATGCTATTGCCGAGATTCCCGTAGAGCCGGAACCGTCGTGGTTTGCCCAGAACAGCTTCCTGATTATGATCGGCTTGATGTTCCTCGTGATGTGGCTCTTCATGTGGCGTCCCGAGGCCAAGCGTCGTAAGCAGATGCAGCAGTTCCGCAACAACCTCAAGAAGGGCGACAAGATCATCACCGCCGGTGGTATCTATGGCGTCGTAAAGGAGGTTAAGGAGAACGATCCGACGATCTTGATCGAGGTGGATGGCAACGTAACGCTGCGCATCGACAAGAACATGATCGTAGCCGATCCTTCGAGCCTGCAGCAGTAAGAGGCACATTCCCTGCGCTATCATGGTTCAGGGAGGCTTGCCAAAAGGCTGATAAACAAAAAAAATGGATGACGACGCAGCAGAGAGCACTTTTTGTTGCGTCGTCGTTGTTTTGTAACCCTTCAGAGAGCAATCAAGATGAAAAAGACGATTACATACACCACCCAGGGTACCTGCTCGCAGGCTATCATCGTCACGGTCGAGGATCAGCAGATCGTCGAGGTGTCGTTCTTGGGCGGTTGCCACGGCAATACGCAAGGCGTGGCGGCTCTGGTACGCGGCATGGCGATCGAGGAGGCCATCAAGCGACTTGAGGGCATCGACTGTCGCGGACGGGGCACATCGTGTCCCGATCAGTTGGCCAAAGCGCTGCGTCAATGTCTTGAAGCGTAAAAATAGCAGAAAAATTTAGCCAATCGAGCGAGAGCTATTTGTTATTTCAGAATTTTTGCCTACCTTTGCACCGCTTTCGAGCAACGGATTGAACTGTGGTGTAATGGTAACACAGCAGATTTTGGTTCTGTCGTTCTGGGTTCGAGTCCCGGCAGTTCAACGATCACCGCAGCCGAGAGGCAATGAGGTGATGCACGAAGTGCAAAAACAAAAGGAAGAAAGGCTAACGATGCTTGCATCTGTTGGTCTTTCTTTTTTTTGTTTGATAACTGCGAAGCAGTGGTCTCTCTTTGTCCGAGGCGCCACCGATCGAAACGCCTCTTTGCATCGTAAAGAGGCGTAACCTCATCCACCTTGACATAACGCCCCAAGCCTCTTTTTTTTGGTTAGACCTGTCGGGACTCTCACTGGGGCGGGGTTGCGCGAATAGGATAATTTTATTGCGCCACCGATCGAAACGCCTCTTTGCATCGTAAAGAGGCGTAACCTCACCCACCTTGACCTAACGCCCCAAGCCTCTTTTTTTTGGTTTAGGCCTGTCCTGTCGCACTTTTTATTTGGTGTTTTTGCGACTTTATGCTATCTTTGTTTATTCAATAGGTAGCTAAACAACGTACCAATATGACTTGTGAGACGATTGAGAAAATTGATCCTGTGATGTGGATTGTCACCATAGTGGCTTTATGTGTTGTCGGAGGCAGCATCTATCTTTGGTGCATCAAAGCCAAACAGCGTGATCGGTGGATGACCAAGGAGTGGGCTTTTTTGGGGAATATCGCCTTTACCATCTTCAGCATATTGCTCCTGCTGAGCTGCATCTCCATGTGGATCAAGACCCTGTATGGAACTTTCCTCTATAGCGAAGAGCAAACTGCTATACAGCAATCGCTCCCCCAAGAAGATGCCTCATGGCACCACTCGCTAAAAGATAATTTCTGGAGCGTTTACTACCATTTTGTCGATCCGGGAAACCAGGATCGTGCCTCACAACAAGGAGGCCGTCTCTTTGCCGGCATTGTTGCCCTGCTGGGTATCTTCTCGCTCAATGGGCTGTTAGTCAGCGGCTTGATATCGGCCATCGACCGCCGCAAGGAGCGTTGGATGAAGGGCGAGGTGCGCTACAAACGCCTCAAAAACCATATCGTCATCATCGGAGGCCATGCCATGGTGCCCGACATCTGCAAAGAGTTGTTTGAGAATGCCGGCTCCTCGCCGAGGAGCATTCTGATCCAAACCAAAGGGTCGGTCGAGGAGTTGCGCGCTGCCCTGCTCTCGACCCTGACACCCCAACAAGAGGCGCGCGTCATCATCTACTACGGCGATCGCACCCGCCGCAACGATATCGAAGACCTACGCCTCGACAAGGCGCAGAAGGTTTATCTGATCGGCGAGGATAGCTCGATCGACGGCAAGGATCACGACACCTACAACATGACGGCTCTCAATCTGCTGATCGAGCAACTGCCCGAGAATCGACCCGAACCCCTGGAGGTCTATGTGATGTTTGAGTACCAAACCACCTTTTCGGTCTTCCAATTCTCGGATATCGCCGCCGCGGCCTACGATAAGATCGACTTCCGCCCCTTCAACTATTATGAAATGTGGGCCCAAAAGATCTTCGCACATGCCGACCCGACCCATCTGATCGAGCCCGTCAATCGGTCACAGGGTGAATGTCGTTACCCCGAGTACCTGCCTCTCGACACGATTGATGCTGAAAAAGACACATATATCGGGGCCGATTCACCCGAGCATGTCCATTTAGTGGTGATAGGCATGAGCCAAATGGGTGTTACGCTCGCCCTCGAGGCGGCACATATCGCCCACTACCCCAACGCCCGCACCCCTCAAGGACCGCGCACACGCATCACCTTCATCGACCCCGAAGCTGACCGCGAATCGGGCTATCTGATGCGTCGCTACCACGATCTGTTCCAATTGGCGCGTTGGCGTTATGTCGATGCCGCACACTGCGCATCGTCGCTCTATGCCGACTTTGATGCGGCGAACGACACGTGGCACGATCCGTTGCATAAAGACAACTCCACATCGCCCTATAAGCAGGTACAGTTGAGTGCAAGCGAGCCGAATAACGACCCTGCGCAAGGAGAGGATGGCCGCGAATTTTTCATCGACATCGAGTGGGAGTTTATCAAGGGCGGCATGAACGATCGGGCCGTCTATGATTACTTAGCTACGTGTGCCAACCATCCCCACAAGCGGCTGACCGTAGCCGTCTGCCTCGAGGAGAGCCACCAAGCCATTGCTGCCGGCCTCTACCTGCCCGAGGCGGTCTATGAGCAGGTCAACCAGGTGCTGGTCTATCAGCGACAAGCCGATGCCATCATCAGCAATCTTACGACCAACGGAGGGAACACCCGTTACCAGAAGGTGAAACCCTTCGGCATGTTCTCGCTCAGCTGCGATCTGCTCTTCGACAACGACGACATTGCCCGACTGATCAACTACGTGTATTCTACAGGTGGTGACCCGACGTTGAGTGGCAGCACCCCGGAAGCGATTAAGAAAGCCTGGAAGGATATGCTGACATTTGAGAATGGCAAATCGGGCGCGGCACGTCGTTGGTCGAATATCTACCATGCCAATGCCGTGCGCACCAAGCTGCGCAGTGCCGGTTGGAAACCGGTACACAGCGATAGCTGGGAGCCGGGGAACCCGTGTCTGTTTAAGATAGACAAATACACCATCCGCAATCTCGCCATTGCCGAGCACAATCGTTGGAATGTCGAACAACTCTTGATGCACTATCGTCCCCTCACGCAAGACGAACAGGACAAGGTAAAAATGCGTTTTGACAACTACCAACAAACTTTTGACAACTACCAACAAGCTAAAACTCACAACGAGAAGAGTGACCCAACACAGATTGATCAAAAAAACTGGGAGAAGAAATGTCTATCCTACAAAAAACAGGTGTTCAAACAGTTCTTCAAAGACTATAAGAACGACCTGAAACGCCAGATGCACCACCCCGACCTCTGCTCCTATCAGCGTGTGGCCGAGATCGACGACACCCAACATTACGACCAAAATTTAGCGCGTGCCCTACCCTACATTGTCCACCGCATCAATGCCAAAAGAACGGGACAGATCCAGTCGATTGGAGAGAGAACAAAAGAAGAGATTGCTTGTCATAATAAAGGGGCAGAAAATGCTTGTTTCTAATGAAACTAATGAAGCTAATAAATCTTAAAACACGATAGACCATGAAAAACTACACACCCAAACCGATTGACTTAGACAACATTATCATTGATGCCGATTTAACAGATCTCCAAGAGGCCATTGCCGAAAATGCCCACGAGATCTGGGCTCGGAATCGTCAAGCAGAAGGTTGGACATACGGCCCGGAGCGCAATGACCAGCTCAAACAAACGCCCGATATGGTCCCCTACAATGACCTGCCGGATTCGGAGAAGCAATACGATCGAGACATGGCCATGGAGACCATCAAGTTGATCTATAAACTGGGCTATGATGTGGTAAAACGCGAAGAGACTCAGCTAAAACGTACCCTGAAGCACGACTTGCAGCACAATGAGGTTTACTCTTGTCCGGAATGCGGCAGTTCGTTCAAGAAGTTCTACGTATTCTGCCCGCAATGCGGCAAAGAGCTTAAATAGTCTCAACGCAACACGCTTATCCTGCTACTAATCCGATTCGTCTTATCAAATCGGACTTTTGTTCGTTACACACCCTGCATGATTGATCACCGATGAATAAGAGATACGATGTTTTTATCAGCTACCGTCGATCCTCGGCCAGCGAAGCAAATCTGATTGCCGAAAAGTTACGCGCCCGAGGCTATCGGGTCTTTTTTGATGTGGAAGAGCTCCGAGCCGGGCTATTCAATGAGCAACTCTATCGCGTGATCGAACAATGCAAGGACTTCATTGTCATTCTGCCCCCACAGGCCCTGGATCGTTGCTCGGACCCGGAGGATTGGGTACGCAAAGAGGTCTGTCACGCCATAGCCCATCGCAAGAATATCATTCCGGTCATGTTGGCCGGATTTGAATGGCCTAAAGTCATGCCTTTGCAGATGGAGAGTTTGTGTAATTATCAAGCTATTACCGCCTCCTCGCATGAATTTTTCGACATGGCGATGGATCGATTGGCCTCCTATCTGAAGAGCAAGAAATACCCGAAGATTCGCCTAATCGTGCGGACGATGATCACAACGCTCATCCTGCTTGTCATGCTCTGCGCTATCGTCTATGGCGCAATTCGATACTACGCCTTGCCCGTCGAGCGCGATACGGCCGAGAAGCTGACCATGCAGATCGGCATCCTGGATTTCACGATGAGCATGACACATAAGATTCAGCAGGAATGGGAAGAACACCGAGCAACCGATTGGTCCGAGATGGATCGTCAGACGTTGCAGGCTGTGGAGCACGACTATCAGCAACTCATTACCTATTTGGAGAATGACATCGCCACCCAAGAGCAGCAGCATGCTCTTTTCCAATTAGACCTCAACAACCACGAAGCCTTTTTGCTCAAATGTCGAGGCATCAGCCATGCTGAGCTGCAAGGGTTATCGCTGTCGCAACAGAAGATCTTGCAGCAGGGAAAAGCCTTGATTGCTCAACTCGCGATCAGTTTACAAGATCACACCCGGAAGCCCTCGATGGATGGCCGCATGAATCGGGAGATACAGATCATGTTCTTGTTGGGCGAGAGTGCCTATTATGAGTATTTGATCGCCTTACATGATTTTTCGAAAAAGGCCCAACAATGCGTTTGGGATTTTGCGTCCGAGTTTCAATATATGCCAACCGACTGCGACCTGCGATCCGATCTCAAAACGCTCACACGCAAATACAACCAGGTGCAAAATCAGCTCCGCGATCTGAATTGGAAGGTCAAAGAAGACACCGCAGAGGTGATGGATCAGGAGGCAGCTGCGCAACGTTCGTTGGATTCCATGAAACAGCAATTTGTGGAGCAAGTCGAGCAGCTTTTGGCCGAAATGGAGCTTGAACCTGCGGACGATCAATGGACCCAATGGGCTAAAATTACCACCGTGGCCGGATACATGCATGTTTTTCTCGAGGAGCAGCGCAACTATCCCGACGAAGTGCCCCTCATCTCCATAGATCGGTTGCTCACTAAAATCGAGCAAATGCTCACGGTGCATGCCGCTCATTATCCGGATGCGGCAGCCTACACCCCGGCAGCAGGCCGATTCTACCAAGAATTGGCTCAAGGTCAGCAAACCACCGCGGGTGTTATGGCTATCGTATTTGGTGACGACCCGCAATACCAAACCGGCGACATCGTCATCGAACGCAACCAACAGCCCACACCCACCATTAAAGCCTTCGAGCGGGCCATCCAGCTCAACAAACAAGGGAGCGTCAGAATCTTACGCTACCAAGACAACCAATTTACCCCGATCGAGACGACAGTCGAGGCCGTTGGTGCGAAAACCGGATGGGTGGAACTCATTCCCGATCAACAAGAATAAAAAATCAATAAAAACATAACGACATGAAAACCTATCTTCACAATCGGCTCCAGCAGGATTTTGTCAAATATTGCATCTTGTGTTCGGATGATCCGAATACAACACTATTGGCAAGTAAACTACAACAAACGATCTCGACCGAAGCCATCGAACAGGCGTTTGAGGCGACATTTGGCAGTTTGTGTGAACAATACTTCTCGTTAGACCTGCTCAAAAAAGAGGGCGAATTCTCCAACGAGCTGCCGGAGCAATTGAATCGGGAGGTCGCGGCGCAACTCATAGCCGACTATCAGGCCAAGATTGAGGCCTTTGACAAAGAGGCATTTATTCTGACGCAAATGGATCGTCTCCAGCTCACCATCGAAGAACTTTGCTGGGGACACGGCCTGACGCCCATGCCGGAGGCACTGCGCGAGGGGCAGGCTCGTCTGCTCCAAACGGTCAAGGACTATCAAGCACTTACCGTCACCTCTACCGACGACGACGAACTCGCCAAGCGCGAAGAGGCCGCCAAGAACATCTCCTGGTTGGAGCGATTGCAAGCAAACAACCTCGACGATGTCATGGACTATCGCGCAGCGCTCATCCATCATACAGAGAATGCTTGCAAAGCCATGTTAAACAAACTGATAGCCGATCTATACGAGCGTATGGCCCATCATGAAATATTCGATCGTCTCGTGCAGCACTTTGCTATCCAACTCGAGCAAGCACAACAAGCAGCCGCAACAGAGCAGACGGTACCGGAAGCATGGACTGCAGCATACGATCAGCTCATGCCGATCGACTTTTTCCATCGTCAGGTACGTACGATTAGCGACAAGCAGGCCTTCCAGATGGCCTTGTTGTTTGCCGCAGCACGCAACGAGCAGTGGCTCATTGAGCAGGGCTATCTGCGCAATGGCGAACTGATGCTCTTCACCGCTCCCCATCCGGCCTGGGACTATCTGTTGCAGCAGATGGCGGAGTAAATATATATTTTCAAAATAGATCGATAGCATATGCCAAGAAGAATTATCAATAAGCCACACAAACAACTCCAGAATTTGCCCGAGTTACATAATTATTGGGATCAAATTTTGAATTATATTTTTAATGGCGAATATGTCCTCGTTGTGGGTAGTAATATTATTCTCAAACAAGATCTAGACCCACATGCTAACGGGGACTCGCAACAATATATACTACAAACCGTCATCGATGAACTTAAGAATGATAATATTTTATCACAGAATTATACTTGTGATTCTTTCACCCAATTAAATGAGGATATCAATGATTTGCATAAGAAGACGGCTGCCTATTTGAGAAATTGTATAGAATACACCACAGATGACATTTCCGATGATCTGCTAAAGATTCTAAAAACGCGTCTTTTTCGTGTTGTCATCACCACAACCATTGACCCATATTTAGAACAAGCCATGCGAGAAGTATGGGGTGATGAACTACGGGTTCTAAACATCTTTGAGGCTGAAGATCATGTAAAAGCATACAAAAACGATTATTTCGATATACCTCCAACCCTTTATTATGCATTTGGGAAAGTGGGAGAAACTCAATATGTGCTAACTGATAACGACGCGATCGAAGCTATTGATCGATGGATTACCGATAAATCACATCCCGCTTTCCGAAATTATATTAAGGATAAACGCATGTTGGCTATTGGGTGTAAATTTGAAGATTGGTTTTTCCGTTTCTTTTGGTATGTTTTACAAGGAGACATCTCTAATCTCAAGACCGGAAATGGAGAGGTCGCTATTACCCTTGATATTGCCCATTCAGAGATCGATCAGAATCTAAATACATTTTTAAAAAGAAACAATGTTGCTGTATTCCCTAATGCCCAAGAGTTTCTGGCTAAATTAGCAAAAGACTGTGAGCAACCATTGAACGAACAGCAAATTTTTACACAACGCCGACAACAGGGTGGAATTTTTATTTCCTATGCAGCCGAAGATAAAGCAACCGCCATACGGCTATTCAATCAGCTCACAAACAGAGGGCTTAATGTTTGGATCGACGAGAAACAATTAGTCAATCAGAAGGATAATAATTACGATCTGTGTATTCAACGAGCCATCGAACAGTGTCGTATCTTTATGCCCATTTTTAGTAAACAACTAATCATTGATTACGAAACAGGGAAGAAACGTTACTATAAAGAGAACGAATGGCGATGGGCAAATGTAGCCGAGAAAACTATCAAACCGGTAGTAATCCATGGTTACAATTGTCGGGATGAAAAGCATCAGGAAATCTGTAGTGGATATCCACACATTGCACATGCCTCCGCTGTTTTATTACACGAGGCTCCCATTGAGGAGTTAGTTCAAATATGTGAGAATATCTTAAAAGCGCACTAACCATGAGCAATACAAACAGAACAAATCCATGGGTAGGTATAGCCTCTTACCAAGAGCCTACCGCATCGAACCCCACCCAACACCTATTCTGTGGTCGAGATGAAGCATCAAGAGATATATTAACAATCATTGACAATAATCTCTTCTCGATTATCTATGGAGCGACAGGCATTGGAAAAACCTCGATTCTACAAGCTGGCGTATATCCTCGTCTCCGAAAGTTAAACTATATCCCTATCTCCATCCGATTAGGTCGAGCCGATACAAATGTAAAATTGGCCGATGCGCTTATTGAGGCCATCAAACTGGAGATAGAGAAGCTGAATTGTAGCATAAAGCAGCCTGATGGACTACCCGAGCCTAAAGAAGAAGATCGTATATGGGCCTTCTTCAAATCATCCACGTTTTTTAACGATCGCGAAGAGCCCATATATCCAGTCATTGTATTAGATCAGCTCGAGGAAATCTTCATTCATAGGAATCAAGATGCAGCTCAACTCATGCAACAAATATACATGTTGATTGATGATACTCGGATTATCGACAACGGATCCGGATACCATGACGAAACCAACTTTCGATTTGTTGTTTCAATTCGCGAAGATTACCTCTATGCGCTTGAAGAGTGTATCGATACTCATTATTTAACCGAGATGCTTTATAGTAGATATCGCTTAGGAGCTATGACTGATGACGAGGCTCGTTCTGTGATATTGCGCCCGGGAGAAGGTCTTTTTGCAAAGCAACACGAGGAGGATATCGTTTCTCATATTATTGCATTAGCCAAAAACAAACAAACAAAACTAATCAATACACTACTCCTTTCTTTGATCTGTGCCAGGCTCTACGATATTATGTCGGAAACCGGAGGTTCTCTCATCTCTCCTCTTCATCTCAAAAATATTGGAGAGAATCCTCTTCAATTCTTTTACCAAGAGGCTTCGCATAAGCTTTCCGGCAAGCAACGGAAATTTATTGAACAATCTTTAGTTGATAGAGAAGGTCATCGTACTACAATTTCCAAAGACCTGTTCACACAAAAAGCAGGATGGAGCGAGACATTGGTTGAGGGACCGCATCGCCTATTAAATATTATTCCGGCGGCCTCACACGCGGATCATTCGCCGAGAGTAGAGCTCATGCATGATATGCTTGCTTCGGCTATTCATACAAAACGGCAAAAAAAGAGAACCCAAATATTAGATATGTTTGTTTTGTTCCCTATATATAGTGGTTCGATGATGTTATTATTAGGATCATTGATGCTATCGTGTGCGGTATCAATTACTTCTTTTCTATCAAACTTCTTCCTTATAATACCGGTCATTCCCATCTTTTATTTAGCATGTATTGGCCAGCAAAGCAAAGATAGCAAAAATTTGTTTTTTGTGCCAGTTCTCGTATATCATGTAATATTGATTTGGGTTCTGCTGTATTGGTTTCCACAACTCAGCGGAGATACAATAATCGCTTGGCACGGACTTCGTCCATCTTCGTTAAATTTTATGCTCCACATAGGGGTAATCATTGCGATTCTGTTACTCATTCTAACATTTACCCAATTTTTCTATCAACGAAGCCAATGGAGGTTTCGTTTAAGCCCACGAGATTATATCGGCTTGCGAGCGTTGAAAAATAAGAGAAACAGAATTATCTTTATCGCTCTTACCATTGGTCTAATTCTACCAATACTCTGGTTCATTTTCCCTCCTCGTACCCATATTGAACAATTACGAGATAGAGCTGCTACCAATGATCCGGAAGCTTTGTGTGAATTGGGTGATTACTACCTCCAGTACTATCCAGATTCCACAAAAGCAAAAGCGTATTATACCCAAGCAAAGGATCTTGATTATTCTGCTGCAAACGAACGATTAGCGACACTATCCGCACGATATGCAAAAGCACAGAGTACGTGGAACGAGGTCGATCATTTCACAGATCAAATACGTACTGATGTCCTAAAATATCTTTTAGACAAAGAATCAGGCAAAACTCCTGTCATCTCAAGTGCTGAGATAAAAGAACTATATGCTGACAACAATAAATGGCCAACATTTATCCAGACGTCTGACATTGAAGACGAATGTAGCGTAGGGGCTATTCGCGCATACTTTGAACGGCAAAACGATCACGAGGCCTTCATGCGTTGGACTTGCAAAAGGCATTATCCCTGGGAGATTGGATACCAGTTTCTATTAGGGGAGCATATTGAACAAGATAAAGAGCGAGCTCTTGAAATATTTTATAAATATAAAACTCATGATCTTATTATCAAACTATATCTCAGCGATTGGGAGGTCAAATCTGTGTTAGAATATATTGATGCCAACCAAGAGGAGATATTTAATGAAGAGTTTGCAGGTAACTATCCATTTATTAGTCTCGCGTATTTGTTGTTTTATTTAATAACTAAAAATCCTTCCAAATAAAAGATATCGTTCATGATTACGGATTATCAACTATGACCGAACAACTGATGATTATTGCGGCATTGGTGCCGGCGGCAGCATTGCTCTATTTTGTATTTCGGCGCGATCGGCTCAATCGTGAGCCATTCAAAGCGTTGATCAAGGCCTTCGGGTGGGGATGTTTAAGTGTTCCGATCTCACTGACCATCTCATTTCCGCTCCAATGGCTCGGCCTATACCCGGCCGAGGCGACCAACCTCTTCGGGGCGATAAGCATCTCCTTCTTCGGAGCTGCTATCCCCGAGGAGATCGCCAAGTTAGTCGTGTTGTGGCTCTGTCTACGCAAAAATAAATACTTCAACGAGCACATGGATGGCATTGTCTATGCCGCTTGTGTAGCGTTGGGTTTTGCCGCCGTAGAGAATATCATGTATGTAGTCGGAAACGAAGAATCGTGGATACAAGTAGCCTTCAGTCGAGCCATCTACGCCGTACCGGGCCACTTCCTGGATGGTGTACTGATGGGTTATTTCCTCTCGCTGGCTATCTTCTCGCCCTACAAGCGCAAGCTACACATGGCCCTGGTGTTGGTAGCTCCCATCGTAGCACACGGCATCTACGATTCGATTCTCTTCACGATGGACACGATCGAAAATGTGTGGATCACAGGCATACTGACCCAACTTTTCTATGGGTTCTGTTTCCTGCTTTGGTTCTTCGGCATTCGTCTGATGAATAAGCACTTGCAGCGCGACAGATTACGTATGGAGGCAGAGCAGGCAGCTGCAGCCTCTTCAGAGGTGGCGGACGAAATTGTCATCGCAGAGACCGCTTCGGAGCCGAACGTAGAATTTGAACAATAACAAAAAAGACGTATGAAAAAGCATTACACGCCCCAACCGATTGACACTTCGCAGGTGGAGCTGCCGGCCGAGCTGATGGCTTTGGCCGAAGATATTGCCCACAACGTGCACGAAGTATGGGCCAAAGGGCGCATGGATGAGGGGTGGAGCTATGGTCCCCAGCGCGACGACGAGCAGCGTCTGCACCCGGGATTAGTGCCCTACGAAGAGCTCACCGAGGCCGAGCGCGACTACGACCGTCGGACGGCCATGCAGACCCTGCGACTGATCACGCAGTTGGGATTCAAGATCAGCAAAGAGTAGTTCGCTCAAAGCAAAGCGGCTGTCGCAACATCTCTGTTGGACAGCCGCTACTGTTATCAAGGCCGACCTCTCTTATCGCTCATCAACACCTTCGGTGAAGGCCTCGGTAAAGCCCTCCAACAAGGCCGGCAGCTGCTCGATAGCCTGCTGCACCTCCTCGGCGGCACGCTCGATGCCATGACGGGTCTGCAAGCCATAATAACGGCCGATAGCCTTCAAGGCAGCCTCCTGCTGTTCGGGCGTCATCTGGTCGTAGTTGAGCTCCACAGCCTCGACCAACGACTCAAAGGTCTGATCGGCCACCTGCCACTCGGCCTCATCATACGAGGCGGCTTTCTGCTCCACATTAACAACGAACGAGTCCAGCTCCTGAACCCGCGAGGCGTTTGTATCGGCACATGCCGTCATGGCCAACAATGCTACAAAGGCCAAGCCCACAAAAAAGATCTTTTTCATCGTTATTACCTATTTTTGTTTTGTTCTTTTACGCTTTTTATCACGCGGTTGTGGCTCTTCCGACGGCACGGTCTCGGTAGCAGCCATGCGCGACTCATAGAACGCCTTGCTCACCACAACCCGAATAGCCTGCGGTTGCACCTCAAACTCCAGCGGTGTTTCGCCCAACAATTCACCATCGACCTCCAACGACACCTCGGGTGAGGATTCGATGCGCACCTTGCGTCCGCGTGCATGCAGGACGTGGCCAATGCGATAGATGCCACCATTATAGAGGTAGCGCAGACGGAACAGGACATGCCAGAAGTGAATCGGTTTCACGAGCGAGATATCCAACATGCCATCATCGGCCACCGCATCGGGCAGCTGCTGCACACCGTCGCCGTTGTATTTACAGATACCCAGCGCGATCGAGAACATCAGACCGTTGTAGATGCGCACATCATCGACCCAGATCTTCATACCGGTCGATTTATAGACAAAGAAGTTGCTCAACACGCAGAGGAACTTGCGCCAAGGGCGAAAGCGGTTCTTCTTTTGCAGGTGGGTCATGCGTTTGAGCAGGAAGGCATCAAAGCCCACACCGGCCACATTGGCAAAGTAGCGCGTTTGGCGATAGAGGGCCTCCTCGTAGCTCACCACACCGACATCCTGCAAGAAGGAGCAACCATCGACAATATCACGCACGGCATCCTGGTAACGGGCCGACGAGCCGAAGGCGCGCACCCAGTTATTACCCGATCCGACGGCTATCATGGCCAGCAATACATCGGCCGGAGCCACCTCCTGTTGGATAAAGAGGCCATTGACCACCTCATGGAGTGTGCCTACGCCTCCCACCACAATAATGTGGCGATAGCCCTCCTTGACGGCCGTCACGGTCAGCTCCGTAGCATGAAACTTATGCTCCGTAAAGACCGGCTCGGCATGGATGCCGGCCTCCCGCAACAGACGCGAAATGAGCGGATAGTCATCCAACCCGCGGCCCTTATCGGCCACGGGATTGACGATGACAAACCACTTTTGTTCGGTCAGAGCCACGACTGCTATGCCTTAACGGGAATATTCTCCAACGTGCGCAGCAGGAAGTCGTAGAACTTCTCTACCGAGGCGATCTCCACCTTCTCGTCGGGCGAGTGGGGATAGCAGATCGTCGGACCGAACGAGATCATATCCAGATTCGGGTACTTGCTACCAATGATACCGCACTCCAGACCGGCATGGATCGCCGTGACGGCCGGACGCTTGCCATAGAGCTGCTCGTAGGAGGTAGTCATAGCGGCCAGGATCGGCGACTTCATGTTGGGATTCCAACCATCATACGAACCCGTCAGCTCGGTCTTACCTCCGGCCAGCGCAAAGACACCGGCCATAGCGGCACCCAAAGCCTCCTTCTCCGAACGCATCGACGAGCGCAACAGACACTGAATCTTGATCTGCTTGCCATCCGAAACGACACGTGCCAGGTTGGTCGAGGTCTGCACCAGACCCTCCATCGCTACCGACATCTTCTGCACACCATCCGGACAACCGACAACGGCCTTCGCAACGGCATCGGCCACCGCCACCGGAATCACCTCGGCCGGCATCGGAGCCTCCTCGACAAAGATCGAGATACTATCCTCGATATCCTCAAACTCACGAATCACGGTCTGCTCATAGGCGGCAACGGCCTCCTTCCAAGCGGCTACATTTGCTGCGGGCAGCACAACCACCGCCTCAGCCTCACGCGGAATGGCATTGCGCAAACCGCCACCATCGACCGAAGCCAAGCGCAAGCCCAACGACTCGCTCTGGGCCAACAACAGGCGGAACAAAACGCGGTTGGCATTGGCACGCTGATAGCCGATCTGAATACCCGAGTGGCCACCCTTCATCCCTTTTGCCACCAATTTCATGGCGACATAATCGCCAGCCGGAACCGGCTCGGCCTGATAATCGAACGTAGCCGAAGCATCCATACCGCCGGCGCAACCTACATACAACTCGCCCTCGGTCTCCGAGTCGAGGTTGAGCAGAATATCGCCCTGCAACATGCCGCCCTCCAGACCGAAGGCTCCATCCATACCGGTCTCCTCGGTAGCCGTAAAGAGCGCCTCCACGGGGCCGTGTACGAGCGTCTTATCCTCCAGCACGGCCAAAATAGCCGCTACGCCGATGCCGTTATCGGCACCCAGCGTCGTGCCGTTAGCCGTCACCCACTCGCCGTCGATGTAGGCCTCGATCGGATCCTTCTCGAAATCGAACTGTTTGTCGTTGTTCTTCTGCGGTACCATATCCAGGTGGGCCTGGATCACCACACCTACACGATTCTCCATCCCCTCCGAGGCGGGTTTGGCGACATAAACGTTATGCGCTGCATCCTCTTTCCACACAAGGCCCTGCTCCTTGACAAAGGCGATGATATAGGCACGGATCTGCTCCTCGTGGCCCGACGGACGCGGGATCTGCGTCATCTCGGCAAAGTGTTTCCATACCAATGCGGGCTTCAGCCCCTTCAAATTCTTGTCCATAGTCTTGATTGGTTATTTATCTTGTTTATCGATCAATTTTCGTTCTATTTCGCCCCGCTCGGCATCGCGGTCAAAGGCCTCGACAATCTGCTTGACCAACTCATGGCGCACGATGTCGCGTTTGTCGAAGGTGATCTGTCCGATCCCCTTCACCCCCTCCAGGATCTTCATGGCGCGCGTCAATCCGCTATCCGAACGACGCGGCAGGTCGATCTGCGTCACATCGCCCGTCACGATAAAACGGGCATTGCGGCCCATGCGCGTGAGGAACATCTTGATCTGCGAGAGGGTCGTATTCTGCGCCTCGTCCAAAATCACAAAGGCATTATCCAACGTGCGGCCTCGCATGTAGGCCAACGGTGCGATCTGCACCGTCCCGTCCTCCATAAATTTTTGCAGTTTGAGGGGCGGGATCATGTCGTTGAGCGCATCGTACAACGGTTGCAGGTAGGGGTCTAACTTCTCCTTCATGTCGCCGGGCAGGAAACCCAACTTCTCGCCGGCCTCTACTGCCGGGCGGGTCAGGATGATGCGTCGCACCTGTTTCTCCTTCAGCGCACGCACCGCCAGCGCAATGGCCGTATAGGTCTTACCCGATCCGGCCGGACCGACGGCAAACAGCAGGTCGTTTTTGTCGTAGCATTCGACCAGGCGTTGCTGGTTGGGCGTACGGGCACGAATAATCATGCCATTGTTGCCATAGACCAGCACATCCTTATCCATCGGTCGCTCGGCCGAGGCATCATAGCCGGCCGCGAAGCATTGGTCGATCACCTGCGACGAGAGGTGGCCATATTTGGTATAGTAGGCCACCAACCCCTCAAACCGTTTCTCGAAGCGAGCCACCTCACGCTCGGCACCCAAGACCTTGAGCGATGAGCCGCGCGCGACAATTTTCAGTTCGGGAAACAGGGTGCGCAACTGCTCTAAATAGGCATTTTGCGGGCCATAGAGTTCGCGGGGATCGACACCGTCGATCTGAATCTCTTTTCCGAGTTGATCGGTCATAGGCTAAAAGTAGTAACCGACGTTGAACGAAGCCCACCGGGTACGCATCTTACCGACGCCACCCATATCGTCGGGCAGGTTCACATTATCCTTGTCCTTGAATTGGCCGTTGTAGCGCAGATCGAGGCGCAGACGGTCGAACAGACGCACCTCGGCACCCACCGTATAGGAGAGGGTCGTACGTACACCCGAATACTCCAGATCCTGCTCGCCAAACGAGCCTTTGCTATCGTTCAGCACGGTGAACACCGGACCGGCAAAGAGGCGCAGCGGCCCCACGATCTTGAACTCCAGCGCGAGCGGCACGTCGATCGAGTGGCTGGTCAGCTCGCCCGTTCTGCGAGCATCGGGATGGCTCAGATCCATCGTCTGATGCACATAGATGATCTGCGGGTCGATTGACATGATCTCACCGAGCGGAATCGAGGCCATCATACCGACCTGCCAGCCCATCTTATTCTCAATATCCACGCGCGTATCGACCAACTTAAAGTCGGCGGCATTCAAACCGGCGATCAAACCCCAACGTACGGCCGATCGTTGTTTGGTTTGGCCCATAAAATCTTGTGCCGAAAGGCTGCTCGCCATCGCTGCCAAGAGCAGCGTCACAAACCATTTTTTCATATTCATACTTCGTTTTTACAGTTTCTCTTTTTTAGAACAGGTAGCCGACACTGATCGCCACGTTGTATTGGCGCAGTTTGTGTACGACCACCTCGTTGTGCTGTTTCAGATCTTTGCGTGCACCAAATTGACCATTATAGCGCACATCGAACATCAGATGGCGTTGCGGCTTGATGCGCAGACCTGCCGTATAGCCCACCGTCGAATAGACCCGATCGCAATCAATCAGATCGCCACCCACCTTCTGCTTGGCATTATCGACGAGCGTGATGACCGGACCGGCATAGATGCGCAACACACGCGCCAAACCGATCGAGGCCGTCACGGGCAGCTGCAAGGAGTTGCACCGCAGTTGCATGATCTGATCGCCCGTACGCAGGCGTATGCCCTGATGCTGGTAGATCAGTTGCGGCTCGAGATTGAGCACTCCGACCATCTTAATCGAGGTCAGCACACCCACCTGCAAACCGATCTTATTCTGCACATCGCACCCCACGTCGTCGGTCGAGAACGAGGGGACATTCATACCGCCCACGATTGCCAAATCAATCGGCAGGGCATCGCTCACCGTCTGACTCTGTGCCATGCTCACCGAAGCAAGACCCGCCAGACAGACTATCCATCGCAAAATGTAGCTCATTGTTTCCCTATTTAAGATGCCCCCGCAGCAGACGCTCCACCGCCATGATCCACACTCGATCATCCGCTCGGCCGACCGTCCATCGGCGGGCAACATACACGTTTATCTGCCAAAGATACATTTTTTTTATGAGATTCCCAGTATTTTTCGCTATATTTGTCTTCTCGAACGAAAGATATTATGACCTTACTTGCACTACATACGGCCTTTACGCTTCCGATTCAAGATCCGATTTTGAAGTTTCTGATCATCATGACGATCGTCCTCGGAACGCCGCTTATCCTCAACAAACTGAAGATTCCCTACCTGTTGGGACTGATCATTGCCGGAGCCGTCATCGGCGAACACGGGCTGAATTTGGTGGCACGCGACAGCAGCATCATCCTCTCGGGTACGGCCGGTATGCTCTACATCCTCTTTTTGGCCGGTTTGGAGATGGATATGGCCGACTTCAAGCGCAACAGCCTGCGCAGTTTGACCTTCGGACTCTACACCTTCATCGTCCCGATGGCCTTTGGCGTGGTGGCCGGTTACTACCTGTTAGGCTACTCCCTGCTCTCATCGCTGTTGCTGGCGGCACTCTTCGCCTCGCAGACGCTGATCGCCTACCCGATCATCTCCAAGCTGGGGATCACCCGCGATAAGGCGGTAACGATCGCCGTGGGCGGTACGATCATCGTCGATATTCTGGCCCTCGTCACGCTAACCGTTGTCGTCGGCTTCGCTACGGGCAGCACCGAGAGCGATTTCTGGTGGCAGTTGGCCGCCTCGGTGGCCGCCTGCGGGGTGGTCATTCTGTGGATCTTCCCGCTCATCGGACGCTGGTTTTTCAAGCGGTGCAGCGACAACATTTCGCAATATGTGTTTGTGTTGGTCAGCCTCTTCTTGGGTGCCTATCTGACGCAGTTGGCCGGCCTGGAGCCGATCATCGGAGCCTTCTTGGCCGGTCTGGCCATGAACCGACTGATTCCACGCACCTCGCCCCTGATGAATCGCGTCGAATTTGTCGGTAACGCCATCTTCATCCCCTTCTTCTTGATCGGCGTGGGTATGTTGGTCGATTATCATGCCATCTTCGGCAGCTGGGAGACCCTCCTGGTCGGCGGCGTGATGGTGGTGATGGTCACCGCCTCGAAATACATTGCTGCACTGCTGACGGCAAAGACCTTCCGTCTGACGGGCGACCAGCAGACCGTCCTCTTTGGCTTGAGCGTGGCACACGTGGCCGGCACGTTGGCCGTAGTGATGGTGGGTTACAACATCACGATCGGAACGACTCCCGAGGGGTTGCCCATTCGCCTGCTCGACGAGGCGGTACTCAACGGTACGATCCTGATGATTTTAGTCACCTGCACCATCTCGAGCTTCACGACCCAACGTGGTGCCCACCAGATAGCCCTCAACGGACCGCAAAATGACCGCAAGGTCGAGGTGGGTGAACATGTCCTGATCCCCGTATCGCATCCGCGAGCCGTAGCCGAGGCGGTCGGTCTGGGTATCGCCGTCACCAAGCAGAAGCACCGCAGCCTCTATGCCCTGAATGCCATCGACAACCAAAACGGTTCGACCGAGGCTGTCGAGTCGGCCGAGAAGATGCTTTCGGCAGCTGCCGATGCCGCTGCAGCCGCAGGTATCCATCTGCACCGATTGATGCGTTACGACGTGAACATCGCCAACGCCATTGTCAGCACCGTCCGGGAGCGCAACATCACCGATCTGGTGCTCGGCATGCACGTCGAGACGGCCCACATCTCGCCCTTCAATGCGCTGGTCGGGCAGACCGTGCTCGGATCGACTATTCCGCGCGTACTCTCGCGCAGCAATGTCACGACCTACATATATAGTACCATACAGCCCCTCTCGACCATCAAACGCCATTTGGTCTTTGTGCCGCGTCGTGCCGAGTTGGAGCTGGGTTTTGAGACGTGGGTACTGCGCATTCGCCATCTGGCACACGACACCGGTGCCAAGCTGATCTTCTATGCTACGCAGGCCACCATTGACCAGCTGCGTCGCAAGCCTCGCAAGGTCGATATTGCCGATTATGTGGTCTCGGAGAGCCCGTGGGAGGATCCCGAGCAGCTCTTTGCACCCGTCGAGGCGGACGATGCCGTGTGGGTCATCATGAGCCGCCGCGAGCGCATCTCCTACACGGCCGCCATGAACCGCATTCCGGCCTATGTCGAGGAGCACTTCACCCACAACAACCACATCCTGCTCTACCCCGTACAGGCCGGTACCGAGAGTGAGCTGCTCAAGACGATGTAGCCGCTTGCACGAATGGTGGTTTTGAAACAGAAAGGGCTGTCCAACTTATCGTTGCGACAGCCCTTTTGGGTTTTATCGTATATGAGCACTTGCTACCGTTAAAAAGCGGCCTTCTTCATCATCCGATCAAACCAAGCTACAAACGGTTGGCCATATCCCCCCCGCACCTCATAAGCGCCATAGCCGTTATACACAAACAAGACCGAAGGAACCATCATCTGCTCAGGTTGGAATCTGAATGCTTCGAAGTAATTATGCAGTGTATTCGTGTTTTGTCCTACTACGTCCAATACCCAATAGAGGTCATATTGCCCTTCATAGCTCTTCAAGACCATCTTCCAATCCTCCATAAGAGTCTTAGCAGGTGTAGCAGTCGCATCTACCGCCACCACCACAACCGGTCGCGTTGCTGTTTTTATACGCTCGCCCAACTGCTCTAATGTGATGCCACCACTATTGGTATCATACTTCGTTTGACAAAGCACATTTTCTATATCACC
>JAFSBY010000021.1 GCA_017437045.1 Alistipes sp.
GAATCAGATAGCTGACATGCGAGAGATCAACTCCGCTGTTTTGCAGGTGGGCAATCATGCGTCCGGGGGTGGCAATCACCACATCCGAACCGAGCAACATGCCGCGCTTCTGGATATCCCAGCCCTTGCCGTCGCCACCACCATAGACCACCGTCGTCGAGACGGGCAGGTAGTACGAAAAACCCTGAAATTGCTGGTCGATCTGCTGGGCTAACTCGCGCGTGGGGACAATGATCAGGGCCTTGACTACGTTTTCGTCGTTGCCTTCGATCAGCAGCCGATTTAGCAGCGGCAGGGTGTAGGCTGCGGTCTTACCCGTACCGGTTTGAGCACAACCGATGATGTCGTGCCCCTCCAAGATGACCGGAATGGTGTGCTCCTGCACGGGGGTCATCTCTTCAAAGTGCATATCATACAGACCATCCAAGATCTCCTCTTCGAGGTCCAATTCGTCAAATCTCATACGCTTTTGTTACACGCTTATTTAATCTCTTCACCGATGAGGGTTGCCGAGGTGCATGCCGTGACGCGCACCTGTACATAATCACCGGCTTTGTGGTCGCCGCGGTCGAAGACTACCATCTTATTTTGCGACGTGCGGCCGCACAGCTGCTCCTTGTTGCGGCGCGATTCACCCTCGACCAGCACCTCGAAAACCTTGCCCACATCGCGGCGGTAGCTCTCCAAGCCCAACTCGTTTTGCAGGGCGATGATCTCCTGCAGACGGCGCGATTTGACCTCGTCGGCCACATCATCGGGCAGGTGCTTGGAGGCAAAGGTACCCGGACGCTCCGAATATTTGAACATGTAGGCGAAATCGTACCCCACCTGGCGCATCAGTGAGAGGGTGTCGAGGTGCTCCTCCTCGGTCTCGCCCGAGAAGCCGGCGATCAGGTCGGTCGTGATGGCACAATCGGGCATGCGGCTGCGAATAGCCTCGATACGGCCTAAATACCATTCGCGGGTGTATTTGCGATTCATGCGCTCGAGCATCGTGGTCGAACCCGACTGCGCCGGCAGGTGGATGGCGCGGCAGATGTTCGGCATCGAAGCCATCACGTCGAGCAAACGGTCGCTCATATCCTTGGGATGCGAGGTGGCAAAGCGAACACGCAGCAGGGGCGAAATGGCCGCCACGCGGTACATCAACTCGGGAAAATCAACCTCCCCGAAATGATACGAGTTTACATTCTGACCCAGCAGCGTCACTTCGCGGTAGCCATTCTCGAAGAGCGAGCGAGCCTCGCTGACGATGGTCTCCCAATCGCGGCTGCGTTCGCGTCCGCGGGTGTAGGGAACCACACAATAGGAGCAGAAATTGTTGCATCCGCGCATGATCGAGATAAAGCCGCTCACGCCGTTTTTGTCGATGCGTACAGGGGCAATCTCGGCATAGGTCTCCTCGGTTGAAAGCAGCACATTGGCCCCCTTCGTGCCGGCCTCGGCCGCTTTGAGCAGTTGAGGCAGGTCGCGGTAGGTGTCCGGGCCGGCGACCAGATCGACTCCCGTGCCGCCCTCTAACAGCGCCTCTTTGAGGCGTTCGGCCATGCAGCCTACGATGCCGACCAGCAACGTCGGCTTCATCTTTTTCAGACGGCGCATCTCGGAGAGGCGTCCCCAGATGCGTTGTTCGGCATTGTCGCGCACCGAGCAGGTGTTGATCAGAATGACATCGGCCTCCTGCTGAATCTCCGTGTAGCGGTAGCCGTGCTCCTGGAGAATCGAGATGATGATCTCCGTGTCGCCCACGTTCATCTGACAACCATAGGTCTCGATGAAGAGTTTGCGACCCTCGCCCGTCAATGGGCGCAGCTGATTATATTGAATCGTGTCCAATGGAATCCTCTTTTTTAGTTACATGTTGTATGGTGTTGCGCGCTACTCGGCTTGCAACTCGCCATCCTCGGGGAAGGCTTTGAAACCCTCGCCATAAGTGTCGTAGGCGTCGGTGACGACCACAAAGGCGCGTGGGTCGATCTGCTTGATCTGCTGTTGTACGCGGCGCACCTCTTTGCGGCTGACGACCAGGAAGATCATCTCGCGCTCGGCGTCGGTGTACATACCGCGCGAACGGATGTAGGTGGCACTGCGGTCGAGATCCTCGATGATGAACTTTTTGAGCTCGGCATGGCGGTCGGTGATGATAAAGAGCAGCTTGTCATACGAGGCACCATCGAGCATGTAGGCCAGCACGCGCGACGAGACATAGATCGTCACGAGCGAATAGATTGTCAGCATCCAACCCTCCGGATTGGGTTCGCCGATGATCAGACCAAAACCGATCACCAACAGACCGGCCAGCACGACAAAGCCGTCGGCAAAGAAGATGGCGGTCGAGAATTTGATGCCGGCATATTTCTGCAACAACATGGCCACGATGTCGGTGCCGCCCGTTGTCGCTTGCTGGCGCACGACAAAGCCCATGCCGATACCGGTCAGCACAGCTCCTAACAAGCAGGCTACCAACAGATCCTCCGAGAGGTTGAGGTGGCCGTTGAGCAGCAGCGCCGGATCGAGCGATTCGATTGCCTCCTCGTTCGGATAGACCAGCCTTGTGAGGAAGTTCATATAACCGGGGGTGTAGAGGGCCGCCAGGACGGTGCGGACGCCGAATTTTCCGCCAAAGATGATCAGCGCCGTGATCATGAGCGGAATGTCGAACATATAGCTGAACGTACCCACCTGAATCGAGGGGAAGATGTTGTGCATGACGATTGCCAAGCCGTAGACTCCTCCGGGGACAAAGTTGTAGGGGTTGATGAAGAGCACATAGGCCGTACCCATGATGCTGCAACCCAAAAAGATCCAGATCCACTGCTGCCACCACTTCCACGAGGCGATGGTCGATTGAATGGTATTTTGTAACATGTCAAAATGCGGTTTTAAGCGAGTTTCAAACAGCACAAAGATACGATATTTCTTCGAAATAGGGATCGTCTATAGAGATTTTTTCATCTTGTGGACGCTTTTACCGATTTTTTCGTATATTTGCACCGAATACAACCTTTCGTGTTATGACGATATTGACCTATTACATCATTGGAACGCTGTTGCTGATTGCCTATTTGTTGGGCTCGATACCGAGTGCCGTGTGGATTGGTAAAAAGTATTACGGTATCGATATTCGTGAGCATGGTTCAAAAAATGCCGGTACGACCAACATGTTGCGCGTGCTGGGCAAACGAGCCGCCATCCCGGTCTTTGCGCTCGATTTTTTGAAGGGCTTTGCGGCTGTAACCATTGTCGATGTGGCAAAATTTGATGCCTATTTCGATGGCGGCCCGGGTACTCCCGATGATAATTGGTTCTATGTGTTGCGCTTCTGTGCGCTGCTCTTTGCTGTGTTGGGTCACCTCTTCCCGGTCTTTGCCGGTTTCCGCGGAGGCAAGGGCGTGGCAACTCTCTTTGGCGGTGTGATGGCCATCAATGCTCCGCTCGTGTTGCTCAGCTTTGGCGTCTGGTTTGTGGTGCTGATCGTGACGCACTACATGTCGTTGGCCTCGATGATGGCCGGTATCAGCTATCCGATCTTTGCGGTGATCTCGCCACGTGTCAATAAAGTGCCTTCGTTCCTCTTCTTTGCCGTGGTGTTGGCCGTGTTGCTGATCTATACCCACCGCAAGAATATCAAACGCCTCTTGAACGGCACCGAATCCAAAATCTATATTTGGCGAAGTCGCAAAGCGCGCGAGGCGATGTTGCAAACCGCCCAAAAAGACGAACAACAAGAATTTGAAGATGCGGTCGAGGATCTGGTCGAAGAGTTCCTGGACGATCAACCGCGCACGAACGACGAAGCGTAAGCCGCTTTTCGACGGCCGTTGTCCGTAGGTCAAAAACTACTTAAGCCCCATTATCAAACTTAATCAATAGAAGCACGTTATGCTACAAGAAAACCTAATTAAAATTTACGAGCAGAGTTTTCGTGAACACCGTGAATTGCCGGCTCTGACCGACTATTTCAAGCAGGAGACCTTCTCGTATTTCGAGGTGGCAAAGGAGATTGCCAAGATGCACCTGCTCTTCAAGAAGGCCGGTATCAAGCAGGGCGATAAGATCGCTTTGATCGGACGTAACAACCCGCGTTGGTGTATCACCTATCTGGCAACAATTACCTATGGTGCGGTAATTGTGCCGATTCTTCAGGACTTTACGCCGGCTGATGTAGTGCACATCATCAACCACTCGGAGAGCCGTCTGCTCTTCTTGGGCGATAAATTCTGGGATAACATCGAGGAGGATCAGATCGAAAAGATCGAGGCAGTCTTCTCATTGACCGACTTCCATGTGATCTTCGAGCGCAAGGGCGAGGAGCTGACCGAGTTCCAAAATAACCTCACCAAGGCCTATCGTGCCGCCTATCCGCGCGGATTCAACGTAGAGGATATCAAATATCCGGAGATCGCCAACGATAAATTGGCCCTGTTGAGCTATACGTCGGGTACGACGGGCTACTCGAAGGGTGTGATGCTGACGATCAACAACCTGACCGGTAATGTGATCATGGGCTTCGAGGCGATTAACCCCGATACGAATGAACTCTATTTCCAAAAGGGCTATCGCATCCTCTCGTTCCTGCCGTTGGCCCACGCCTTTGGTTGCGCCTTCGACTTCCTGACGCCGATCGCTTGCGGTCTGCATGTGACGCTGCTGGGTCGTATCCCGTCGCCCAAGATTCTGATCGAGGCGATGAGCAACGTACGCCCGAACGTGATTTGCGCTGTGCCGCTGATTCTCGATAAGATCTATCGTAAGCAGATCCAGCCGATGCTGGAGAAGGGTCCCATGTCGATCGCTACGAAGATTCCGCTGCTCAATACGGCTATCTATTCGGTGATTCGCAAGAAGCTGATGACCTCGTTTGGCGGTGCTTGTCAGCTCTTCATCGTGGGTGGTGCACCGATGAACCAGGAGACGGAGGCCTTCCTGCGCAAGATCAACTTCCCGCTCACGGTGGGTTATGGTATGACCGAGTGTGCGCCGCTGATCAGCTTTACGCCGGCACCGGAGTATAAATCGACCTCGTGTGGCCGCTACATCCAGAAACGTCTGGAGGTGAAGATCGACTCGGACGATCCGGAGAAGGTGGCCGGTGAGATCTTGGTGCGTGGTGACCACGTGATGGTGGGTTATTATAAGAATGCCGATGCCACGAAGAAGGTGCTTGAGAAGAACGGCTGGCTCCATACGGGCGACATGGGTACGATGGATCCCGATGGTACGCTCTATATCCGTGGTCGCTCGAAGACGATGATTCTTTCGTCGAATGGCCAAAATATCTATCCCGAGGAGATCGAGGATCAGCTCAACAACATGTATATGGTGCTCGAGTCGCTTGTGCTGGATAGCGGTGGCGGCCGCCTGAAGGCGTTGGTCGTGCCCGATTATGAGCTGGCCGAGAAGGAGGGTATTGCACGTGAGGATCTGCCGGAGATCATGCAGCAGAATATGAAGGAGCTGAACAAGCAGTTGGCTGCCTATCAGCGTCTGGCCGAGGTGATCCTCCACCCGAAGGAGTTTGAGAAGACCCCGAAGCGTTCGATCAAGCGTTATCTGTACGATGCTACGCTGTTGAATCGGTAGGGTGGGTGTTTGAAAAGGCGATGCCGGCTTTTTGCATAGCATCGCTGTAGTAGTCCCATAAAGCGGGAGGCTGTTCCAGAGAATCGGAACAGCCTCTCGCTTGGTTTTGTATGGTTCGCCGCTACCTGCTTGGAGTGGCTAAAAAGGCCTCTATAAAGGCCAACGCCTCGGTGTGTCGCTCCACGCAACGCGTATGCCCGCCCGCTTTGCCACGGGCTAAATTGTGGTGCAGATCGTTGATCTTGACATGCAGGGCCGTCTGGTTGCCCGATTGGCAGATGCGTGCGATATAGGCCATGTAGGGCGTCTCCTTGTCGTGTGTCAGCAGGCGCAAGGCCTCGATCACCTCCGGTGAGAATCCCTCGTTCTCCAAATCTTCAAAGGTGTAGGAGGTGTCCTCTACCACATCGTGCAGAAAACCGACAATGCGCTCCGTATCGGTGTGGCCCATCATGCCTACGGCTAACGGGTGGAGGATCGTGGGGTTGCCATCGAGGTCGTAGTCCGCAGCATGCGCCTTGGAGGCCAATTCGATCGCCTTGTCGATCTCGGAGCGTGCGTCGTAATCTTCGTTCTTGGCGGCACGCGGCAGATAGATCGCCTTGTTGCGCCCGATAAAGTCGCGCCACATCAGCTCCAACCGATCGGCCGTCTCATGATCGACCATCTCGCCCGAGTGTCCCTTGCGCCAATCGAGGTGGGGGAGTTCGCGCTCCAACTCCTCGGTCGAGATGATCTCGGTGCGTTCGGGGTGGAAAACAGCCTCGAAATCCATCTGCATATAATAGACTTCGCGCCCTTTACCCGACCAATCTTCGCCCAGCGTCGGGTCGGATGTGAAACGCCCGGCCGCAAAAATGCCCGTGTTACCCTCTCCGACGCGCACCATGAAGAATCGGTCGCCCTTGCGGGCCTGCTGCCACTCGTGGATGCTCCAATCGAAATCCTCGTCCCAATAACCGCTTGCCCACTCCTCCAGATCGCGGTCGAGTCGCGCCATCGTGTAGGACGAAATGGTCGGATTCCACCGCAAGAGGAAGGTGTTGTGCATGCACTCATGTTTCTTGTTGATCGAAAGTTTAATAGATAGTTCCATATCGTTTCGTTTTTTTGTCAGCTTAATGGATAAACACCTCTTTTTAGCTCACCCAAGACGGTACATCCCTCCCAATAGGTGAAGCCGGCAATATTGAAATTGCCTACATGTTTGTCAATCGTTTTGCGTTCCATAGTTATGTCGTTTCATCTGTTTGTTGCAAAAGTAGGGTGGTGTTTTGACAATTTATGACAAAATTTGGTGAAGGCGCACAAAAAAAGGAAGACCTTGCGATCTTCCTTTTCTGTACCCCCTCAGGGGCTCGACTGCGCTACTTGCAGAGGCGCAGTCGTGTGCTCGTTTCGTTTACAC
>JAFSBY010000022.1 GCA_017437045.1 Alistipes sp.
CGAGAACGAGAACGATGCCAAGACGATCGAGGTTCCCGCCTTCACGAACGTGCCCATCGAGCGCAACCACCGCACGAACATCGTCGGTGATCTGCTGACCGATCCGGCCAAGTTCGAGGTTGTGATCCTCCCGGGCTTTGACGAGGAGGGTACCGGCGACCACAACATCCTGCCGTGGGATGGTACGTCGATCAAGAAACCGGCTTACAATACGGCCGAGAAGACCTATACGATCAAGGACGCTGCCGAGCTGGCTTGGATTGCCCAGTTGGTAAACGGCACGTTGCCTGCAGCGAGCCGTGCCGGTGAGGTCGCTAAGGCTGAAAGCCTGAACGGTGAGACCATTCTGTTGGCTGCAGATATCAACCTGGGTGGTCACGAGTGGACGCCGATCGGCCTTGGCTCGAACCATTTCCGCGGTACTTTCGATGGTCAGAACCATACGATCTATGGCCTGCACATCACCAAGCGTGGTGATACGCGCGCTGCCCTGTTCGGAACCGTATCCTACACGGTTGCTTTCCGCAACCTCACGATCAGCGGTGCTGCGATCGAGTGCCCCGACTACAACGGTGATTTCTATGGTGCTGCGATGGTAGGCACGATGTATGGCAACGTAACCTTTGACAATGTAAAGGTTGTGGATTCGTATATTTCGGGTAACAACAAGGTGGGCGCGTTGGTTGCTCACGATGGTGTTTGCAGCTCGCTGAATATCCAAAATTGCCACGTTTCGGGCACCACGTTCGAGGCTCTCAATGCCGAGGATGGCGGTTCGGTTGGTGGTTTGGTTGGTTTCTTCCAGGGCGTTGCCAAAGGCACGAATGCTGCTCCTTACGGCGATCACCACGTAGCCAACAGCTCGGTGAAGAAGTGCGTATTCAACGTGATCAACTCGACCAACTCGGGTAAGCGTGCCAACGCACAACTCATCGGCGGTATCAATTCCAAGCCGAATCAAACCTTAACGATCGCTCAGTGCGTGGTGGAGAACAACACCTGGAACGAGAAGTTCTATATCGATGGCGAAGAGGTGACGACCGGCACCTACGTTTCGCCCTATGGTGTGCTGATCGGTGGCGATCGCGAGCAGAAGTATCAGGGTACGGTGATCATCGACGGCGAGGAGATCGTTGTGGCCACCCAACAGACCTTGGCTGACAAAGTAAACGAGCCGGGTGCTACGGTCAATGTACCCGCAGGTACCTATGATGCCATGCCGGCAGTAGCCGATGGCGTTACGATCATTGCTGCCGAGGGTACGGTATTCGAGGGCAAATCGGGTATTTCGGGTAAGAACGTAACGGTGAAGAATATCACCTTTAAGAACCCGAACGGCACGGTTGCTTTGAGTGGTAATCTGAATGGCACGACCTTCGAGAATTGCCATTTTGACGATGCCGAGGCTGTACGTTATGCCTATGCGTATGGCGATGTTGTCTTCAACGACTGTACGTTTGGTAACGAGAACTGCACGCGCGGTGTACACTTCGATGCCGGTGATGGCACGATCACCTTCAACCGTTGCAAACTCTATGGTTTCAACGCTTTGGGTGGTGCTGTTTCGATGGTAACGTTCAACGCCTGCGAGTTCCTCTATAACAACTACTACAACGTGATGAACATGTACAACAAGTACGAGTACAACAACTGCTCGTTCAACCCCTCGATGTTCTGCGACTGCGCAGGCAATGGCGTAGAGGCTGCGTTCAACGGCTGCTCGTACACCGACGGCAAGGATATCGCAGGTATCGTACGTTTCGACTACGATCCGGCCACTTGCAAGATCACGTTCGATGGCAAGCGTATGGCTTCGTCGGCTGCCGTGTTGAAGGCTGCTTTGAACGAAGGTGGTGAGATCTTCTTGCGCCAGGATATCGTAATGACCGAAAGATTGCCCTTGAAGAGTGCTAACGAGTTTATCATCGACGGCAAGGGGCACACCATTTCGCAGGATCAGAATTTCAACAACGAGTACGCCTTGTTCGATGATATTCAGGAGACAACGGCAACCTTTAAGAACATCGTATTTGATGGCTTGAAGGGTGGTGCGGCCATTCGCAGCATCGGAGGTTCGAATACCGTAGTCAATATCGACAACGTAACCATTCAGAATTGCGAGCACACGCAGGTACAAGGTCTGTTACGTCTGACGGGCAAAAGCACCATCACGAACTCGACCTTTAAGAACAACACCTGCAGCATGGTTATCTCGCTGAACTACGATGGTAATAACAACGATCCGCAGATTGTTGAGAACTGCCTATTTGAGGGTAACACCTGCAATTCTACAGCAGTAGTATACTACGTAAAGGGGGCAAGTGGTACGATCAATGGCAATAAGTTTATTGACAACCGTGTGAATACCGGCTCTGGCAATGGTGCTACGGTATATATGGGCTTCCAGGAGAACTGCACCATTACGAATAATCTTTTCCAGAACAACGCTGCAACCACGACCGGTACGAGCAAGCGTGTATCGGGAGGTCTTATGATCGGCTATGCTGCGGTCATCACCGGCAACGCCTTTATCGGCAACACGGTAACCGGTCCTAACGCCAAAGGCAACGACGTTTGCGCCAGCGTTTACTATACCGATATTGATCTGTCGGGTAACTATTGGGGCGGTGGTGCTCCGGTAGCGGACGATGATTATTATCAGGAGTATACGAACAACAGCGTTATCATCAACGATTATCTGACCACGAACCCGATCCAATAGGAGTTCTACAGATAACAAAACAAGCCGGCCGATCCCTTGCGGGGTCGGCCGGTCTGTTGTATCAGTTCAACGAATTTATCGGACGATCTCGGCGACCTTCTCGATAATCTGCTACGGGCGTTTTGACGATTTACACCGCGTCGTTCAGCCCGTTTGAGGTTACCTAAAACAGCAGGCCTTATCGAAGTTACCTACACCAAATAGGGAATATGGCTCGATAGGCTGTCGGATATTCGCCAAAGAATCGGTGAACTATCCCGCTTCGTATACGCCGGAGAACTAAGCATGCGCATACAGCGAATAGAGTGAATAAAAATGCATGCCAGAGGGGTGTCTGACTTTCGCGGTCAGGCACCCTTCATCATCTCCGAAAGTGGCCCTTGTAAAATAATTTTTGCCGAAAATTTGGCAACTCGCTACGAAGTGGTTATCTTTGCGCACCTTTACAAAACGAAAAACAAACTATTAAACAACAAGATACGTATGCAAGTAGCACAGAATAAGATGGTGGCTGTCGATTACAAGCTCACCGTTGATGGTCAGATTGCAGACCAGTCGCGTCCGGGTCAGCCCCTGGAGTTTATTTTTGGTACGGGTATGTTGCTGCCCAAATTTGAGGCTGCCATCGAGGGCAAAGAGCCGGGTGAGAAGGTAGCCTTCACGCTCGAGCCGAAGGATGGCTACGGCGAGGTGATCGCCGAGGCAATTGTCGAGCTGCCGAAGACGATCTTCATGGTCGATGGCAAGGTAGCCGAGGATATCCTCTTCGAGGGTTCGCAGATTCCGATGGCCGACGCCCAGGGCAACCGCATGATCGGTCTGGTCAAGGAGGTCAAGGAGGAGGCTGTAGTCATGGACTTCAACCACCCGATGGCCGGCAAGACGCTCAACTTCGAGGTCGAGGTGATCTCGGTGCGCGATGTAACGCCCGAGGATCTGCAGGGCAACTGCTCGTGCGGCCACTGCGGTGGTGAGTGCGGCGAGGGCGACTGCGAGGGTCACGACCACGAGGGCTGCGACTGCGGTCACTGCCACTAAAAACCGAGGTAAACAAGAGGCTGTCCAACACGATTGTTGCGACAGCCTCTTTTGGTTTATAGCCGCAGCCCGCATTTCGAGACTTACGCCTGTTGTTCAACATTCACGCCTGCCATGTCTTCACTCACACAATACCTCTTCACGCTCGAGGAGCCTTATGCGCTGACCCGGAGTTTGGGAGAGATTGTCTTGTGCCGTGAAGCCGACGGGAGGGTACAATACTCGGTCGGCAATGCAGCGATCGTCTTTCGCATACGCCACAACGGGGCGGTCAAGGCCCTGCGTTGCTATCGGCGCACGATGTCACGCCTGAGGATGATCTACGGAAAGGAACTGCTCGAGGAGGAGCTTTTTCTCTTTACATCGAACGAGCAAGGCGTGTGGGTCGATGTTGTGCTGACCGATTGGATCGAGGGAATCGACCTTCGCACGGCCATTGATCGGGCAGGCCGCAACCACGATCAAGCACAACTCGCACTCCTCTCCGAAGGGTTCGATCGGATGGCGGCAGCGTTGCTGGCCGACGATTGGGCACATGGCGATCTGAAGCCCGAGAACATCATCCTCACCCCGCAAGGAAGGTTGCAACTGATTGATCGGGATGGCTGTTTTCTGCCCTCGATGCGCGGCATGCTGGCAATCGAGGTCGGCACGCCCTCCTATCAACACCCGACGCGCAGCGAGGCGGATTTCGACGAGCGGATCGACGATTATCCCGCGGCACTGATCGCCACGGCACTCCATGCGCTGCAACTCGATCCGACGCTCTACGATCGGTTTGGAGCGCGCGACGGCTTGCTCTTTACGCCTCGCACGATCGGCTCCGATGCGGCCTATCAGGAGGCGATGGCCGTGCTCCGAAAGGCCAACCATCCGGCTTGGATCGCCATGGGCGAAATGCTCACCGCGCCCACGCTGCGCCTACCCCATTTGGCGGCTCTTTTTGCGGCGTGCAACCCGCGATCCACGGAGGAAATACGAGATTCCGACCAATTTGGTTTTGATTTTTAGCAACGAATAACTATATTTGCACGATATTAGCTCCCAATGTAGCCCAATGAGACAACTGACACACCCCGAAATTGTTGCCGTAGAGCAACTCGGATGTACGGCCGAAGATTGGTCGCAGATCCTGGTCTCCGACGATTTCCGACCCGAACAACTCAACCGTTGTCGGCTGCGCGGTCGTGTCGAGGTGGAGAGCGGAGCCTACATCTACAACAGTTCGATTGCCAACTATCGCATCGGCCGCAACACCCGCATTGAGCAGGTAGGCGAGCTGAGCTGCCGCCACGAATCGACCTTCGGAAACGGCACGAAGGTGGCGACGATGAACGAAAATGGAGGGCGCACGGTGCGTATTTGCGATACGCTCAGCGCACAAGTCGCCTACATGATGGCCATCTATCGCCACCGTCCGCAGCTCATTGCAGCCCTGGAGGCGATGGTCGAGCAACGGAGCGAGGAGTTGCGCGATACGATGGGTCAGATCGGCGAGGGATGCACCATCACCGGATGCCGTATCCTGCGTGAGGTGCGCATCGGCAAGGGGGTGACCATCGACGGAGCTTCAATCCTCGAAAATGGCACGTTGTGTGACGACTGCCGGATCGGGGTCGATGTCAAGGCCTACGATTTCATCGTGGCCGAGGGGGCTCAGATCGCCAATGGGGTGATCGTTGAGCGGTGTTTTATCGGTGAGAGCTGTATCTTCGACAAGGGCTTCACGGCAGCCGACTCACTCTTCTTTGCCAATTCCCACTGCGAGAATGGCGAGGCCGCCGCGATCTTTGCGGGCCCCTACACCGTTTCGCACCACAAATCGACGCTGCTGATTGCCGGCATGTTCTCCTTCTTCAACGCCGGTAGTGCCGCCAACCAGAGCAACCACCTCTTCAAGAGCGGAGCTGTCCATCAGGCAGTCCATCCGCGCGGCTGCAAGTTTGCCAGCGGCTCCTACATCATGGCTCCGGCCGCCGAAGGTGCCTTCACGATGGTCATGGGACGCCACTCCCGCCACCATGATACCTCGGCCTTTCCCTACTCCTACCTCCTCGAGAAGGAGGAGCGCTCGTTCCTCTTGCCGGCGGTCAATCTGACCAGCTACGGCACGGTGCGCGACCTGGAGAAGTGGCCGGCACGCGACCGTCGCACCCACCAACGCGACATCATCAATTTCGACGTACACAACCCCTACACGACCTGGGGTATCTTGCGGGCCGTCGAGATCCTGCACTCGCTCGAGGAGCAAAATCCTGATAGTCCGGTCTATAGCTACAACCGCGTACAGATTCGCGCTGCCGCCTTGCATCGTGGTCTGACGCTCTACAACCGTGCCGTCGTAGCGGCCATGGGTGCCATGCTCGAGAAGGGCAGCACCACGACCCAATACAACGGAGCAGGTCGCTGGGTCGATATGGCCGGTCAATACATCGCCAAATCGGCCGTTGAACAGTTGATCGCGGCGATCGAGCAGGGGCAATACACCTCGTTGAAGGAGGTGGACAACTTCTTGCGTATCTTCTTTATCCACTACGACGACTATGCCCACAGCTGGGCCGAGCACCTCTATGCCTCGTTACTCGGACATGCTCCGAGCCAGGAGGAGATTCAGGAGGCTATCGAGGCGGGCAAAGCGGCTTGTGAGAAGCTGCGCCAGACGACCGAAAACGACCGCCGACGCGATTGTGCGCCCGACATGGCCGTAGGCTATGGCGTGGACTGCGACACGGTCGAGGAGCGTATGGCCGACTTCAAACACGTACGTGGGTTATTTTAAGTCGTCTGTTGCCATGTACTCGCAAAGCATCACGCGCACGCACCGCACTGCCTTCGTCCTACTGATCGACACCTCGGGGTCGATGGCCGAAGACATCCTCTTTCGCGGGCTGCCGGTATCGAAAGCCGAGGCCGTGGCAACGATCACCAACGAACTGATCTTCGAACTGATCGAGCGAGCACGTCGCAGCGACGGTGTGCGCAACTACTACGATATCGCCATCCTGGGTTATGGGGGCGAGAATCAGGTTCGCTCGCTGCTCGGTCACGATGAGCCGCGTTTTGTAGCCATCGACGAATTGGCTGCACGCACGGTCGAGAAGCGTATATCGACCCTCGAGTTACGCCTGCCCAACGGCTCGATTGCCCTGCGCGACATCCAACAACCACAATGGATCAAACCGCAAGCGATGGGCGAGACCCCGATGCTCGATGCCCTGCGCATGGCCCGCGACCTGATGAGTACATGGATCAACGATCCGGCCAATGCCGACAGCTTCCCACCCATGATCTTTCACATCACCGATGGCGTGGCCACCGATGCCGTAGCGGAAGATTTGCTCGATGTAGCCGCGCAGATTCGATCGTTGCGCACTACGGATGGGGAGGTGCTGCTGCTCAACATGCACATCTCGAATCAGCACGATCACGGCATGATCTTTCCGACGCCCGAGGAGGGTGCTACCCTTCGAGGAGAGGCCGCCCTGCTCTATGCTCTTTCGAGTTCGATGCCGGCCGGTTTCCGACCGATCATCGAGAGTCACAAAACGGGGGAGCGGGCTACGACCTATCGCGGCATGGGCTTCAATGCCTCCATGGCCGAGCTGATCACGATGCTCGATATTGGTTCCATCAGCGTAAAGACCGAATAGACCATGAGAGCTACGATTCATACCTTTGTCAAGGCGCTGACTACACCCGAGCAATCGTTTGCCACCCTGCATGAGATCGGTGTCAAACGCGATCCTTACGGCCGGCAACTGGCCATCCATCGCATCAGTGGCTATGCCGAGGCGGAAATTTACCTTGGCAAGCAGGAGAGCGGTCTGCTCTTCATGCCCCTCACCGAGGAGCTTCGGGAGGCTGCTTTTCTGCAACACGAGTTGCCCTTTATCGCCCCCATGCGGGTACTCCGCGACGAACTTTGCTGGCAGGATTATACCGGCCAGCCGTGCCGGTGCGATCTGCTGCTGCAGGAGCTGCCGGGTCGTCCCTTTGAGGTGGGCATCGAACTGACCGACACGGATACATTGTTCGAGGCCATCAACCGCCTGGAGGAGGATTTTCGTCGGGCAAATTTTGCGCACAACAATCTCACAAATCGGCAGTTAAGAATAGTGAACGATCGACTAATGGTGCTACGCCCGTTCCATGCCACCTATACGAAAGGGCTCTCGGAATGCGATCGACGATTCTTTCGGGAGTTGCGGCTCGAGGTGGATCGCTATTGCGAGCAGCAGCAGGATATTCTGTCGGATTGCGAGGAGGATTACTACACACCGACCCTGCTGCCGGGGATACGTTGGCGGGTCGGCAACGAATTTGAAGGGTTCCATTGTGTCGAGCAGGAGGAGGGATTTTGCTATATGGATGCCTCGAATCAGATCGTCATTCCGGGTCGATTCATCTACGCCGGTGATTTTCACGAGAATCGTGCCGTCGTAGAGACAGCGACCGGTGTCGGTGTCATTGACCGCACGGGAGCCTACATCATTCCACCCCACTTCGATACGATCGACTACCTGACAGGCAGGAGCATCTTCCGCGCCTTGAGCGACGGTGTATGGCGCACGTTCGACTATCGCGGCAGACCCGTCAACGACCACGAGGAGATCAACATAGATACAATTAACGAAACGATATTATGGAAACGGTAAAAACACTCATTATCGGTAGCGGCCCGGCCGGCTATACAGCAGCCATCTACCTTTCGCGTGCCAACCTGCAACCGATCCTCTACGAGGGATTGCAGCCGGGTGGCCAATTGACCACCACGACCCAGATCGAGAACTATCCGGGCTTTGCCAACGGCATCGACGCCAACGAACTGATGAGCGCCATGCGCCAGCAGGCCGAGAACCTCGGTACGGTGATTCGTTCGGGTATGATTACGCGCGTCGATCTGTCGCAACGCCCCTTCCGCATCGAGGTCGATGGGGAGTGGAAGATCGAGGCCGATTCGCTGATCGTAGCCACGGGTGCTACGGCCAAATACCTCGGTCTGCCCTCGGAGTTGCACTATCGCGGTCAGGGTGTCAGTGCCTGTGCCACGTGCGACGGCTTCTTCTACCGCAAGCGCGACGTAGCCGTTGTCGGCGGTGGCGATACGGCCTGCGAGGAGGCCACCTACTTAGCTTCGCTCTGCCGCAAGGTCTATATGATCGTCCGCAAGCCCTTCCTGCGTGCCTCAAAGGCGATGCAGCAGCGCGTATTCGATACGCCGAACATCGAGGTACTCTTCGAGCACAACACGGTCGAGGTGCTGGGTGACGAGAGCGGCGTGACGGGTGTACGCGTACGCCACACGAATGGCGAGGAGCGCACGATTGACCTGGCGGGCTTCTTCTTGGCCATCGGCCACCATCCGAACACCGATCTGTTCGACGGCCAGCTCGCCCTCGACGACGAGGGTTACATCCGCGTAGAGCCGGGCACCTCGAAGACCTCGGTCGAGGGTGTCTTTGCCGCCGGTGATGTGAAGGATCCGCACTATCGTCAGGCCATCGCAGCAGCCGGTTCGGGCTGTGTAGCCGCGCTGGACTGCGAGCGATTCCTGCGTCAATAAACCCTCAAAAAAAAGCTCCACACGACGACCATCTATGAGTTTCAAGGTCACCATACTCGGTTCGGCATCGGCACGTCCGACGCCCAATCGTCATCCATCGGCGCAAGTGGTCAATATCCACGAGCAGTACTATCTGGTGGATGCCGGAGAGGGTGTGCAGCAACAGTTGATCCGACACGGAATTAACCCGCTGAAGATCAACGCTGTATTCATCTCCCACCTGCATGGTGATCATGTCTATGGTCTGTTTCCGCTCATCTCGACCTTGGGTCTTTATGGCAAAGTAACGCCGCTGAAGGTCTACGCTCCGGCCCCCTTTGGGGAGATGTTGGAGGCCCATCTGCGGCTCTTTGACCAACAGTTGCCCTATTCGGTCGAGTGGGTCGAGGTCGATACAACCCGACACGCCCTGCTCTTTGAGAATCGGACCATCGAGGTCTGGAGCGTGCCCCTGCGCCACCGTGTCCCCTGCAGCGGCTATCTGTTCCGCGAAAAGGAGCCGGGGCTGAACGTCGAGAAGTTCAAGATTACGAAATATGGGCTCTCGATTGCCCAAATCGCTGCGGCCAAGCGGGGCGAGGATGTCACGCTCGAGAGCGGGGAGGTGATCCCCAATCGGGAGCTGACCTACCGCCCCTATGCGCCTCGGGCGTTTGCCTATCTTTCGGACACGAACTATTCGGGCAAAGCCGTCTCGCTCTGTCAGGGGGTCGATCTGATGTACCACGAGGCGACCTATGCCGCAGCCGAGCAACGATTGGCCAAGGAGCGTGGCCATGCCACAACGGCCGATGCCGCCAAAGCTGCCACCCGCGCAGAAGCCGGACGCCTGATCATCGGCCACTACTCGGCTCGCTACAAGCAGTTAGACGAACTTTTGGAGGAGGCGCGAGCCGGCTTTCCGGAGAGTTATTTAGCCATCGAAGGGGAGACCTTCACAATCGAAAAACAACGATGACAAAGGCAGAGATACAGTTGATCCGTTCGCTCAACGACAAGCGCAGCCGCCTCGAGCAGGGGCTCTTCGTCGCCGAGGGTGAGAAGCTGATCGAGGAGATTCGCTCGTCGCACCTGCGAGTGCGTAAGATTTATGCCCTTGAGGGGCTGTTTAGCGGTGCTGACGTGGCGTGTGTAACGCCGAAAGAGATGGAGCGCATATCGCTGCTCAAGACCCCCTCGAAGGCGTTGGCGTTGGTCGAAATACCCCGCCACACGCTGCAAGCGCGAGCCCTCAAAACGGGGCTGACGTTAGCCCTCGACGAGGTGCAAAACCCCGGCAACCTGGGGACCATCATCCGCCTGGCAGACTGGTTCGGCATCGAGGATATTCTCTGCTCGACCGATTCGGCCGATTGCTTCAACCCGAAGGTCGTACAGGCCACCATGGGGGCGATTCTGCGGGTGCGGGTGCACTACGTCAATCTGGCCGAAGAGCTGCAAAAAGCCTCGCAGGCCGGCATTCCGATCTATGGCACCTTCCTCGAAGGCACACCCCTCTACACGACCGATCTGACACCTACGGGCATCATCGTCATGGGCAACGAGGGGCGTGGTATCTCGGCCGAGGTAGCCGCCACGGTGAGCCACAAACTGCTCATTCCGCCCTACCCCGTCGATCGCCGATCGAGCGAATCGCTCAACGTAGCGATGGCTACGGGGATCATCTGCTCGGAGTTTCGGCGCAGGTTGCTCGAATAAGCAGAGAAAGAAAATCGTCTTCGGGCGATTTTTTTTATCCTAAGGTGTTCCATTTCACGCTTTTTGATTATATTTGTCGTTTGAAACGTACGACAATGTCTGAACAAAAACTCAAAATAGGAATCACACAGGGTGATCCGAACGGCATCGGCTGGGAGGTGATCCTCAAAACGCTGGCAGACCCGCGCATCATGGAGTTGTGCATACCGGTCATCTACGGATCGGCCGACACGATGGGCTACTATCGTAAGGCACTGACCGAGGTCGAGCCGGCTCAATTCCGCATGGTGGTCTCGGCACACGAGGCCCGCGAGGGGCAACTCAATCTGGTCGATTGCGGTCGCATCAGCCAGCTTACCCCCGGCAAACCGACGCCCGAGGCCGGAAAGGCTGCTGTCGAGGCGTTAGAGCGTGCTACGGCCGAGCTGAACGAGGGGTTGCTCGATGCCATCGTCACCGCCCCCTTCGACAAGGAGACGGTGCAGAGCGAGCAGTTCCGTTTCACGGGCCACACGGAGTTCTTTGGAGCGCGCTGTGGCGGTGAGCCGATGATGATCATGTGCAGCGAGTGGTTGCGCGTGGGTTTGGTCACCAAGCACCTGCCCATTGCCCAAATAGCCAGCCACATCACCCGCGAGAAGATCCTCTCGGATTTGGCCACCTTCAAGCAGGCGTTGGTGTCGGATTTCGGTATCGTAGCCCCAAAGATTGCGGTGCTGGCACTCAATCCCCACGCCGGGGATGGCGGTCTGCTCGGCTCGGAGGAGCAGGAGGTGATCGCTCCGGCCATCCGCGAGGCCTTCAACAACGGCATCTTAGCCTTTGGCCCCTTTGCCGCCGACGGGCTCTTTGCCAGCGGCAGCTACACGAAGTATGACGGCATCCTGGCCATGTACCACGATCAGGGATTGGCTCCGTTTAAGACCTTGTCGCCCGATGGCGTGAATTTCACGGCCGGACTGACCCAGGTACGCACCTCGCCCGACCACGGCACAGCCTTTGATATTGCCGGCCAGGGCAAGGCCGACGAGGCCTCGATGCGCAACGCCATCTATGCGGCCATCGACATCGTGCGCAACCGCCGAGCCTGGGCCGAATGGTCGGCCAATCCGCTGCCCAAAGCCGAGCGCGAGCGTTCGCGTCGTGACCCCTCGATCCGTGAGGTGGCGGAGCCGAAAAGCGAATAACAAAAGAGAAACAGAGCCCGGTAGGTGTATTCCGTCTCGTAATTGTGGAAGCACCGAGAAGGCTCACAAAACACTAAACTTAATAAACTTTTTATGATCAAAATCACCTTTCCCGATGGCTCGGTAAGAGAGTATGCCAAAGGGACTACTGCGTTCGACGTCGCATCGAGCATCAGCCCTCGTTTAGCTGCTGACTCGCTGGCGGCCTCTGTTGAGGGACAGACCGTCGATATGATGCTGCCCATCCAGGAGGATGCACACATCAAATTCTACAAATGGGACGATGCCGAGGGTAAGCACGCCTTCTGGCACACCTCGTCGCACCTGCTGGCCGAGGCTCTCGAGGCACTCTATCCGGGCATCAAGTTCGGTATCGGCCCCGCCATCGAAAATGGCTTCTACTACGACGTGGATTGCCCCACCCCGATCACCGAGGGCGACCTGCCCAAGATCGAGAACAAAATGATCGAACTCGCCCGCCAAAAGGAGGAGCTTGTACGCCGCGAGGTTCCCAAAGCCGAGGCACTCAAGACCTTCACCGAGAAGGGCGACCAATATAAAGTGGAGCTGATCAGCGACCTGGAGGATGGCACGATCTCGTTCTACACGAACGGTGCCTTCACCGACCTGTGCCGCGGTCCGCACCTCCCGAATACGGGTTTCATCAAGGCTATCAAGCTGCTGTCGGTAGCCGGTGCTTACTGGCGCGGTAACGAGAAGAACAAGATGCTGACGCGCATCTACGGTATCTCGTTCCCCAAGAAGTCGATGCTCGACGAGTATCTGGTGATGCTCGAGGAGGCCAAGAAGCGCGACCACCGCAAGTTAGGCAAGGAGTTGGAGCTCTTCACCTTCTCGCAGCGCGTAGGCCAGGGTCTGCCGTTGTGGTTGCCGAAGGGTACGGAGCTGCGCGACCGTCTGGAGCAGTTCCTGCGCAAGGTGCAGAAGCAGCACGGCTACCAGCAGGTGATCACCCCGCCGATCGGCAACAAGGAGCTCTACATCACCTCGGGCCACTATGCCAAGTATGGTAAAGACTCGTTCCAGCCGATCCAGACCCCGATCGAGGGCGAGGAGTACTTCCTCAAGCCGATGAACTGCCCGCACCACTGCGAAATCTACCGCTCGAAGCCCCGCTCGTACAAGGATCTGCCGGTTCGTCTGGCCGAGTTCGGTACCGTATGCCGCTACGAGCAGTCGGGTGAGCTGCACGGTCTGACGCGTGTGCGTTCGTTCACGCAGGACGATGCCCACCTCTTCGTGCGTCCCGACCAGCTGCTCGAGGAGTTCGAGCGCGTGATCGACATCGTGCTCTATATCTTCAAGACGCTCAAGTTCGAGAACTACACGGCTCAGGTATCGCTGCGCGACAAGAATAACCACGAGAAGTATATCGGTTCGGACGAGAATTGGGAGAAGGCCGAATCGGCCATCATCGAGGCTGCCCGCGAGAAGGGGCTGAACACGGTCGTAGAGTATGGCGAAGCCGCCTTCTACGGTCCGAAACTCGACTTCATGGTCAAGGATGCGCTGGGTCGCTCGTGGCAGCTCGGTACGATTCAGGTGGACTACAACCTGCCCGAGCGTTTCGACCTGACCTACAAGGGTGCTGACGACAAGCTGCACCGTCCGATCATGATCCACCGTGCCCCGTTCGGTTCGATGGAGCGTTTCGTGGCTGTGCTGTTGGAGCATACGGCCGGTAAGTTCCCGATGTGGCTCTCGCCCGATCAGGTGGTTGTGCTGCCTATCTCGGAGAAGTTCAACGACTATGCCCGTTCGGTGGTCGAGTACCTGAACCGCAACGACGTACGTGCCCAGATCGACGACCGCAACGAGAAGATCGGTCGCAAGATCCGCGACAACGAGCTCAAGCGTATCCCCTACCTGCTGATCGTCGGCGAGAAGGAGGAGGCCGAGGGCTTGGTATCGGTACGTGCCCAGGGCGAAGGCGACAAGGGTCAGATGACGCAGGAGGCCTTCAAGGATTACATCCTCGAGTTGGTGAGCCGCGAGGTCGAGGCCAATGCCTTGCAGAAGGCCTAACCGACACAAGCAAAAGACGACATTTTCTTAACCTTTAATTTATACAACTATCGCAACAACAAAACCGTTCCCGCCGAGGCCGATGAACCCCGGGAACAACAGACCGAAACCTGCCGGTCCTCGTCCGGCTCGCATCGAGAAGGAGAATCCGCATCGCATCAACGATGAGATCACGGCACATCAGGTGCGCGTGGTGGGCGACAATGTGCCCGAGGCACAGATCATGTCGCTGCGCGATGCACTGAAGTTGGCCGATGAGTTGGAGCTCGATCTGATCGAGATCTCGCCCAAGGCCGATCCTCCGGTTTGCCGCATTGCCGACTACCAGAAGTTCCTCTACCAGCTCAAACGTAAGGCCAAGGAGATCAAGGCCAACCAGACGAAGGTGGTGATCAAGGAGATTCGTTTCGGCCCGCAGACCGACGACCACGACTACAACTTCAAACTCAAGCACGCTCAAAATTTCTTGAAGGAGGGTGCCAAGGTGAAGGCTTATGTCTTCTTCCGAGGTCGTTCGATCGTCTTCAAGGAGCAGGGTGAGATTCTGCTGTTGCGCTTCGCCACCGATCTGGAGGAGTTGGCAAAGGTGGAGGCTATGCCCAAGCTCGACGGCAAGAAGATGAACATGATCCTCGCCCCGAAGGGTAAGAAGTAGTAGCCGACGGCTACAGCAAGCAAAGGGAGTGTGTCCGACTCGTCAGGTTGCGACACCTCCCCTTTTTTGTAGCTGTCTCGGAGAGGCCCTGCGGAATTTTGTAGCGGCCTCGGAGGCCATAGAGGAGCTGATAGATGGCAGATCCGAGCGGCAAGAGTTGGCCGTTTGCCTTTTTATACCTATATTTGTCTATTAAACAGAAACGCCTACCGCCATGATGCACGAGATTGATATTGTCATACCCTGGGTCGATGGAGCCGATCCCGCCTGGCAGGCCGAATTTCGTCAATTTCGGATCGAAGCCGGCATGGACGCTTCGGCCATTCGCTACCGCGATTGGGGCACGTTGCGCTATTGGTTTCGCAGCATCGAACGCTTTGCCCCCTGGGTGCGCAAGATCCATTTCATCACCTGGGGTCATCTGCCCGAATGGCTCAACACGGACCATCCGAAGCTGCGCATCGTGCACCACAGCGACTACATCCCCGCAGAGTGGCTCCCGACCTTCAACTCAAATGTGCTGGAGCTAAATCTGCACCGCATCGAGGGGTTGGCCGACCACTTCCTGCTCTTCAACGACGACACCTTCCTCACCCGCCCCTGCCGTGCGGAGGATTTCTTCCGCCACGGAAAGCCTCGGGACATAGCACGTTTGAGTGTTGTGCGACCCTCGTCGGTGGCACCGATCGTGCTGAACAACCTCGCACGGATCAATGCGCTCCACCCCCGCAAGGTCCTCACCCGCCACCTCGGCAAGTGGCTTGCTCCGTGCTATGGAATGAGCAACCTACTGAAAACCATCTCGTTGCTCCCCTGGAGTTTCTTCCCCGCCTTCTATGATCCGCACCAGGTGCAACCCTACCGCAAGGCGGACTTCGTGCGTGCCTGGGAGCTGTGGGGCAAGGAGTTGGCGGAGACCTCGTCGCATCGGTTCCGTGCACAGGAGGATCTCTCGCATTGGCTGATCCGCTACGATGTCTTGTGTCGTGGGGAGTTTGCGCCTCGTTCGGTGGCAGCCGATGCCCTACTCACGCTGACCGAGGCGACCGTCGAGCAGATTGCACACCGCATTGCCAGTGGGGCTCAACGCCTGCTCTGCATCAACGACAGTGCGGAGATTGCCGACTTTGCGGGTGTCTGCCGCACGTTGCAAGGTGGATTTGAACAACTTTTACCCACCCCTTCGACCTATGAAAAATAGTTTTTCGGTCATCATACCCCTCTACAACAAGGAGCAGGAGATCGAGGCCACGATCCGTTCGGTGTTGGCCCAGACCTACCAGCCGCTGGAGATTGTCATGGTCAATGATGGTTCGACCGACCGTTCGGCCGAGGTGGTGCGCAGCATCGGCTCCCCACTGATTCGGCTCATCACACAATCCAATGGGGGCGAGTGTGCCGCCCGCAACCGTGCCGTCAGCGAGGCCAAGGGCGACTATGTAGCCCTGATCGATGCCGACGACCAATGGGAGGCGGGCTTCTTAGCGGAGATCAACGCCCTGATCAACGAATACCCCGACTGCGGGCTCTACTGCACCTCGTTTCAGGTGGTCTCGAGCGAGGGCCTGTTTCATGCCCCCTGCCCCGAGGAGCGGGGTGTGGTCGAAAACTTCTTCCGCGACTCGGCCCATCGCTATATCGCCATCCCCTCGGCAAGTGCCATGCCTCGGGCCATATTCGACCAGATTGGCGGATGGCCCGAAGGGATGAAGATTGCCGGCGATCTCTACTTTTGGATCAAGCTGGCTCGCCGCTATCGAGTCTGCTTCTCGCCTCGTCCGTTGGTGCGCTATCTGAAGGAGGCCTCGAACCGTTCGGCCTCGATCTATACGCCCGAGCAGACCCCCTACTCGTTTGAGGCGTTGTACGACCCTTCAGCCCCGCTCGACGAGCGGGAGTTTATAGCCCGCGCAGCCCTCGGCAAAGCTTTGATACTCTGTGCAAAGGGCGACTCGGAGGCGGCTCGACGAGCCATCCGCACCTTCTCCTTTACGAAGACCTATCGGCGCACACTGCGCAAGGTGCAGCTGCTCAACCGCCTACCCGTCAAGTGGCGACAACCGCTTCTGAACGGCTACAATTGGTTAGCCTGGAAAATCGCAAAAAAAGGACTCTGATAGACAGAGTCCTTTTTCTTTGGAGAGTACATGCAAATCGGGCAGCATTAGTTGCTGAATTGCAACTCACCCTCCCGGGCATCGAGACAAATGGGGCGCGAACGATCCACATCACCGGCCAGGATGCGTTTTGAGAGGGCGTTGATGACCTCGCGTTGGATCGTACGCTTGACAGGGCGTGCCCCATAGAAGGGGTCGTAGCCCAGCTCGGCAATGCGACGCAACGCAGCCTCGGTGTAGGTCATCGTCAAGCCGTTCTGTCCCAGCATGCGGGCCACGCCATCCAACTGCAGGCGGACAATCTGCTCAATGTTGCCACGGGTCAGGGGCTCGAAGAGCACAATCTCATCGACACGATTCAGGAACTCGGGTTTGAGCTGTCGTTTGAGCAGTTCGATCACCTCCTCACGCGTAGTCTGCAGGCTTTCCTCATCGACCGTAAGGCCATCGAAATGGGCCGTCAATCGCTCTTGGATGAGCTGTGCGCCCATGTTCGAGGTCATGATGATGATCGTGTTGCGGAAATCGACCGTGCGACCCTTGTTATCGGTCAGCCGACCATCGTCCAACACCTGCAAGAGGATATTGAAGACGTCGGGATGGGCCTTCTCGATCTCGTCCAACAAGACCACCGAGTAGGGTTTGCGGCGTACAGCCTCGGTGAGTTGGCCACCCTCGTCGTAGCCGACATAGCCCGGAGGGGCTCCGACCAAACGCGAGACGCTGTGTCGCTCCTGATACTCCGACATGTCGATGCGGGTCATCAGCTGTTCATCGTTGAAGAGCAGCTCGGCCAGAGCCTTGGCCAGCTCGGTCTTACCCACACCCGTCGTACCGAGGAAGATAAACGAACCGATCGGGCGACGCGGATCACTCAAGCCGGCACGAGCACGGCGCACAGCATCCGCAACGACGGTAATAGCGGCATCCTGTCCCACGACACGACGGTGCAGCTCCTCCTCTAAATGGAGCAACTTCTCCCGCTCGGAGGAGAGCATGCGGGCGGTCGGGATACCCGTCCAGCGCGAGACAACCTCGGCTACATCCTCGGCCGAAACCTCCTCCTTGATCATCGCCTCCTCGGCCGATGCCGCCTTGTACTCCTCCTCGTAGCGCGTGATGGCCTGTTGTGCCTCGGCTATCTTACCGTAACGAATCTCGGCTACGCGACCATAGTCGCCCCGACGCTCCGCCTCGGCAGCCTCGACATTGAGCTGTTCGATGTGCTCCTTCTGCTGCTGGATGTGACCCAGGAGCGAACGCTGCTGCTCCCAGCGGGCACGTTGCTCGGTCTCCGTAGCACGCAACTCGTCAATCTCGCGGGTCAGCTGGTCGATCCGCTCGATATCCTGCTCGCGACGAATCGCTTCGCGCTCGATTTCGAGTTGGCGGATCTTTCGATCCAGCGTGTCGATCTCCTCGGGCACGGAGTTCATCTCCAGGCGCAGACGCGAGGCGGCCTCGTCAATCAGGTCGATGGCCTTGTCGGGCAGGAAACGCGAGGTGATGTAACGTGTCGAAAGCTCCACGGCGGCAATGATCGCCTCATCCTTGATCCGCACACGGTGGTGGTTCTCGTATCGCTCCTTCAGACCACGCAGGATCGAGATGGCATCCTCGACCGAGGGTTCATCGACCATCACCTTCTGGAAACGTCGCTCCAGGGCCTTGTCCTGCTCGAAATACTTCTGGTACTCATCGAGCGTCGTCGCACCGATCGTGCGCAACTCGCCACGAGCCAAAGCCGGCTTGAGGATATTGGCGGCATCCATCGCACCCGACGATTTGCCGGCACCGACCAACGTATGAATCTCGTCAATGAAGAGCAGGATCTCCCCCTCAGACGAGGCGACCTCCTTGACTACGGCCTTCAGTCGCTCCTCAAATTCTCCCTGATACTTCGCACCGGCAATCAGGGCACCCATATCGAGCGAATAGATCGACTTCGAACGCAGGTTTTCGGGCACATCGCCGTCGATGATGCGTCGGGCGATACCCTCGGCGATGGCGGTCTTACCGACACCCGCCTCACCGACCAAAATCGGGTTGTTCTTCGTGCGGCGCGAGAGGATCTGCAGGACGCGCCGTATCTCCTCATCACGTCCGATCACGGGGTCGAGTTTCCCCTGGCGGGCCTGCTCATTGAGGTTGATGGCATACTTACCCAGCGCATCGAACTCCTGCGAGGCGGTCTGCGAATCGACCGTAGCCCCCTTGCGGAAGATGCGGATGGCCTCGATGAGCTCTTGCTGGCTCACGCCGGCATGTTTGAGCAGTGTAGCAGCCGACGACGGCTCGGCCACCAAGCCGAGCAGCAGGTGCTCGACCGAGGCATACTTATCGCCAAAGGTCTTGGTGAAGTCCAACGCCCGCTGGATGACCCGCGAGAGCTCCGAGGAGAGGTAGGCCTCGCCACCCTCCACACGCGGTAAGCGTTGCAACTCCTGTCCGAGCGCCTCGCGCAACGAGGCGGCATGTACACCCACACGTCCCAAGAGGAAGGCTCCGAGCGAATCCTCTTCGCGTAGGAGCACCTGCAACAGATGGATCGGCTCGACGGCCTGCTGACCACGCTCACGAGCCAGCGCAGCGGCACTCTGCAAAGCCTCCTGCGCTTTGATTGTCAATGTGTTAATGTTCATAGTTCGATATTATTTTGTTTATTTGTTTGCGGTATTGATCGCCTTTGATCCCCCTTGCATCAAATCCTTTGCCAACCCCGCCTCATCCGCCAAAGTGGCACCTTCACGGCTGCCGAGGCTGATTTTTTGGCACTCCGTGGCGTATCTTGGTGTCGGTTTGGCATATTCTTGGCATTTTTTTGTTATCTTTGTCTCAAATTCAACCAACCATGAGAGATTTCGTATTCCACACCCCGACCGAGGTCGTATTCGGCAAAGAGGCCGAAGAGAAGATTGCTGCACGCATCACCAAATATGGCGGTAGCCGCGTATTGCTCCACTATGGCGGCCAAAGTGCCGAACGTTCCGGGCTGCTGCCCAAGATTCGCCAACAGCTCACCGAGGCCGGTATCCCCTTCACGGAGCTGGGCGGTGTGGTTCCCAACCCGCGTCTGAGCCTCGTGCGGGAGGGTATCGCCCGCTGTCGTGAGGAGGGCATCGACTTTATCTTAGCCGTAGGTGGCGGCAGCGTGATCGACTCGTCCAAGGCCATCGCCTTCGGTACGCCCTATGAGCACGACGTCTGGGAGCTCTTCGAGGGCAAAGGCAAGGTCTCGGCCTGCCTGCCCATCGGTTGTGTGCTGACCATCCCCGCAGCCGGCAGTGAGATGTCTGACGGCTGTGTGATCACCAACGAGCAGGGGTGGCTTAAGCGCGGATATTCGACCCAGCTGTCGCGTTGCCGCTTTGCCATCATGAACCCCGAGCGCACCTATACCCTGCCGCCCTATCAAACCGCTTGCGGCATCACCGATATCATGATGCACACCATGGAGCGTTACTTCTCGCACGAGGATGATATGAACGTAACGGACGCTATTGCCGAGGCGATCCTGCGCACGGTGATCGATGCTGCACCGGTAGTCATGCACGACCCGACGAACTATCGCTATCGTGCCCAGATCATGTGGGCAGGTTCGCTGGCACACAACGACCTGACGGGCTGCGGCACCGTAGGCGATTGGGCTACACACCACCTCGAGCATGAGCTCAGTGCCCTCTTTGACGTGGCACACGGAGCAGGTCTGGCCGCCATGTGGGGCAGTTGGGCCCGCTATGTGCTGCCGGAGAATCCGAGCCGCTTCGCCCGCTTTGCGGTCAATGTCCTGGGTGTCGAGAACGACTTTACGGACCCCGTAGCCACCGCCCTGAAGGGCATCGAGCGCATGGAGGCCTTCTACCGCTCGATCGGCATGCCGACCTCGATTCCCGAGTTGATCGGTCGTCCGGCTACCGAGGAGGAGATCCTGCTGCTGGCCGACAAATGCTGCCGCCAGGATACCCACACCGAGGGTCACTTCAAGGTCCTCTATCGCAAGGAGATGGAGGATGTCTATCGCTTGGCCAACCGGTAGCGAAGAGGGAGCAGGTGTCACGTTGTCACAGGGGACAAGCCTGTTTCAGCCACCCAATTCTACATGTTGAATTTTGGGGGCTCTATCTTTACCTTCGCTCCGCATAGCCTTCCGGCATGCGCCGCTCGGTTTAGATAGGATGCGCCTCGGCAATGCCACGACCGTCAAATAGGTCATCGAAAAGTTTCTTTCGGTCGTTAGCACCACCCCTCAAGTCCTCCCTTTGGCAAAGGGAGGATTTAGGAGGGAATGTGGGTATTTTTATTTTAATAAAGAAAGAGATCGTTCCTCTTCTACCCGTTTCGTCGGGTACTATCTCCGTAGGAGATCAAAGTGTAGTGAGTCCTTCAAACTCAAGCGAGCTTGAAGTTTGTGGGATTCACTACACTTTCTTCTTGCCTTCGGCAATCGCCCGACGAAACGCATACATCTGCCACTGTAGCTGTTGCAACACCTTTGTTACTTTTTACCGCCTATTTTTTTGGCATTGCGCTCGGCTTTCACTATCTTTGTACCCTATGAGCGATTTTATTGTCAGTGCACGCAAATACCGTCCTGCGACCTTTGCTTCGGTCGTCGGACAAAAGCACATCACCTCGACGCTGAAAAATGCCATCGAGCGTGGTCAGTTGGCGCATGCCTACCTCTTCTGCGGCCCGCGTGGCGTGGGTAAAACCACCTGTGCCCGCATCTTCGCCAAGGCGATAAACTGCCTCGAACCCAACGGTGCCGAGGCCTGCAACCGGTGCGAATCGTGCAGCTCGTTCAACGAGGGTCGATCGCTCAATATCCACGAGCTCGATGCCGCATCGAACAACTCGGTCGAGGATATCCGCAACCTGATCGACCAGGTGCGTATCATCCCGCAGATCGGTCGCTACTCGGTATTCATCATCGACGAGGTCCACATGCTCTCGGCTGCCGCCTTCAACGCCTTCCTCAAAACCTTGGAGGAGCCGCCCCAGCATGCCATCTTTATCTTGGCAACGACCGAGAAACACAAGATCATCCCGACGATCCTCTCGCGCTGCCAAATCTATGATTTCAACCGCATACGCGTTGAAGATGCCGTCGAGTATCTCCGCTACATCGCCTCGCAAGAGGGCGTTACGGCCGATGAGGAGTCGCTCAACCTGATCGCCCAAAAGGCCGATGGCGGTATGCGCGATGCGCTGTCGATGTTCGATAAGGCGGTGTCGTTCTGCGGCACAAACCTCGACTACCACTCGGTGGCACAGACGCTCAACGTTCTCGACTACGACACCTACTTCGGCATGACCGACCTGTTGCTGGCCGGACGCTACACGGAGGCACTCATCGCCTTCGATACGGTCTTGAGTAAGGGTTTTTCGGGTCAGACCTTCCTATCAGGCATGAATCGCCACCTGCGCGACCTGCTGATGGCACGGCAACCCGACACGCTGCGGCTGATCGAGATGACCGGCACACTCATGGAACGCTACCGCACACAAGCTGCGGCCTGCGACCCGGAGTTCCTGTTCGGGGCCATATCCATCCTCACGGAGTTGGATGGCAAGATTCGCCAAGCATCGAATAGCCGACTGTCGGTAGAGCTGGGTCTGATGAAAATCGCACGACTCGGCCAAAAAAAAAATGAGGGGATAGCATCCGATGAGGAGTACTACCCGCTTCCCGAGCTGATCCCGCAACCCGCCCCGGCACAAGAGGCAGTACAACCTGCGGTGCAAGAGGCCGTACGATCAACGACTCAAGAGGCAGCGGTGCGGCCTGTGGCTCAAGAGGTAGCGGCACGCCCTGTAGTGCAAGAGGTAGCACGCCCGGCGACACAAACGGCAGCGCAAACAACGATGCAGCCGGCTCCGCAACCGGCAGTGCCACCCACGTCGCAAGTGGCACCAACGGTGCACCCGACTACGACGACACAACCCCACAGCACGCCGCGCAGAGGCAGCTTAGGGACTTCGCTGACGGCCATGTTGGCCCAGCAGGGGCGTCCGACAGCCTCAAAAACCGCCCCCGGGGAGGCAAGTGAAGGGCCGGCAGAGCCGTCGAATCTCGACCCGAAGACGGAGCAGAAATTGCGCATCGCGCAGCAATCGATCCTCAACTGGATCAAGGCCGAGCGGCCACGCTTCTACCCCGCATTTGAGCGTATGGAGCTGCGCTTCAACGGCTTGGCTATCAGCGTACCCTCGAAGGAGCTGCACGACGAGATCGTGCGCAACAAGACAGCCCTGCTGACCCAGATAGCCCGTATGGGCGCCATCGAGGGAGGCTTGGAGTTGGAGGTGACGATCAACGAGGAGATTCGCGCCGAGCGACCCATTAAGTTGGAGGATCGCCTGCGCTACCTCACGGAGCTCAACCCGCTGATCGGGGAGTTGCGTCGCGAGTTGGAGATGGAGGTTGAATAGAAAAGATAAAAGTCTATAAGACAAAGATTTAGATAGATAAGAAAAACAATAGATAACAATGGCAACCAAGAATTTTATCGAAGAGTTAGAGTGGCGTGGGATGATCCACACGATCATGCCGGGCGCCAAAGAGCAGCTCGAGAAGGAGCTGACCACGGCCTACCTGGGCATCGACCCCACGGCCGACTCCCTGCATATTGGCCACCTGGTGGGTGTAATGATTCTGAAGCACTTCCAGCTGTGTGGCCACCGTCCGTTGGCACTCATTGGCGGTGCAACGGGTATGATTGGCGACCCCTCGGGTAAGTCGCAGGAGCGCAACCTGCTCGACGAGCAGACGCTGCGCCACAACCAGGAGGCAATCCGTGCGCAGCTGGCCAAGTTGCTCGATTTCGACTCGGAAGCCCCGAATGCAGCCCGTCTGGTCAATAACTACGACTGGATGAAGGAGTTCTCGTTTCTGGACTTTGCCCGCGACATCGGCAAGTGCATCACCGTGAACTACATGATGGCCAAGGATTCGGGCAAGAAACGCTTCAACGGCGAGGGCGACGGTATGTCGTTCA
>JAFSBY010000023.1 GCA_017437045.1 Alistipes sp.
ACAATACGATTATAATATCTCAGAACGCAGCCATTAGGTATAACGACAGAAGACATAATTTTTTTGCATCCTTTATCTTCCTTGATTATTCGTTTATAAGTTCCAGCCGATCTTTGTTTGAAATCTGTTGTAAAGAATGTTCCATCCTTCAACTTCAAAAATGCAGAAGAACCGCTATTGAAGCAATAACTAATATTGTCATCCTTTATGTCAAGTTCTTCAAGCAATGGATCCATTTCATCCACCTGTATTGCAAAGTTCACTATTTGCCTATATTCTCCTCCTCTTCGTAGAGTATAATAACTAGGGGTATTCTTACCTGCTCGTTGAGATTCGTTATGAATATATTGAAACCTACTTTCTGCATCATAACTTAATAAATCAACGTCTTTCCAATCCGTACGCAATGAAGAGCCGCCAACCTTAGGCCTTTCGTCAATTCTTACATGCAATTCAGATTCACCGATATTAGAATAAAACAATCCCTCTCCATCTGCAGAAATGGCAATAGTTCCATATCGAGCATTCACCGATACCACCTTTGAGTCAAATACTTTGTCTATACTACCAGAAGAAACTTTAGATTTTTCATCTTGCGATATTATACTTTCATAAAGGCCGTCCTCACAACCAATGAATAACCGCATAGCGTAAAGACGTACATCTAATGGCATTGAATTCCATTCACCTATCTCATTTATTTACCATTTCGCGCGTAATTTAAGCAAATTTTGCCTAAAGTAAGCCTTACTTATAACAAAAAGAAACGTTTTCTTGGCAAAATTCACTACCTTTGCACCCACAAATTAACGAAACAGGTTCATTATGACACACCAACCAAACAAGCACTTTAACACCTACAAGGAGGGACTGGATCTGGAGGTCCTGCGGCAGTATTGCATGGAGCATGGGGAGAAGAGGACGTTTCTGCGGGGCAAGACGCTGGAAGAGGCGGGCGAGCCGGCGCAGTGGGTGGCGTTCGTGGAGCGCGGATGCTTCAAGTACATGGTGCATAACGACGAGGAGGGCAAGGACTACTGCACGGGCTTCGCCTTCGAGGGCGAGTTCGTGGCGGATTTCCCCTATTGCCTCGACGGCGACGTGTCGGAGGTGAGCATCGAGGCGGACATGCCGTGCGAGGTGCGCGTCATCAGCGGACAGGAGCTGCAGGCCCTGATAGACAACGACCCGAAGATGGCGAAGATGGACGTGAAGATACTCAAGAACCTGTTCAAGATGGTCTATTGCCGCGACCTCGACCACTACCGCTACACCGCCCGCAGTCGCTACCGTCGGCTCATCGACCGCTGTCCGCAGGTGGTGCAGATGCTCTCGCTGAAGGACATCGCCTCGTTCCTCAACATCACGCCCATCTACCTGAGCAAGATTCGCAAAGAGTTAACCTTCGGGCAAGAAAAAGGGTAAGAATAAGAGCTTTTCGCACTTTTAACGCTTCAATTATGCGATAATTCAAAATAAAGTAGTAATTTTGCAGCCGTAAAAAGAATAGGAGAAAAGAACTATGGCATTGGCAATTTCACACGTCCCCGTACTGACGGGCGAAGTGGCAGAGCGTTTCGAGCGTGAGGCCGAATACAACGAGAAGTATATGCGCGGATCGCAGTACAATCCCGAGGCATTCGAGATGGTGCGCCGCGTGGAGGAGAATACACGCAAGTATTACGAAAGCTTGAAGAAGTAAGCAGTATGAACATCTACGACTGTCTGCGTCTTCCTTTGGGTGATGTCCCCGCTGATTGCATCGAACGTTTCGATTGCGGACGCGAGGACATTAACAATTTCTTCCACTATGATGTGGAGCGCAACCAAAGGCAGATGTTTGGCAAAACCTACTTTTTCTGCGACGGAACACCAGAACGTATCGTGGGTGCCATCACCGTGGCCAATGCCAGCATCTTCACCCGTCATATTTCGTGGCGGCGGCGCGATGTCATTGGTGCTGAGGTTGACACGGAAAAGTCTGGCCAGAACTTCCCTGCCGTGCTGCTCGGTCGTCTTGGTGTTGACCGTCGCTATCAGCACCTGCACCTTGGCCGTCAGATTATTGACTATGTGAAGGCGTGGTTCAGCAGCGAGAGCAACAAGTCCGGCTGCCGTTTCCTCATTGTCGATGCCTACAACGAGCCAGGGCTGATTCAGTTCTACGAGCATTCCGGTCTGAAACTCTTCTTCGCTACCGAAGAGCAAGAAAAGAAGTATCGCAACATTCGTGACCGCGAAGGTGAGCCGCCCGCCAAACTGGAAACACGCCTGATGTTCTTCGACCTCATCAACTATAACAACGAAAAAGTGTGAGGACACTTTTTTTGCACACTTAACCCCTAATTTGCATAATTCGCTCACACTCGGCCAAACCGTGAACAAACTCACTTTGGCACTCACTTAACCGCGAATTTCTAAAACTAGTTTTAGAGTTGCATCCTCGGCGACCTGTTTTCGGGCTTCGCCGAGTTGTTTTTTACGCTTTTTTTTGTTGTTTTGCAATCGAAAGATTGCGAAGATTGGCTGCACCTCGGCATAAGAACACGTTCTTCTGCTCTCGGTTTGCACAATCTTTGTAGGCAAAAAACTGAAAAAACATGAGCGTATGAAACAAAAAGAACATTATTCTGAGGCCCTGGCCTATCTGCGCGACTACTGTCTGCACCATGGTCGGGCTATGCACTTCTCGCATGGCGACATCTTCGAGGCCGAGGGAGCCGCCGCCAGCCGCTTTGGTTACATTGAGAGCGGCAGTTTCCATTACCTTGTCCGTAACTACGAGGGTGACGAGAGCACGGTCGAGACCGTAGCTGCTGGCGACCTTGTGGGCTGCTATCCGTACTGTCTCGATGGCGATGCCGCTCCCGTCACCATCCGCGCCGACAAGTCCAGCACCGTCTATGTCGTCGATGGTGCAGACCTCAATGAGCACTACCGCCAGAGCCAGGCGGCGGAGCGGATGGGCCGCGACTACATGGCCTACCGCTTAGAGCAAGTCAAGTCACACATCTATAACTTTTATTTCAAAAACAATCACATATTATGAACAGAAAAAACATCATCACCATCATCCTCGCCCTCACCGCATTGACGGCAGAAGCGCAAGAGAAGAATCAGCCACGCGACTCCGTGAGAGTCATCGGAAGAGTTGCTGACATGCTTACGAGTCAGCCCGTGTTCGACGTCGAATGTGAACTGATGTGGGCAGCCGACAGCACGCTCGTTGATACGCTTCGCACGGTCACAGGCGACAGCAACAACAAGCCCGCCTCGTTTGTCATGTTCCACATCAAACGTCCAGGCCGTTACATCTTGCGTATGCGGAAGGACGGCTACGAGACTACAGAACAGATGTTCGAGGTGGAACGCTTCTACAAAGACGAGGAAACCGTGGACCTAATAGACAAACCTTTCTATATGCAGAAGGAGCGCAACGTGACGCTGGGCGAGGTGGTGGTGAAGGCCACGAAGGTAAAGTTCTACGTCAACGGTGACACGCTCGTTTACAATGCCGACGCTTTCGAGTTGGCCGAAGGCTCCATGCTCGACGCCCTCATCCAGCAGTTGCCAGGCGTGGAACTGAAAAGCGGCGGCGACATCGAAGTGAACGGCAAGCACGTCGATGCCCTGCTGCTGAACGGCAAGGATTTCTTCAACAAAGACCGTCGGCTGATGCTCGACAATCTGCCGTCGTACATGGTGAAGAAGGTGAAAGCCTACGACCGTAGCAGCGAGCAACTGCGCATGGCCGGACTGCCCGACGACGGTAACAAGGAGTTCGTGATGGACGTGCAGCTGAAGAAGGAATACAGCATCGGATGGATTGCCAACGCCGAAGCGGGCGCGGGAACCGACGACCGGTTCCTTGGCCGACTGTTCGCCCTGCGCTTCACGCCAAACTCGCGTCTGTCGTTCTTTGCCAATGCCAACAACGTGAGCGACGACCGCAAGCCCGGTCAGAACGGCGACTGGACTCCCCTGCGTCAGGCAACGGGCATCCGCTCCGTCTATGATGCTGGCTTCGATTACAACATCGATGAGAAAGAAGGGCGCTGGACTACGAGCGGCAACGTGCGCACCAGCTACACCGAGGATGACGCCGAGCAGCATACGACCAGCGAGAACTTCCTTACAGGTGGCAACACCTACGGACGAGCCTACAGCAAGCGACACGCCGATAACTTCAAGGTGAGCACCAACCACGAGTTCAACCTCTATCGCAGGGACAAGGTGCTCAGCTATCTCGGCCTGCGACCCGACATCAGCTACAGCCGTCAGCACAGCCGCGGCGAATCGGCCTCGGCTGTCTTCGACGAGAACATGTCCGAGCAATGGGGCAAGGCATGGATTGACAGCATCATGGCTCCCAACACTGGTTCTCTGCTACTGCGCCATGCCCTGAACAGGACAATCTCACAAGCCAAGGGCAACGGTCATAGTCTGAACACGGGCGTTGATGCCAATGCCGTCTTCCGTATTCCCCACAACAATCGCTTCGTCTTCAACACTTCCGGCAACATCGGCTACAGCGATGAGAAACGCCACGCCTACGACCACTATCAGCTTGACTATCCAAGCAGCAGCATAACCACCGACCGCCGCAACCGCTACGACCTGAACACAAACCGCAACCTGAACTACGGCGGCAGCATCGGCGCACGAAGAACAGAAATCGGATGCCTGCAACTCTCCACCGACTACATCTATTCCCACGCCAACAGAGAGACCAATCGCTCGCTCTATCTGCTGCATCTGCTGGAGGGCTTCGATGGTGAACTGGGTACGCTCCCGTCTGCCGACGACCTTTACAGAACGCTCGACACAGACAACAGCAACCAAGCCGAGTACACCGATGACATCCACCGCCTCCGCTTCGGCTATGACTACAACAGTTCCCGCTGCCACTCGTGGAATCTGATTCGTCAGTTCCGCGGCAATGTCGAAGTCCGCTTCGAGCGCAACCAATTAGATTATGATCGCGGACAGCTTGATACCCTTTTCCATCGCAGCATGGCATTCGTCCAGACCGACGGCGACTGGCGGTTTTTCACTCGCGACCAGAAAAAGGTGTTTGAGGTCAATTTCAACACCCGCATCACTGCTCCCGGCATGACCTATCTGCTCAACATCCGCGATGACAGCGACCCCTTGCGCATCGTGCTGAGTAATCCACAATTGAAGAACCCGCAGCGATACCATCTCGGCACCTCCTATCGCCGCGTCCTTTCTGGCGAGCGTTTATGGAACGTCTCTGGCTCCGTCAACCTTGCGCCGCGGAGCATCGCCATGGCCACCCTCTACGACAAGCAGACGGGCATCCGCACCGTCACCCCGCAGAACGTCAACGGCAACTGGGATGCCCACCTTGGCGGCGGATATAACACCCCGCTCGACCACAGCCGCCATCTGTCGCTCTCCACGAAGACCGCCTTTGACTACTATCGCAGTGTTGATCTCATTAGCACCAAGCCCGCAGCCCCCTCACGCAGCATCGTCGGCTCCTATTATGCAAACGAGGTACTCAGCTTGACCTACCGGCCAAACGCCAAACTACAAGTCAAGGGTATTGGCAACGTCCACTACCAGCACTCCGCCAGCGACCGCACGGACTTTGAGACCATCAACGTCCTCGACTTCGATTACGGCCTCACCGCTCAAGTCGAACTGCCGTGGAGCCTACAGCTTGCCACCGACCTCACCATGTACTCCCGTCGAGGTTACGCCGACCATGCCATGAACACCAACGAGCTTGTTTGGAACGCCCGCCTCTCTAAGCGTTTTCTCCACGGCAACCTCATCTGTATGCTCGACGGCTTCGACCTCCTCGGCAACCTCTCCAACATCCGCCGTACCATCAACGCCCAAGGCCGTACCGAGACGTGGAACAACGTCACTCCCCGCTACGCCCTCCTGCATATCGTGTATCGGTTAAACAAACAACCCATGAAGAAATGAAAACACGTTGTTTCTATGATGTGTCCTTCCCGCTCGCCTGTTCGCGACGGGCGGCGGGGAGGTTTTTCTTAGTAACGGCGTGAATAGTAAACAGAATGTTCAACCCTCAAAAAAGAAAGGACGGTGCAAGGCTCAGAAAGGACTCATTGCAAAACCTCGGCTCCCACAGTCGGAGCCATCGACACATCAACATTTAGAAACAAACGAAAAGTATTCACATCAAAAAATGGAAACAACAATGGAAGACAACAATCAATTAAACTACAGTTGGCTGGGCGGACTGTCGAACGCGAACCACGACGGCACGACGCAGCAGATTGACGACACTGCGGCCAACTTCGAGACAGAGAACCAGAAGTACAACCAGATGGCCGCCGCCGTGCACCAGGCCCGCGTACACGAGGACGAGGTATGGCAGAAGTCGCTGGTGGACCCCGTGGTGAAGCAGCTGGAAGCCGCCGACAAGCAGCAGGACTGCTACATGACGGCCTTCCGCTACATCAACGACGGCTACGCCTCGCTGCCCGACACGGAGGCGCAGAAGCAGGACGCACTCGCGGTGCAGCAGGTGTTCAAGGACTTTAAGTTCCGCGTGAACGACGGCTACGGTGCCGAGGCCGACAAGATTCTGCAGATGGGCCAGAACCTGCAGCCCAAGCAGGAATTCCTCACGCAGATCGGCGCCTGGCAGTGGTACGTGAAAGCCGCTCAGAAAGCCTCGCTGGTGCGCCAGCTGCTGACCCAGCGCGCCCAGACCAAGGGCGAGTTCGTGAAGGGTGAGCTGAAGGCCGCCCGCCGCCAGACCGACCTGGCCATCGCCGACCTCTACCGCGTCATCAACGCCATGAACGACCTCATGCCCAGCGCTGAGCTCACCGCCCTCATCACCCAGCTGAAGGGCTTCGAGCGCTACGCCCGCGAGTACCTCCTGCCGAAGGGCAAGGGCGGCGACGAGCCGGAGCCGGAACCCACGCCCGACCCCTCGCCCGAGCCGGAGCCTACGCCCGTAGAGCCGGAGCAGTAGGCGCCCGGTAATGCGGAATTTCACGAATCGGAGGCAGCGGCCCCGTCTGCCGCCTCCGATTTTCGGAATCCGACCCCGCCGAGCCGTTCGGCGACCTCGGATTCCTGAAATCCAGGCAGGAAAGTCGCTCGTCGACCTCGGATTCCTGAAATCCGACCTCAACGAGCCAGTCGGCGACCTTCCATCAATCGGAAACAAATAAAACCACCATAGAATTATGAGCAGAAAGAACATCATTACCATCATCCTCGCCCTCGCCGCATTGACGGCAGGGGCACAGACTCAGAAAGAAATAACCTTATCGGGCAACGTGGAAGACGGATTCCTGAAGATTCCGCTGAGCCACGCCAAAGTGTCAATATGCCGTGCCGACAGCAGCGTGCTGGTGGACTCGGCGGCTATGTTCACGGCCTACAACCGCGACCTGAAACCGCTGTTTGCCCAGTACACGGCGAAGGTGACGACCGACGCGAAAGTGCTGCTGGTTCACGCCCAGCTGAAGGGCTACGACGACGTGTGGCAGCGGGTGAGCATTGGTAAGCAGACGGGAATAGAGGTGCCGATGCTGGAAATGCGCAAGATGCGGGAGGTGGACTTGGGTGAGGTGGTGGTGAAGGCCACCCGCGTAAAAATGTTCTATCGCGGCGACACCATCGTCTATGATGCCACGGCGTTCAAGCTGCCGCAGGGGTCGATGCTCGACGACCTCATCCGACAGATGCCGGGCGTGACGCTGAACGAGGCGGGGCAGATCTTCGTCAACGGGCGCATGGTGGACGAACTGATGCTCGGCTCGCGCTCGTTCATGAAGGGCAACAAGAAGGTGCTGATGGAAAACCTGCCTTACTACACGGTGAAGGACATCAAGGTGTACGACCGCCAGAGCGACAAGAGCATGGCGCTGGGCTACGACGTGGACCCGAAGAAATTTGTGATGGACGTGAACCTGAAAGAAGAATATCAGCGGGGCTATATTGCCAACGTGGAGGGAGCCGTGGGCACTGAAGACAGGTGGCTCGGACGTGCCTTTGCCCTTGGCTTCACCGACCGCCTGCGCCTGACGCTTTTTGGCAATGTGAACAATGTGAACGAGAGCCGCCACATCGGGCAGTCGGGCCACTGGACACCCGCCTCGATGCCGCAGTCGATGGTGACGACCCGCAGCGCGGCCACCGAGATTGACTACCACACGAAGGGCGACAAGGTGAAGGAAACGTTCAGCGCCGACTACACCTCAACCACCGACGAACAGGAGATGCGCCAGCGCTACGAACAATTCTTGGCGGGCAGCACGCCGCTGTCCATCTCTGCCATGCGGAACCGTTCGGGCAATCGTCAGGTGAAGCTACACAACACGTTCAGCCTGACTAAGCCGTTTTATCTGAGAACAGAGATAGACTTCAACCACGCTAAGCGCGACGGCTCGTTCAATTCCTCGTTCGACCAGTGGGGCGACTCTCTGACTGCCTCGATGCGAAGCGTGGGCATGAGCGAGGGCAAGTCATGGAGTTTGAAAGGTGAAGTGGACGGAGCCTTCAACGTAGGGAAGGACAAACGGCATGTAGAATTCTACGCCATGATGCAGCACGGCAACGACGAGAGCCTGCAAGCCAGTCGCTACCTGACGGAACAAATTGCCTCAAATTCGAGGCAGTTGACGCACAATGCCAACGACATCTTCAACCGCCAGACTGTGGGCTTCCTTCAACTCGGCTATGGGATACCACTTGGCAAGGATGTGAAAATCGGTTTAAGCGAGCAAGCACAAGTGATAAACACGAGAACGCACGACTATCTCTACCACCCCGACACGCTGCTGCTACCGTCGGAAATCGACATGCTGACGGCCATCACCGACCCCTCGAATTCCTACGACAGTCACAGCCGTATGTTCGAGAACAAGGCGGGCGTGACGCTGCGTCAGACGGCCAAGTGCAAGCCCTATCCCGATCTGCCGATGACAATGGAATACGACCACTGGAGCATTGGGCTGAGCCTGCCCGTGCGGCACGAACGGTTGGACTACGAGCGGGGCGCAATAGACACGGTGGCCACGCAGAACACCGTGTTCCTGAACACCTCGGCCTCATTCCGACTGATGAGCAAGGACGGCAAACACGACCTCCGCCTCGGCGCAAGCCACAACCGCAGCAGCGCCCAGCTGATGAGCCGCATCGGATGGCGCGACGACAGCCAGCCGCTCATCGTCCGCGAGGGCAATCCCGACCTGAAGGGCAACGTGACCACGAACGCCAACATCGACTACTACGACAAGAATGCCCACGGCCATCAGCAGACGTTACACGTCGGCACCTCGCTCAACTACCAGCACCGCAGCACAGCGCAGTCGGTGGCATACGACCCCACGAGCGGCATCTATACCTACCGCCCCCAGAACGTCAGCGGAGCCTACACGCTGAAGGGTGTGTTCGACATCAGCCGCACCATCGACAAGAACCGCTACTGGTCGTGGCAGACAAACGCCGATGCTGGCTACCATCACTCCATCGACCATGCTATGCTCACGGGTATGACAGCGAGTGAGGAAAACGTTGTCAATACCCTGACCCTGCACGACGGGGCCTACATACAATATAATAAAGGTACGCTAAACATCCGCGCCACGGGCGACATCCGTTGGCGGCACTCGGAGGGCAAGATGTACGACTTCGAGACACTCAACGCCACCGACTTCCAGTACGGTCTCTCCGCCCGCTACACCCTGCCGCGCCTGAACACCACGCTTTCAGCCGACGGCAACATGTACTCCCGTCGCGGCTACGGCAGCAGCGAACTGAACACCAACGACTTCGTACTGAACGCCTCCGTCAGCCAGCCCTTCTTCAAGGGCAAGCTCATCGCCCGCATCGAAGCCTTCGACCTCCTGCACCAGCTTTCCTCCACCCAATACTCCGTGAACGCCCAGGGCCGCACCGAAACCTGGTATCGCTCCCTGCCGCACTACGTCATGCTGCATCTGGTGTATCACTGGAACAAGAATCCGAAAAAGAAATAAACTATGGAATTTGAAATCGTTTTAGAATCGTTTGAACGTTGGTTCAAGGGCGCTCAGCTGACAACTGACGACACCACTAACATCGTGATGGGCATCATCTTGGTCGTGCTGCTCATTGTTCTCATCGTCATGCTGGTGATCATCAGCATCCAGTCGCTCTTCTGGACCCGCATCGGCTGGTTCTTCGAGGACGTGTGGCACTGGCTGAAGCGCCGCCGCTTTATCCGCCGACTGACCTGCCCGCCTTATTGCTCGCTTATCCCCGGCTCATACTTTGACAAGGAAGGCCTCACCGACGAGGAAATCCACGAAATCATGAACATCATCCACCACGGCAATCCCCCGAAGTACAAGATTGTGAGGGGTGAAGACTTGGGCAAAGAAAGTAATGATAACAATCAATAAAACATTGACAACAATGAAGAAGATTTTAGTGATGATGATGGCCTTCGCGCTGACGATAGGAGCGCAGGGGCAAACCATCATAGACTTAAGTAAGGAGAATGGTGCCGTCTTGTCTTTTGACAATCAAGTGAAGACGATAGACACACTTGTACTGCGGCGGGATAACATTAACATTCAGTCCATCCCCAATGCCAATCTGCTTGTCAATGATAGTCTTGTGATGTTGGGCGCAATGGATGGGGCTGTGTTTAGAATCCAAGACGGCAGTCTTGTTCGACGGATGAATGAGCAGCCTTTCAATCAGGCCCAAATGATGGGTGAGCCAGCGGTGCATCCTGGTTCGGCGTTGCTGGATAGCAGTGGGCAGTTCTGCTATGCATGGGGCAATGCCATCGTGGGAGGCAGACGCATCAACTTCATTAAGAAGATTGTTTTTGCAACAGGCGAAGTTCTGGACTCCATCGAAGTGAGCAGTGCTGACTTCTCCTTGAGCATGGATGACTCTCTGAAGGTGGCTACGGGACATGACTATCTGACTTGCTTCCCCGAATACAAGTTTACGTTGCCAGAGAATGGACGCATTGCACGTATCAGATACTATGGAGGCTCGAAGATGTGGGTGAAGCTCTTTCGGAAAGGCAAGATTGAGAATTATATTTGCAATACGGACGGTACGGCGGTGGAACGTGTAGAGAGGCTCACTTATCAGGGACAGGGCATAGAGCCTAATTCCGTGATAGGTTTTGCACGGGACGAGTTGGCCTCGTTAGTTAGTACTGATACAGATTTTATTATATATGTTTATCACTTAAAGTCAGAATGATATGGTAGATAAAAGAGCGAAGTGCTTGCGTTTGATGAGCACAGCCATCTTTGCGTTGTTCCTTTCGACTCCAACGATGGCACAGAAGAATGACAGTATAGACCAGTGCCAGTTTGTGGTGGTCTATGACTATGTGACGAACACGACGGACAGGAATGGAAATGTCGCGAAGGATTCCGTGCAGCTGGCTGTAATGGTAGGGAGCCATGCGACGAAGTGCATGGAGTATAACCGCACCATGCTGGAGGACTTCGGCGAGTGGCAGAATCGTGGCTACCAGTATGGTGAGTGGGATGCGCGTAAGTATAACTTGCCTGTGCTGTTCATCGGACACCCCGAAGGTGAAGTGAGTTCGTTCGACAAAGTTGTGCCCAACCGTTACTTCTATACGGAGCCGATGCCTGACTTCACTTGGGAGTTAGCAGACGACACGCTGACCGTGAGCGGCTACCTCTGCCAAAAAGCCGTCGGCAAGTATGCAGGCAGGACGTGGACGGCATGGTATTCGGAAGAGGTGCCGACATCCTTTGGTCCTTGGAAGTTGCGCGGACTGCCGGGCATGATTCTGAAAGCGGAGGACAAGGACGGCATCTTCTCGTTCGTCTGCGTGGGACTGATGCAAAGAACGGCTCCCATCAAGTACTTCTCTAAAGGTGGCTACACGACCCTCAAGCGCGACAAGTTCATTTCCCACCGCAACAAGCTCTATTGCAACAAGCAGTATGTGCAGAAGCCGAACTACTATATTCCGCAGGGAACCTACGACCACCTGAACATCATTGAAATGTGGCCAGGCGGCCCAGAACCTGCCGCAGAGGACAAAATCTCGGTCGTAGCTACCGACATGATTATTCCGAAGAAAGTAAATAAGTATCAACCGCTGGAATTGAAGTAAGACAAAATGAAACAACTCCTATACATTATATTATATATAGCACTGGCGGCGTCGGCGTCGGCGCAAGAAGTGATTGACACGGCGCAGTTCGTGGCCATATATGACTATGAGTGCAGGACGCAGAACGACGAGGATGCACCCGTCACGGACAGGATGCAGGTGGTGGTGCAAGTGGGACGTACGGTGACGAAGTCAATGCCCCGCTCGGCCTACATGAAGACAAACGGATCGGCAGAAGAGGAAGATGTAATAATAGCAGAACACCAAGAGGCGGTGATGCACATGCCGACGGTGTGGACGGGCTATCCTTTAGGCAAGACGACAGTACGCGACTGGATTTTCCCACATGAGTTCGAGGGCAGTGAGCCGACACCCGACATCGCATGGACGCTGACCGATGACACACTGACCGTGAGCGGCTACCTCTGTCAGCAGGCCACGGCAACGTATCGAGGCGTGGAGTGGCGCGTGTGGTACACCGAAGAGATTCCTTCATCAGCAGGGCCGTGGCGGTTACGCGGTTTGCCAGGGATGATTGTTCAGGCAGAAAATGAGGCGCACACCTTCTGTCTCACGGAGTTGAGACAAGAGGCAACGACCATCACGGCACCGGAAAAGAACCCCGACGTGCAGCGTATGGCATACGCTAAGCTGCTGAAGCACCGCAACGATGTGTATGGCAACCGCCAGTATGCCAAGAATCCCTTCTTCCACGTGCCCGACCTCAACGGTGGTAACCTCTCACTGGGCGGAAGCATCCGTAACATGACAGTGTTTGAGTTGGGCGGTCAGCAGCTCGCGTTTGCCGACGGTCACCCGCTGCTGACGAAAGCACATGTTTATCAGCCACTGGAATTAGAATGACAGGCATAAGAGACATACAGAAACAAGCATCCCGCTCGGCCATGAGGGGGAGCGGGAGGTGGTATGGAAGCAAAGTTTCTATAGAGGTGTTAAAGCACATCCATCATGTCGAAGAACATCAGGCGAGTGTGCTCGTCCTCTTCCTTCTTGGTGAGTGCCTTGAAACCATTCTTTTCATAAAAGGGAATGGCAGAGAGATATGCATCGACAGTGATGTAACGGAAAGCAGATTGGTTCTGTCCTGCATTGAGTCGCTCTTTAAGATTATCCATCAGCCATGTTCCGACATTCTGCCCACGAAAGTTCAAGGAAACCGCGAAACGGCCAACCTTGATGCATGGGTAACTCCGGAACTGCTTGCTCACAGGGAAACTCGCCTTAATCTTCTTCCATCTGCTACTCGTTATTTCATTACGGCTGATGCGATCGTTCAACAAACAGAAATAAGCAGCAATACGTCCATCGTCTTCAAGGATGAACGTATTGGCGATGCGCAGTTCTTGTGCCTTCTTGGCATCGTTGAACAGAAATTCGTTCAAGTCGCTGTCTCCACAGTCAAATGGAGTCAGTTCATAGTCAGGAGTCAGAGGAACAAGCTTCATAAATTACCAGCACCATTCAATATGCTTTTTTGCTTCTGCCACTGCCTCCTGAAACTTTCTGCGAGCCTCGGCACGCTCTTCTGGAGTTCTGTTCTCCACCTGCAGCCTTCTCCACTCGAAGTTGAAGGCATCTTCGCCCTTCAGTACGGGGGTCTCTCTAATCGGTCTTGCCATAATCAATGTACATTTATTGGTTTCACGGGGCAAAGGTACAAAAATAATTTCATACTCCGTTCAAAACTAAATAATTTATGAGTAATTTGTGGACAATTAGTGATAATTCGTGTAAAACATCAAGAACAATGAAAAAGATTTTAGCAACCATGATGGCTCTCGCACTGACGATAGCAGCACAGGCGCAGCAGGACGATGGTATGGATGACATGTTGGCAGCAATGATTGCCGCCAAGATTCATCAGGACAGTATCGACACGTCGAGCCTCGTGGCGGTGTACGACTACGAATGTCAGACGCAGAACGCGGACGGCAAGGCGGTGACGGACAGGATGAAGGTGTGCGTACAGGTGGGGCAGCACTGCACGCGCAGCTATCCCTATCGGAAGTTCCGCGAAGACACGGAGGGCTATGAATGTCTGGCACCCGACAATCTGCCCTTGCTGAGGGCGGTGTCGTTCTGCTTCATGCCAGAGGTGTGGACGAACTACCCCGACGGCAAGGTGACGGTACGCGACGCCAT
>JAFSBY010000024.1 GCA_017437045.1 Alistipes sp.
CAATAATATCCAAATGCCTGTTAAATAATTTAACTTGGTGATTTATAGAGAATTAGAGAGATTAGTGAGAGATTAATAATAAACATATAGCTGGGAACAAATGACCCCAACAGAAAGGTTACCAATCAGTTAGATTATTTTAGTGTTCACCTGTGATATATTAACTAATTCTTTCCTATGTAATATCGTTCATGAAAGCCTTCCCACTCGGGAGGGCTTTTCTTTGTAACCCTTGCCGAGGTTGCAATTTCGTCCTCGAAAATTTGCATTTTAGAAGCAATCTTTTTATCTTTGTAAATGTATTAAAACGATTTAACACTTTTAAGCCAACAACGATTGAACCAATAACTTAAATACCTTATCATGATGAAGACGACAAAAATCCTTGCACTGATGGCTTTGGCCATGGCGGTCATACTGCCGGCAAGTGCACAACAGCCCAAAAAGGCGAAAATTTCAAACCGCTACTCGATCGAGCTCGTCGAGAATGGCGATGGCACCTATTCGGTGAAGTATCCGAATGATTATAAGTTTATCAACCTGGACGAGGTGCCGGATCTTTTGACGGTCTATGAGCATCGTCCGATTGCATCGAGCAAACATTATAAGTCGTGCGTCAGCGAGGAGTATGTCTATAAGAGCTATCCCGAGTACGAGCTCAAACTGATCGTCGATCGTGCCGTGAGCACGACGCCCGCGCCTTTTGTCGTGTGGATCCATGGCGGTGGTTGGACAAAAGGCAACAACAATGCCTTCCGCGTCTCGTCGCAGTTCCTGGCCGTGCAGAAGGGCATTGCCGGTGTCCGCATTGCTTACACGCTATCGCATCAGCCCAATGCCAGCATCGATGTCTCGATGGAGGATATTCGCGATGCAGTGAAGTGGGTGCAGGAGCATGCCGAGGAGCTCAACATCGACCCCAACAGCTTCGGTTTCTGCGGTCAGTCGGCCGGAGCACACCTCTCGGCCCTTGCCGCGATGACCATCAAGGGGACGAAGGCGATGGTCGGTTATGCCGGTCCTTATAACTTCCTGACGGCCAACAATGGCGTGGTAAGATCGACCGACAAAAAGCGTATCCGCTATTTCCATAACCTCGAGGAGGATGCACTGCGGGATTGCTCGCCCATCTATCAGATTCCGAAGAAGAATATCCCGGCATCGATGCTTTGCCACGGCACGGGCGACCGTTTGGTGGACTATACGCAAAGTGTGGAGTATGCCGAGGCGTTGCGTGCCAAGGGTGGTGAGGTCGATCTGCAGATCTACCCCTACTACGACCACAACCTGCACAGCAAGCGCAGCGACATCGGCCACAAACTGCTGATGCTGACTGCCGATTTCTTTGTCAAGCACCTGAAATAAGGTATATCAGCATACCATCCGAAGGGGGCTGTCCAACAAGGTTGTTGTGGCAGCCCCTTTCGCGTGCAAATCGCATAACAAGCGGCCTTTTCAGGCTTGCGATTCTACCATAAAAGTGTTACCTTTGCACTACGATGCGTTTTTGGCTGAACATAGCGTTATTGATCATCTCGATGGTCAGCTTGCAGGAGGTCTCGATACCAATTCCGGCAAGCGAGCCGATGGTGGGCCAACGCGAAACGGTGCGTGCAGAGTCGGCCAAGGAGTTGATCCGCCAGGTTCGTCAGCACACAGCTGCCACACCGCCCTACTCCTTCGAGCATCTGGTCCTCCAGATCAGCTCGCAGGCTCGGACGGCGACCTCGCAGCATAGTTCGCGCCACCACCACACGTGGCACACGGCCTATGCCGTCCAAACGCATGAGCATGCACACCTGATCCATGGAGGGCATCATAGCCCGCAGACCGTCACCGCCGGCATGGCCGCTTGTTCGCCCAGCCGATTGTGCCGGTGGATTATTTAGTAGTCGAGGGATTGTCATCAGTTCTTTCTACACACACTACTAAATAATTAAATTTGCAAAAACATGGATAAAAATAATCTCAGTGAGGCACTCTATGCCTTACCGGGCGGTGTCGTTGTACGCCGCAAAAAGAGTCCCGTATTGTCGCTTGTCGTATTGGCCATCGGCATTGGACTGATCGTTCTTTACTTTTTCACCAAAGATACGATGGGTGACAACCTTGCCTCGTCACTCATCATGGCAGCCGGAGCCATTACGCTGGTCGGCGGTTTGATGCTCACCAGCTGTCTGGTCGATACGGAGGGAAGACCTGTCATTCAGGCTACCGGCGAGCAGTTGCACTACAAGGAACTCTACTTCCCGCAGGAGCAACGTGCCGAGGTGCAACGTCTGATCGACGAGGGGTCAGTCAAGCGCATTTTAGCCACGACGAGCAGCCAATCGTCGAGCATTGCCGTAGCGATTTTCTACTCGGCTGATCTGCATGTTGCATCGCTGCAGGCCTACGAATATATCGGTTACGAGTACCGTCCGATCACGGGCATTAAGGTCATCGCTGACCGATAGGTGAACAAAGTTTGAAAAGTGAATATACGCGAGGGGCAGGGTGTGAACTTAAGGCTCTGCCCCTCATTTTTTTTGAATAACAAACATTGATTAGGTAGTTATGTTTGAGTTTAGTGGTGAAAATTTTGTGTTGGTCGGCTCCGTGCTACTCTTCGTAGCGGTGATGGCCGGTAAGGTTGCACACCGTTTTGGCGCACCCGCCCTGTTGCTCTTCTTGGGAGTCGGTATGCTCTTTGGGTGGGAGTTCATCTCGTTCAATTCGCCCGAACTGACACAATTCGTCGGCATGATCGCCCTCTGTATCATCCTCTTCTCGGGTGGTATGGATACCCAATTTAAGGATATACGTCCGATCCTGGCGCCGGGATTACTGCTGGCCACCATCGGTGTGATCATGACTGCCTTTATCTTGGCCTTCTTCATCTGGTTGGTGGCTCCGTGGCTCAATTTTGCCATTTCATTCCCGGCCTCGCTGCTGCTGGCGGCCACGATGTCCTCGACCGACTCGGCCTCGGTATTCTCAATCCTGCGCTCCAAGAAGCAGGGATTGCGTGAGAATCTGCGACCGATGTTGGAGTTGGAGAGTGGATCGAACGACCCAATGGCCTACATGCTCACGCTGCTGATGATCTCGGTGTTGTCGCATACGGGCAATACGGGCATCGGTTTCAATGTGCTCTATGTCGTGGTGCAGCTGTTGGTAGGTGCACTATCGGGCTATCTGATCGGTCGCGCAGCCGTGTGGTCGATCAACAAGATCAACCTGGAGAATACGTCGCTCTATTCGGTCTTGTTGCTCGCCTTTATCTTCTGCTCCTTCGCACTGACCGATCTGCTGCATGGCAACGGCTATCTGGCCGTCTATATTTCGGGTTTGGTGGTCGGCAACTACCATATCGTCCAAAAACGTACGCTCTCGATCTTCTTCGACGGTTTCACGTGGCTCATGCAGATCGTCATGTTCCTCATGCTCGGTCTGTTGGTCAATACGCGCGAGTTGTTCGAGCCGGAGGTGCTGATCATGGGTGGTCTGGTCGGATTCTTCCTGATTCTGTTTGCCCGTCCGCTTTCGGTCTTCCTCTGCCTCTTGCCGTTCCGTAAGTTCTCGACCAAAGCGCGCCTTTACATCTCGTGGGTCGGCCTGCGTGGTGCCGTGCCGATCCTCTTTGCCACCTATCCGTTAGTGGCCAATCTGGAGGGAGGGCCTCTACTCTTCAACGTAGTCTTCCTTTCGACCATCATCTCGCTGCTGATTCAAGGTACGACGGTCAGTGGCATGGCCAACCTGCTGGGGTTAGCTTATGAGGAGCGCGAAGCAACCTTCGATGTCAAACTACACGACGACATCAGCTCGGCACTGACCGAAGTGGAGGTGAAGGAGTCGATGTTGGCGGCCGGATCGACCCTCAAGGAGATCAGCCTGCCAGAGCATACGCTCGTGATGATGATCTGCCGCGACGGAGCCTATTTCGTCCCGCAGGGCAATACGCAGCTGCTGGTAGGCGACGTGCTGCTGGTGATCTCTGATCGAAGCGAGGAGTTGGAATCGATCTACCGCGAATTGGGATTCAACGAGGTCCACAAGCACCATTAACCGACTATGAAGGAGCGCATCACAGAGCGATTGATGGGCTGGTATGCCACCTTTCGACGCGAACTACCGTGGCGCACGACGCAGGATCCCTACGCCATCTGGCTCTCGGAGGTGATTCTTCAGCAGACCCGCGTACAACAGGGGTTAGCCTACTACGAACGCTTCATTGGCCGATGGCCGCGCGTCGAGCTTTTGGCAGCAGCCTCGGAGGATGAGGTGCTCAAGGAGTGGCAGGGATTGGGCTATTACAGCCGTGCCCGCAACCTGCATACGGCAGCCCAAGAGGTTGTCGATCGTTTTAGCGGCGTGTTTCCGGCCGATTTTGCCAGCCTGCGCACCCTGAAAGGGGTAGGCGACTATACGGCAGCCGCCATCGCCTCGATCGCCTTTGATCAGCCCCATGCCGTTGTCGATGGAAATGTCTATCGCGTGCTGGCACGTCTTTTCGATCTGGCCACTCCGATCGACTCCACCGAAGGGAAACGCGCCTTTACGGCGCTGGCCCATGAACTACTCGACACGACCCATCCGGGAACCTATAATCAGGCGATCATGGATTTCGGAGCGATGCAATGCACGCCCCAGCACCCTCGCTGCGAGCAGTGCCCACTTCAGGATTGCTGTCTGGCCTATGCTGCCGGCACCATCGCCGAACGCCCGATTAAGCAGGGACGCACGAAGATCCGCGACCGTTATTTTCACTATCTGCACCTCTCGGATGGCACACATACGCTGCTCCATCGCCGCGAGGGCGGTGATATTTGGCAGGGGTTGTACGAATTTCCGCTCATCGAGACCACCTCAGCCTGCGATGCACCGACATTGGCAGCCAACCCGACCTTTCAGCAATGGCTTGGAGGGCAGAGCTACCAAATTGAGCGCGAACAATCCATGCGCCCCCATCAACTCTCCCACCAACGCCTGCACGCCACCTTCTTCCGTATTCGCGTAGCCACGCTGCCCGCGATCGAGGGGTCTCAACCGATCGCCGAGGAGCGTCTGGGCGAGTATGCCGTGGCACGTCTTATCGATCGATACCTCGAACTATGCGACCGGAACTAATTGCCTATATCGAACGGGAGATCCTGCCGCGCTACGATCGTTTCGATCGTGCGCATCGTCGTGACCACGCCGAGCAGGTGATCCGCGAAAGTCTCCGACTGGCCGAGGGTTATGAAGTGTCGCGCGACATGGTCTATACGATTGCCGCCTATCACGATACGGGGTTAGACGCGGGACGCGAGTGCCACCACCTGCGCTCGGGCGAGATTTTACGGACCGATCCGTGTCTGCGACAATGGTTCAATGCCGAGCAAATCGAACTGATGGCCCAAGCGGCCGAGGATCATCGCGCCTCGCGCAACGAAGCTCCGCGTTCGATCTATGGGTGCATTGTGGCCGAAGCTGACCGTGCGCTGATTCCGGAGATGATCCTGCAACGCACCGTGCAATATGGTCTTTCACACGAACCCGAAAAGAGCCGCGAGGAGCAGTTCGCTCGGTTCATGGAGCATCTGACGGTGAAATATGGCGAAGGCGGCTATCTGAAGATGTGGCTGCCGAATCCCGCTAAAGAGGAGCGGCTGGCGCAATTACGCCGACTGATTGCCGACCGAGAGGCCCTGCGCGCCCATTTTGATCGTCTCTATCAACAAGAGCGGTCGAAGACAACCGGTGCGTAGCCCCTATTAGAACCGTTCTGCATCGTCATAAATCCCCTCCTGCTCAATCTGTTGTAAGATCTCCAAACGACGCGCTTTGGGGGTTACATTCTGTCGTACAACCAGCAAATAGGAGTGACGAATCTCGGCCTCCAGCTGCCGATCGCTCATCTTGCCCTCAAAACGGAGGCTGTTCCAATGCTTTTTATTGAAATGAAAGGCCGCCTTGACCTGTTCGTAACGATCACGTAGGGCAATGGCGCGATCGGGGTCACACTTCACGACAAACCCAATCGGATTGTCTAACCCCACCACGGCAAACATCCGTCCGCCCACCTTGAAGACCAACGTCACCTCATCAAACGGCAAACACTCCTCCACCTCGGGCAACGACAAGCAAAACTCACGAAATTCGACAATATCCATCCTTCACAACCCTTTAAGCAGACGAACAACTATTTTTTCACCGCCCACGCGTATTGGCCAAAATAATTACGGGAAAGACCCCCACAAGGATCGGAATCGAGGGGAACCACCACGCAGCATAGAACTTCACGATCGGGAGTAGTACCGCCACATAGAACAGCAATCCTCCGACCAACACGCGCAATCGACCGATGTGCACCCGCTCCTTCTCCTTGCTTGAGGCAGTATTGTAACCGGCAATCAGCCAATCGCCTCGCCCGAGCAGCATCAACACGCCCAGGAGCACAAATAACACGGCCAAACCGATCAAACCACACAACGCACGATCCATAAGTCTACATCCTATACATATAAGTATAAACAAAGATAGTGAAAAGATGCCACACGCGGACTTTTTTCCGTATATTTGTAACAATAAGTTGTTGCTAAAACCATGAAACGCTTTCTAAAGCCTCTTCACCACAGCCTTGTCTTTTGGTACGGCGTGATCTCCTTAGCCTTCTGTTTGATCTGGGGAAACCACCTCCGAAATATGGAGAGTTACAACAACGCCGGCGGATGGATGGTGTGGGGGCTCTGCCTGTTGTTTGGAGGGTGCATGCTTGTTTGTGTCGTGGTACTCAATGGGGTTGAGCTGACCGAGGATGAATTCATGATTCGTCATGGCCTTTCGCTACGCCCCACCATTCGCATCCCCTACCACAAGATCGCCTACATCGAACTGCAACAACGCGGCCCCTCGCAGATTCATTTGCACCTGACCACCACCAACGGTCGCCGCATCAATCGCATTGTACCCCTCGTCCGCAAAACCGACCGCAAAGCACTCTGCCATGCCCTCCAACAAAAAGGTGTAACCTGCCGCTTAACACGATAAAGGGGTAAAACGCGCATCGTCGTTTGGGGTGCGACGTGTGCATCCAGGCTTTGTGTCTGATCTGTGGGCACTTACTAACTCGGGGGAACTACAACATAGTTAGCGGATGGATTGCGATTGGACTCCGCCTGCTGTTTGATATTGGCCTAATAAGTCACAAAGTTAATCTTGCGCGAGGGGACTGCCAAAAGTTTCCCGCTTTCGAGTACATAACTTTTGTCTACAATCCAAAGTTCATAATTGGTCAGATAGTCATCAATCGTTTGGACTATCTCTTCCTTGGTCATCGAGGAGCGCATGGTCTCCCACTCCACATGATTGACCTGA
>JAFSBY010000025.1 GCA_017437045.1 Alistipes sp.
CTAACTGATTGGTAACCTTTCTGTTGGGGTCATTTGTTCCCAGCTATATGTTTATTATTAATCTCTCACTAATCTCTCTAATTCTCTATAAATCACCAAGTTAAATTATTTAACAGGCATTTGGATATTATTGGAATGATTGGTATCTTTGTAGGGTGCGAGGTGAATTCTATTGTACACCTTGAGCATATTAATTAAAGAATTACTTACCCATGTAACCCATCGTGTGTAACTGAACAGTAAGCCCCCTTTACAGAACCGACGCCAAACCGATGGCAGAGGGTGCTTGCACACTTTGCCGAGGTGCGAAGGAGGAAGACCAAAGGTCAAAGGGGGTTTGGGGGATAGGTAACACAAACGGTGGTGTTTACACCACTATATTAAAAGCAACAAAGGCTTCCCGAAGGAAGCCTTTGTGATTATATGAAGAAATTGACTATTTCTTCATATAGCTTTTAATATAGTGGTGGTGCGAACCCCAACGCTCGAAGGCGGCCTTGTCCAGCTCCTCCTGTGCCGAGGGGTGGGCGATCGAGATCAGCAGACGAGCACGCTCCTGCATCGTCTTACCGTACAGATCGACTGCACCATACTCCGTGACAAACCAGTGGATGTGGTTACGCGTCGTCACGACACCGGCACCCTCCAACAGCGTGGGGCAGATCTTCGATACTCCCTTGTTCGTGATCGAAGGCATGGCGATGATGGCCTTACCGCCCTTCGAGAGCGAAGCGCCATAGACGAAGTCGATCTGACCACCTACGCCCGACCAGAACTTCGTACCGAGCGAGTCGGCGCACACCTGACCCGTCAGATCGACCTGAAGAGCCGAGTTGATGGCCGTTACGCGGTCGTTCTTGGCGATGATGTAGGGATCGTTCGTGTAACCTACGTCCATCATCAGCACACCCGGGTTGTCGTCGATGAAATCGTAAACCTTCTGCGAACCCATCAAGAAGGTCGATACCATCTTACCCTTGTCGATGTTCTTGGCCTCGCCGTTGATCACACCGGCCTCGACGAGCGGCAGAACACCGTCGGCAAACATCTCGGTGTGGATACCCAGGTTCTTGTGGCCACCGAGTTGTGCCAATACAGCGTTCGGAATGGCACCAATACCCATCTGCAGCGTAGCACCATCCTCGATCAGGGCAGCGCAGTGCTTACCGATGGCCGTCTCCACCTCATTCGGGGCGGTGAAGTGAGCCTCCATGAGCGGCGTGTCGTCCTCGCACCAGAGGTCGATCTTCTGCATCGGGATCATGGCGTCGCCAAACGAACGGGGAACGTTCTTGTTCACGACAGCAATCACATAGTCAGCACACTCGACGGCAGCCAACGTAGCATCGACCGACGTACCGAGCGATACATAGCCGTGCTTATCGGGCGGCGTAACCTGGATCATCGCCACGTTGCACGGTACAGCACCGCAACGATACAAACGCTGCGTCTCGCTCAAGAAGATCGGAATGTAGTCGGCATGGCCGCTCTGGGTCACCTTGCGGACGTTGCCACCTACGAAAAACGAGTCGAGCTGGAAGATACCCTCAAACTTCGGATCGGCATAGGGCGCCGGACCCTCGGTGTGGAGGTGGTGGATGTGTACATCCTTCAACTCGCCACGCTCACCGCGTGCGCACATGGCCTGAATGAGGCACTGGGGGGCCGAGGCCACCGAGCTCAAATGCACGTGGTCGCCCGACTTGATAACTTTGACAGCCTCTTCAGGCGTCGTAAAATGAATCGGTGTAAGCATACTCCTTTTCCTTTATGTTTGATAGTTAATAGTTATTATTTGCGTTTTACCTCTACCTGCTCGTAGCCCTCGATGATGTCGCCCACCTTGATATCGTTGAACGACTCGATGTTCAGACCGCAGTCCATGCCGCTCGAAACCTCCTTCACGTCGTCCTTGAAACGCTTCAGCGAGCCGAGCTTACCGGTGTAGATCACGATACCGTCGCGGATCACGCGGATCGGCGTGTTGCGGCCGATCTTACCCTCACGCACAATACCGCCGGCAATCGTACCCACCTTCGAGATCTTGAAGGTCTCCAAGACCTCAACCGAGGCAACGATCTCCTCCTTCATGACCGGCTCCAACATACCCTCGATAGCATCCTTGATGTCGTTGATGGCATCGTAGATGATCGAGTAGAGACGGATCTCGATCTCCTCCTTCTCGGCCAAACGACGAGCCGAGGCCGAGGGACGTACCTGGAAACCGACGATGACGGCATTCGAGGCGGCAGCCAACAGCACATCCGACTCCGAGATCTGACCTACGGCGGCGTGGATCACATTCACCTGTACGGTCTCCTTCGAGAGCTTGATGAGCGAACCCGACATAGCCTCGATCGAACCGTCCACGTCGCCCTTCACGATGATATTCAGCTCCTTGAACGAGCCAATAGCGATGCGGCGACCAATCTCGTCGAGCGTCACGTGCTTCTGGGTCATGATGCCCTGCATGCGCTGCAACTGCTCGCGCTTGTTGGCAATCTCGCGTGCCGAGCGGTCGTCCTCCATGACGTTGAACGAATCACCGGCCTGCGGTGCACCATTCAGACCCAACACCTGTACCGGCGTCGAGGGACCTGCCTCGGTCACCTTCTTACCATTCTCGTTGAACATGGCCTTCACACGACCGGTGAAGGTACCCGACAACATCACATCACCCACGCGCAACGTACCGCTCTGCACCAGGATCGTCGATACATAACCGCGACCCTTGTCGAGTGTCGATTCGATCACCGAACCCGTTGCACGCTTATTGGGGTTGGCCTTCAGCTCCAGCAGCTCGGCCTCCAGCAGCACCTTCTCCAAGAGTTTGTCGAGGTTCAGACCCTTCTTGGCCGAAACCTCCTGATCCTGGTATTTACCGCCCCACGACTCCACCAGGTAGTTCATCTGCGAGAGCTGCTCCTTGATGTGCTCGGGGTTGGCCTGCGGCTTGTCGATCTTGTTGATGGCGAATACCATCGGCACACCGGCAGCCTGGGCGTGGTTGATAGCCTCGACCGTCTGCGGCATGACGCTGTCGTCGGCCGCTACGATGATGATCGCCACGTCCGTGATCTTGGCACCACGGGCACGCATGGCGGTAAAGGCCTCGTGACCCGGCGTATCGAGGAAGGTGATCTTCTGACCATTCAACTCGACGCTGTATGCACCGATGTGCTGCGTGATACCACCCGCCTCGCCGGCCGTTACGTTCGTCTTACGAATGTTGTCCAGCAGCGACGTCTTACCGTGGTCCACGTGACCCATCACCGTTACGATCGGCGGACGCGGTACGAGCTGATCCTCCGTATCCACCTCGTCGGTGATCGCCTCCTGAATCTCTACCGATACGAACTCGGTCTTGAAACCGAACTCCTCGGCCACAACGACCAGAGCCTCGGCATCCAGACGCTGGTTGATCGAAACCATCAGACCCAGATTCATGCAGGCCATGATGACCTCCGTCGGCGGCACATTCATCATGGCTGCCAACTCGCTTACGGTCACGAACTCCGTCACCTTGAGCGTCTTACGCTCCATCTCGCCACGCTCGAACTCCTCGTTCATGCGCTCGGCGATGATCTCGCGCTTCTCCTTGCGGTATTTTGCACCCTTCGTCTTGGCACCCTTGGCCGTCAGACGAGCCAGCGTATCCTTGATCTGCTTCGATACCTCCTCGTCGCTCACCTCGGGGCGAACCACCGGCTTGGGTTGCGGCTTCTGCTTGTTCTTGTTGCGGCGACCCTCACCCGGCTTGGGTTGGTTCTGGTTCTGCGGCTGACCACCCGGACGGTTCTCCTTCTGGCCGGCCTGCTTGCCACCCTGGCCCTGCTTGGCGGCCTTGGCAACATCGACCTTCTCCTTCTGCAGACGCTTGCGCTTATGCTTGCCACCCGGCACGAAGCCCGAAACATCCATCGTGCCGAGCACCTTCGGGCCGGCCAACGTCATGTTGTCGCTGGGCGTTTGTGCCTCTTTGACCGGAGCTGCCTGCACGGGCTCTTCGGCCTTCGGCTCGCTCTTTTCGATCGGCTTGACCTCCTCCTGGATCGGTGCCGGCTGCGGCTCGACCACCTTGGGCTCTTCGGCCTTCGGCTCCTCTTTGGGCTGCTCGACCACCTTCGGGGCCTCGACCTTCACCTCCTCCTTGACCGGAGCGGGCTTCGGCTCGGGCTTCTTCGGCTCGAGGTCGATCTTGCCCAGGATCTTGGGCTGCTGAATCTCGTCCTTGATGTGAATCTCGCGAGCCTTGCTCGGCTTCTCCTCCTTCGTCGGAGCATCTAACGAGACGGTCGTCTGTTTCTGTGCGATACGCTCACGCACCGAGTCGCGGGCACCCGACGTGCTGCGGTGTGCGCCAAACTCCTTCTCCAATACGGCATACGTGTCGGCATCGACCAACGTGTTGGGCGACCCGTCGCTCTTGATGCCCTTCTTTTGCAAAAAGTCCGTGATCGTGTTCAGTCCGACGTTGAACTCTTTAGCAACCTGAATGAGCCTTAATCTTCTTTCATTCCCCATATTTGATCTCCTTTCTTTGTTTTACTCCTCGAACTCGGCCTTCAGAATCTCGATGACCTTTTGTGCCTGCTCAATCTCCAGGTCGGCACGTGCTGCAACCTCTGCGGCACCCAGCTCCAAGACGCTCTTGGCCGTGTCGCAACCAACATGCTGCAGCGCCTCGATGATCCAGCCCTCGATCTCGTCGGTGAACTCGGTCAGGGCTACGTCCTCCTCCTCGATCTCACGATAGACGTCGATGTCGTAGCCGGTGAGCATCTTCGAGAGGCGGATGTTCAGACCACCCTTACCAATGGCAAGCGATACCTGGTCGGGTTTCAGATAGACCGAAGCGGTCATCTTCTCCTCGTCGAGCGTGATCGACGAGATCTTGGCCGGGTTGAGCGAACGCTGGATCAAGAGCGAAATGTTCGACGTGTAGTTCACGACGTCGATGTTCTCGTTGCGCAGCTCCTTGACAATCGAGTAGATACGCGAGCCCTTCAGACCGACGCAAGCACCTACCGGGTCGATGCGGTCGTCATACGACTCTACGGCCACCTTGGCACGCTCGCCCGGGATGCGGACGATCTTCTTGATCGTGATCAGACCGTCGAAAATCTCGGGTACCTCCTGCTCGAACAGACGCTCCAGGAATTGGGGGGCCGTACGCGAGAGGATGATGCGCGGCTGGTTGTTGTTCATCTCGACCGACTTAACGATCGCCTTGATCGTGTCGCCCTTGCGGTAGAAGTCGTTCGGAATCTGCTCGCTCTTGGGCAGCAACAGCTCGTTCTCGTCGTCGTCGAGGATCAACACCTCGCGCTTCCAGACTTGGTACACCTCACCCGAGACAATCTCGCCCACCTTCTCCGAATACTTCTCGTAGAGGGCAGCCTTCTCCAGGTCGAGGATGCGCGATGCCAGATTCTGACGCAGCGAGAGCACCGTGCGGCGACCAAACGAGGTGAACTGCACCTGGTCGGCATACTCGTCACCGATCTCATAGGTGGGGTCGATGGCCTTCACCTCCGATACGGCGATCTGCGTGTTGGGGTTCTCGACAGCACCATCCTCTACCACCTCGCGGTTGCGCCAGATCTCTAAGTCGCCCTTCTCGGGGTTGATGATCACGTCGAAATTCTCGTCCGTCTCATACTGCTTTTGCAGGGCGTGGCGGAATACATCCTCCAGCACACCGATCATCGTCGATTTGTCGATGTTCTTCAGCTCTTTGAACTCGGCAAAGTTGCTGATCAAATTCAGGTTGTCCATGATTTGTTCTGTTTTTATTTAGTTAATTCGTTCGCTTATTTGAAGTCGAGCCATTCGGCCGTCGATTTGATCTCCTCGAAGGGGTAGGTGCGGGTCACCTTCACGAGCTGCTTGCGCTTCTTGCCCTCTACGGCCTGCTTCTCCTCGTAGCTCAAGGTGATCGTTTCGTCGCTCACCTCGTCGAGCTTGGCCAAGACCTTGATGCCGCTCTTGAGCACCACCTCGACCGAGCGGCCGATCAGCTTGCGATATTGACGCAGCGAGGTGAGCGGCTCACCGATACCGGCCGACATGACCGTCAGCTCGAAATCCTCGGCCTCGCGGTCCAGCTCGGCCTCGATGGCACGACTCAGCGTGATGCACTGCTCGATATCGACCGACGTGTCGCTGTCGATGGTCAGTTCAATCTCGTTCGAGGGGGATATTTTGCACCCCACGATGAAGCGATCCGAGCCCTCGAGGTGACGCTCGGCGATGGTTATAATTTGCTCTTTTTCAATCATTTTCGACGGTTTGTTAAATGCTGAACTACAACAAAAGGCCGCTTTAGGGCGGCCTCCTGTCGGTTTTGATAGTGCAAATATACGACAAAAGTTTCAGACTACCAACACTTTTGCCCGATTTTTTTTGCCGTTGTCGCCTTGCTTTTTTGCGCGGGACAACGATACGTTTCGTTTATGGTTGCGGATCGGTGTAGCTCTTTTTCAGCTCTTCTACGTTTGTGCCATCCAAATAGCCAATCATGTACCAGTTGATCCATTCGTTGCGATGTTGCTCGAATGGGCACACCTCGATACCTAAGATCTGCTCTTGCGCTGAGATATACTTTTCGAAGAGATTATGGACATGAAATTTGGTCTCGTCGATCGTTATCGCTCCACCCCATGCACCACCTAACGCAGAGGACGACCACGTGATCGGCTTCTGATATCTGATCGGTTTCTGCGGATCGGTTGTCGCTTCGCTGCAGAAGGCTATACCTGTTCCGTCGGCCTCAAAATAGATAAATTGCTGATCGGCCTCTTTCCAATCTTCGAGGTAAACAACGTTGTCGTTGGGGGCGGGATAGTAGGGCAGAGCATAGTGCAGATCGAAGGCCACTACCTGACCGGCCAGTGTCTCGGCCAATTCAGGTTGATATAACCGTTTGGGATACTCCTTGAGTAAGCTCTCGAGCGTGGAAAGGTCCTGCAGGGTGTATTTTTCGTAGTATATATATTTTTTCGCAGAGTTCGCCACCTTGCGCAACATCAGTGTGGGATGTTGGTAGTAAGCCACCGTGTGCTTTGAAGTACCAATCGTCAGCTCACCATTCTCCGGATTGTATGACCAATTGCCTTCATCGCGCAATTTGCTGATGCGCCAGCCCAACATAGAATTCCAGAAAGTGATGCTACTACCATCTGCGTTGCAATAGTGAGTTCCGCTGAAACCTCCATCCATGTCCATGGGTTTTAGATTCTCGTCATAGAATCCATCAAAGTCAAGCAGATGTGAGGTTAAGGCTTGCATAAACTCTTGATTAGCCGTTTCGGTCATCTCAAAGTTCTCTATGATTTGCTGCAACGTAGGCTCTTGTTCGCTATTTTCGCAGGCTGTTACTCCCAGCAACATGACCAGCGCAAAAAATAACTTTTTCATAAGTATATAGATTTTGGTTTACGGTTGTGGATCGGTGTACTCGGCTTTCAGTTGCTCGAGATCATAGTCGTCGCAGTCGCCCACAAGGATGTCGGGAGCCTTCTGTATGGCTTCGTGCAACTCGAGACCAATAATCTCTTTTTGGGCGGAAATATACTTTTCAAAAACGCGCACAATCTCATACATCGCATCATTCAATCGGATTACGTGCTTTTTATTCTCCGTGTAATCTATGGCATCTTCAACCGTCCATTTGATCGGCAATTGATATTTGGAGATTTTTTTATCACCTTTAGCGGGTGCTTGCACAAAAGCGATGCCTGTCCCATCCTCGGCAAAATAGATATATTGCAGTTCCGATACGCTCTTTTCGATCATGAAATCCTCATCATTATCATGTATCGGGATTGGCGTGCGAATATGGGCTGTGAATGCATATACACGACCAGTGAGCCACTCGTTGTTTACCGTCGAGATGGGCAAAGAATGGTGATATTTCTGCGTGTATTCCTCCAATAACGCCGTATCCTCCAACACAAACTCACTATAGCCAAACCACTGCTCCCAAATCAATACGGGGTGTTTATAGTATACGATTGGATGGCTTTCGCCCTCAATGATGATCGAGTTTGTGGTATTGTCGTATGACCACTCCGCATTGTGGCGACCAAGAGTGTTTATCCAATTGCCTGGGCCAAGACCGGACTGAAACACAGTGACATTTCCGTCACCCTGGAAAAAGTATGAGGTAGGACCTCCGCCTAAAGGATAAGATTCCTCCCAGGTGTCGTCGTACATTTTTTGGATGATTAACATATGATCGGCAAGGTTTTTTGTCAAATCTGCACCAAGTTCAGTCGTCATCTCAAAGTTCTCTATGATTTGCTGCAACGTAGGCTCTTGCTCGCTATTTTCGCAGGCTGTTACTCCCAGCAACATGGCCAGCGCAAAAAATAACTTTTTCATATTGCTACTATTTTAATTTATAACTGAATGTTAGGTTGTATGTTCTTTACCATTTTAGGCGAAACATTGAATGAATAAGCAAAGACGCCACTCAATACAAAATCGGAAGAGGATCCCCATCCCCAATTACAAGATACCATTTCGTTTCGAGATCCCTCATTTAGTGTGAAACAATATTCTTTGGTTTCTACACTATAATACAGAGCCTCGCATTGCTCATAAGTGTATGCATCTATTACCCAGGCGTGTCCCTCTCCTGTTGCGTTATAAGCTCCAACAAAAACGGGACGAGCTGTATTGATATTTCCTTTTACGACGTTAAAGCTATAGTCGCTAAGATTACCGGCAGAATAACCGAATTGTCTAAATCCGTTGGCTACATTACTTGGAGATGCGTCTGATGCTCCTTGCTCAGTTACTCCGTAACTCATATTGACAGACGTTCCAATGTCGCGTACAAGGTTAGCGACGGATGTAGCAGCTTCATTGTTTGATGGAGAAATCGCACTTGAGGCAAGCATTGCATCCCAATTATAGGAGTGTCCAAAGGCTGCAGTTGGATAACGATGGTAGGCCATAATCTGCGCCATAGCGATAGCAACACAACCAGCGGACGCCTTAAATCCATTTGCCATAATAGGGCAATTGTTATTATAGGGATTACGTTGATGCCAACAAGTAGATAGTAGGGCATTATTAGAAATTGTATGGTATCGCCTATAAACATGATACCACCTTCCCATATACTCCTCGGGGAGCAGGCACGAGATAGTGTCGTCTCGATCGACCATTTCGTCATCTCCATCGTCATCTATGGGTGGGATCAATAGTGAATCGTTGGGAATTAACTCACCGTGGGCGTAATCAACTGCGCGGTCGAGAAAAAAGGCGAGTCCGGATTGGGGATCAACCTCTTCAAGATCCAGATTGCCCTTTTCGGCCATCATATAGACATCGGTCATGCGTTCATCGGCCGCAACGAGGGCATATCCCTGTTCGTCTGCAAAATTTACTAAATAGAAGAGCTCCTCGATCTCTGCCGCATTGCGTGTTAAAGCCGAATTGCGCACCCGTTGTACCTGCTTAAGGCGTCTTTCGATGTTTGTACGGCTGGATGTCTCCTCTTCGATGGATTCGATGGCTTTCACAGCGCGCGAGACGGCCTCTTTCTCTGAAACACGATACTCTTCGTTGGTGCCCGGATCAGTCTTGTCGATGGATGGCTCGTCATCCTTTTGGCAGGCTACGAATAAGAGTAGCACTGCCATCCAATAAAATAAATTTTTCATAAGCGATTATGGATTTGGTGTGTGTGTGGCAAGATAGGAATTATATTTGAATAAATCAAACGTCTCAATAAAAAATAGGAGCTCGGGGAGGGCGTGGGTTGCCTATGTGGGTAGTCAATGTGGGTGGCCCTCCCCGATAGATGCTCCTAAAGCGAGAAATAACCCAAATAGGTGCCTTGCTCGGTCTCCAAACGCAAGATGTAGTCGCCGGGTACGGTAGGTGTGTCGATCGTCACCGTAGGCTCCATGCAGGTGTTGCAAATGTAGCTGTTGAGGATCGCCCCCGACTGCTCAATATAGATCTCTACCAGACCCATCTCCTCGGCAAAACAAAGCCGGATCTGATCGCCCTCGGCCGATACATAGGCTCGGATGGCAACCTCATCCGTCAAGGAATAAGGTGTTGGGGGCGGGGTTGGGGTTGGGATAGGCGGAATAGGGCGACCTATGACAATTTCTTCCTCGTCCACTGGCGGGGGAGGAGTTTGGTTGTTGTCGGCCCAAGCGACCAGTCCGCAGCAGCAGGTCAGTGCCAGCGTAAGCAGTGTGTAGTATCTCTTTTTCATGGAAATTGGGGATTATGGATGTTATACCCCACAAAGATATAACAAAACCCGGGTTCGTGCCAAGTTTTGTTATATCCCAAATGGTGTTGTTAGCAGGTTGAATATGAGCTAATTAAAAATATTTAATTACCCGAAAGCCCTTTTCCCGCCCGATAGGTGGCTGCAAACTGTTCGAAATGGGCTTTGATGCTCAAGTCCTGGTTGGCAATCTGTAGTTTTCCTCGTAAGATGTTGCGATAGTTGTAATAGGTCTTGGGGGAGGTGCTTAAGACCAGACAGATGGCTGTTTTCGAGAAATCCATGGCAATCATGCAATAGAGGTCGATCTCACGGGTGGTGAGTTGCGGATAGGTGGCCAGGAGTGCCTCGATCAGGCCCGGATGGTGGGCATTGACCATCTCGCGGAAGAGGGGCAACAACTCATGTTCGCCAGCCTTGCCGGTTGGCAAATCGATGGCAGCTTTGCGCGTGATCAGTTGCTCGACCTTCAAGTAGAAGGGCTCGTCGCTGTGGCCGTAGCCGGCAGTGGTCTCCAACAGCTCCTTGAGGAAGGTGTGGTGACGGTCGAGAATCGTGCGCTCCTCGGGGCTCATGGCCGAGGTGGCCGCCGCGTTGTGCTGCAGCTCTTCGTAGGCGCGTTGTAGGCGCGAAATCAGATGGTGATATTCGTCGATTTTGTGCTCCTTCTCGCTCATGCGTTTGCGCTGCTGGCTCCTGCGCCACAAAAACAGCAGCAGGATAGTCGTGAAGAGGAATAGCGCGATGAAAAGCTGGTAGTGGTTGAGTCGCTTGAGTTGTTGATTCTGTCCGGCCAGATAGCGCTTTTGATATCCGGCGTGCACCTCGGCTACCGATTGTCGCTTTTCGGCAAAATAGATCGAGTCACTCAGGCGTAAAGCCCGTCCTTTGTAGTCGTAGCCCGTTTTGTAATCCCCCAATGCGGCATAAACTCTGCTCAGCAGATACATCTGCTGGAGTTGTGCACGCGAGGAGTAGTGTATGGGTATCTTGTTGAGGTAAAGCAGCGCGCTATCCGGTTGGTTGAGTTTTAGATAGCTATAGCCGATGGCTTGCAGATAATCGACCGTGGCGTTCCCCTGGAGATGGTGCTGGACGGTGTGCTGCAACAGCTGCAACGCTTGTCGGTAGTCCTTTTGATAGTCAATCAGGAAAAAGGCCTCTCGCATGGCAAACCAGCGGAAGAGGGTGCTGTCCTGCACCTGCTCAAAGAGTTTGTAGGCTTGGTCGTGATAGCTTTTGTATTGCTCTTTTGGCTTGTGATAGGTGATTAAATCCATCAACTCCCAATAGGTGTAGAGTGCATTTTTGAAGGCGGAATCTTGCAGGAAAAGTTCGGCGGCGCGCTCGTGCTTCTCGATGGCCAGTGCGGTGAAATGTTGGGATGCGTACATACGCCCTAAGGAGGCGTAAATCAGCGGCGCGATTGGATCGTGCAGGTCGGCAGGAAGCAACGCTTCGGCGCGGGAGTAGAGGATCATGGCCGAGTCGAGGTCGAGGCGATGTTCGTGGATGCGTCCCGCATAGTAGTAGGAGCGGATGCGCTCGATCGGCGTGCCGTAGCGATGGTAGTAGGCTGCGGCCGGACGGATCAAGGAATCGGAGGTCAGGTGTATCTGGTTGCGATCCAGGGCTTGCGAATAGAGCAAGGCATACTGCGCCTTGGCACGACGGCTGTGTAGGCGGGTCGGGTCGATGGATTGGAGCGTCGATAGGGCCTCCTTGGGCTGCTCCCATAGCTGAGTTTGGGCGGTCTCGAGGTGTGTGAGCTCCTCGGCCGCATCGCACCCGGCCAACAGGAAAAGGGCCAGAAACAAGATGGAAATGATTCGGGTCATGGGGTTGCGGGTTGTAGGTGGTACAAAAATAAACAAAAAAATCGAGGAAACCAAGACCCTGACGATGGGATGCTCCGGGTTGCCCTGCGGCACCAGCCTTGAAATTCCGCTGTTGTATCACCACAAACCTCAGAGGGTGTGTCTAACAGTCTTTAGACACACCCTCTGGGCTATCGCATGAGCCATGTTTCCTAATGGAACGGCTTGATGATACCGCGCTTCGACGAGCGGATAAATTCGATGAGTTGGTCGCGCTCGGGGCTCGGGGCTACCGTCTTCTCGGCCTCGTCGCAGGCGTTCATGTAGTTCATGCCACTCTGGAAGAGGACGCGGCAGGTGTCGTGGATCGACTTGATCTGCTCATCGCTGAAGCCGCGACGCGACAGACCCACCTTGTTCAGACCGGCATAGCGAGCCGGATCTGCGTTGCGCACGATGATGAAGGGGGGCACATCCTGCGAAATGCCGGTCATGCCCTGGATCATGGCGTGGTCGCCCACCGTGCACCATTGGTGGATGGCGACGTGGCCGCCGATGACTACCCAGTCGCCAATGGTCACCTCACCGGCCAGCGATACGCGGTTGGCAATGACGCAGTGGCTGCCCACCACGTCGTCGTGAGCCACGTGTACGTAGGCCATCAGCAGGTTGTGGTCGCCCACGACGGTCTTACCCTTCGAGGCCGTACCGCGGCTGATCGTCACACACTCGCGGATGTCGTTGTAGTCGCCGATCTCGGCCGTCGTAGCCTCGCCGGCAAACTTCAAATCTTGGGGCAGGCACGAAATCGAGGCTGCCGTATGGATCTTGCAACCCTTGCCGATGCGGGCACCGTCATGGATCACTGCACCGGGGCCGATCCAACAATCATCACCAATGACCACGTCGCCTGCGATGTAGGCAAAGGGCTCTACGGTAACATTCTTGCCCAACTTGGCGTCGGGGTGTACAAATGCTAAATTGCTAATCATGGTTCTTCGGGGTTATTTTTTTAGTTCTCTGTATTTGCTTGTTTGTTCTTGACAACTTGGGCCATCAGCACGCCCTCGCATGCCAACTGGCCGCCTACGAAGGCCTTACCCTCGGCACGGCACACGCCACGACGAATCGGCTCGAGCAGACGCACCTCGAATTGCAGCTGGTCGCCCGGCACCACCTTGCGCTTGAACTTCACCTCTTCGAGTTTCATGAAGTAGGTCGAGTAGAGCTCCGGATCGGGGACATTCTTCAGGATCATGATGCCGGCACATTGCGCCATCGCCTCGACGATCAGCACACCGGGCATCACCGGCTCTTCGGGGAAGTGGCCCGTGAAGAAGGGCTCGTTCATCGTCACATTCTTGATGCCGGCCACCGAGTTTTCGTCGCAATGGAAGATGCGATCGACGAGCAGGAAGGGCGGACGGTGGGGCAGGAGCTTGCGGATAGCCGTGATGTCGAGCAGCGGAATCTTCTTCGGATCGTATTTGTAGCGAGGCTTCTCGCCGGCCGAACGGATGCTCTGCTTGAGCTGCTTCATAAACTCCGTATTGGCGTAGTGGCCCGGGCGGGTAGCCCAGACGCGACCCTTGATGCGCATGCCGAGCAGGGCGAAGTCGCCGAGCAGGTCAAGCAGCTTGTGGCGGGCCAACTCGTTGTTGCAGCGCAGTTCGGTCATGTAGCCGCGCTCGATCTGCAGACCGGGCTTGTTGAACAGGCGGCGCAGGTGCTCCTGCGTCTCGTCCGAGACCTCATTCTCGACCACCACGATGGCGTTATCCAGGTCGCCACCCTTGATCAGGTTCATCTTCAGCAGCGGCTCCAGCTCGTGCAGCATGACGAAGGTGCGGCAGGGCGAGAGCTTCTCGCGGTAGTTGTCCGTGGGGTTAAAGGTGGCATATTGGTTGCCGATGACCTTCGAGTTAAAGTCGATGTGCAGCGATACGCTGAACTCATCGTCGGGATAGAGGATGATGGCTACGCCCTTTTCGGGGATCGTATAGACCATCTTTTCGGTGACGTGGAAATAGCGACGCTCGGCCGACTGCTCGACCACGCCGACCTCTTCGATGCCGAGGGCATACTCCCGCGCCGAGCCATCCATGATGGGCGTTTCGGGGCCGTCGATATCGACGAGTGCATTGTCCACACCTAACGTCCAGAGGGCGGACATCAGGTGCTCGATGGTGCTGACGCGAGCTTCGCCTTTTACAATGGTCGTACCGCGCGAGGTATCGGTTACATAGTCGCACAAAGCGGGGACGGTAGGTTGTCCCTCCAAATCGACGCGACGGAAGACGATGCCGTGGCCGGCTTCGGCCGGGTGGACGGTCATGGTGACGCGCACGCCCGTGTGCAGGCCGTGGCCCGAGAAGGTGATAGGGGCCTTCAGTGTCTGTTGGTTCGTTGACATTCGATAGTTTCTTTAGTTACGTATTTAGCACCCAAAGATAGGTAATATTTTGCGGAAAAGCAAATTTTTTGGCAGAAGGGGCCTTCTGGGGACTTCTGACGCATTTTCTGTAAAGAAAAACGAGCAAATATTAGGCGAATCGGAGCAAAAATTGTATTTTTGTTGCTTGAAACCAGTATCAATTTTGCATGACACAACCCGTTTCGGAACAGAACCCCACGCCAACACCGCCCGCAAAGCCGGCTCCACGTCGTCGTAAACGGCTCGATTTGCCGTTCGACAACCGTCGGGAGGATACGGGCGAATGGGCCTATAAACACCGCGTAGGGCTGTGTGTGACGCTGGGCTTTTTTGTTGTGCTGATGGCAGTAGGTTGCTTTGTGGAGTATGGGAAAAGTAAATTGAAAGTTCCCCAAGGCATGTATATCGACCTGGAGACGCTGGCAGAATTGGAGTCCGAACGCGATCGTTTGCAGCGCGAAGTGGAGGAGAAGATGCGCCGCGAACAACTCGATTGGCGATCGGTGCAGAACCGCGTGTCGAACGAAAATGCAACCGACGAACGGCTGCAGGATGATCGTGGCACGAATACCGCAGCACTGAACGAGGCGGCTGCCGCGGCCGAAGCGAAGATGCGCGCCAACCGTGCCGCCTACGATCAGGGCCTGGCCGAGGAGCAGGCGATTCGTCAGCAGGAGGGCAAGGGCGGCGAGGCCGAGGAGCGTCGGGATGTGCAGGTCAAGGGGAGCGTGACGGTCTCCTTCTCGCTGGTCAATCCGGTGCGCCATTCGCGCTACCTGGAGGTGCCGGCCTATCGCTGTGAGGCGGGTGGTGAGGTCGTGGTGCAGATCACGGTCAATCCGGCCGGTGAGGTCGTTGCGGCTAAGGTGCGCTCGGGAGGTGATGAGTGTATGCGCGAGACGGCATTGGGTGCTGCGCGTGCCTCGACCTTCAATATTGATGCGTCGGCTCCGGAGCGACAAACGGGCACAATCACCTATATATTTATACCGCAGTAAGTCATGTGTGGTTAGGGTCAATCGCACGAAAAATAACAGCTATGAACAACAAATATACGCTTCCCGAAGATGGTGGTCTGAACCTGGAGATCACACCGCGCGATATTTTGCGACGTTACGAACGTATTCGTACGCAAATCTATGAAAATGAGTATCGTGGGGTGCAGTATGTGGCGGATATGATCGTCAAGGCGATCCGCAACTACAACGAGGTTTTCCTCCCCAACGAGATCTACGACGACGAGCAACCCTTCGTGCTGGGTCTGACTACGGGACGCACGCCGGTGGGCCTCTATCGGGAGTTGGTGCGCCGTTATGAGGCGGGCGAGGTTTCGTTCCGCAACGTGGCGGTCTGCTCGCTCGATGAGTTCTATCCGATTGATCCGACCAATCCGCAGAGCCGCAACTTCCGCATCCGCGAGGAGCTGCTCAACCATATAGACATCCTGCCCGAGAATATCCACCTGATAGATGCCAGCATGGCCGGACAACGCCTCTCGGAGTATGGCGATTCGTATGAGCAGGCGACGCGAAAGATCGACCTGATGATCATCGGTGTGGGTGAGGATGGTCAGGTGGGCTTTAATGAGCCGGGCTCGCACCGTAAATCGCGCACGCGCCTGGTGCAGCTGACCCACAATACGCGCATGATCCAGTCGAAGAACTTTGCTGACATGGAGAGTACGCCGCGCATGGCCATTACGATGGGTCTGCAGACCATCATGCGTGCCGAGCGTATCGTGCTGATGGCCTGGGGTGAGGAGAAGGCCTCGATCATCCATCGCATCGTGGAGGGGGAGGTGACCCCGCAGGTGCCGGCCTCCTATCTGCAGGAGCATGCCAATATGGAGGTGGTCATCGACCGCAATGCCGCCGGAAAATTGACGCGTGTGCAGACTCCGTGGTTGGTCGGTTCGTGTCATTGGACACCTCGTTTCACGCGCAAGGCGGTCATTTGGCTCTGTGGCAAGGTGCAGAAGCCGATTCTCAAATTGACCTATCAGGACTATATCGACCACTCGCTGGGCGAACTGCTGGAGCAGGGACGCAGCTACGATAAGATCAATATCGATGTCTTTAACGACCTGCAACATACCATTACGGGGTGGCCGGGTGGCAAACCCAACGCCGACGATACGACTCGTCCGGTCAAATCGACCCCCTTCCCGAAGCGTGTGCTGATCTTCTCGCCCCATCCCGATGATGATGTGATCTCGATGGGTGGCACCTTTATTCGCCTGGTCGAGCACGGACACGATGTGCATGTGGCCTATGAGACCTCGGGGAATGTGGCTGTCCACGACGATGTGTTGCTGCAACATATTGATACGGTCCGCGAGTTGGGCTTTGGCGACCGCTATGCCGAGGTCGAGCAGCTCATCCGCTCGAAGAGCGACCATGCGGCTGAGCCGCGTGCCCTGCTCGATCTGAAGGGGGCTATTCGTCGCGCCGAGGCCAAGGCGGCCGTCCGTTCGTTTGGTCTGGATGCCTCGCATGTGCACTTCCTCGATCTGCCCTTCTACGAGACGGGCGGGATCAAAAAACGCCCCCTTTCGGAGGAGGATATTGCGATTATTGTCAAACTCCTGCGCGAGATTCAGCCCGATCAGATCTATGCTGCGGGCGATCTGGCCGATCCTCACGGTACGCATCGCGTCTGCATCGAGGCCGTGTTGGCTGCACTGGAGGTGGTCAAAGGGGATCCCTGGATGGAGCAGTGCCATATGTGGCTCTATCGTGGTACCTGGATGGAGTGGGATTTGAGCCGCGTCGATATGGCCGTGCCGCTCTCGCCCGATGAACTCATTAAGAAACGCCATGCGATCTATCGCCACGTCTCACAGAAGGACCTCGTTCCCTTCCCGGATAGTGATACCCGTGAATTTTGGCAGCGTGCCGAGGAGCGTACCCAACATACGGCGGTGCGCTACGACCAACTCGGTATGGCGGAATATCAAGCCCTGGAGCTCTTTGTGAAGATGTTTTAATTAGCCCATTATTGTTGAGAAATAGAAAAAAATAGCCTATGCATCTGATTATTGAACAAAATGCACAGCAGGTGGCTCGTTGGGCTGCCGACCATATTATTCGAGCCATACAGGCCAAGGCGACAAAAACGGATGCCCCCTTTGTGTTGGGACTTCCGACCGGCTCGACTCCGCTGGAGACCTATGCCGAGTTGGTGCGTCGCCACAAGGCGGGTGAAATCTCATTTGCCAACGTGATCACCTTCAACATGGACGAGTATGTCGGGTTGCCCGAGGAGCACCCGGAGAGTTACCACTCCTTTATGTGGAATAATTTCTTCTCGCACGTGGATATCAAGCGTGAAAATGTGCATATTCTGAATGGTAATGCCGCCGATCTGGAGGCCGAGTGTGCCGCTTATGAGGCCGCTATTGTGGCTGCGGGAGGCATCGACCTCTTCATGGGGGGTATCGGTGAGGATGGTCACATCGCCTTCAATGAGCCCTTCTCGTCGCTCACGTCGCGTACGCGCTGCAAAGTTCTGACCGAGGATACGATTCGTGTCAATGCCCGTTTCTTTGGGGGCGATGTGACGCAGGTGCCCAAGCGGGCTTTGACGGTGGGCGTCGGTACGATCTGCGATGCCCGCGAGGTGATGATCCTGGCGCTTGGCCCGAAGAAGGCACGTGCCGTGCAGATGGGTGTTGAAGGGGCCTATTCGCATGTATGGACCATCACGGCCTTGCAGGTGCACCCGAAGGGTTTGCTGGTCTGTGATGAGGATGCCTGTGGTGAGTTGAAGGTATCGACCTATCGTTATTTCAAAGATATCGAGAAGGAGCGTCTCTAACAGCGATCGCTGCAAGGCGGTTGTTTCTCCAGTGAAAAAAAAGAGTCATCATGGCTCTTTTTTTTATTTTTTTTCACGGTTAGATTTTGCAGTTTAATTTTTTCGTTCTATCTTTGCCCCCGCAATGGGGGATTAGCTCAGTTGGCTAGAGCGCTTGCATGGCATGCAAGAGGTCACCGGTTCGACCCCGGTATTCTCCACAAGGCGACGACTTTCGGGTTGTCGCTTTTTTTGTTTCCCTGCACCATGCGAACCGGTGACCGAGAAAGCCTCCCTATCAAAGGGAGGTTTGGAGGGATTGTCTATATCTTGTGTGTGCAATGCACATTGCGCACCGGTTCGACCCCGGTATTCTCCACAAGGCGACAACTTTCGGGTTGTCGCTTTTTTTTGTTCCCCTGCACACCACGAACCGGTGACCGGAAAAGCCTCCCTTATCAAAGGGAGGTTTGGAGGGTTTGTCTATATCTTGTGTGCGCAATGCACATTGCGCACCGGTTCGACCCC
>JAFSBY010000026.1 GCA_017437045.1 Alistipes sp.
CATCATTTTTGTTCCAAGAAAGTCAACATATTCACCCTTTGCATTTGAGATATGGGCCTTATTCTGCGCTTTATCAATTACCAAATAAACCTTTTTACCGCCATTCGGAGTTGTTTGAATGCTACCCTCAATATGCGATTCCGGATACTGAGTGTTCACGATCCTACACTCATATTCATAACACATCACCTGCGCTTGAAGTGTCGCTACCACAAACAAGGCCACCAACAGAAGGAACAGTCGTTTCATAGCTTATTTTATTTAAGGGTTAGTACATAATCACTGCGGCGTCTGTCCAACCAAATAGATTGCGATTAAGCCGAGCGCAAAGAGCGCTTGCGGGCTATGCCGAGGCGGAGCAAACTCACGAAACTTAACGCTGAGATCACCTTATCAGACAGCTTCGTTCTTCGTTAAAAAGCGGACTTCTTCATCATCCGATCAAACCAAGCAATAAGCTCCACACCCGTCTCTCGGCTGTAGCCCACACGCTCCTCGGACATACCGTACTTATTATAGACAAACAAGATCGAGGGATTGGTCTCCGCGGTTCGGAATGCTTTGGAGTACTCACGCAAGGCGGTGTTACCCCCTTGTAAACCCAATACCAAGTAGAGATCATATTTCCCTTCATAGCCCTTCAAGATCATATTCCAATCCTCCATCAGATTCAAAGAGGGTTGGCAGGTCTCCTGGACCGCCACCACCACTACCGGTCGCGTTGCTGTGTTCATACGCTCACCCAACTGCTCAAGGGTAATTCCTCCAATATCGGCATAAGAGATTTGACAACAAACTCGCCCGACATCAACCCCCCATCGTTCACACAACGTATTCATTCGGTTCACGACTTTCTCTCGATCGCGTTTCCGGCCCTCGATCGTTCTGCGAAGCAATAAATCACGCCCCTTTATGCGAAAACGAAGCGGAGTTATCCCATACTTATCGTAGGCTGGGGTCCACTTGGGCGAGCGGGTCAGTACTTCTTTCACAAGCCGTGCAAATTCTTCATTTTGAGGGGTTCCGGTCGTAACATCCTCCACCGTCACCGAACCATCTTTTTCAATCACGATGGTAATGCTCTGCACGCTGCGAATGCTGTCCTGCGCCGGCATCTCTTGCATAAACCATTCCCGAAAATTTTTATAACGGCTGCTATCGCTCTTAAATTTGGGCAAATTCGGAGCACTTTCATAAATATGCTTCGTATTATCATAGGCCTTAAAGACTCTCTTTAGATGATAATGGTGTAAACCTCTCTCTATTGTTTTATAGTCTTCTGACACATCACATCCATGATTATTATAGCTCAAGTCGTAGTAATATGAGCCTCCCAATCTATATCTTCTCACCTTTATTTTATCCTGCGCACAATAGCCACCATCTGACATAGCCGCATAAAACACCGTATCCTTCTTACTAATTACCCAATGCATCTTATCACCTTTCAAATCAGGCCTAAACTCTCTCCATACTTTACTAGGATTTTGTTTAGAACCAGTCCAATGTTGCGTGTAGCTGTATTCATACTCATAACACATCACCTGCGCTTGAAGCGTTGCTACCACAAACAAGGCTGCCAACAGAAGAAACAGTCGTTTCATCGCTTATTTTCTTTAAGGGTTAGTACATCATCACTGCGGCGTCGGCTGCCGAAACTACACAACTCGCAGTTTACGAACAAAGTAAGCAAATCTTTTCAAATTCTCCAAATCAACCCGCTCTTTTTTAGAGGATTCCTCGCTTTTTTTAGCGAAAAGCATTGAATGTGCGGCAAAATTGGCATATTCAGCAGATTTTTTGTATCTTTGCACCCTATACGTAATAAGTAGATACAACAAACACACCCTAAATATGAGTTTGGTAGCAATCGTAGGCCGACCCAATGTCGGCAAATCGACCCTCTTCAACCGTCTGGTCGGCGAGCGACAAGCCATTGTCGATGCCACGGCCGGCACGACCCGCGACCGCCACTACGGCAAGACCGACTGGAACGGCAAGGAGTTCTCGGTCATCGACACGGGAGGTTACACGGTCAATTCCGAAGATATCTTCGAGGATGAGATTCGTCGCCAGGTGATGCTGGCCATCGACGAGGCCGACGTGATCCTCTTCATGGTCGAGGTGACAACCGGCATCACGGACCTCGACATGATGATGGCCGACATCTTGCGTCGCACCTCAAAGAAGGTGATTTTGGTCTGCAACAAGGTCGATAACAACGACCAGATCTACTCCTCGCATGAATTCTACGCCTTCGGTCTGGGCGATCCGTTCTGCATCTCGTCGATGTCGGGCAGCGGCACGGGCGATCTGATGGATGCCATCCTGAAGGCTCTGCCCGAGGATGCCACGGCCGACGAGATGGCCGATCTGCCGCGTATCACGATCGTAGGTCGCCCCAACGTGGGTAAATCGTCGATGACCAATGCTCTGCTCGGCGAGGAGCGCAACATCGTCACCGCAATTGCTGGCACGACCCGCGACTCGATCCGCACGCGCTACAACAAATTCGGCATGGACTTCTACCTGGTCGATACGGCCGGTATGCGCAAGAAGGGCAAGGAGATGGAGGATCTGGAGTTCTACTCGGTGATGCGCTCGATTCGCGCCATCGAGAACTCGGATGTCTGCATCCTGATGCTCGATGCCCAGCAGGGTCTCGAGTCGCAGGATCTGAACATCCACAACCTGATCGTGCGCAACCGCAAAGGCTGCGTCATCGTGGTCAATAAGTGGGACCTCATCGAGAAGGACAACAACACGATGAAGGAGTGGATCGAGTTCCTCAAGAAGCGTCTGGCTCCCTTCAACGATATTCCGATCATCTTCACGTCGGTAGTCGAGAAGCAGCGTATCTTCGATGTGCTTAAGACGGCCATTCGCGTACACGAGGCCCGCAAGCGTCGCATTGCCACCTCGGAGCTGAACGACTTCCTGCTCCCGCTCATCGAGAACTATCCGCCCCCCTCGACCAAGGGTAAGTATATCAAGATCAAGTATGTAACCCAGCTTCCGACGCCTACGCCGCAGTTTGCCTTCTTTGTCAATCTGCCGCAGTATATCCGCGAGCCGTATCGTCGATTCCTGGAGAACAACATGCGCGAACACTGGGATTTTTCGGGTGTCCCGATGCAGATTTATTTTAGGCAGAAGTAAAACGATCGGACGGGACTTTTTCGAGCGATTTACAATCCCGAAAAATCCGATATCGACAATCCCTCCAAACCTCCCTTTGAAAAGGGAGGCTTTGAGAACGGGGCGTCCCGATGCAGATTTACTTCCGGCAGAAGTAGAACTGCAATTCAAAATTTAGAATTCAAAATTTAGAATTTAGAATTTAAGATTCAGTCATTCAATTGTAAGTGGGAACTCGGTGAGTGTATGCAGGTGACCAAGGCCATATTCAAATGTAGTTCAGAGCGTATCTCGCAGGTGCCCAAGGACAACCTGCGCGACATTGCCTTTATTGGGCGTAGTAATGTCGGCAAATCGTCGTTGATCAACATGCTCACGAACCACAACGGGCTGGCCAAAGTATCCGCCACACCCGGCAAAACACGTCTGATCAACCACTTCTGCATCAATAACAGTTGGTATCTGGTCGATCTGCCCGGCTATGGCTATGCTCGCACCTCGAAACAGCTGCGCGGCTCCTTCTCGAAGATCATCACCGACTACATCTTCAAATGCGAGAAGATGCATTTTCTCTTCGTGCTGGTCGATATTCGCCTCGAGCCCCAGAAAATCGACCTGGAGTTCATCACCCTGCTCGGGGAGCATGGTATCCCCTTCGGATTGATCTTCACGAAGGCCGATAAACTCTCCAAAGCACAGCGCGAACGCAGCATTGCCCGCTATGCCGAGACCCTCTCCGAGCAGTGGGAAGAGCTGCCCCCGCACTTCGTAAGTTCGTCGGAGCGCGGCATTGGTCGCGATGGAATTCTTAAATTTATCGAAAAATGCCTCGAATCGGTCTAATTGTTGAAAAAAAATAGCAAAAGAGCCTCGAAAAAGGCTCTTTTTTCATCCTATTATTCTATCTTTGCATCAGCAAAAAAATCCCGTACCAGAAATATGGCTATTCATAAGATCAAAATCTTCGCCGGTCGCGCCACGCGACCCTTGGCCGAGAAGATCGCTGCGAGCTTCGGAACGACGCTCGGACAGTCGGAAATTCTTAACTTTAGCGATGGTGAGTTCCAACCCACCTTCAACGAGTCGATCCGTGGATGCACCGTCTTTATCATCCAATCGACCTACCCTCCCACGGAGAATCTGATGGAGCTGCTGATGATGGTCGATGCAGCCAAACGTGCCTCGGCCTATCAGGTTGTAGCCGTGATGCCCTATTTCGGTTGGGCTCGTCAGGATCGTAAAGATCGTCCCCGTGTGCCGATTGGTGCCAAGCTCGTGGCCAACATGCTCAAGGCTGCCGGTGCCGATCGCGTGATGACGATGGACCTGCACGCCGATCAGATTCAGGGTTTCTTCGATATTCCGGTCGACGCACTCTACGCCAGCGGCATCTTCGTGCCCTACATCCAGAGCCTCAACATCGAGGACCTCTCGATTGCTGCACCCGATATGGGTGGTGCCAAGCGTGCCAACACCTATGCCAAATATCTCGGTACGCCGATCATCATTTCGCACAAGGAGCGCGCCAAGGCCAATGTCGTGGGGAAGATGACCGCCATCGGCGATGTCGAGGGCCGCAACATCCTAATTGTCGATGATATGATCGACACGGCCGGCACGATCTGCATGGCCGCCGATATGCTGATGGCTCGTGGTGCCAAGAGCGTACGTGCCGCCATCACCCACCCCGTATTGTCCGGCCCGGCCTATGAGCGCATCAACGAGAGCGCGTTGCAAGAGGTGATCGTCACCGATACGATTCCGCTCAACCCGGAGAAGGATCTGCACAAATTCACGGTGCTTTCGGTGGCTGACATCTTTGCCAATGTCATCGAGCGCGTACACAACTACAAAGAGATCTCGTCGATTTTCTTCAAATAGCGAAAATCGCTCCCATATCCGAAGGGGTTGTCCGACAAAGTGGTCGCGGCAGCCCCTTTTGGTTGGAAGGAGCGTCTTTGCGTGGAGGCATAAACATCCTAAAACGCCTTGCCAGATCGCTCTTTCAGCCAAAAAAACTGCCATTCTGCCGTCAAAGCAACGTATTACACGCCAAGAAATGACATACTGTCTGCCAAAATGTCAGCAAATCGGGTTTGGTACAACGTTTGCTCACTGAAAGGGCGTGCCGCAACCGAAAAACCGGCACCACAACAAAAGCAAACAACAAACTAAAAAACAAATAAGCATTATGGCAAAAATTATTGGTATCGACTTAGGTACGACGAACTCCTGCGTAGCAGTGATGGAGGGCAACGAGCCCGTGGTTATTCCCAACTCGGAGGGTCACCGCACGACCCCTTCGGTAGTCGCTTTCACCGAGAGCGGTGAGCGCAAGGTCGGCGATCCGGCTAAGCGTCAGGCGATCACCAACCCCAAGCGCACGATCTTCTCGATCAAGCGTTTCATGGGTGAGCGTTACGACAACGTAGCCGGCGACATCTCGCGTGCTCCCTACACGATCGTACGTGGCGACAACAACACGCCGCGTGTAGAGATCGACGGTCGTCAGTACACCCCGCAGGAGATCTCGGCCATCATCCTGCAGAAGATGAAGAAGACGGCCGAGGACTATCTGGGTCAGGAGGTCACCGAGGCTGTGATCACCGTACCGGCATACTTCTCCGACTCGCAGCGTCAGGCTACGAAGGAGGCCGGTGAGATTGCCGGTCTGAAGGTGCGCCGCATCATCAACGAGCCGACGGCTGCCGCGTTGGCCTATGGTCTGGACAAGAAGAACAGCGACATGAAGATCGCCGTATATGACCTGGGTGGTGGTACGTTCGATATCTCGATCCTGGAGCTGGGCGACGGCGTATTCGAGGTAAAATCGACCAACGGTGATACGCACCTGGGTGGTGACGACTTCGACCACGTGCTGATCGACTACATGGCCGAGGCTTTCAAGGCCGAGCACGGTGTCGATCTGCGTCTGGATCCGATGGCTATGCAGCGTCTGAAGGAGGCTGCCGAGAAGGCCAAGATTGAGCTTTCGAGCACGACGACCACGGAGATCAACCTCCCCTACATCATGCCCGTAAATGGTATTCCGCAGCACCTGATGATGCAGCTCACCCGTGCCAAGTTCGAGCAGTTGTGCGACCACCTGATCCGCAAGACGATCGAGCCGTGTAAACTGGCTCTGCGCGACGCAGGTATGTCGGCTTCGGATATCGACGAGGTGATTCTGGTCGGTGGTTCAACCCGTATTCCGGCTATCCAGAAGATCGTAGAGGACTTCTTCGGCAAGACGCCCAACAAGGGTGTGAACCCCGATGAGGTGGTAGCCGTAGGTGCTGCTATTCAGGGCGGTGTGCTCACCGGCGAGGTGAAGGATGTGCTGCTGCTCGACGTAACGCCCCTGTCGCTCGGTATCGAGACGCTGGGTGGTGTGATGACCAAGCTCATCGAGGCCAACACGACCATCCCGACCCGCAAGTCGGAGGTCTTCTCGACGGCTGCCGACAACCAGCCTTCGGTAGAGATCAACGTCTGCCAGGGTGAGCGTCCGCTGGCCCGCGACAACAAGTCGATCGGTCGCTTCCACCTCGACGGCATTCCGGCTGCACCGCGTGGTGTGCCGCAGATCGAGGTAACGTTCGACATCGACGCCAACGGTATTCTGAACGTTTCGGCCAAGGATAAGGGCACGGGCAAGGAGCAGAAGATCCGCATCGAGGCTTCGTCGGGTCTGACCGACCAGGAGATTCAGCGCATGCGCGATGAGGCCAAGGCCAACGAGGAGAAGGACAAGGCCGAGAAGGAGCGCATCGACAAGATCAATGCGGCCGACTCGAACATCTTCGCTACGGAGAAGCAGCTCAAGGAGTATGGCGACAAGATTCCGGCCGAGAAGAAGTCGGCTATCGAGGCATCGCTGGCCAAGCTCAAGGAGGCTCACAAGAATGCCGACATCGCCGCTATCGACACCGCCATTGCCGAGCTGAACGCCGCATGGCAGGCCGCTTCGCAGGACATCTACGCACAGCAGCAGGCACAGCAGGCGCAGCCGAATGCCGGCACACAGGGTCAGCAGCAGAGCCAGCAGGGTCAGCAGCAGGCCGAGGATGTAGAGTTCGAGGAGGTGAAGTAATTCCGAGACTGCGCATGTGAGCCTCACCGCTCACGCAATAAGCAAGGGGTTGTCCAACACATCTGTTGGACAGCCCCTTTTGATTGGCAGACAAGGCAGCACACGGGATTGAAGGCTTGGCCGAGTCTGCTGTTTAATTTGATAGACGATAGGCCGCTTAAGCCTGTTCGGTTCGTGTCGTCGCGTGCGAGACCAGATACTGCTCGAGGGTCTGCTGCAGACGTGAAGGCTCGATGCGGTGGTGTAACGTACCATCGAAGGCAATCGAGATGGCACCCGTCTCCTCCGAGACAACCACCGTCACAGCATCGGCCGTTTCACTCAGACCCAACGCCGCACGGTGACGCGTACCATACTCCTTCGGCACCTCATTCTGGGTGACCGGCAGGATACATTTGGCCGCCACGATGCGGTCGCCATTGATCACCACAGCACCGTCGTGCAACGGAGCATTCTTGAAGAAGATATTCTTCAGCAGCGAAACCGAGGTCTTGGCATCAATCGCAATACCGCCCTCCTCGATCGAATGAATGTCGCTCTCGCGGCGAATGACAATCAAGGCACCGGTCTTCGACTCCGACATATCGCGGCAGGCGGTCACGATCGGGGCGATGTTGATCCGCGTCTTATTCTCCTCGCGCATCGAGAAGATGCGACGCAGGAAGGTAAATTGCTTCTGTCGGGCTCCAATCAGCCACAAGAAGTGGCGTATCTCGGGTTGGAAGACGATGATCAGCGCGATCACACCTACCGAGATCAGCTGGCCGAGAATCGACGACAGCAACTCCATGTTGAGCGCACGCACCACCACCCACATCAGGTAGATGGCGATAATGCCCGACAGGATATAGATCGCATTGGTGCGACGGGTCATGCGGTAGATCCAATACATGATGGAGGCTACCAGCACGATGTCGATCAGATCGACAAATGAGAAGGGGACAAAGTCCATCGATTGAGTCGTTTTGAAAGTTTTTTTTGCAAAAGAGGCTGCCTCAACCTGCGTTGGACAGCCCCTCTTCAAACAGGTCGAACTGCTTTATTTGTTCTCCTCGGCCGGAGCAGCCTTGTCAGCGGCATAGAGCTCGTTGGCCTTGGCCAGCACGGCAGCCGTAATGTTGAGCGTCGTATCGGCATCCATGAGCGAGTTGGCATTGATGATCAGCTTGTAGCGGCCATCGGCATTCACCTCGCGTACGGCACGCATCACCAGATCCTGCACACGGTTCGTGAAGACCAGATTCTCCTCCTCGAGGGTCTGCATCTCCTTTTGAGTGTTGGTCTGGAAGTTGGTAGCACGCTTCTGAATCTTCTCCTGCTGTGCCTGGGCATCACGCGTCGTGATCAGACCCTTCTCATACTTCTGCTGCAGCTGTGCCGCCTCGGCCTGCAACGAACGCTCCTTCTTGGCCCAGCTCTCCTGCGCCTTCTGCGTCTTCTCGGCGAGAGCAGCACCCTCACCCTTCATCAGGTCACACTCGGCTACCACCTGCTCGGCGTGTACATAGGCGATATCGGCACCACCCACCTGCTGAGCCTCAGCCGTCGTCGTTTCCCCAGCCTGCTGCGTCGTGCAAGCCGTCCATGCGCAAGCAGCAGCGAGCGCGAAAAGATAGATCTTCTTCATGTTTGTGTATCGGTTTTTAATTATTAAATTGCAAAAAAGTGATCGAATAATTGACAAAGGTAAGAAAAATTCTTTATTTTTGTCTCCCGAAAGCCAAAAAATACGCCCAAAACATTGAAAAGCGTCGGTTTTCGTCCATTAACACACTAAAGACCAAGAGATTATGTACGAATATATCCGTGGAAAAGTTGCAGAGGTAGCCCCGACTTATGCCGTGATCGACGCGGCAGGTGTAGGCTATCTGCTCAACATCTCCCTCGAGACCTTCTCGGCCATCGAAAAGGCCGACGAGGCCAAACTCTGGGTCCATTTCATTGTGCGCGAGGATGCACAACAGCTCTACGGCTTCGCTTCGCGCGAGGAGCGGGAGTTGTTTCGCCTGCTGATCGGTGTGTCGGGTGTCGGAGGCAACACCGCGCGCATGATTCTTTCGACCTACTCGCCCCGCGAGTTGCAGCAGATCATCCAGGCCGGCAACGCCGTACTGCTCAAGAATGTCAAGGGTTTAGGGCTGAAAACAGCACAAAAGATCATCGTCGAGCTGACGGGCAAGATGGTCGATCTGGCCACGACCAATACGCCGACCACCTCCTCGGCCGATACGGACGAGGCTTTGGCCGCACTCCAGATGTTGGGATTTGCCAAAACAGCTGCCGAAAAGGCCTTGCAGGCGATCCTCAAAGAGCAACCCTCGGCTCCGGTCGAAGAGTTGGTGCGTCTGGCACTGAAACGTCTATAAGAAAAACCACTATACCACAACCTTATGTCATCCTTCTTGTTTCTGCTGCTCATTATCGGAGGCCTTGCCATCGGCATTGTCTTGGCGGCCTATCTGATCAAGCAACATCGCATCCATCGCATCACCGACTCGAAGCGCGACCATTACCGTCGTCGGTAGTACACCCCCTTGCCGATCGCCATTTGGGGTAAAAAAGAGGCTTGGGGAAATAATATCACGTCGGTTTTCGCGTTTATTGAATAGTTTTTTGTAACTTTGCACGTTATCTGCACACGAAACACGATGCGAAAACTTTTACTCATAGCTTCAGCCCTCCTGATCGCCTTCGCCTGCTCGAAGGAGGATGAGGATTTGCTGCCCAAGCAGCGCGAGCGGATGGTGCAATATCTGACCTCTACGCACGCGCCCCGTCTGGTAGCCGAAGAGGAGGTCGAGGCCGACACCGAGCAGCCCTTCTACTCGATGCACGGCGAGACTGTCTATCGCTATATCGACGGATACTACAATCCCGACCGAGCCGGCCGCAAGGAGGTCACCGCGACATCTATTGTCACGATCACCTTCCGTGCCTATCTGTTTAATTTCACCAACATTGTCACCGAGGGGCGCAACGTCACGATGCCCTACTACACGAACGACCCCCTGCTCGAAGAGGCCTTCACGAAGCCGATCGAAGAGGGAGGCGCAGGGCTGACACCCGGTGCCTGGAGTTTCGAGCCGAAGGTGATCAACTTGGCCGCAGACCCCCTCATCGAGGGGTTGCGCCTGGCCTTGATCGGCTGCCGCGAATCGGACCGTGTAGAGTCCTTCATGACCCACAACATGGCCTACGGCGACAAGCACTACCTCAACATCATCAACAAGGAGCAGCCTATCGCCTACTTCTTCACGATCGACAAGGTCGAATAAACCCATTACGACACTTTTTAGAGACGACACATACAAAGACTTATGAATCGGATCAAACAACTCTTTATACCCGCCATAGCACTGCTCTCGATGGCTTGTGCCAAAGAGACGCTGGAGCCCTACTCGAAGTTCGAGGAGCTTTCGCTCGAGGCTTGGATGGCACAAAACCACCCGGAGCTGCTCGAGAACAAGCAGCGTTTCGACGACAGCTCGGGTAGCTATTACATTGATGTCCTCGCTACCGGCGAGCAGGACGACACGGTCAATCCGCCCATCAACGACACGATCCGTTGGATTCGTTTCAACTTCTCGGGACGCGATCTGGCCGGTAATGTCATCCTGACGCGCAACGCCCGCGAGGCCGAATTGCTGGGCACCTTCACCAAATACACCCACTACGTACCTTATTATATGTATAGCGGTGATGCTTACTACACGCTGATGGAGGGCACGTGGCTCGCCATGCGTCGTGAGCAGACCCTCGGTGAGCAATATGTCGCCACGCAGGGTGCCGCGCTCGGTTTGGAGAGTCGCAGCTACAAGATGCGCATGGGCGATCGCGTGATGCTCTACATGCCTTCGTCGGTCGTTGGATCGACCGTCAGTGGTGATGGCGGCTACGAGGGTCAATACTCGCTCGATACGGGTAAGCCCTTCATCACGCAGATCGAGATCTGCGACACGGTGAAGAATCCCCTGCAGCGTGAGGCACTCGACATCGACGCCTTCTGTTCGGTCAATGGTGGTGCGCTGATCTACGTCAAGCCCAAGACGGACGATGGCGAGAGCAACGAAACCCAGGACGAGGCTACCGAGATCGAGGGTATCCCGACCGTCGAACTGCCCGAGGCGGTCACCAACGAGGATGGCTCGGTGAGCTACCCCGACAACCACCCCTACACGGCTTCGGCACGTTGGGTGAGTGCTTGTGATTCGGTGGCACAGCTCTACATCAACTACCGTTTCGACCCGACGAACACCCCCGCAGATATGGTCTATGACCTCGATTTCAACAAGCGCGTAGCGACCAAAGAGAATCGCTATCCGCGCTACGGGGAGCTCAAATACGGGCCTTACCATGTCGGTATTGAGCCCTATGCCAACGAGGGTTCGGTGGCCTCGATCAACGCACAGATTGCCGAGGTGCTGAAGAAGCGTTTCCACGAGGAGGAGCCCTATGCGGGTCTCGATCAGTTGATTGCCGACGATGCCGACTCGGTGAAATTGACCGGTACGGCCAAAATTTGGTACATCGGCCGCTTCCTCGACGGCTTTATCTTCGATACGAACATCGACGAGGTGAAGGAGATCATCTACGGCGAGGTGCTCACCAAAGGCACAGCTTTGAGCTACACGCCTGAGGATGGAGGCTTGATCAATGCCTTCTACTACACGATCCCCAACATGCGCTACGGCCAATGGGGCGCCTTGATCACCTCTTCGACCCACGCCTATGGTGCTACGGGTCAGTCGGGCAGCACGACCAGCTCTTCGGGCTATTCGTCGAACTATTACGACTACTTGAACTACCTGAACTACTACAACTACTATAACTCCTATTACGGTGGTTATGGCGGCTATGGTGGTTACGGAGGCTACTACGGCAACTATTACGACTCCTACTACGGCGGTTATGGTGGCTACGGTGGTTATGGCGGTTACTACGATCCCTACTACAGCGGCTACTACAACAACTACTACGGCACGGGAACGACGACCTCGACGACCGTCTCCACCTCGACGGAGATTCCCTCCTACTGCCCGCTGATCTTCGAGTTCTACATCGAGCCGAAGGAGTAAGTCGGCCCACGCCACAAGGCCACTCAAAGCACAAGAGGCTGTCCAACGAATCCGGTTGCGACAGCCTCTTCTTTTTCCACCTACAGTCGGCAGGAAATCACAAAAAAGCGTTTTTTTTACCGATAAATTTGCACAATCCGTTTTTTTGGCTTAATTTAGTACTGTGAATTTCATCAACTAAAAATTTCTACGGATATGATTATCACTTTTAACGAACTGCGCCGTATCAAGGACAGACTTCCGAGCGGTAGCTCGCAGCGTATTGCAGATGAATTGGGTTTGGATGTAGAGACCGTTCGCAACTACTTTGGTGGCAGCCACATCTCGAAGGAGTGCGTAGGCGTTCACTTTGAGCCGGGACCGGATGGCGGCGTTGTTACGCTTGACGATACGACGATTCTCGATGTTGCTATGCGCATTTTGAGCGAGCAGAAGGAGTAATCCGCGCGTAAACAGTTCATGCAAAGCTAAAGGGGTGGGTAATCAAGATTATCCGCTCTTTTTTTTTGAGGGGGGGGTAAAAAGCGCCGCTTTTTGCATCATTACCTTTTTTTGGAGCGGGGAGGGGCGGATGAGCAAGCAAGGGTGAGCTACAAAAACAAAGAGAGCCGACACTTTCGTGTCAGCTCTCCTGTTTTCGGGGATCCCGATCCCGACTTACTCTGCGGGAGCAGCCTCGGGTGCAGCCTCCGTCGTAGCCTCAGCAGCCTCTGCGGGGAACTCCATCTGGTTGATACCGGCCGACTGGCTTGCGCTCTTCTCGATGAGCGCCTCCTGGTCGGCAGCTACAGCCTGCTGGCCCTCCTGATGGCTACCATCCATAGCCGTCGTAGCAACCAAGCTCAGCAGCAGGATAACCACAGCCATCGTCCAGGTAAACTTCTCCAAGAAATTGGTCGTCTCACGGACGCCCATCACCTGGTTCGATGCGCCAAAGTTGGCGGCCATACCGCTTTTCGGGCTCTGAACCAATACGGCGAGGATCACCAAAACGCTGGCAATCAGAATCAGTACAATACAAATCGTGTATAACATATCTACTTGTTTTTAATTATTATTGCGTAATTTGTCAATTTGCTCGGCAAAGTAAATACTTTTTTCGGGATTTCGCAAACTTAATTGCCGATAAATTGCCTCTGCCTGATCAAAAAGTCCTTGAGCACGATAGATTTCGGCCAATTCTTCGCTCACGAGGCAATCCTCCTCGTCCAACTGCGCCTCGGTCACCACCTCCGAGGTCACCTCGCCCTCCTCGGCTACGATGCGCAGATCGTCCGTGCGGAGGAAGCGATCAATCAGATCGTCGGCACTGACATGCAGCACCCGCTCCACAGCAATCGCACCCTGCAAGAGCGACGACTCGGCCCGCCACGGATCGACCAGCGTTTGGAGGGACGGATAGGCCTCCCCCCGACGTGCCCGCTCGATCTGCAAGGGGCGCACATAGGGGTAACGGCCGGCCAACTCGGCCAACTCGGTGCTCGTAAGGCTGCGGATCGCCTCGGCCGAGGCAAAGAGGTGTTTGTGTGATGCCATCTGCTACCAGTTAGAGGCCGAAGCCATGAAGATATCGGTCACAATCTTATCGACAATCTCGGGGATGAGCGTACCCTCCACCTCGGTCAGCAGCTGCGTAGAGTCGTAATCCTCGTAGGCCGAGAAGCTCTTCGTGAAGGACATCGTCTCGTCGATGGCGTTCGTAAAGCGCACATTGACCGTAATCGTCAAACGGTTCAAGAGTGCATAATCGTCCGACGAGACCGAGGCGGTCACCGACGTATAGTTCGTAATCTCCCCCTCAAAGGCAAAATCTCCACCCTCTTCGACCTGCTGCAGGCGGGTACGACGCGAGAAGATATCGACCAACGCATCGGTCAGCGTCGAGGAGAGGATCGGGGAGACCATCGTGGCGTTATTCGGGAAATAGGCCACCGAGAAGGTCTTGGCATCGGGCGGAATTGATGCACCCGAAAGCGAGTATTTGATTGCCACACCGCAACCGCTCAAGAGCAGCGTGCAGGCCATAAAGGCAAGGATTCGTTTCAACATAACGATCTAAAGGTCAATATTTTTGAATTTTGAATGCTAAATTTCTTTTCACTCTTCGATGCCCAGCTCCTTGATCTTGCGATAGAGCGTGCGTTCGGACATAAAGAGTTCGGCTGCCGCATCGCGTCTGCGCCCGCCGTGGCGACGCAACGCCTTGACAATCTGCTCGCGCTGCACATCGGCCTTCGTACGCTCACGAGGCTCGTCAAAGACCTCTTCGCTCTCGGCATAGATCGGGGCCGGCTCATAGTCGGCATGTACCGCTGCTCCGGGCAGCAGAGCCTTCACCTCCACCTCGGGGCGGCTCTCCATCGTGCCTGCACCCGTGCGGTGCATCAGCTCGGCCACCATCCGTTTCAGGTCACCAATCTCGGCTCGCATATCGAAGAGGAGTTTATAGAGCAACTCGCGCTCGTTGGCAAACGATGCCTCATCGCGGCGCACTTCGGGAGCGGCCAGGCCGGCACCAGCCCCCATCTCGGGCAGATAGCGGCGCAACACCTCGGGGGTGATCAGTCGCACCTGCTCCACGGCCGAGATCTGCTCGGCGACATTCTTCAGTTGGCGGATATTGCCGCGCCAATAGTAGTTGGTCAGCATCTCCCGTGCCGCATCATCGAGTGTGATGGCGGGCATGCGATACTGCACCGATACATCAGCGGCAAACTTGCGGAAAAGCAGCGGAATATCCCCCTTACGCTCCCGCAACGAAGGCACCGTAATGGGCACGGTCGAGAGGCGGTAGTAGAGGTCCTCGCGGAAGCGACCGCGCTCGATGGCCTCTTGCAGGTGGACATTCGTAGCAGCCACCACGCGCACGTTGGTCTTCTGCACCTTCGACGAGCCGACGCGGATAAACTCACCCGACTGCAGGACACGCAACAGGCGCGCCTGGGTCGGCAGCGGCAACTCGGCCACTTCGTCCAAGAAGATCGTACCACCGTCGGCCTCCTCGAAATAGCCTTTACGCGTCTCCACCGCACCCGTAAAGGCGCCCTTCTCGTGGCCAAAGAGCTCCGAGTCGATCGTCCCTTCGGGGATAGCGGCGCAGTTTACGGCGATATATTTGTTGTGTTTACGGGCCGAATAGGCATGGATTACCTGCGGAAAGACCTCCTTACCCACACCGCTCTCGCCCGTCACCAAGACCGTCAGATCGGTCGGGGCAACACGCACGGCCACCTCCAAAGCGCGATCCAGCAGCTCGGAGGTACCGATGATACCAAAGCGTTGTTTGATTGTGATCATATCGGACATAACCATCAGGTTTTAGAACTCTTTTTTTTATACCATGAAAGCTATTGAGCCGCCTCCGTAGCAGTTTCTGCCGCTGTCGGTTCTGGGGTCTCGGCAGTCTGGCGCGCCTGCTCGATGCGCTCGATCATGCGTTCGTTGGCCTGCTGCTCATCCCACTCACAATAGTAGCCATAGGCAATCGCTGCTAAGGCCAGCAGGACGGCAATCACAGCCACCAGTACAAAGCGATCGGGCTTTTGGCGTTGCGCCCCACGCGGTTTGACCACACGGCGTCGCAGACGGCGAGCCGATTCACGATCCTCCTCCAGCTCGTCCAGTTCGTCCGGCTCATTCAGTGCCTCTACCTCGTCGTCCGGCACCTCCTCGCCATCGGGTTGCGAGGCCTGCTCCGGCTCTTCGATCGGCGAAGAGGCAGGTTGTGCTACCACCGGCTCCTCCTCAACCGCCACAGGCGCAGTCTCTACGACCGGCTCCTCTTGCTGCGGCTCCGACACCGATTCAACAGCTTGTTTCGGCGTAGCTTTCGCCACCGGTGCTGCCGGCTCGACCAGCAGTTCGGGGGCATAGTGAAAACGAATCGTCCCATTGGCTCCCGGGGCGAAACTACCCAATCCGGGCAACGCGAACCGCTCGCCCTGATCAATGGCCTGATGCACCTCAAAGACAAAGCGATCGATCATCCCGGCCGCAGCCAGCTCGTTTTGGCCTGCAGCGATCAGCAATTCCCGCAGCACCCCGTCGTCGCGGCGTACCAACTGCGAAAAGACGATCGACTGATCCTCCTTCGAGACCAGGAAGAGGCCCAAGCGCGGGATCACCAGGCGATCATGCTCACGCAGATATGTTTGAATAGTTGCTATCAACACGTTGTGTAATTCTTGGTTTATTTTACGGCCTCAAAAATACCCAATTTTGGGCAAATAAACAAAATTAACCCGCTGAAATTCATTTTTTCTGTTGAAAGGTTGCTTTTCTCAAAAATATTCGCCTATTTTGCATCCGAAACGGATCAACCAATCCGATCGAGTTACTTTGCCCGATTTTTGCCAAAGTAATCGAGTTGGATAGTTTGTAAAATCGCAAAACGAGAAACCCGGACCATGAAAGACAAGTACATCGACCTGATTGAACAGACCTTCGATTTCCCGCAAGACGAATTTTCGGTGCAGGATGGTGAGTTGCAATTCTACGACATTCCTTTGATGGAACTCATCAAACAGTACGGCACGCCGCTCAAGGTGACCTACCTGCCTAAAATCTCGCAACAGATCAATCGCGCCAAGCGTATGTTTAACGTCGCTATGGCAAAAGCCGACTATCGCGGCTCGTACAACTACTGCTATTGCACCAAATCGAGCCACTTCTCGTTTGTTCTGGAGGAGGCGATGAAGAACGACATCCACCTGGAGACCTCGTCGGCCTATGATATTCACATCATCAAGGCCCTCTACGACGGTGGGATCCTCGACAAGGATCGTTACATCATCTGCAACGGTTTCAAGCGTCCGCAATATGTCGAGGGTATCGCACAGCTGCTTGACGAGGGCTTCGAGAATACGATTCCGGTGATCGACAACAAGGAGGAGATCGACCTATTTGATGCCGCTGTGACCAAGCGTTGCAAGGTGGGTATCCGCATCGCCTGCGAGGAGGAGCCGAAGTTTGACTTCTACACCTCGCGTCTCGGCATCCGCTACAACGACATCGTTGATTTCTACAAAGCGAAAATCAAGACCAACAAGAAGTTTCAGCTCAAGATGCTGCACTTCTTCATCAATACCGGTATCCGCGACTCGGCCTACTATTGGAACGAGCTCTCGAAGTGTATGAACGTCTACTGCGAGTTGAAGCAGATCTGCCCCGAGTTGGACAGCCTGAACATCGGCGGCGGCTTCCCCGTGAAGAACTCACTCGACTTCCACTACGACTACGAGTACCTGACCGAGGAGATCATTGCCCAGATCAAGAGCATCTGCCAGCGCAACGATATCGAGGAGCCGAACATCTTCACCGAGTTCGGATCGTTCACCGTGGGTGAAAGTGGCGCAGCCCTCTACTCGATCGTAAACCAGAAGCAGCAGAACGACCGCGAGAACTGGTACATGATCGACTCGTCGTTCATCACTACCCTACCCGACACGTGGGGCATCAACCAGCGATTCATCATGTTGCCGATCAACAATTGGGACAAGGAGTATCAGCGTGTCTTCTTGGGTGGTCTGACCTGCGACTCGGAGGATTTCTACAATGCCGAGGTACACACGAATGCCATCTTCCTCCCGAAATTGGAGCAGGGCAACACGCAGTATATCGGATTCTTCCACACGGGAGCCTACCAGGAGTCGTTAGGAGGTTTCGGCGGCATTCAGCACTGTCTGATCCCCGCCCCGAAGCATGTGATTATCGACCGCGACAAATCGGACAACGAATATTATACGAGGTTGTTCGCCAAGGAGCAATCCTACCGCTCGATGTTGCGCATCCTTGGGTACTAAAACAACCAACATCGCAAACCTCGTATAATATTACTGGTGTTACCTATCCCCCTAAATCCCCCTTTCTGTAAAGGGGGACTTTGTTTTTAGAGGTTGTTCGCCAAGGAGCAATCCTACCGCTCGATGTTGCGCATCCTGGGGTACTAATTACAAAGAAAGGGCTGCCCGGAATGGCAGCCCTTTCTTGTAATAGGATCAAATCTCCTTGCGCTACACATGGATGGCGCAGCCCATTGCCTCTTCGGCGGCCTCCATCACCGCCTCATTCATCGAGGGGTGGGCATGGATCGTGCGTGCCAATTGATGGGCCGTAGCACCTAATGCTTTGGCCAACGTAGGCTCGGCAATCAATTCGGCCACCGTGCCACCGACCAAATGTGCACCCACGAGCCGCTCCTCGGCATCGAAGATCAGCTTCACAAAGCCATCCCGCTCACCCGCAGCCATCGCTTTACCCGAAGCGGTAAAGGGAAACCGGCCCACCTTGATCTCCCCATAGCGCTCACGCGCCTGCTCCTCGGTCAGACCCACCGACGAGACCTCGGGCGTCGTGAAGATGCACGACGGGATCGTTGTATAATCAATCGGGGCAGGTTGCAGCCCGCAAATCGTCTCCACGCAATGGATCGCCTCGGCCGAGGCTACGTGTGCCAATGCCGGCGTAGCAATCAGATCGCCAATGGCATAGACCCCCTCCACCGAGGTACGGTAATGCTCATCCACGACCACCTTGCCACGCTCCATCGTCACGCCCAACGCCTCGAGACCCAGCCCCTCGGTATTGGCCACAACGCCCACGGCCGACAAGACCACATCTGCCGTAAGCGTTGCCGGGCCCTTCTTGCCCTCAACAGCCACCTCGCAATGGTCCTCAACGACACGCGCCGATTGCACGGTCGTTGCCGTGAGCACCGCAACACGCATCTTGCGGAAGGCACGCTCCATCGCCTTCGAGACCTCCTCGTCCTCCAGCGGCATGATGCGCGGCAGATACTCCACCAGCGTCACCTGCACGCCCAGTGCGGCATAGAACCAAGCCAACTCACACCCGATGGCACCCGTACCCACTACGACCATCGAGGCGGGCAGTTGCTCCATCGTCAGCGCCTCTTTCGAGCTGATGATACGCACGCCATCGACCGGAATCGCAGGCAGCACACGCGGCCGTGCACCCGTTGCCAGGATGATATGCTCGGCCTCGTAGTGCACCCCCTCCACCTCGACCGTATGGGGCGAGGTAAGACGGCCAAAGCCCTCCAGGAGGTCGATTTGGTGCTTCTTCAGCAGGAAGTGGATACCCTTCGACATCGTCTCGGCCACGGTACGCGAACGCGCCACCATCGCCTTCAGATCGGGCTTCACCTCGCCCTCAATCTGCACACCATACTGGGCAGCCTCCTTGGCGTGGCGGTAGATCGTGGCACTCTTGAGCAAGGCCTTGGTCGGGATGCAGCCCCAATTCAGGCAGACACCGCCGACAGCCTCTCGCTCGACAAGAGCCACCCGCCGACCGAGTTGCGCAGCCCGTATGGCGGCCACATAACCGCCCGGGCCTGCACCGATGACTATTACATCGTAATTCATTACTGCACCACTTTCAGGATTTCACCCTTATCCTTCGCTACGGCACGCTTCCAAGCCTCCGAGTAGCCCGGCTGCTCGATCTTGCCCGGGATAGCCATCCCGTTGCCATTGTCGATAAAGCCGTTCTCGTCCTCGCCCTTCACGTTGCCGTCGATATACTTCACCATGAGGTACTTATCGAGTTTCACCCAATTCTCGAAGAGTTGCTGAGCCGTGCTGACGCTATATTCCGTAGCAATCTTCTTCACCTTCTTGGGTTTATTGCCCACGTTGGCCATCTGCACATCGATGGTCTTGACCTGCTCCAACATGGCATTCTCCCACTTATCGACCTCGGCACGCACATGCTTACCGATGACATTGTAGCGCAAGTAGGCAAACTGTGCCACGCGGTTCGTGATCCAGAACATCGACGTATCGGAGTACTCCAACATCGAGCCGTTGCCCTCTTTCAGACATGCGGGCACCTCTTGTGCATTGACATAGATCGGCGTCAGCGGCGATGTAGCGGCATCGTCGGTACCAAACCACAAGATGCCCACCTTCTCGGGACGAGCCTGACCTACCAACCAGAAACCGGTCTGCTGGGTAGCCGTAGCACGCTCGTTGCAGTACTCCACACCGTCCACCTTCCAATACATCGGACGCCAACGATAGGGCAAGCCCTCACCACCGGCACCAATATCGGTCGTCATATCCATCTTCGTACCCTCATAGTGGTCGCGCATGCAATCCATCACCTGCTTGGGCGAGATCTTCTTCGAGGGCTTCACCCACAACGGCATCTTGTTGGCCGGATTATGGCCCATGGCATAATCCTCATAGCGATCCATATCGTCGGCAATCGTGCGGAAGAAGGCCCACACGCGCGCCTCGCAGCCACGCAAAGCACCAAAATCGGCCGGTGCATAGGCATCCGAGAAGCTGAAATCCTTGTTCTCGCCCTTGAACCAACCGAATTTGCGAGCTACATCGGCCACATCGGGGGCATAGAGGCAGTTCTCGGGATCATCCCACGGGAAGGTCGTGATGCGAGCCTGGTTGGCGTGTGCCGAGACATAGCCATCGGGGATGCGGCGTGCCACCCACACGATGCCCTTGTCATTCGGACCCTTACCGATCAACTCCATGATCCAAGCCTCCTGCTGGTCGATCAGCGAGAAGCTCTCGCCCGACGAGGCATAGCCGTAGGTGTTTGCCAAATCGACAATGATCTGAATGGCCTCACGCGCCGTCTTGGCACGCTGCAGCGTGATGTAGATCAGCGATCCGTAGTCAATACCGCCCTTCGGATCTGCCAACTCGGGACGACCGCCAAAGGTCGTCTCCGTAATGAAGAGTGAATGTTCGTTCGAATTACCCAACGTACGATAGGTCGTTGCCACCTGGGCAATCTGACCCAGCGGACGACCCGAATCCCACTCGCGGACATCCATGAAGGGGGTGTATTTCCCCGGCACATACTGGTAGAGCGAGCCGTAGAGGGCGTGCGAATCGGCGGCATAGGTCACCATGTTCGACCCATCGGTCGATGCGCCGCGCGTAATGATAAAATTGGTGCAGGCCGAAGCACTCACATAGAGCAACATCGCCAGCGCCGATAAAAAGATGGTCTTCTTCATAGTCTCTAAAATTTGTTTCAAAGCCAAAAATACGAAACAAAATGCAAAACGGCAACAAAGTGCAATTTTTTTGTTACTTTTGAGGGTTCAAAGCTGCAAAAAGGATGTCGATAACCACTCAAATAGTCCATCTGCGAAGCTCGCTACCGCCCCATGTCGAGTTGGTAGCCGTCTCCAAGACCCACCCTGTCGAGGCCATCGAGGAGGCCTATCAAGCCGGCCAGCGTCGCTTTGGCGAGAGCCGTCCGCAGGAGCTGAAGGCCAAATATGAGGTCCTGCCGAAAGATATCTGCTGGCACATGATTGGCCACCTGCAAACCAACAAAATCAAATACATCGCCCCATTCGTCACGCTGATCGAATCGGTCGATAGTGCCCGTCTGTGTGAGGCCATCGAGCGTGAAGCTGCCAAATGCGACCGCGTGATCGACATCCTGCTCGAAGTGCATGTAGCGGCCGAGGCAAGCAAAACGGGCTGGGAGCCGACCGAGCTGATCGCCTACATCGAATCGGGAGCCATCGACGCGCTCACGCACCTGCGCGTACGAGGCATTATGGGCATCGCCTCGAATACCGACGATGAGGCGGTGATCCGAGCCGACTTCGACCACCTGCACCACCTCTACCAGCAACTGCAACCTCGCTTCGGCAGCTCGTTCGACACCCTCTCGATGGGCATGTCGGACGACTATCCGCTGGCCATCGCCTGTGGATCGACCTCGGTCCGTATCGGCTCGATGATCTTCGGGGAGCGTAGCTATCCGCAACCCTGACACGCAATCAGCGCGATCCTAATATATATAGGTGCACACGTTGCTGTGCACCTATTTTTTTTGTTTGCCAAGAAAAAAGTGCAAAACACGCAAAAAATCAGTTCTTTGTATTGCATAATACCAAAACTTATCATATATTTGCACTTGGTTATAAGTTATTCCACTTTTCACACCATGAAAACCATCGAGACCGTACATATCGCTTCGATCGCCTTTCAGATCGACACCGATGCGTTAGCGGCTTTGCGGGAGTATCTGTCGGCTATCGAGCAGCAGCTCACGACCGACCAGCAAGAGACGCTCACCGAGGTCGAATGCCGCATTGCCGAACTACTCTCCGAGTGGGTCCCCTCCGCCATGCGTGTCGTGACGATCGAGCACATCGACCGTCTGCGGCAGCAGCTGGGCCAACCCGCCGATTTTGCGCCGGAGGCAGATCCCGAAAAGGGGGCCAACCCGGCAAAGCCCTCTCGCCGACTCTATCGTCCGCGCACGAATCGTTCGATAGCCGGCGTATGTGCCGGCCTGGCCAACTACTTCAACACAGATCCCACGCTGATTCGCCTGATTGCACTGCTCTCCACACTCTTTGCCGGCTTCACCGTGCTGATCTATCTGATCCTTTGGATCGCTATTCCATCTGAAGAGGTAAAAATCATTCAACCCTGTCGCCATGACTGAAGATAACGTAAAAGCGCAAATGCGCAAAGGAATTCTGGAGTATTGCATCTTGGCTATCCTCTCACGAGGAGCCTCGTATGCACCCCGCATCATCACCGAGCTTAAAGCGGCCAACATGATCGTGGTCGAGGGTACGCTCTACCCCATTCTGACCCGCCAAAAGAATGCCGGTCTGCTGACCTATCGTTGGGAGGAGTCGCCCCAAGGCCCTCCGCGTAAATTCTACTCGCTGACGGCCAAGGGCGAGGAGATGCTCCGCTATTGGGATCAAGCCTGGGCGGAGCTGACCGAGCAGATCGAGAAGATCCGCCACGAGGGGGCAAACATCACCTACGAGGAGGAGAGCCGCCCGATCGAAATGTCCTAAGTATTGTATCATTCTTAACTCTTTAAGACCATGAAAAGCTATATCATCGCCCTGTGGATTGCCCTTGTCAGCACCCTCTGCACCTATACTTCGGAGGCTGCTCCGCGCTCGATCAAGGGCAGCGGCGTGCTGGTAACGCGCACCGTCACCACCCAACCCTACACGGCCGTCAAAGCCTCGCGTGCCATCAAGGTTACGATCCAAGAGGGCACCAGCGACCAGATCAACATCGAGGCAGACGACAACCTGATCGACTACGTAGAGACGCGCGTCGAGAAGGGATGCCTCGTCCTCACGATCGACAACGACATCCAATCGTTGCGCAACACAACCGTACGCATCACGCTGATGAGCAACGGCGATCTTGAGGGGCTCCATACCACCTCGGCCGCCTCGATTGAGTGCCGTCCCCAGATTCTTAACAACGAGGTCGATCTGAGCGCCTCATCGGCCGGTTCGATCACCGCCAACGTCAAGTGCGAGGAGTGCGAGATCGACTGCTCGTCGAGCGGCAACATCCGGGCCGAGATTCGTTGCAACACGTGCGACATTGAGGCCTCCTCGAGTGGTGAGGTGAAGGCTACGCTCGTGACCCGTCAATGCGACGTCGAGTGTTCGAGTGCCGGCCAGGTGCAACTCAAAGGGGCTTCGCTGCATTGCGAAGCGGAGTGTTCGTCGGCTGCAACCCTCTCGGCAGCACAATTTGCCGTGAAACACTATCAGGTGGATGTCTCGAGTGCCGGCCATGCGAAAATCTGCTGCGTAGAGAAGCTGCAGGCCGAGGCATCGAGCGGTGGCTCGATCCGCTACACGGGTGGTTGCCAAGTCACCTCGATGAAGAGTTCGAGCGGCGGTTCGATACACTCCTTCTAATTCTCCACGCAAGAATATCTACATTTCCCACACTATAAGAATTTTACGAGCATGAACGAAGTTAAGAAATGTTCGCTTGCGGGCATCGCCTTCACCATGGACAAAGAGGCCTTCGAGGCCCTGAGCAGCTACCTCGAGACCCTCAAAAAAAGCTATAAAAACAACCCCGACGGCGCGGAGATCGTGGCCGACATCGAGGCCCGCATTGCCGAACTGATCCTCACAGCCCAAGATCAGCAACGTGTCGTCGGACTTCCCCTCATCTCGGAGATCATCCGCCAGATGGGTTCGGCCGAGGATATCCACGAGGAGGAGGGTACACCCACTGCCGAGCCGCAGCACACCACCGAGGAGCGACTGCCCCGCCGCCTCTATCGAGATGGCGAAAATGCCAAATTGGGTGGCGTATGTGCCGGTGTTGGTCGCTACTTCGACGTCGATCCCGTGTGGATTCGTCTTGCCCTCTTCGTGCCACTGTTGTTGAGCTGTATGAGCGGTCTGCGCTACATGGATTGGATCGGGCCGCTGATGGGGAACACGTTCGGTGTCTGCGTGATCGGCTACCTGGTGATGTGGTTTGCCGTCCCCGTAGCCCGCACGGCTCGTCAAAAGCTCGAGATGCAGGGCGAGCGCATCACGGCCGAGTCGATCTCGCGCACGGCCGAGCAGCAAGGTATGCCCGACGGAGAGGCTAAAACGGTCGTTGCCAGCACCGTATCGGTATTTGGTAAGATCGTCCTGATTCTGCTGAAGATCGCCGCCGGCGTGATCGTCTTCGGCCTGGTTTTGATGGCCGTAGCCCTGCTCATCGGTCTGATCACGGTCTGCGTAGGTGGTGCGGAGATCATCCCCAACGACCTGACCACAGCCCTCCCCATTCTCGGTATTCTGACCGTCTTCCTGCCCATCGTGATGATCATCTACGCCCTGATGTGTCTGATCGCCTCACGCCGTCCCAACGGCAAGATCATCTTGGGCATCTTCATCCTTTGGTTGCTGAATCTGATTGCGTTGATGGTCATTGCGATCCGCGACGACGTGAAGCCGCAGCTTGAGCACCACGTCGAGGAGGTGATAGAGACCCAAATCGAAATCAACGGCGAAACCGTCTCGGCCAACGAGCTCTTTGAGCAGATCGAGCGGGAGGGTAAGTTGAAGGTAAACGGTCCTGTGAAGATCAAATCGAAGCAAAACCAAGAGGTCTCGATCGAGATCGACGAGAACCAGCAGGGGGCCAACCTGACGATCGAAGCCGATGGCAAACGGGTCACCATCGAGGCGAACGAACAGCCATAAAACGACTCTCCGCAAACCGCCAAGAGGCTCTTTCCGAAAAAATCGCGACACGAAAGCCGTTCCTTGGGGCAGACTTTTTGTAGTCTGCCCTTTTTTGGTTATCTTTGACGGCATTTTAGAAGCAAAAACAACTATGGCAACCATCAAATGTATCGGAATACTCACCTCGGGCGGTGATGCCCCGGGTATGAATGCGGCCATCCGTGCCGTGACGCGCAGTGCCATCTACCACGGTTATGCCGTAAAGGGCATTATGCGCGGTTATAAAGGATTGGTAACGAACGAGATCGTCGATTTCAAATCGGGCAGCGTATCGAACATCATCCAGCTGGGTGGCACGATCCTCAAAACGGCTCGTTGCAAAGAGTTCACCACCCCCGAAGGTCGGAAGTTGGCCTACGAGAATTTGCAGGCTGCCGGCATCGACGCATTGGTGGTCATCGGAGGCGACGGTACACTCACCGGTGCCAAGATCTTTGCCGAGGAGTTTGATGTGCCGATCATCGGTCTGCCCGGCACGATCGACCGCGACCTGGGTGGCACGGACCACACGATTGGTTACGATACGGCCCTCAACACGATCATGGAGTCGATCGACAAACTGCGCGATACGGCCTCGTCGCACGAGCGTCTCTTCTTTGTGGAGGTGATGGGCCACACGGCCGGCTATTTGGCGCTCTATAGTGCTTTAGCGTCGGGTGCCGAGGCGGCTATCATCCCCGAAATGGAGACCGAGGTGGACCAATTGGGCGAGCTGATCAACCATGGCTTCCGCAAGAGCAAGAACTCGGCTATCGTGATCGTGGCCGAGAACCCCGAGACGGGCGGTGCTACGGCTTTGGCCGAGCGCGTCAAGAAGGAGTATCCGGAGTATGACGCGCGCGTCACGATTCTGGGTCACATCCAGCGTGGCGGATCGCCCACGGCTCGTGACCGCATCCTTGCCTCGCGCATGGGTGAGGCGGCCATCGAGGCACTGCGCGAGGGACAGCGTAACGTGATGATCGGTATCCAAAACGGTCAAATCTCCTACGTGCCCATCTCCAAGGCGCTGCGCCACCGCAAAGAGATCGACCGCGACCACCTCGAGTTGGTCAAGATCCTCTCGATTTAATCCGCCCCCCAAAAAAAGAAATTAACAACGCTACCAAACACCAAATAGATGAAACGTGTAATCGGCATTGGAAATGCCCTGACCGACATGCTGGTCAATCTCAAAACCGACTCCGTATTGGGTCGCTTCAAATTGGCTAAAGGCTCGATGAGCCTGGTCGATACCGAACTGCAAACCGAGATCTCGAAATCGGTGGCCGGACTCCCCTACTCGCTCTCGCTGGGCGGCTCGGCCGGCAATACGATTCGTGCCATGGCCCGTCTGGGTTGCCAGGTGGGCATGATCGGCAAAGTCGGCAAGGATACGACGGGCGACTTCTACATCAAGGCTCTCGAAAATCTGGGCGTCGAGCCCATCGTCTTCCGCGGTGAGGAGAAGTCGGGCAAATGTGTCTCGCTGATCTCGCCCGATGGCGAGCGTACGATGGTCACCCACTTAGGTGCCGCGTTGGAGCTGGATGCCCCCGAGATCGAGCCGACGATCTTCGATGGCTACGATTGCCTCTACGTCGAGGGCTATTTAGTGCAGAACCATTCGCTCATCGAGAAGGCCGCCTCGACGGCCAAGCAGTGCGGACTGAAGGTGGCTATCGACCTGGCCTCGTTCAATGTCGTAGCCGAGAATCTGGAGTTCCTGCGTCATCTGGTGCGCGAGTATGTCGATATCGTCTTTGCCAACGAGGATGAGGCCAAGACCTTCACCTGCGAGGCCGAGCCGGTCAATGCTCTGCAAGCCATCTCGGAGATGTGTGAGCTGGCCGTCGTGAAGATCGGCACCAAGGGTGCTCTGATCAAGCATGGCGGTGAGGTGATCCATGTCGGCATCATGGCAGCCGCCAAGCGTGTCGATACGACCGGAGCCGGAGACTTCTATGCCGCCGGATTCATGGCCGGTATGTGTCAGGGGCTTTCGCTGCGTCAGTGTGGCACGGTGGGTGCCATCACGGCCGGCAAGGTGATCGAAGTGGTCGGTACGACCTTTGGCGAGGAGGCTTGGGAGGATATCTTCCGCCTGGTCAATAAGGTCAAAACGCAAAAATACCTCTTTTAATTATGAAGAATTTTCAGGGTAAGACCGTCCTGGTAACGGGTGCGTCGTCGGGCATTGGCGAGGCCTTGGCCCGCGAATTTGCCCGCTTGGGGGCCAATGTGATGCTGGGAGCCCGCAGCGTCGATAAATTGGAGCAGATCGTTGCCGAGATCCGCGAGGCAGGCGGCAAGGCCATCGGTGTCGGAGTGGATGTCGTGCAGGAGGAGGCGTGCAAAAAGATGATCGAGAAGAGCGTCGAGGCCTTTGGGGGCATTGATGTGCTGATCTGCAACGCCGGCCTCTCGATGCGTGCCCTCTTCGACGATGTCGATCTGAAGGTGCTGCATCGTCTGATGGATGTCAATTTCTGGGGCACGGTGAATTGCTGCAAATATGCCCTCCCCTATCTCCAGCAGAGCAAAGGCTCGATCGTCGGTATCTCGTCCGTAGCCGGTCTGCATGGCCTGCCGGGTCGCACCGGTTACTCGGCCTCGAAATATGCCATGACGGGCTTTTTGGAGACACTCCGCATCGAGAATCTGAAGAAGGGGCTGCACGTGATGGTGGCTTGTCCGGGCTTCACGGCCTCGAACGTGCGTTTCTCGGCCCTCACGGCCGATGGTTCGCAGCAGGGCGAAACACCGCGCAACGAGGATAAGATGATGACCTCGGAGCAGGTGGCCAAGATCGTCGTGCGTGGCATTCGTCGTCGCAAACGCCTCTGTCTGATGGAGATCGAGGGTCGCGCCACCCACTTCGTAAAGAAGTTCGCACCGGGATTCCTCGACAAGATGTTCTACAAGGTGATGGCCAAAGAGCCCAATTCACCGCTCAAATAAGGGGCATCAGCATCGCAGGACCAGCGTATAACTATAAGGGGCTGTCTCAACACACTTGTTGGACAGCCCTTTTGGTTTGCCGTAGGAATAGTTCAGGCTTGAGAATCCCGCTTAATAGACTATCTCCATTCCGTCATAGCCCAACTCCACCCCCTCGGGCAGTCGCTCACGAGCCGAGGCATAGAGCCCGATTTCGTGGGCCAGATGGGTCAGAATGGTGCGGCGCGGACGAAGATGCGCCACCAACTCCAACGCCTCGTCCACGTTAAAATGCGAATCGTGCGGAGCAAAGCGCAACGCATTGACCACCAAGACCTCCACCCCTTTCAGTTTCTCGATTTCGGCCGGCTCGATCGTCTTGAAGTCGGTCAGATAGGCCATCGGGCCAAACCGAAACCCCGTCACTTCGAAGCGTGGGGAGTGTTGTCCGGCAATCGGGACGATCTCCGCCTCCCCGATCCGAAACGGGGTGTAGCGGTCGATCGTGTGCAGGCGAATTTCGGGCACTCCGCGATATTTATCGCTGACAAAGGCGTAGTCAAAATCCTTCCGTACACAACGCAACGTACGCTCCGTGGCATAGATATCCACGGGATGAATGGCGGTGGGATAATCGACGAAATTGAGGGCACGCACATCGTCCAGACCTCCGATATGGTCTTTGTGCTCATGGGTGAGCAGAATGGCATCGAGCCGGCACACCCCCTCGCGCAACAACTGCTGGCGGAAGTCCGGCCCGGCATCAATCACCAACCGCAGCCCCTGCCACTCGACCATCGCCGAGGTGCGCAACCGCTTATCACGCGGATCGGTCGATCGACACACGGCACATTGGCACCCGATGACGGGTACGCCTTGTGATGTTCCGGTTCCAAGCAGGGTAATTTTCATACGACAAAGATAGAAAAATAATTGATGAATATATTACTGCTGTACCATAAATTCCACGTTTACCAATGTATCGATCCGAATATGGCAACAACAAAAATGGTTGTCCCGAACGACAACCATTTTTGTTTGCTGCGAGTTATCACCTCGCCGGCTCTTATCTACGCGTCTCAGCCTCATGGCGCGACGAATAGTAAATACCATCTCCATTCGTCCATCGTCCATCATTGGTCTGCCAAGTGGCACTTCCCTTGCCTTTTCCTCCACCACCGCTACCACCGTGTTTCATGGTAAACGCCAAACCCAGAATCGCGGCACCAATAATCAAGATTTGAAGTATGATTTCAAAGATAACGATAACAACACCGATAATGGCCACGATCGATGCCAAAATATAGACGATTCCAAATATCGTAAACGCGGCACCTGCAACCGTACCAAGGATCTTTATATTCTTTCTCAGCGATATAAGGATTCCAAGGCCTAACGACACAAAAAACGCCACGACCGAAAGTATGTCTCGAAGTGTCGAATTAACCTCCAAAGCAGCCAATCCAAAGACGATGACCAATGTTAGCGGCAAACATACGGCCAAACTGATGGCCATTGGTTTGATCGATAATTTTGCATCACTATTTTTATCTGCCAACAACATACGCTCATACAACTTAATGCTGTACAATTGGAATGCGACAAATATACAGAACGGAATAGCCCGGAAGAGCGACCCGAAGAATCCGTAGTTATCCATAGAGCACCACCAAAAGGCATCGGTGCCCAACGTCTTATATGCCCACACCTCCATCAATGACGCAAGAAGTATGCAGCCTGGCACCAGATACAGTGCAAGCTTTCTAATCGCTGCGGACTTAAAGCCCAACAATACCAATGCAATAGCCGCTATAAAGAACAACGATATGATGGCATAAGGGGTAAATGAGGCAAAGAACTTGCCTGTCCAAGAGTGATTTACGCGGTCACGAGTATCCCCAAATATATCCTCGGTTCCCTCGGGATTCTCCTCGCTAAACAACAGATATTTTGACTGAACCCCGAATTCGTGGCCATCAACCTCTATGGCACCGTAACCTGTGTGACCTTTCAGCAGACGTGTTACCTCCACCTCTTGGCCCATAGCCATCTTGAATGCGGGCTCGCCCAAGGTCTCGTCGCCCGTTTGGGGGTCTGCGACAGCTATTGTATAAATTTTTACAGAGTCTAAAAAATTGTCATCAATAATATACGTTTGTGCCGACAATGTAAACGTGGAGATTGTCAATAAACAAAGCAATAGTACAACTCGTTTCATACATTAAATCTGGGCGAGGCTATAAAAAAACATCATCAGCGAGCAAGTCAAAGCCTCATTAAAGACTACCGCCAACGTATATTTATATAACAAAGTTAGGAAAACTTTTCAAAATCTACAAAAATTTTGTCGAATATATCGCAGGTATACAATTTAGTAGCCAAGCATGATCGCAGGCTGCCCCGGATGGGACATACTCGACGTATTTCCCATTCGGGGCAGGCAAGGAGGACAAAAGATGCCCTATAAAATTCGAAAAGAATTATTTGGTTACGCGCTCCAACCACTTCAACATCGCCAACATCGTGCACATTGACAAGGTGCAGGCAACAACAAAGACGGTCCACGTCATCCAAATAGGAATGCTCTCGTAGAGGATAGCACCGATCACGAGCAGCTGATTACCCAGCGCCGTAGCAGCCAACCAACCACCCTGCATCACACCCTGCAGATGCGGGGGAGCTACTTTCGATACGAAGGAGATACCCAGCGGCGAGATGAAGAGCTCGGCAATGGTCAGGATGATATAGGTACCGATGAGCAGCAGCGGCGTCACCTTGGCGGTCTCGGGCAATACCTTGATGGTATTGACAACCTCCTTACCATCCGCACCCGTCACCTTCTGGAACAGCTCCGACCACAACGGCAGATCGGCTACATACGAGCCAACAGCCATCACGACGAAACCGAGAGCGGCGATACCCATACCGATGGCAATCTTACCCGGGGCCGAAGGCTCCTTACCCTTCGAGCGCAGCCAACCGAACAGACCCACGATAATGGGCGTCAGCAGCACTACGCAGAGCGGGTTGATCGACTGGAAGACCTCGGCACCCTCGATCGTGGTGACACCCAGGTTGATCTTCATAGCCGAAAGATCGGTAAACTCCTTGGCAAACATCGTCAGTGTCAGACCATTCTGGTGGAACGAGAACCAGAAGAAGATCACCACAGCGAATACAGCAAAGAGGGCATACATACGCTGGCGAATCTCCTTCACCGACATCTCCACAGCGGGCTTACCCGTAGCGGCATCCTTCGTAGCCTCGGCCTTCTTGGGAACACCGGGGAACTTCTTCTTATTGGCCAGGAAGATCCAGAGCGAGATCAGCATGGCGAAGATAGCGCAACCGAATGCGTAGTGGAAACCGGTCGTAAAGACATTCAGATAGTCACCGGCAAACTGCTCCAGCGGCACCTCGGCATAGCCACTTTCGGTAGCAAACTGTGCCAACTTCTCCTTACCCTCGCCCTCGAGCGTACCGGCCAGCAGACCCTGGCACCAGGTCGGAGCATCGGCATTATAGACAAAGCCACACGCTTTGACCCACCAGTTACGTACGGCTACAGCCAGCAGCGGAGCGAAGATAGCACCCACGTTGATGAACATGTAGAAGATCGAGAAGCCCGAGTCGCGCATCTTGTCGTACTTCTCGTTGTCGTACATCTTACCTACGAGTGCCTGCAAGTTACCCTTGAAGAGACCATTACCGAAGGCTATCACAAACAGACCGATGCAGGTAAGGGTCAGCATCAGCTTGTAGCTCGCATCGGGCACGGGGGTCTGGCTGGGGATCGCGATCAGCACATAACCGAGTGCCATGAAGAGCAGACCGGCCAGAATCGTACCGTTGAAGTTACGCGTACGGTCGGCAATGATACCGCCCACGAAGGCCAGGATGTAGATCGAGAAATAGAATGTCGAGTAGATGATACCGGCCGTCGAGCCATCCAAACCAAACTTCGTCTGGAGGAAGAGCACCAGGATAGCCATCATCGTGTAGAAGCCGAAGCGTTCGCCCATATTGGCAAGGGCCGCGGCAATCAGACCTTTAGGATGATTTTTGAACATATAAAAGTGCGTTTAATAAATAAAATTTATTCAGTTTGGGGACAAAGATAAAAACTTTTTCGGAATATCCACACATTGCGCTCTAAAAAAGCCGCTCCGGCCCTCCGATCAACCAATAGAGATTTTATCATCCATGCGGGATCCAAGCAGTTCAAAAAAATCATTGTTTTTTCTGATACAAAGATAGTAAAATTTGATAAAAACATAAAGATTTGACATAAATAAAGCAAAAACAACCGCTTAAACACCATTCTGACGTGTTTAAGTAGCAAAAGCTATTCTGTCAAATATTGCAATATTGGCCATTATGTATTATCTTTGCGCCAATTTACTACAGTTAGTTAGCTTTATGGAGATTTACAAACATTTCAACGATGGTTTGTGGTCGAGTGAGATCAACGTATCGAACTTCGTACAAACCAACCTGACGCCCTATTATGGGGATGCCTCGTTCTTGGTAGGCCCCACCGAGCGTACGAAACGAATCTGGAACAAATGCCTCGAGGCCCTCGAGGAGGAGCGTGCCCGTGGAGGTGTTCGCGCTCTCGACCATAAGACCGTATCGACGATCACCTCGCATCCGGCCGGTTACATCGACCGCGACGATGAGTTGATCGTGGGTTTGCAGACCGATGAGCTGCTCAAGCGCGCCATCAAGCCCTTTGGTGGCATCAATGTCGTATCGCGTGCCTGCCGCGAGCAGGGCGTCGAGGTCGATGAGAAGGTAAAGGATATCTTCACCCACTATCGCAAGACGCACAACGACGGTGTATTTGATGTCTATACGGAGGAGATCCGTACGTTCCGCTCGTTGGGCTTCCTGACGGGTCTGCCCGACAACTATGCCCGTGGCCGCATCATCGGTGACTACCGCCGTCTGGCCCTCTACGGCACAGATCGTCTGATCGAGGCCAAGCAGCAGGATATGAAGAAGCTGCTCAGCCCGATGACCGACGCTACGATCCGCCTGCGCGAGGAGGTTGCCGAGCAGATCAAGGCTCTGAAGGATATGCGCACGATGGGCGAGTACTACGGTCTCGACCTGAGCCGTCCGGCCACCTCGGCACAAGAGGCCGTACAGTGGGTCTACATGGCCTACCTGGCTGCCGTCAAGGAGCAGGATGGTGCTGCCATGTCACTCGGTAACGTATCGTCGTTCCTCGACATCTACATCCAGTACGATCTGGACAAGGGGAACATCACCGAGGAGTTTGCCCAGGAGCTCATCGACCAATTTGTCATCAAGTTGCGCATGGTGCGCCATCTGCGTATGCAGTCCTACAACGACATCTTCGCCGGCGACCCGACGTGGATCACCGAGGCCATCGGCGGTCGTTTCAACGACGGTCGCACGAAGGTGACGAAGACCTCGTTCCGCTTCCTGCAGACGCTCTACAACCTCGGCCCCTCGCCCGAGCCGAACATGACCGTGCTCTGGAGCCCCGAGTTGCCCGAAGGCTTCAAGGAGTTCTGCGCCAAGGTTTCGATCGACACCTCGTCGATCCAGTATGAGAACGACACGCTGATGCGCGAGGTACGTTTCTCGGACGACTACGGTATCGCTTGCTGCGTATCGTACCAGGCCATTGGTCAGCAGATTCAGTTCTTCGGTGCTCGTTGCAACTTAGCTAAAGCACTGCTGTTGGCCATCAACGGCGGTCGTTGCGAGAATACCGGCACGCTGATCGTCAAGGGTATTCCGACCCTGATGGGCGATCTGCTGAACTACGAGGAGGTACTGTCGAACTACAAGAAGGTGCTCACGGAGGTGGCTCGCGTCTACAACGATGCAATGAACATCATCCACTACATGCACGACAAATACTACTACGAGAAGGCCCAGATGGCCCTGATCGACACCAACCCGCGCATCAACCTGGCATACGGTGTAGCCGGTCTGTCGATCGCCCTTGACTCGCTCTCGGCCATCAAGTATGGCAAGGTGACCGTCAAGCGCAATGAGCTGGGTCTGACCGAGTCGTTCGAGATCGAGAAGGAGTTCCCCTGCTTCGGTAACAACGACGACCGCGTCGATCACCTCGGCGTCGATCTGATCTACTTCTTCAACGAGGAGCTCAAGAAGCACCCCGTCTACAAGAATGCCCGCCCGACCCTCTCGCTGCTGACCATCACCTCGAACGTCATGTATGGCAAGAAGACGGGTGCTACGCCCGATGGTCGCCAGAAGGGTGTGGCCTTTGCGCCGGGTGCCAACCCGATGCACGGCCGCGATAAGTGCGGTGCCATTGCCTCGCTCTCGTCGGTGGCCAAGTTGCGCTACCGCGACTCGCAGGATGGTATCAGCAACACCTTCTCGATCGTTCCCAAGTCGCTCGGTGTAGATGAGCCGACGCGCATTGAGAACCTCGTAACGATGATGGACGGCTACTTCACGAAGGGTGCACACCACCTCAACGTGAATGTACTGAACCGCGAGATGCTGCTCGACGCCATGGAGCACCCCGAGAAGTATCCGCAGCTGACGATCCGCGTATCGGGTTATGCTGTAAACTTCACCAAGCTGAGCCGTGAGCATCAGCTGGAGGTGATCTCGCGCAGCTTCCACGAGCGCATGTAATACACTGAAGCGACGACGGAGGGATGATTCGCGTACACTCTTACGAATCGCTCGGAACCTTTGACGGCCCGGGGTTGCGCCTTGTAGTCTTTCTGCAAGGCTGCAACTTCCGCTGTGCCTACTGCGCCAATCCCGACACGATCGACCTGAAGGGCGAGGCGCAAGAGACCACGCTCGACCACATCATCGAGATGGCCGTCAGCCAAAAGCCCTTCTTCGGCAAACGTGGCGGCATCACCTTCAGCGGTGGTGAGCCGACGTTGCAGGCAGCCGCCCTCGTGCCGCTCTTCAAACGACTCAAGGAGCAGGGCATCCATATCTGCCTCGACACGAATGGCAGCATCTGGAACGAAGCGGTTGAAGAGCTACTGCAACTAACCGACCTTGTTCTGCTCGACGTCAAGGAGTTCGATGCCTCGCAGCATCGTCTGCTGACCGAGCGCAGCAACGCGCAGACGCTCCGCACGGCTGCCTGGTTGGAGGCACACGACCGCCCCTTCTGGATGCGCTATGTGCTGGTGCCGGGCTACAGCGACCGCGAGGAGCATATCCGTGCTCTGGGTGAGCATTTCGGCCATTACAAACAGTTGCAGCGTGTCGAGATTCTGCCCTACCACACCCTCGGTGTGCATAAATACGAGGCGTTGGGGTGGGAGTATCGGCTCAAAGGGGTCCAAGAGAACACGCCCGCGCAGCTCGAAGAGGCCCGCGCGCTGTTTGAGCACTATTTCACGGCCGTCTATGTCAATTAACGCACCCAATTTGTAAAACGCATGAAGGAACTTCTTCGTCTCTCGGTCTTTGCCGGTCTGCTGATTGGAACAGGAGGATTGGTCTATCTCCACGTGGGTGGGGTGATCGGTGCTGTCTTGTTCGCCTTTGGCCTGATCTGTGTTGTGGTCTGCAAAGCACAACTCTACACCGGCAAGGCGGGTTTCCTGCCCCGCAACGAGCAATACCGACTGCTCCCGATGTTGGTCGGCAATGCGATCGGTTGTGCCCTGGTGGCCCTGCTGACGCTCTATGCGACCAACGAACTGGTCGGCGAGCATCTCGACAAGATTCTCGCAGCTCGTCAGGCCGCTTCGTGGCACGGGATTCTCGTCCCCTCGATCGGCACCGGCATGCTCATGACGTTAGCCGTATTGGGCACGCAGCGTGGCACGTTCCTGCCCCTGTTGTTCGCCGTGCCGCTCTTCATCCTCTGCGGACTCCCCCACTGCGTGGCCGATGCCTTCTACTATGCGGCCGGCATCTTCCGTGGGAGCTACGATCATGGGATGTGGCTGAGCTGGGCGATGGCCATCGTGGGTAACTGGATCGGGTGCAACCTGCCGCGTCTCTTCCTGCAAAAGAGTTTTACGGCCTAACGGCCCATTGACATCCCATCGAAAAGGGTTGTCCGACCGATCAGGTTGCGACAACCTTTTTTTGTTTGCAGCCGGCCGACAAGCGACCATTCACGCGCGGCAAGGCTCGTTTTTTTCGGCCGAAGCAATCGTGGTTTCAAAAATAATGCTTATATTTGTTAAGAGATTAAGCCATCTACTATGGAACAGAAGAGCTATACGCTGCCCATTATCGAGCAGGATGACTGGCTGAAGCCCGTCGCAGAGGAGGTTGTGGCACGCCATGCGCGCTACGAGGAGAAGATGCGCCAGATCGAGGCATCGAACGGCACGATCTCGGATTATGCCAACGGCTACCACCACTTCGGGTGGCAGTGGGACGATGCACTCGACGGCTGGTGGCTGCGCGAGTGGCTGCCCGGTGCCGAGGATGTCTATCTGTTTGGCGACTTCAACAATTGGCAACGCACCGAGCTGCGCATGAAACGCGACCCGGAGGGTGTCTGGAGCATCTTCCTGCCGGCCGCCATGTACCGCGATCGCCTCACCCACGGCTCGCTCTACAAGATCCATGTACACGGCCCGAACGGCTGGATGGATCGTATTCCGGCCTACGCCAAGCGCGTGGTGCAGAACGAAGAGACGAAGGACTTTGCCGCCCAATTCTGGTGGCCTGCGGAGCCCTTTGATTGGCAGGAGGATCAACCGATCGACACGTCAAAGGGCGGTCTGCTGATCTACGAGGCCCATGTCGGCATGGCGCAGGAGAAGGAGGGCGTCGGCACCTACCGTGAGTTTACGAAAAAGATCCTCCCGATCATCAAGCGCAACGGCTACAATGCCGTGCAGCTGATGGCCGTCGCCGAGCACCCCTACTACGGATCGTTTGGCTATCATGTCTCGAATTTCTTTGCCGCCTCGTCGCGTTGTGGTACGCCCGAGGAGCTGAAGGAGCTGATTCGCACGGCCCACAAGATGGGTATTGCCGTGATCATGGATTTGGTACACGCCCACTATGTCAAGAACCTCAACGAGGGCATCAACGAGTTGGACGGCACCGACCACCACTACTCCAAAGCGGGCGAGGCGGGCAACCAACCCTATTGGGACTCGAAGATCTTCGACTATGGCAAGCGCGAGGTGCAGCACTTCCTGCTCTCGAACATCAAATTCTGGCTCGATGAGTTCCACTTCGACGGTTTCCGCTTCGACGGTGTCACCTCGATGCTCTACCACCACCACGGCTACACCGAATTCGACAGCCGCGAGAAGTTCTTCGACGAGGGGGTCAATACCGATGCCATCTGCTACCTCACGCTGGCCAACCGACTGATCCACGAGTTCCGTCCCGGGGCAGTCACCATTGCCGAGGATGTGAGCGGCATGCCGGGCATGTGCATCCCGATCGAGGAGGGCGGTGTCGGCTTCGACTATCGTCTCGGCATGGCCATTCCCGACTTCTGGATCAAACTACTGAAGGATATCCCCGACGAGGATTGGAACATCTGGGAGATGTGGTCCGTGCTGACGGGTCGCCTACCGCAGGTCAAGACCGTCGCCTACGCCGAGTCGCACGACCAGGCCTTGGTGGGTGACAAGACGATCGCCTTCCGCCTGATGGACAAGGAGATGTACACCGACATGAACCGCGCCTCGGAGAACCTGATTATTGAGCGCGGCATGGCCCTGCACAAGATGATTCGTCTGATGACCATCGCCACGGGCGGTCAGGCCTACCTGAATTTCATGGGCAACGAGTTCGGCCACCCCGAATGGATCGACTTCCCGCGTGAGGGCAATGACTGGAGCTACGCCCACGCCCGCCGTCAATGGTCCCTCTCGACCAACGGTTTCCTGCGTTACTCGTTCTTGGGCGAGTTTGACCGCGCGATGATCAAGCTGATCAAGAAATACAAGGTGTTGGAGGATGGATACGCCTGGAATCTGCAGATGGACGAGCAAAACAAGACGATCGTCTTCTCGCATGGTCGCCTCCTGTTTGTCTTCAATTGGCACCCCACAGCCTCGATTCCCGACTACGAGCTGCCCGTGCAGAAGGCGGGCAAATATGTGCCGCTCCTCTCGACCGACGAGAAACGCTTTGGCGGCCACGCCACGGTCGATATGGAGGGGGAACACTTCTCGTTCAATGTCAAGGACGAGGAGGGCAAGCTATGGCCTCGTCTGAAGATCTACAACGTAGCCCGCACCGCCACGGTCTATCTGCGCAAGCGGTAAGGCGCAGCGACACCTATATATAATACTATCGGCGCGACCCCTTTCGAGGTCGCGCCGGTTTGTTATGACAAAAGTTCCAAAGCTAAAAGCCTAAAAATTAAAAAGCGGAGACGGCGCGAACTATATGTGCCATATACTTATAGCTAGTGTAGGCTGCTTTATGCTTTATACTGAAATCGCGCGCAAGACCCTGATTACTGTCTAATATCAAACCAGCCTCCGTCGAAGACCAATAGCCGACTTGGCATAGATTGGTTGAGAGCCATACTCCCCCTTTGACACCAAGTGTACGATTTATAATATCATCGTATTTCATCAACAATTCTAATTCCTCGATAGCAGGCAAATACCACTCCGAACCTAAATTGGCACACCAGGCAAAGGCGGGATAGTCCGCACGCCAATTCGGGCGTTGTTGTACAGATCGCGTATTGGCCGCACCATCGGTCTTACTGGATGCTCCGATCGAGCGTTTTCGTTCACTTTTGCTGGATGACCATTGTAATGGTGTATTTGAATGGGTCATACTAACAATTTTCCCATGTTTGCCTGAGGCATCCACATAGAAGACTACGCCCTCTTTGCCATTGACATTGTAGTAGTCGCCGACTTTATAAACGCCGTTACGCCCTTTACCTGACAATCTTTCTGCTTGCTCGGCGGCCTCGCGCGCTTCGCGCTCACGACGTTCCTTTTCAGCCTTTTCAGCCGCTAATCGCTCTTGCTCGGCCTTCTCTTTGGCTGCTTTCTCCTCTGCTAAACGTTTCTCCTCGGCAGCTTTCTCCTCGGCCAACCGATCCGTTTCAGCCTTTTGAGCCGCGGCATTAGCTTTCTCGGTGCTATCCTGAACAAAGGCGGCTCGTTCAGCTTGCACGAGGCTATCTTGATAGAGTTGAACGAGTTTTAGACTATCTCGAACAAACTGCAACTCATCCACACGGTTTTTGATAGCACGTCCGCCAAAAATACCTCCCACAAACAACAGTAACACAACTACCGTCCATAGTACTTTTTTCAAGTTCATTCGCTTTGGTTGGGGTGCAGGTGGCGGTAGCGGTTCTTTTTTCGGAACCAGCCCCAATTTATCGAGCGAGGCGATCACATCCTCCTCGCGCTCCTTCCACTGCACATTGGTAAAGACAAAATCCAACTCGTCGTTGTTCTCAAAGCGGAATTTGCCAATGCGGTACGGAATGATCGTCTTGTGATGCTTGAGCGCAAAAAGAATCTCCTTCTGCGTAAACTCCGATACGGCCGAATGGGACGAAGCGATAAAGATCATCACCCGACATTGCTTGATATAGCGCGGAATCTCGCTCAAGAAATTGGCCGATCCGTGGATCTCTCGATCAATCCAATAGCTCACTCCGGCCTCATCCAACGCTTTGCAAAGGTGGTCGGCCGTAGCTTGATCTTGACGCGAATAGCTGATAAATACGTCGTATTTCATCGGGTCAGTAGTTTCAGTTCGTGCTACTTTGGGTACTACGCCTGTTTGATACGGTCGGCGGCGGCTTGCACGCGGCAATAGAGATCGGCCAAATCAAGCCCCGCGATTTGGCGATTCTCGACCACCAAGCGGCCATCGACCATCACCGTCTCCACATCCGAGGCCTTGCCGCAATAGACCAGATTCGACACCACATCGTGTACGGGTTGCAGGTGGGGCTTTTGCAGGTCAATCACGATCAGATCGGCCAACGCACCCGCGCGTAGCACGCCCAACTCGCCCTCCGCAGCACCCATCGCACGCGCACCGTTGGCCGTAGCCATCTTCAGCACCTCATAGGCGGGCAACACCAGCGGATTCGCGGTCGAGAGCTTCTGCAGGAAGGCCGCCGAGCGCATCTCCTCCCACATATCCAAATCGTTGTTCGAGCAGGGGCCATCGGTGGCCAACGTAACGGTAACCCCCTCGGCAACCATCGCGGCCACGGGGGCAGCGCCACTCGAGATCTTCATGTTGCTCTGCACATTGTGCGAGACGGTCACGCCACGCTCGGCCAGCGTCCGACGATCCTCGGCATCGACCCACACACAATGGGCAGCAATGGTGCGCTCGTCGAGCAGCCCCAGCCGATCGAGCAGCTGAACGGGGGTGCAACCATATTTCTCACGCACATAGCGCATTTCATCCTGCGTCTCGGCCGCGTGGATCATCAGCGGCAGGCCGTGCTCCTCGGCAAAGCGTTTGCCCCGCACGAGGTTCTCCTCCGAGACCGTATAGGGGGCATGGGGGGCAATGGCGGCACCAATGCGGCTGCACGAAGCGGCCGCCTCCTGCGTCTTACGGGCATCGGCCAACGCGATCTCGATCGAGTGGTCGAAGTAGCTGCAACCCAGCAGTGCGCGGATACCCAACCGCTCCACCACCTCCACACAACGGTGCTCCTGGAAATACATATCGACAAACGAGGTGACACCGCCCAGCAGCATCTCCACGATGCCGAGCGTCATGCCCAGCGCAATCTCATCGGCCGTCTGCTTCGCCTCGAAGGGCCAGATATAGTCGTTGAGCCACTCCATCAGGGCAATATCGTCGGCATGGCTGCGTTGCAGGGTCATCGCCGCATGACAATGGGTATTGATCAGTCCGGGCATCACCACCTTGCCGCGACAGTCCACCACGCGACAATCAGGATGTGTCTGCAAAAAGGCGTGCGCCAGTGTCTCATCGGCCGAGACCCAGGCGATGCGATTCCCCTCGACGGCTACCGACCCCGTAAAGGCGCGCGGTGCATCCTCCGCACCACACATCGGGATCACCGTAGCCTGCTGAAACAGAAAACTTTTCATTTTCTCTATGCTATTTGATCTTTATCTTTTCGTTTTTCACCTTCACCTTCGGGTGGTCGAGGGCATTGCCCTGCACGGTGATCACCTCGCGCCCCTCGCGGCTGTTCGAGTAGATCTGAATCACCTTATTAAAGACCCCCGGCTCGCTCTTCTGCGGCTCATAGACAATGCGGATCACCCCTTCGCCACCGGCCGGCACGGGTTTGCGCTGAAAGTGCCCCTTCAGACACGAACACGAAGTGACCACACGCGTCAGCACCAGCGGCGTAGTGCCGCCATTCTTGAACGTAAACTCATAGATCAGGTCGCCTCCACGACGCTCCACATCGCCAAAATTATGGCTCTTTTCGTGCAATAGCAGCAGGGCATCACCCGTCGGTTTCTGCTCCTTCGCCTCAGCCTGCATCACACACAGCAGGCTGGCTATCCAAAAAAACAGCAATTTTCTCATCATCTTATTCCATGCGGAAAATATAGGTTATCGTACCCCCTTGCACCGGGGCATTACTCTCCGTAAATCGGGCTTTGCGTGCCGCCTCCAACGCGGCAGCCACCAGAGCCGGATCGCTCGTCGTCGAGCCCATCTGCTCGAAGAGGGCCGAAGCAACCTTTCCCGTCGGATCGACCGTGACGCGCACGACCACCTTGCCGTGTTGCGTACCCGGATAGGAGGGGCGCGGCAGATCGCCCACCAAACCGCGACCCTGCAACCCTCGATCGAGCTGATTGAGTCCGTCGGGGCTCAACCCGCGCCCGGCACCCGAGGTCTGCTCCTCGCCCTGCTGTGCCCGCGGATTGCCGGCATTCTCCGGCTCGTCGGCACCGCTCTTATCCATCCGAAAGAGTGCCTTCGGATTGGGTGTGCGGGTTTCGGGTTGTGTACCCTCCACGGGGGCAGTCTGCTCCACGGGGGCCGGTTGCGTATGCGCACGCGGCTCCGATGAGGGCTTCGGCGGCGGTGGCGGCGGCGGTGCAACTCGCTCCGGCTCGATAAACTCGATCACAATTTGATCCAGCTGGCGCTCTTGACGCGTAAAATCAAACGACACGAAGAGGAATGCTGCGCCCAGCAACAACCCATAGCAGGTTGTCACCAGCAGTGCCCAACGGCGTGGGCGGCGGTCATTCGGGTCGTAATAGTGCATCGCAAAAGGGGTTAAACGGCGACCTCCGGCAGGTCGCTCGCGCTTGTGTTATTCGGCCTGCGTGGCGGCATGGAGTTTATAGCCGTTGCGCTTGGCAACGTTCATCACCCCAATAATCTCGTCCCAAACAACCGTCTTATCGGCATGCAACGAGACGGTAGCATCCTCGCGGTCGCCCAATCGCTCCTGCAGTGCTCGCTCGACACCGGCAATCGATCCCACCTCCTGCAATTCGACGTAATAGCGGTAGTTACCACGGCCGGCATCCTGTATCGAGACGGTGGTCATCGCCTTATCCTTGAGCTGATTGGAGCTCTTCGGGAGCATCAGTTTCAAGGCGTTGGGGTTGATCAGCGTCGTGGCAATCAACAGAAAGAGCAGCAGCAGGAACATCAGGTCGGTCATCGACGAGGCAGAGTAGCTCTTATCGACCTTCGATCCATGTTTAATAGCCATAATCGGTTATTTTTGAACGGGTTGATTCAGAATATCCATAAAGGCAATCGAATTGGCCTCCATCTGGAAGACCAGCTTCTCGATGCGGGCTACGAGGTAGTTGTAGCCGAAATAGGCCGGAATACCGACCACCAGACCCATCACCGTAGTCACCATGGCCACATACATACCGCTCGAAAGGACCGCCAAATCGACCGTACCACCGGCATTCGACATGTCCATGAAGGTCTCGACCATACCGAGCACCGTACCCAAGAAACCGATCATCGGAGCACCTCCGGCAATCGTAGCCAGGAACGGAAGTCCGTTTTCGAGCTTCGAAACCTCCAAATTGGCTACATTCTCGATGGCCGTCTGCACATCCGACATCGGGCGGCCAATGCGTCCGATACCCTTCTCGATCATGCGGGCAATCGGCGTATCGGTCTTCTTGCAAAGGTTGATCGCCACGTTGATCTTGCCATCCGAAATGTAGTCACGAATGCGATTCATGAAGTTGATGTCGAGCACCGAGGCCTTGCGAATCTGCAAGAAACGCTCTACAAAGATAAAGATGGTCACACCACCCAGAGCCAACAGCGGCCACATCAACCATCCACCCTTCACAAAGAGTGTCCACAAACCCATACGGGTCTCCTCTCCGGTGACTACCTCTCCGGCAGCCTGCAAAAATGTCATCATACGTCTTTTTTATTTAAGTTTTTTATTCGTTTTCGTCTATGGGTACTCCCCCGCCATCAGCAGGCAGCGAATCCGGCTGTTCCACCGCCGGTGCACGCTGCACCCGCGCCAACGAATCGGCTTGTGCCCGCTCGGCTGCCTTGCGCTCCTTGCGTTTCTTGCTCGTGAAACGCTCCTTGATGCGGCGACGCAGGTCGCGGAAGTTCTCAAACTCCTCCTTATAGGAGATGCCGACACCGGTCTCCTGCAGACCCTGGTTCTCGTCGAAGCGGTCGATGGTCTGCGTGAAGGCCTTCAACTGCAAGGCGCCCGACCGATCGACCAGGTAGGTTACATAGGCCTCACCCATGAAGTTCGACATCGAGCTATTGACCGCATGCTTATTGTCCAGCAGGTAGTTACCCTCTACCTCGACGAAGAGGCGGTTGTTGATCAGGCTCTTCGAGAGGCCGAAATCGACCTCATCGCTCGTCATTTCGGTCTTCGGGCGATAGCGGATCACCAGGTTGTAGTCATTGACCGAAAGCAGGCGGCTCAACTGATTCGAGAGGAACTCCAAACCCGAAGCGGCCGAGGCCGTCGAGCCCATGCTGGCCGTACCCAACGCGCTGCCTTCGGACATAAAGTTATTGAAGATCAGCAGGTAGAGGAATTGCAAATCGACCGATTCGGGCGTACTCAACGCGGTCGAAATGATGGCTTGCGTCTCGGGATCGGTATCGGGCACCACCACATCGAAGGTAATCGACGGATTGGTCAGACGGTCGCCCAGATGGATGCGGCACTCCACCGGCACCGAGCGATCGAGCGTCACATTATCGGTCGTACCCTCCAGCAGCGGCTGGATCGAGGTCTTGAGGTTATAGACGGCGTCGATATTCAGGCGCGCATCAATCGGATCGCCCGTCCACTGGATCATCGAACCATTCTCGATCTCAAAGCGTTTCGAGATGATGTTTTGGAGCGAGAAGTTGTAGTCACCCTCGGTAATCATATAGTCGCCATACATCTCGAAGACATTCGACTGCGGCTCGATATCCAGCGTCAGTGTACCCTCACCACGAGCCTTAATCGGGCTGCCCGAGACCATCATCTCCACCTCGACATTGGGGCGGACATTCAGCTCCATATCAATCGACATGCGATTCTGGATGGGGCTCTTGCGCATTCTGGATCGCTCGAAACGCCGTTTACGCTCGGTCAGGGCATCCTCACCCGAGCCATCCTTGGGCTTAACGAAGGTGACGAACTCGGCTGTCGAGATATTCGACTTGTCGGACAACGGCATGAAGAAGAGCGAATTATCCTCCGAACGAGCCGTAATATCCATGCTGACCTGTCCCTTATCGCCCACGATGCGGGCCGATCCGCTGGCATAGAGCTTTCCGTAGAAGAGGTCGTTGTCCTCCTCATCCGTATCGAGCACCAACATCTGTCGCGGCTCTACGCGCACCTCATAACCGATGTTCGTCAGGTGCTGCATATCCAGATTGAGCGCGAAGGTGCCTCGGTTGCCCTCGGGGTCGAAGATCGGCAACTCGGTCGTGCGGAAACGATTCTTCTTAACCTCGATCAGACCCTCCGGCAGGGTATATTCCACCTGCGTAAAGTCCACCTTCGTGCGCATATCCTCGACATAGATGCGACCCGAGAGGTCGGCATCGCGGCCTACGCCCTTGAAGATCAGATCGGCTCGGCCCTTACCCTGCGTACCGGAGACTACACCCTTCAGCACCGGATCTAACAACCCCATATTGAGGCTGTCCACCTCCAGATGGGCATAGTAACGTTGCTCCTTCGGGATATAGAAGCCTCGCAGCAACGTATCGCGCGACCGGAGATCCATCACCCCGACACCGGCGCGGTTCAACTTGAAGTCCCACCCCGAGGTCAATCGCAAGGGCGGCGCCACCAATCCATTGGCCGAGAGCGAGTCGATCGAAATATCGGCCGTCATCATTCCATGGCCCAACGCCGCCGTCATCAAAGCACGGCCATTGAGTTTACCACCCACATCGTAGCCCAATCGGTCGGCAAACTGCAAGAAGGGGCGCATCTCGAAATTGCGCATCTGCAACGTGATTGAATCCTCGGGCCGACGCGACGCCACACCATCAATCACCAGCCGCTGATCTTCATGGCTCAACATAAAGCGATTGACCTCGATGCGAGCCGTATCGAAGCGGAATCCGCGGGCATTGATCTGCCAGGTGACATCGCCACGCGTCAGGTGCGAAGAGCGCAGATAGGCCTCCACGACAGGACCATTCGGTCCCTCTTCAGCGGCCGGACCGGCAATTAGACCCAAACGACCCGAGGCGTGCTTGACCGTATCGTTAAAGCCGGCCGAGAGCTGCACGCGGCCCAATTTTGCTCCGGCCGAGAGCGAGAACTGCGGCAGATGGATCGCCCCGAGATAGAGGTCCTCCGAGCGCACGTAGGTCTGCAACGAGTCATTCTGATTCGAGGCCGTAGCATGCAGACGGGTGACCAGGATGTTGCGATGTTCGATATAATCCGAAACGGCCTTCATCGACAAATGGTCACTAACCGGATTGAACGTTAGGTTAAACGTAGAGTTGTTAGCCACCTGCAAACCGGATGAAATAGCATCGGATATCGCACTGATATCGTGAATCTTAAGATCGAGCACCGAGTATTCGTCGGCCACAGCAATCGTGCGGCGTTGTTGTTGCCAGGCTGCATCCTCCGTATGGCCGATCAGGGGCAGATAGCGCAATGCCGAGCGGCGCAGATAATCATAAATAGTCCGATAGCCCGTCCGCGAACGGAACGTAGCATCGGCAAAGTCGGAGTGCAGTTGCACGAACTTCCGATCGGCCGAATTTACCCCCTCGACCGTCACACTGCGCGCCTTGATCTGCTTATCGTTATAGCGATACGTAGCATTCGAGAGGTGGATGCGGCCATTCAAATCGTCGAGCGAGCGACCTCCGGCCTTCACCACCAGACGACCCGCAAACTGCGACAGCGTATCGCGCTCGTTGAAATGCAGTTTGGCCAAATCGACATGGGTCAGGCGGGCTGTCATATCATAGTGCGGGATCGAATCGCGCCAATTCACCGAACCATCAACGAGCACCTTCAAATTCGGATCGTCGCTGCGCAGACGGCCATTGAAATTTTTCTCACGCAACAGACCGGCAACGCGAATCGTATCATAGCGATAGCCCTTGAACTCCAAATCGGAGATATCAACCATCACCGTATTGTCTTGAATTTTCCGTTGGCTGATCGTGCTATAGAGCGATCCGTGTGCCGTCATGCGCCCCACAAGCGGCTCACGCGCCAACAATCCGCCCAAATTGAATTGTGGCATTGCCAAGCGTGCCTGCAACTGATGCTGCGGTCGCCCCTTCTCATCCTTCGGGCGACGGGGATGAGGTACCACCTCGGCCTCGACATGGGCTGTTCCGAGTTGGGTCGAGAGGGCCAGCTGGCTATCAAAACCGGCAAATGTACCATCGAAATGGCCGGCCATATCCATCCACTCGGTGCGACGCAACATCGTACGCAACTCGGGCGAAAGTTTCACACCTGCAATATTTTGTGCCAGGCGAGCCGCCTCGTCCGAGGTAGTCTGCATGTCGGTCAGACGAATATCGAAGTGCGCCTTGCGCCAATCGGGCAGCCCCGTCACCAGACCCATGGCTCGCAGCGACGTATGATCGCCGATCTTGGCGCGATTGATGCGCGCCTCAAAACGATCGACCTTACCCTCCATCTCGACCTCCACGTCGCTGGCTCGCGTCTGCCAACGGCGCATCGAAGGGGCAAAATAGGCCACATCGTCCGTCGCCACCGAGCCACTGACGCGGAGCATCATCTCGACCTCGTTCACATAGCGTTTATACTCGGTCCAGGCATTACCGGCAATAGCCAATTCACGGATTGTCAAATCCGAATAGGGCAATTTCAGGCGTGTATCGACAAAGCCGAGCGCACCATTCGTCAAGAAGAATTTACCCGACAGATCCTCCAGCACAAAGCCGCTCTGCTCGGTCAGCGAGGCCGAACGCACATCGGCACTGATCACCTGCCCGTCGATCTCAAAGCGGTCGAAAGCCAGGTTGATATGTTCGAAGCGCATGTTGCCATAGTCGATACCATAGACCGGATTGCGGTGTTGCAGACGCTCGATGCGCAGCTCCATATCCTCGATAGCAGCATCCTCGAGCGAAAGGAAGAAGTTTCCCTTCTTTTTGCGATTCGGATCCGAAATTTTCAGCACCACGGGGCGGATATTCATCTCCCCGCTCGGCGTCTCCTTCAAAAAGAGTTTCGCGCCGCGCGCCCGCGCGTACGAAAAACGAAGGCCCGAGCCCCGCAAACCCAGATCGGGCAGAAAGGCATCAAGATGCTTGACATAAAGCAATGTATCTTGCTGAAAATCCTCAACATAGAAGTCGTCAATCAAGATGCGGCCGCCAAAGCCCACATCCACATGTTCGATATGCACCACCGTACCCAATTTGTCGGATGCAAAGGCGGCCGCCCGATCGACTACATAGTTCTGAATCGAGGGGATCGCCAACAGCAACGACAAAAAAAGCGGCGTAAAGAGAAAGAACAATATCCCCCAAAGGAGGAACTTTCCCAATATTTTTATAACTTTGTGCATCGAAACGCTGTAAAACCTGATAAAACTGATTTGCAAAGATAACTTTTTTTCGGGAAAAAGCCTACCTCTAAAGAGGTACTTTTACCGAAAAGTTACTAAAAATAATGCCCATGACACCGATTCCGTCCTTTATCTATCAGAAGAAGAACCAGATAACGATGGTGCTGCTCGTGCCGCTCTATGCCCTGGCCTTCATCTTGATCTACCGTCCCTTCAACATCGAGAACCTCAACGAGCAGGTACTACCCTGGCTCAACGAGATCATCGACCCCAATCTGAAGGGCACGCTACTCTCGTTAGTCGTCGTCTTGATCGGTATGGCCGTAGCCGCCATTTCGCGCGTCATCATGACAGCCTACACCAAGAAGCACGCCATTTCGTATATCGGATACATCGTTTGGGTAGCCCTCGAGATTGTCATCATGACGCTCATCTACACGATCGTTTCCGTATTCCTGAAGGAGCAGGCCAATATCGTATCCGAGTTCCGTAACACGCTGACCAAGACGATTTTGATTCTCTTGATCCCCTACGTGATGATGTATATCTACTTCATCTGGCAGGAGCGCGTGCGCGAGCTCAAATCGATCCGCAAGCGACTCGAGGAGGACGAAAACGCCCTGCAAAAGGCCTACATTCAGATTTTCGATGAGAAGGGGAAGCTACAACTTTCGGTGCGACGCGAGCACCTGATCGTGATCGAATCGGCCGATAATTACGTCTGCGTGTGGTATCTGAACGGCGAGACGACCAAGAAGGTGATGGTGCGCACCACGCTGAAGCAGGTGGCCGAACAGCTGGCCCATACGAACATCCTGCGTTGCCATCGTTCGTACATGATCAACCTCGACCGCGTACGCGTATTGCGTCGCGAGAAGGAGGGCATCTTCGTCGAGTTCGGCATCGAGGACATCCCCGATATCCCCATTTCAAAGACCTACAGCGAGAGCATTACGCGCTGGCTGATGAGCGAGCAACGCAGCTAATATCAGCCACAAAAAAGGGGCTTTTGGGCCCATAAAAGCGGTTGAAAAGTCCAAAACTCACCACTCAAGCATGGGGCGAAAATGAGATTTTCGCCCCATATTTTTATTTTTTATCCCCAAAAACGGCGTTTTCGCCCTCTTTTTATCCCATTTACCACTTTTATTTGCCTTTTACGGAATAAAGGGCGACCTTTGCCGCCGATTCGTCCGAAAACAGCGTGCACGGATCGACTATTACTTATGTATATTATTGAAGGGCTCTGCCTCACCGTAGAGCCGGATTGTTAAACCAAAACTTTTTAAGATGAAAAAAATCGCTACTCTTCTGCTTGCCATTGCAACGGTAGCTACGGCTACGGCCGGTGGTCTGATGACCAACTCGAACCAGAGCGCAGCCTTCCTGCGTAACATCGCACGCGGTACGACGCTCGACACCGACGCTGTCTACAACAACCCCGCAGGTACGGTCTTTATGACCGACGGCTGGCACCTGGGTATCAACAACCAGATGGCTTACCAGACCCGTTCGACCGAATCGACCTTTGCCCCCTTCGCTATGGGCGCCCAGAACAATGGTCAGATGACCAAGGAGTATGAGGGTGAGGTATTCTCGCCTGCTATTCCGTCGTTCCACCTCACCTGGAAGAAGAATCGTTGGGCAGTCATGGTTGGCATGGGTGTCAATGGTGGTGGCGGCTCGCTGGAGTATGACAACGGTTTAGCCTCGTTCGAGCGTCAGTTCTCGGTGCTGCCCGCAGGTGTATCGAACCTCGGTCAGGCTTTTGGTCTGTCGGCCAACCAGTACAACATGGATATGTATCTGAAGGGTACGTCGATGACGCTGGCCTTCAATGCCGGTGTTGCTTTCCGCGTGACCGACTGGTTGTCGATCGCTGCCCAGGTACGCTTCAGCACCACCTCGAATGCTTATGAGGGTTACATGAAGAACATCCAGATCAACCCCACCTGCGCTGCACTGGGTCTGAACGGTGCCATGATGTCGGCTCCGCAGTTCTTCCAGGCTGTAGGCGCACAGCTCGGTGCTGTGAATCCCCAGTTGGCTGCAGCTGCCGCACAGTACGCTGCGCTGACCTCGGATCACATCCTCGATGTAGAGCAGAAGGGTACGTCGATCAGCCCCGTAGTAGCTATCTACGCACAGAAGAACGGCTGGGCTTTCGCTGCCAAGTATGAGGGTAAGATGGGTACCGAGCTGGAGATCGAGTCGGCTGAGGTTTCGGCCAAGGATCCCGTGATCAACGGCATCTTCGCCGATGGTTCGAAGGTTAAGGCTGAGACGCCCGCCCTCTTGTCGGTGGCTTTGAGCCGTCAGTTCGGCAAGGTAAAGGTTACGGCCGAGTGGCATGAGTACTTCGACAAGGATGCCAAGAACTCGTTCTCGAACTGCGTAGAGGGCAACACGATGGAGTACCTCGTAGGTGCCGAGTGGCAGATCTCGAAGAAGTGGCTCGTAAGCTGCGGTGTGCAGCGCACGCAGTATGACCTGAACGAGGCTGCATATTCGGACATGAACTTCTCGACCCCCTCGTGGTCGACAGGTATCGGTGCAGCTTACAGCTTCAACGAGAAGATCCGTCTGAACCTCGGTATCATGCCCACCTTCTATGAGGATGTAACGAGCGAGGGTGTAGATTCGAACGGCATCAACTTCAAGGATGTTTACAGCCGTACGTCGCTCACGTGGGGCGTTGGTTTGGACTTCAAGTTCTAATTCGCAACATCGATTTACAAGAAACGAAGCGGTGCTTGACTTTGTTGTCAAGCACCGCTTTTGTATCCAGATTCGACACCGGATAACCATTTCAAGGCTTGCGAAGTAGCTGAAACCGCAGCATACACTACGTATGTGAGGATTTCAGCTACGAGCGACACGTAGAAATCACCCGATTGATCGCCACAACCAAGAACGCATATAATCGGAGGAATTTCAAGGCTTGCGAAGTGGCTGAAACCGCAGCATACACTACGTATGTGAGGATTTCAGCTACGAGCGACACGTAGAAATTACCCGATTGATCGCCACAGCCAAGAACGCATATAATCGGAGGAATTTCAAGGCTTGCGAAGTGGCTGAAACCGGAGCATACACTACGTATGTGAGGATTTCAGCTACGAGCGTAACGTAGAAATTACCCGATTAGATGTGTTCTTACAGGGAGCGGTATTTGAAATTCTTAAAGATCGCATACCCCTCACCGGCACAGAAAACACCCGGCAAGACGCTCTGGAACTCATAGAGGGTGTTGTGGTCGTAGCCACCGATCATCATGCCCCAAGTCTCCCGATGCCAAACCTCGCCATCGAAGCTATATTCACCCGTGACGATGTGGTTATCGTTGCGCAGACGCAGCCACATACGCTCGGCCGACTTACCACGACCCGACTCTCCGCCCTTGCGATAACGCATGCGACGCTCCTTATTGAAGCCTGTGCCCTGGAAGAAATCGCTGTTATAGACCAACAACAGACCGGCCGTTACGTCGCCATGCAGCTCGATCTCGGCCTCAATCTCATAGGCATGCTCACCCGCCACAAACATCATGGGCGACGAATCGGCAGCGCGCGTGCCCTTACCCTGCAAGGTCAAGACACCATCCTCGACCGAGACACGCTCGGGGTCGAACGATTTGTAGAATTTCCACTCATAGCCCAACCGGAACTCCGAGAGGTGGGCTTTGCGGTCGATGGCAGGATTGAGCGGCAGCGGAGCCTCGATCGGCGCTGCGACATCCAACCCCTCAACGGGATGGAACCAACCATCCTCACCCAACACGACGGGCTCCATCAGCGTCTGACGGCCCAGATTCGTAAAGCCATTCTCGTAGGCGTGATACACCACCCACCAACGGCCATCGGGCGTATCAATGAGCGAGCCGTGGCCCTTCGACCACCAGCGATCGGCGGCATCGTAGGTGTGCACCAACGGATTGAAAGGCGAGTTCTCCCACGGACCGTGGATCGACTTCGAGCGGGCCACGACCACCATGTGGCTCGTCGGAGGACCTGCCGTGCCACCCTCGGCATTCAGGTAGTAGTAATAGTCGCCAATCTTGCGCAGTTTGGGGCCCTCGAGACACAATCCCTCGGTGAGCCACTCTTCGGGATACTGCCACCCCTCGTAAACCGTCTCCATCGTCTCGGGCAGAATGGCCAGACCATCGTCCGTGAGGCGGACACGCTTACCGGCCGACATAAAGAGCCAGCGCGAGCCATCCTCGCCCACCACGTGGCAGGGGTCGATATTGCCCACCTTCAGGTCGATTGGATCGCTCCACGGGCCGTAGGGCGAGTCGGCATAGGTCACAAAGTTCATGCGGCCTTTGGGGTGTGCCACGGTGAAATAGATGTAGTATTTATCGCCATATTTGCTGATATCGGGTGCCCAAATCGAGCCTAAATAGGTCTTCAGCGCGAAGCTGATCGGCTCCCAATTCACCAGGTCGGTCGAGTGAAAGACGGTCAGACCGGGCTGATAGTCGAAGGCCGAGTGGGTCATGTAGTAATCATTGCCCTCGCGCAAGATGGTCGGGTCGGGATAGTCGCCTCCGAGGATCGGGTTTTGGTAGGTCGCCACCGAAGCTGCAGGCTCCGACGAACAGGCCACGGCCAACAAGGCACCGCAAGCGGCCAAACATTGGAAGAATTTTTTCATAACGGTTTCGGTTTAGGTTATAAGACAAAGTTAGCAAATTATTTCCTAAATGCAAAAAACCGAGGATGGGAGTAATGGGAATGATGCGAGTAATGGGTGTAATAGAAATCGTGCGATAGCTCGAGCCACCAAACGGCCAATCAAGCAAGCCACAAAAAAGCCCCAAACCCGAAGGTTTGAGGCTCGATTTACTTATTATAATAGTATGTTAGTTTTTCTCAACCCATACCATTTTAGCACCATAGTTTACCGATGCATCGCAACAAACATAAATTGTCTCTGACCCATTTACCGTAATATCGATACTAAAGTCATTACCTCCAACAGTCTTAGTATCTGTCGGGGCCTCTTGTGTAGCTACTTTAGTTGATCCGACATATATCAAGGTATTACGCCCCGTGCCAGAACTACTAGATGAAGCGTGTGTTATAGACAGCGTACCTGATCCGTTTGCCGTAAACGCAAAATAACCAGATGCCGGTACACCACCGCTGAAGGTTGATTTACCTCCCATTGTAACACGCGTAACCTTGGTATTATTCATCGTTCCCGTATCAACAGCCGATTTTCCAGCAACAGCTACAAAGGTCAATACACGAGCTGCATTCTCAGTAGCCGCAATCGACAACGGATCTGTTACACTCTGTGTTACTAACGTGCTAAAGTCCCACGTCAAAGTCGTCGTCGATCCTGCTGCAGGAGCAGCCTCGGTCGTAAAGGCAAAGGTATAAGTTGCAGGCTCCGAATCCTGATAGTCAGCACCATCACCCAAAGCACGCACGGCGAGCGTCTTGCTATAAGCCGTCTCGGGGGTCAGGCCATCCACCTTCACCGAGGTCGAGGTAGTCGTCTGCTCCACGCCACCATCGATCGTGTAGGCGTAGCCCGTAGCATTGGCCACAGCCTCCCAGCTGAAGGTTGCGCTCTGATGATCTACCGCCGGGGTCGTATTGATCACCGGTGCAGCCAGCGGACCCGGGTTGTGGTCAGCCCAAGCCGATGCCGTAACATCCTTGGCCACCTTATAGAGCATACCGGCCTCATACTTCTTACCCGTCGGGTTGGCAATCACCAACTTGTGGGCCTCGGTATAGATCGTCAGTGTCAGTTTCGACGAGCTACCGCTCGGGAAGATATTGAAATAGGCCTTCAACTCGGCAGCCGTCGGATTGGTACCCTCCTCGAAGGTCATCACGATATCATTAACTCTGTTAGCACTCTCGATCGAGAAAATATAATCACTTGTGCTGTATTTAGCAGTACCGGCAAGCCACTTATCCGAGCTGAGCACCAGACGCGTTACCTTCTCGGTCTGTGCCCACTCGGCCGTATTGGTCAGGTGGAAATAAACCAACGCCGTAGCGCGCTTCATATCGAGCGCAACACCCTCACCGGGCAGCTCGCTCTGAACACCCAGACACTCACCGAGCATCAGATCGTAAGCGCTGTTGTAGTTGTGACCGTTCTGCACGCGATCGCCAAAGGGAATCGCGCTGTTGCTCGAGGTCCACGGATAGCTAGCATAGTAGTTCCAAGCCACGGCACCCTCCTGCGTCTTGAGCGTACCCTCGAAGATACCATTGCCCGTGTAGGACAGTTGTCCTCGCGACTCTTTACCCGTAAAGGTTGTACCATCGGTCGACACCTCGGTGCGGATTGCCAACTGATCGCCCATCTCCCAGGCAGCCGTGAAATAGGTATCCTCCTCGTTGGGGGTCAGCGTGGCACGGCTCTCGCCCTCCACCTCGATCGACGACGTAGCGGCAATAGCTACCTTCACCGCCTGATCCTGTACCTCATAGGCCGGTTCATCACTCTTCGAGCAAGCAAATGCCATCACCGCTGCGGCGATGAGCATCGTATATTTGAACAGATTTTTCATAGCTTCAGCAAGGTTTAGCTCCACGAATCGGAGTCATCAGTGATTGATCCATCGCCAAAATCGTCGGGTTGGCCATCCCCCTCGCTCAACACGAATCCACCCTCGACAACCAGGTCAAGGATTTCGATCGCAGGAGTTACATACTGCTCCTCACAGATCGGTAAATAGGTTCTTTTCATCTTTGGTAGGTTTATTGGTTGTTTTTAAGTTGTTGTCTTTCTGCAAGTTAAAGAATTCCAGAGCACGTTTCCATCGAAAACGATTTCCGATTAAACACAAATTTAGAGTTTTAATTTAATAAAACCAACTTTTTTATCAAAAAAAATAGACGACCACAAAGGAGTCATATTGCGTAAATCTTTGTACCTTTGCCCTCATGAACAGCGAAATCACCATTTTAGGCATCGAATCTTCGTGCGACGACACCTCGGCAGCTGTATTGCGCAATAACGTACTGCTCTCGAACGTGATCGCCTCGCAGGCCGTACATATTAAATATGGAGGCGTGATCCCCGAGTTAGCCTCGCGCGCCCATCAGCAGAACATCATCCCGGTGGTCGATACCGCCCTCAAAGAGGCCGGCATCGGCATCGACGAGGTGGACGCCATCGCCTTCACGCGAGGGCCGGGCCTGGTCGGATCGCTCCTGGTAGGCGTGTCGTTTGCCAAAGGGTTGTCGTTAGCACAAAACATCCCGATGGTCGAGGTAAACCACCTGCAAGGGCACATCCTCTCGCACCTGATCGACCTGCCCGATCGTCAGCTCCCCCACCCCGACTTTCCGTTCTTGTGTCTGCTCGTGAGCGGTGGCCACACGCAGATCGTGCGCGTAGATTCTCCGACCGAGATGGAGATTCTCGGCACGACGATCGACGATGCAGCCGGCGAGGCCTTCGATAAGTGCGCCAAGGTGATGGGGCTCCCCTACCCGGGAGGTCCGGTCATCGACCGTTTAGCCCAGGAGGGTAACCCCAAGGCATTCCGCTTTGCCCACCCCCACGTCGAGGGCTACAACTACTCCTTCTCGGGGCTCAAGACCTCGTTCCTCTACACGTTGCGCGACGCGATGGCCGAAAACCCCAACTTCATCGAGGAGAACAAGGCCGACCTGTGCGCCTCGTTACAGACGACCATTGTCGAGATCCTGATCAAGCAGCTGGTGCGCGTAGCCAAGGAGACCGGCATCCGCGACATCGCCATCGCTGGTGGTGTATCGGCCAATTCGGGGCTGCGTAACGGCATCGTAGCCGAGGGCAAAAAGCGTAAATGGCGCACCTTCCTGCCCGAGTTCCGCTTTACGACCGATAATGCAGCCATGATCGCCATGGCGGGCTACCACCGCTACCTGCAAGAGGAGTTCGCGCCCCTCGACATTGCCCCCGTAGCTCGCTTGGAGGAGCTCTTATAGCGGCAACCCACAAGGGGCATAGCGCAATCCCCGCATGTTGAATTGGGAATTTTGAATTTTGAATTTTACAGAAACCGCACTCTTCGGAGGCGGTTTTTTGTTCGATCCACCACCTCGCGCTCGACAATGCCGGTCACCACATCGGCTGCATCGTGCCAACGATTGGCCGAGAACAGGCGTCGATAGGTGGTCAGGTGGGCATACAGCTCGGGCCATAACAGATTCCACCCCTTCGGGAAACGTACCAAATGGAGCACCGTGGCAGCATTGGAGAGGATGCGGGCCTCCTTGTTGGCACTCTGGTGGAACCACTCAACCTTGACCATCGGGACCAATCGTTGCACGGCACGCGCAAATCCGCGACCACCGTTGTTGCTCTCCACAAAGACCTGGCGCACTCCGGCACGCTCCAACATCTGGGCGACCATCGTCTCGGTCACCTCCATCGGCTCACGCGTATAGACCGCATCGGTGATATAGATCACCCCGTCGGCATCGACCTCATAGGCCAACGAGCAGAGATAGTCGTCGCCCGTGTCGGCCGTGTCGGTATAGGCTCCACGGCGTACAATCTCGCGCGGGAGGTGGTCGTATTCGCCCAACTGCACCCCATAGAGCAGCCCCTCGCGCACCGAAGGGTGGCCCTGATACATCGCCTCGAAACGCAGGGGATCGAGCCGCCGTTTCGTGCACAGCAACTCGGCCGACTGCTGCTCCTCCCACAACGCCTCCCCCTCGGCTCGCGGATCGAGCTCGGTGGCCGGTGAGGCCTTCAATGCCTCGAAATTCAGATGCAGCCACCCCTGCTCGGGCACCTCGTCGAGTTGCGACCAGCGCGTCAGCTCCACAAAGGGCTCGCGGCGTTGTAGTTCGCCGATCAGATCCTCCTCATGCCACCGTGTAAAGACAATCAGCTCGCGCGAATGGTTGTGCATGCGGGTGCGCACCACCGAGGTGTACCACTCCCAGCAATTGGCCCGGATGAGGGGTGAATTGGCCTCCAAAGCATCTTTATAGAGGTCATCGAGGATGAAACAATCGACCCGATTGCCCGTCAGTGAGCCTTCGCGTCCGACCGAGAGGAGCGACCCCAGATGGTCGATCACCTCCACCTCGTCGGAGGTGCGGATATAGCCCGCAGGCTTCGTGCCCTGCTTGATGGTCGTCGCGGGAAACAGTTCGGCATATTCGCGCGAGTCGAGGATGCGCTGCACGCGGCGGTTGAACTTCGAAGCCAGCGTGCCCGAATAGGAGGCAATCGCCACCCGGCAATCGGGATCAAGCCCCATCAAATAGGCCGGCAGCAAGGTCGTCGCCCCGACCGATTTGCCATGCTGGGGCGGCATGGTGATCACCAAGCGGCGAATACGCCCCTCGGCAAAGGCCTCCAAGACGCGGTAGTAGGCCCGATGAAAGGGTTGCAACTCCAAAAAGGGATAGACCGTGGTTGCAAAGTCGGCAAAAGAGAGTTTTGACATTATTATTAAAGGTATTAAAAGTGAATAGGCGGGAAAAAGAGGGAGCCCCGTTCGCTTCAGGCTCCACTCTTGATGCTCCTCTGTGCGGCAACACGACGGGCGGAGCGTGGTTTACGAAGGGACGACCGATGGGCGTTGCCGCGCCCGAGAAGAGGTGAAAATCGGTCGTTCGGGCTACGCTTAGAACAATTCGCGCAGTGTGTTGAAGCTAAAGTCATTGAGCAGCTCGACAGCACCCTCCTCGGTGTGGAACTCCCACCACACGGGGACACAATCGGTCACTTGCAGGAAACGACCCTCGGGGGCCTCCAACACCTTATGGCGCACAAAACACGACACCACCAGGCGGCAGCTCATCTGCTCGTAGGCGAAGCAGATCGAGCCCGAGAAATAGGGGCGATCGCCCACCGCATCCATCAGACGCGACTTCAGCTCTTCGTAAAGTGTAACTGAAACAGAATAGATCATTGAATTACATTTTTTTAGCGTAAAATAATTTGGTTTTTAGAATAAATTGTTTAACTTTGCAAAGGCAAAAGTAGAGGCGTCTATTGTCAATTCATGTCAAACAAACGAGAATTTAACCACCCCGCACAGTGCTTATGAATACACGTGTAAAAGCCCTCCGAAAGAGCCTCGGATGGACTCAAGAGCAGCTCGCCAAGCGATTAGGCATCGGAAAAGCAGCCCTCTCGATGATCGAGACGGGCAAAGCAAGTCTGACAACCCGCAACCGCAACCTGCTGGTTCAAGAATTGAACGTAAATCCCGAATGGTTAGAGGAGGGCATCGGCGCGATGTTCAATGCCGAGCCCTCGCTGCAACCCTATCGGTTGCGGAGCGATTCGACCGTGCCGGTACAGAGCGTACCGCTCTATTCGATGGAGGCCACAGCCGGCTTGGTGCCCCTCTTCACCGACCGCGAGCGCTTCCGCCCCATCGACAACATCGTCATTCCCAACCTGCCCAAATGCGACGGTGCGCTCTACGTAGCCGGCGATTCGATGTATCCGCTCCTCAAGAGTGGCGACATCGTCCTCTACAAACAGTTGCATTCGGTCGAAGAGATCTTCTGGGGCGACATGTACCTGCTCTCGATCGACCTCGAAGGCGAGGAGTATGTCATGGTGAAGTACATCCAACGCTCCGAGCGCGAGGGCTACGTGCGTTTGGTGAGCGAAAATCGCCACCATGCCGACAAAGAGGTCGCCATCAGCCGCATCCGCGCCTTGGCACTCGTCAAAGCCTCGATCCGCATCAACTCCATCCGATAAACCTTTTAATACCTTTTATACCATGAAACAGCACTTCCGCACCCTCTCCCTTGCGCTGCTGGCACTCCTTGCCATCGCCTGCGCAGGCAACAACGAGAAACCCATCCCCGCAGCCATCAGCGAGGCTGTCGTCTTTACGCCCGAATCGGCCGAAGCCGAGAAGCTGGCCGCCTACCACCCGCTCTTTGCGAAGCTCTTCGACTACCTCCACACCCACCGCCTCGACACGATGCAGGCCGGCCGCTACGAGATCGAGGGCGACCGCCTCTTCCTGATGCTCAACATCAACGAACTGAAGGCCCGTGAGGAGGCTCCGCTCGAGGTGCACGACCGCTACTACGACCTGCAGATCGCCCTGCGCATCGACGAGACCTTTGGCCTTTCGCACCGCAGTGCCTGCCATGCCCCGCGTGGCGAGATGAATACCGAGGCCGACATCCTCTTCTTCGACGATGAGCCCGAGCGTTACGTAACGCTGCGTCCGGGCGAGGCTATCGTCCTCTCACCCGAGATGGCCCATGCCCCGCTGATCGGCCAAGGCGAGCAATTCAAAGCCGTCTTTAAGATCAAGTGCGAATAAACGCCCGCACCACACGCGACTTTGGCCCTTTTTTGGTGCGATGTGCGTCTCCGACGGATTATTTTGCGCAGGAATTTTGTAATCTCAAATTCTTTTGCTATTTTTGTTTGGATAAACAGAACAAATTGATCACACAATAACACAAACTACTATGAAAACCAATTACGAAGTACGCTATGCAGCCCATCCCGAGGATGCAAAGCATTATGACACAGCCCGCATGCGCCGCGATTTCCTGATCGAGAAGGTCTTCTCGGCTGACGAGGTAAACATGGTCTATTCGATGTACGACCGCATGGTTGTCGGTGGCGCTATGCCCGTTCAGGAGGCCCTCAAGCTGGAGGCTATCGACCCGCTGAAGGCTCCCTACTTCCTCACGCGTCGTGAGCTGGGTATCTTCAACGTAGGAGGCAAGGGCGTCGTAAAGCATGGCGACGAGAGCTACGAGTTAGACTACAAGGAGGCCCTCTACCTGGGTGCCGGCGATAAGGATGTCGTCTTCGAGAGCGTAGATCCCGAGAAGCCCGCCAAGTTCTACTTCAACTCGTGCACGGCACACTGCACCTACCCCGACAAGAAGATCACGAAGAACGACGCTATCGTAGCCCAGATGGGTTCGCTCGAGGGCTCGAACGAGCGCAACATCAACAAGATGATCGTAAACCAGGTACTGCCGACCTGCCAGCTGCAGATGGGTATGACCGAGTTGGCAACGGGTAGCGTATGGAACACCATGCCGGCTCACGTTCACTCGCGCCGTATGGAGGCTTACTTCTATTTTGAGGTGCCCGAGGAGCACGCTGTTTGCCACCTGATGGGTGAGGTCGAGGAGACGCGCCACATCTGGATGAAGGGCGACCAGGCCGTTCTTTCGCCCGAGTGGTCGATCCACAGCGCCGCTGCTACGCACAACTACACCTTCATTTGGGGTATGGGTGGCGAGAACCTCGACTACGGAGACCAAGATTTCTCGAAAATTACGGATTTGAAGTAAGAGAAAGCAAGGTTTAGCGTTTAGACGGACGGTTTTCGACACGGAGGACCCTTTTCGAAGAATCCGTATTTTCGAGAAATCTGATAGAGACAATCCTCCTAAATCCCCCTTTGATAAGGGGGACTTTGAGGGTGGAGCTATCAACGGTCTCAAGAAAATTTGCGATCAGACGGACGGTTTTCGACTCGGAGGAACCTTTTCGAAGAATCCGTATTTTCGAGAAATCCGATATAGACAATCCTCCTAAATCCCCCTTTGATAAGGGGGACTTCGAGGGTGGAGCTATCAACGGTCTCAAGAAAATTTGCGATCAGACGGACGGGTTCTAACGTGGAGGAACTAAAGCTAAAAAAATTAACCACAAGCGGTATCAAATCGCCGCCACATAAAAACAAACACACACTATGTTTTCACTCGCAGGTAAAAACGCATGGATCACGGGTGCATCGTATGGCATCGGATTCAACATCGCCAAGGCTTTCGTAGCTGCAGGCATCAAGAACATCATCTTCAACGACATCAACGAGGCTGCGTTGGAGAAGGGTCTGGCTAACTACAAGGAGGCCGGTATCGAGAACGTACACGGCTACGTGTGCGACGTAACGAACGAGGATCAGGTCAAGGAGATGGTCGAGAAGGTACACGCCGAGGTAGGTCAGATCGACATCCTGGTGAACAACGCCGGTATCATCAAGCGCATTCCGATGCACGAGATGAAGCGTTCGGAGTTCCAGCAGGTGATCGACATCGACCTGGTAGGTCCGTTTATCTGCTCGAGCGCCGTGCTGCCCGAGATGATGGAGCGCCGCGAGGGTAAGATCATCAACATCTGCTCGATGATGTCGGAGCTGGGTCGCGAGACCGTATCGGCTTACGCTGCCGCCAAGGGTGGCCTGAAGATGCTCACGCGCAACATCTGCTCGGAGTATGGTGAGTACAACATCCAGTGCAACGGCATCGGCCCGGGCTACATCGCTACGCCCCAGACCGCTCCGCTGCGCGAGAAGCAGCCCGACGGCTCGCGTCACCCCTTCGATTCGTTCATCTGCGCCAAGACCCCCACAGGTCGCTGGCTCGAGCCCGATGAGCTGGGTGGTCCCGCTGTGTTCCTCGCCTCGAAGGCTTCGGATGCTGTAAACGGCCACATCCTCTATGTGGACGGTGGTATCCTGGCCTACATCGGCAAGCAGCCGCAGTAAACCACAATAACAAAAAAAGCCCCGCAGACAGCGGGGCTTTTTTTATTGCATTTTCACATTTAGAATTGATTTTCAGCCAAAAACTGAGAGACTATCCGGTTGAAAATCTCCGGCTGCTCCATATTGCACATGTGGCCGCTATCGGGGATCGTCTCGAAACGGCTGTTGGGCAGGTGCGGCATCAGCGACGAGGGGCGTGGTGCAGCCTTCTCGGGGCGATGGGCCGAGATAAAGAGGGTCGGCACGGCAGGACGTCGCTCGGCCGTCAGACGACGCGCCTCACGACCGTAGTAGCAATGCGTTTCGTGGTGCGTGGCCTGCCAACCGTCCCAGGCACGGATCATCCGCCACAACGGACGACGAATCCGCTCAACCTGCGAGCCGCCCTGCATCAACTGCTCAAACCATCCTCGTTTATAGGCCCGCAGGCCCTGCTCCTCGATGCGGTCGATGGAGGCCTGCTTGGCTGCCCGTTCCTCAGTCGTCATCGGCTCGTTCACGCTCGGCGTGGAGCGGGTCTCCCCCTCGGCCAGCACAACCGAAAGCAGCCGTTCGGGATACATAGCCAGCAGATCGCCCGCAATAAATCCCCCCATCGAGAGCCCGACAACATGAGCCTTCGGGATCTGCAAGGCATCCATCAAAGCCACTAAATCGTCGCAATGCGTAAAGCGCAAATCCTCGCGTTGCTTGGACGAACGACCATATCCCCGCGCATCATAGACAATCACCCGATAGTGCGCCTTGAAGGCCTCGACCTGCTCGCGCCACATGCGTCGGTCGAGCGAATGACCATGCACGAAGATCAGCGGCGTGCCCGCACCCTGCTCCTCGTAATAGAGCCGTCCCTCGGGAACGGCAACATAACCTCCGCGTGCCACCACCTCACCGGTCAGCAGCACGCCCATCCAGGTCAGCAACCAAAAAAATCCCTTCATTTTCGAAAATTTACCTTGATTTTGACGCAAGGTACAAAAAAATTTGGTCATTCTCCCAATTTTCACTATATTTGATCCAATGTATGCGCATACGCGTCACGCGCGCGTTACGCACACACGAACAACCCTAAATAATCAACCAAAAACGAATAACAACATGAAGCGTACACTGACCTTCTTCGCCGCAGCTACAGCCCTCACGCTGTCGAGCTGCTGCAACGAGCCGCAACTGACCCTCTCGGGGTTGAATCCTGCCGATTTCGAGGCAGAGATCGACGGCCAACAACTCAAACTCTACACGCTGACCAATGCCTCGGGCATGGAGATCACGGTGACCCCCTTTGGTGGTCGCATCGTCTCGATCATGGCTCCCGATCGCACCGGTGTGATGCGCGACGTGGTGCTCGGCTTTGACAAGCTCAGCGACTACCAGACCATCCCCTCGGATTTCGGTGCCGCCATTGGTCGCTACGCCAACCGCATCGGTCAGGGCAAATTCACACTCGACGGTGTAGAGCACCAGCTGCCGCAGAACAACTTCGGCCACTGTCTGCATGGCGGCCCGAACGGCTGGCAGTACAAGATCTACGAGGTCGAGCAGGTGAGCGAGAATGCCATTACGCTGGTGATGCACTCGCCCGATGGCGATGAGCAGTTCCCGGGTAACGTTGTGGCCAAGGTGACCTACACGCTCACAGACCAGAATGCCCTCGACATCGCTTACGAGGCAACGACCGACGCCCCGACGATCATCAACCTGACGAACCACACCTACTTCAACCTCGCAGGCGAGCCGTCGAAGACGATCTTGAACGATGTGCTGCAGATCGACGCCGACACCTTCACGCCCTGTGACGAGACCTTCATGACGACGGGTGAGATCGCGCCGGTAGAGGATACGCCGATGGATTTCCGCGTGCCGAAGATGATCGGTGCCGAGATCAACAACTACGACTACGCACAGCTCAAGAATGGCAACGGCTACGACCACAACTGGGTGCTCAACGCAGCCGGTGATCTGACAAAACCCGCCGTGGTGCTCTTCTCGCCGGCCAGCGGCATTTCGCTGACGGTCTACACCTCGGAGCCGGGTATTCAGGTCTACACGGGTAACTTCCTGGATGGCACGGTCACGGGTAAGGGTGGCGTGGTCTACAACCAGCGCGCAGCCATCTGCCTCGAGACGCAGAAATATCCCGATACGCCGAACAAGCCGGAGTGGCCGTCGTGCGTCCTGCGTCCGGGTGAGACCTACACGAGCCGTTGTATCTACCAATTCGGTATCGTAGAATAAACACCAACAAACCAGCCAACTATAAACTAAAAACCAATAAAGAACTATGATTTCAAACGACGTAGTGCAGGCAGTTGCCCAGGAGGCTACTGAGGTTGCACAGCAGGCAACGCCCGGCATTTGGGAAGCGTTGCAGAACAACGGATTTGCGATGGCAGACTACGCCATCGTGGCAGTTTACATCCTGCTTTTGGTGGGTCTTGGCTTCTTCCTCTCGCGCACGAAGAAGGGCGAGGAGAAGACCTCGAACGACTACTTCCTGGCCGGCAATACGCTGACCTGGTGGGCTGTGGGTGCTTCGCTCATCGCCGCCAACATTTCGGCCGAGCAGTTCATCGGCATGTCGGGCTCGGCCTTCGCCTCGGGTATTGCGATTGCGGCCTATGAGCTGATGGCTGCAGCCACGCTGATCGTGGTGGGTAAGTTCCTGCTGCCGGTGATGATCGAGCGTAAGATCTTCACCATTCCGCAGTTCCTGCGCGAGCGTTACAACTCGGGCGTAGGTCTGGCCTTCTCGATCTTCTGGTTGTTCCTCTATGTCTTTATCAACCTTACGTCGGTTGCTTGGCTCGGCGCGTTGGCCATTAAGCAGATTCTGGGTCTGCCGACCATCGACGGCTCGCTGCTCGGCATGGAGGTCGATATGACGCTGATGGTCATCATCCTGATTCTGTTTATCATCGCCGGTATCTACTCGATCTATGGTGGTTTGGCCTCGGTGGCGTGGACCGACGTGATGCAGGTAACGTTCCTCGTGGGTGGTGGTCTGATCACGGCCTACTTCGCGCTCGATTTCATCGCCACGTCGCTCGATATTCAGGGTGGTGCGCTGGGTGCTCTCTCGGAGATCATGCAGAAGCTCGGTGCTAATCCGGATGACACGCACTTCAACCTGGTTGTGGAGCGTAATGCCGACCTCTACCCCGTCATCAATGGTGTCGTGGAGAATGGTAAGGAGATCCAAAAGGCTGACCCCTATTTCGACCTCCCGGGTATCGTGGTGATCGTCGGTGCAATGTGGCTGACGAACATCGGTTACTGGGGCTTCAACCAGTACATCATCCAGAAGGGTCTGGCTGCCAAGTCGCTCTCGGAGGCCAAGAAGGGTATGATTTTCGCCGCCTTCTTGAAGATTTTGATTCCGTTTATCGTCTGCATCCCGGGCGTATGTGCCTACTACATCAAGACGCAAGAGCCGGGGTTGTACGAGTCGTTGGCCGGTGAGATCATCCGTTCGGACGACGCTTATCCCTTCCTGATTCGCAACTTTACGCCCGTTATCGTGAAGGGTCTGTCGTTTGCCGCCTTGGCTGCAGCCGTCATTTCGTCGTTGGCCTCGATGTTCAACTCGACCTCGACGATCTTCACGATGGATATCTACAAGCAGTTCCTCAACAAGAAGGCTTCGGATCGCAAGCTCGTGACCGTGGGTCGTATGACCTCGGTAGCCGCACTGTTACTGGCTCTCGTAGCTGTTTATCCGATCATGGGTGCTGCCGACCAGGCCTTCCAGATCATCCAGGAGTACTCGGGCTTCGTCTATCCGGGTATCGTCGTGATCTTCGGTCTGGGTCTGCTGTGGAAGCGTGCTTCGGGCACGGCTGCCGTGGTGGCTGCTATCGGCACCTTTGCCTTCTCGGTGATCTTCAAGTTCCTCTTGCCCGACGTTCCGTTCCTGCTGCGTATGGGTTATGTATTCATGGCTCTGGTAGTCTGCTTCATCATCCTTTCGCTGTTGAGCAAGAAGGTCGTAAAGGCCGACTTGCTGGATGCTGCTACGGTCAAGACGCAGCTCTTCTGGAGCCGCGTGACCTTTGTCGGCGCACTGATTTCGGCTGCGCTGGGTGTAATCGGCATCTACAACCCGACGATGAATGCCTACGGTTTCGAGGCCTTCTTCTTCCTCTTCGCCATGTTGATCACGATTGCGATCTACCTCTACTCGAACGCCAAAGACCCGAATCAGGATCCGAAGGCTGTGAAGATCGACCTGGCTGTGTTCCGTTCGGATAAGGCCTTCAACCTCGGTGCCTTGGGCGTAATTATTCTTTTGGTAATTCTTTACTACTATCTCTGGTAATATGTTAGAACAACTCAAAGAGCAGGTTTGCAAGGCGAACCTCGATCTGGTAAAGCACGGCTTGGTGATCTTCACCTGGGGCAATGTATCGGCCATCGACCGCGAGACGGGGCTGGTGGTGATCAAACCCAGCGGTGTGGATTACGACGACATGAAGCCGTCGGATATGGTGGTGGTTGACCTCGACGGCAAGATCGTCGAGGGCGACCTGCGCCCCTCGTCGGACACGGCGACCCACCTGGAGATCTACAAAGCCTTCCCCGAGGTGGGCGGCATCGTCCACACCCACTCGACCTATGCCACGGCATGGGCCCAGGCGGGCAAAGATATTCCGAACATTGGCACGACCCATGCGGACTACTTCCACCGCGCTATTCCCTGCACAGAGGCGATGGTTGAGGAGCAGATGGGCGAGTATGAGAAGCATACCGGCACGGTGATCATCGACCGCTTCGTGAAGGCGGGGATGAACCCGATGCACACGCCGGGTGTATTGGTGCGTAACCATGGCCCCTTTGCCTGGGGTAAGGATGGCGACGAGGCTGTACACAACGCCGTGGTGATGGAGCAGGTGGCCAAGATGGCCTTTGTCGCCTTTGCCGTCAATCCGGCACTGACGATGAACGATCTGTTGATCGAGAAGCACTACTCGCGCAAGCACGGTGCGAACGCCTATTATGGGCAAAAGAAGTAAATTTAGAATTTAGAATTTAGAGTTCAAAATTAGGCATCCGAGGCTCGCACGAATCCCGTTTTGTGGATTTTAGGCGAGCAGGTTTTGCAACGAACGAAGACGACGAGGCAGGAGCATACCGAACGTATGTGACTGCCGAAGACGACGAGGAAGGTGTGAAAGATGCCGCATAACACAAGATTAAACTTTGGCATCCGAAGCTCGCACGAATCCCGTTTTGTGGATTTTAGGCGAGCAGGTTTTGCAACGAACCAGGTCGGCAAGGCAGGAGCATACCGAGCGTATGTGACTGCCGAAGACGACAAGGGAGGTGTAAAAGATGCCGCATAAAAACACAAAACTATGATTGAAGCGTATAAAAATTTCGAAGTTTGGTTCGTGACGGGCGCACAGTTGCTCTATGGTGGCGACGCAGTGGTGGCAGTAGATGGCCACTCGAATGAGATGGTAGCCGGCATGAACGCTTCGGGGGCGCTGCCCGTGAAGGTGGTCTATAAGGGCACGGCAAACTCGTCGAAGGAGGTATTGGATATTATGAAGGCGGCCAATGCCGACCCGAAATGTATCGGTGTGATCACCTGGATGCACACCTTCTCGCCTGCTAAGATGTGGATTCACGGTCTGCAGGAGCTGCACAAGCCGCTGCTGCACTTCCACACGCAGTTCAACAAGGAGATCCCCTGGAACGAGATCGACATGGACTTCATGAACCTGAACCAGTCGGCTCACGGTGACCGCGAGTTTGGCCACATCACGGCTCGTCTGCGCCGTCCGCGCAAGATCGTCGTAGGCCACTGGCAGGATCCGCAGGCACTGGGTCATATCGCCGTATGGCAGCGCGTAGCTGCAGCGTGGGCCGATGCACAGGATATGCTCGTCATCCGCTTTGGCGACCAGATGAACAACGTAGCCGTTACGGACGGTGACAAGGTGGAGGCCGAGATGCGTCTGGGCTACCACGTCGATTACTGCCCCGTGAGCGAGCTGATGACCTATTTCGACAAGATCACCGACGCCGAGGTGGATGCCTTGGTAGCTGAATACTTCCAGCTCTACGACCACGTGGCCGAGCTTGAGGATAAGCAGTCGGAGGGCTACCTGAAGGTATGGAATGCCGCCAAAGCCGAGCTTACGATCCGTGCCTGCCTCGTTGCGAAGGGTGCCAAGGCCTTCACGACGAACTTCGACGACTTAGGTCACTTCGACCAGATTCCGGGCCTCGCCTCGCAGCGACTGATGGCCGAGGGTTATGGTTTCGGTGGCGAGGGTGACTGGAAGACGGCCGCCATGGTACGTACCGTATGGTTCATGACGCAGGGCATGGAGAAGGGTTGCTCGTTCCTGGAGGACTACACGCTCAACTTCGATGGCGAGCAGAGCACCATCCTGCAGGCCCACATGTTGGAGATCAGCCCGCTGATCGCTGCCCAGAAGCCGCGCCTGGAGGTTCATTTCCTCGGCATCGGTGTGCGCAAGACCCCGACGGCTCGTCTGGTCTTCACGTCGAAGACCGGGCAGGGTGTAGCTGCTACGGTAGTCGATATGGGCAACCGCTTCCGTCTGATTGTCAATGACGTGGAGTGCACCGAGCCCAAGCCGCTGCCCAAGCTGCCCGTAGCCTCGGCCCTCTGGAAGCCGATGCCCAACTTTGAGGTGGGTGCCGGTGCCTGGATTCTGGCCGGTGGTACGCACCACTCCTGCTTCTCGTACGACGTGACGGCCGAGTATTGGGAGGATTATGCCGAGATCGCCGGTATCGAGATGGTTCACATCAACAAGGAGACGACCATGAGCGACTTCAAGAAGGAGCTGCGCATGAACGAGGTCTATTACCTGCTCAACAAAGCATTGTGCTAAACCTTAAACGCTTGATATAATGGAGAAATATGTCATTGGACTCGACTACGGTAGCGACTCGGCTCGTGCCGTACTCGTAAATGCAGCAAACGGCCAGACGCTGGCTACGGCTGTCCGCTACTACCCTCGTTGGAAGGAGGGTAAATTCTGCAATCCGGCCATCAACCAATACCGCCAGCACCCGAAGGACTACATCGAGGTGTTGGAGGCTACGGTCCATGAGGTGCTGGAGAAGGTTGGCCCGGAGGTGGGCAAGCAGGTCGTAGGTATTGCATTCGACACGACCGGCTCGACCCCCTGCTTCATCGACGAGCAGGGCACGCCGCTGGCTCTCAAGGAGGAGTTTGCCGAGAATCCGAACGCCATGTTTGTCCTCTGGAAGGATCACACGGCCATCCAGGAGGCAAACGAGATCAACGCATTGTGCCGCCGTTGGGAGATCGACTACACGGCCTACGAGGGTGGCATCTATTCGTCGGAGTGGCTGTGGGCCAAGGCATTGCACGTGTTGCGTGCCGATGAGCAGGTACGCGATGCCGCCTACTCGATCGTCGAGCACTGCGAGTGGATGCCGGCGCTGCTGACCGGCACGACCAAGCCGTCAGAGATCGTTCGCAGCCGTTGCGCACAGGGCCATAAGGCGATGTGGCATGCCAAGTGGGGCGGTCTGCCGTCGGAGGAGTTCCTCACGACGCTCGATCCGCTGCTTGCAGGGCTGCGCGAGCGCATGTTTGTCGATACGGAGACGGCCGAGAAGGTTGTGGGTCATCTGACCGAGGAGTGGGCTGAGCGTCTGGGTCTTTCGACCGACGTGGTGGTTGCCGGTGGCGCATTCGACTGCCACATGGGTGCTGTCGGTGCCGGTATTCAGGCCGATTCGTGGGTACGCATCATCGGTACCTCGACCTGCGACATCGTCGTGGCCAAGCCCGAGTCGGTAGGCGACAAGCTCATCCCGGGCATCTGTGGTCAGGTCGATGGCTCGGTTGTTCCGGGTCTGATCGGTTTCGAGGCCGGACAGTCGGCTTTTGGTGACATCTACGCTTGGTTCCGCCGCGTGCTGGAGTTCCCGCTCAAGGCGATCGTGGGCGAGAAGCTGACCATCGAGGAGCTGGACAAGGCTTGCGACAAGATCCTGCCGGCATTGACCGTGGAGGCTGAGAAGATTCCCATCGGCGAGAGCGGTGTGATTGCTGTCGATTGGATGAATGGTCGTCGTACGCCCGATGCTGACCAGACGCTCAAGGGTGCTATTGCCGGCATCACGCTCGGCACGACGGCTCCGATGATCTATCGCGCGCTGGTCGAGGCTACGGCATTCGGTTCGAAGGCCATCATGGAGCGCATGAAGAGCGAGGGCATCCGCATCAACGGTTGCATCGGCATCGGTGGTATTGCCCTCAAATCGCCCTTCGTGATGCAGGTGATGAGCGACGTGCTGGGGGTACCCATCTCGGTCTGCGAGAGCGACCAGGCTTGCGCCCTCGGTGCTTCGATCTTTGCCGCTGTGGCTGCGGGTCTCTATCCCTCGGTCGAGGAGGCACAAAAGAAGATGGCTTCGGGTTGCGCCAAGGAGTATCAGCCCATTGCCGAGAATCAGGCCAAGTACGAGGCACTCTATCAGGAGTATCTCAAGTTAGGTGCTTACTGCCAGAGCAAGTAATCACACCATCCATGAACCAACAAAAGGGACTGTCCGATGTGGGCAGTCCCTTTTGGTTAGCAGTGGCATATTAAGATTGGCAAAGGCGACGCACAAATCGCCTTATCAGATGGCTTAGTCGCATAAGTAATAGACAATAGCCACATAATGGCAGGCGGCCGCAAGGTCAATCAGCAGGTGCCACACCAAATGGTGGTAGCGGAAGCCCTTCATGGCATAGAAGACCGCACCGATCGTATAACCCAATCCGCCGGCAGCAATGAGCCACACAAAGGTCGAGGAGGCCTGACGCAGGAAGAGCGGGAAGAAGAAGATCACGGTCCACCCCATCACCAGATAGATTGTCAGACTCAACGCAGGGATCGACCGCGACGAGAGCGTCTTATAGAGGATGCCGACAAAGACCATCAACCACTGCACGACACAGATCAGCACCCCCTGCCAGCCTCCGATGATCGAGAGGGCGACCGGCGTATAGCTGCCGGCAATGGCTACGTAGATAAAGATATGATCCAGCACATGAAAGACCGCCTTGTGTTGCGAGGTGGGCGACATGGCATGGTAGAGGGTCGAGACGAGGAACATCAGAAAGATCGAAATCGCAAAGATCGAAACACCGATCGTCGTCGAGATGGATCCTCCGCTGGCTTGGAAGGCATAGACGGCCGCATAGGGTAATGCCAAAAGTGTTACGGCCGACATCACACCATGCGATACGGCATTGCCGACCTCTTCACCAAAAGTTGGGATATAGATTTTTGCCATAGTTTTTGTGTGCGCTTCTGGGTTGTTTTACACCTTAATTTATTATACCTTTGCAGTATGACATCGCAACGTTTCATCACCGCCTTGGCACGTGCCATCTCGTGGGCCATGCACCCCTTGATCATGCCGCTCTACCTGCTGCTGGTGCTCTTTTCGCAGACCACCTTCTCGCTCTTCAGCCCCTTGGCCAAGTGGTACATGTGCGGCACGGTGGTGCTGCTGGCAATGGTTGCTCCGACGTTGGTCATTCTCCTGCTTCGATTTGTCGGATGGATCAAAAACCTCGCACTGAGCGAGCGTCGGGAGCGGGTCATCCCCCTGTTAGTCGGGGCTATCTGCTACCTGATCGCCGCCAGCCTGATCGGTCGCATCGACTCGGCCACCTTCCTGCGCAAACTCCTGGTAGCCGCCGCGCTGGCCGAGACGCTCTGTGCCCTGATCACCACACGTTGGCAGATTTCGCTCCATGTCACCGCTGCAGGGGTGATGCTCTCCGGTTTTATTGCCATGAATCTGCTGGGTCTGCCTCAAATGTTTGCCCCCATGTTGATCACCCTCCTCGGGTTAGGAGCCTTGGGCTCGGCACGGCTCTACCTCGGCAAGCACAACCTCGCACAAGTGGCTGCAGGAGCCTTATTAGGGCTGTGCGCCGGATTCTTTGCCCTCTTTTTTCTCTGATCTGTCGTTGTCTTAAATCTGTTTACGCAACCGGGCCACCGGAATGCCTAACATCTCCCGATATTTAGCCACGGTGCGCCGTGCGATGCAGTAACCACGCTCGTTGAGCAGGTTCATCAGCGTCTCATCGGTCAGCGGATGGCGTTTATCCTCCTCGTCGATGCAACGCTGCAGGAGGGTCTTGATCTCATACGAGGAGACCTCCTCGCCCGAAGCGGTCTGCATAGCCTCCGAGAAGAGCGATTTGAGCAGGATGATGCCAAACTGCGTCTGCACATATTTACTATTGACCACGCGCGAAATGGTCGAGACATCCAACCCCGTACGATCGGCTATATCCTTCAAGATCATCGGCCGCAGCTTCGACCGATCGCCCGTGCGGAAATACTCCTGCTGATAGTCCAGAATCGTCTGCATGGTCCGCATCAAGGTGTCGTGGCGTTGTTTGATGGCCGAGATAAACCATTTGGCCGAGTCGATCTTATTCTTGACAAACTGCAACGCCTCACGATCCTCCTCGCGCACCCGACCATTCGGTTGCACCATGTCGCGCATCATCTCGACATAGCGACGGTTGATCTTCACCTCCGGCACATTGTACGAATTCAGCGCAAGCTGAAAGTGGCCATCCTGGTAGTCGAGCAGGAAGTCGGGAATAATGTAAGGTGTCGTATTCGTGCCTCCCTCGGCATAGAGGTTGCCGGGTTTGGGCGAGAGACGTTTAATCTCTGAAATGGCATCGCGGAACTCCTCCTCGCTGACCTGCAGGCGGGCAATCAGCCGCTCGTAGTGCTTCTTGACAAACTCCTCAAAGTGGTTGGTCAGAATCTTCCGAGCCAAGCGACGCGGGCGAGAATTCATCTGCAACTGGCGGAGCTGCAGCAGCAGGCACTCTTGCAGATTGCGTGCACCGACACCGGCCGGCTCCAACTCGTGGATCACAGCCAGCAGTCGCTCTAACTCTTCGGCCGTCGTTTCGATCCCCAGCGTGAAGGCGATATCGTCGGCCACGGATTCCAACTCGCGGCGCAGATAGCCATCCTCGTCGATGCTGCCCACCAAATAGACCGTCAGCCGCATTTCGCGCTCCGAGAGGTTGCGATAGCCCAACTGTTCGACCAGATACTCCTGCAACGAGCGGCCCTCGGTCAGATAGACCGGTCGCTGCTTATCGTCGCGCGAATAGTTGTTCATCCGCATCTTGTAGGCGGGCGTATCGTCCTCGCGCAGATACTCCTCGACCGAGATCTCCTTCGGTTCGTTCTCCTCATCGACCCGCTCGGCCTCCTCCAGGGCGATATTCTCCTCGATCTCCTGCTTGATGCGTTGTTCGAGTTGCACGGTGGGGAGTTCCAGCAGCTTGATCATCTGGATCTGCTGCGGCGAAAGCGTCTGCTTGAGTGTTAGTATCTGTTTCTGACTCAGTGCCATATCTTCTTAAAAAACGAACGGGAATATGTCGCAACACTCCCGTTCATTTTCCATCGTTCAATCGATAGGTTGTTAATTAAAACTCTGCGTGTTGCGTGGTACGCGGGAAGGGAATCACGTCGCGGATGTTGGCCATGCCGGTCACAAACATCAGCAGACGTTCAAAGCCCAGACCGAAGCCCGAGTGCGGAGCCGATCCCCAGCGGCGCGTATCGAGATACCACCACAGGCTCTTCTCGCTCATACCCAGCTCGGCCACACGTGCAGAAAGCTTGCCATAGTCGGCCTCACGCTCCGATCCGCCGATAATCTCGCCGATTTTGGGGAACAATACGTCCATAGCGCGTACCGTCTTGCCATCCTCGTTCTGCTTCATGTAGAAGGCCTTGATATCCTTCGGGTAGTTGATCAGGATCACCGGCGACTTGAAGTGCTTCTCCACCAGGTAACGCTCGTGCTCGGATTGCAGGTCGCACCCCCACTCCACGGGGAACTCAAACTTCTCGCCCGAAGCCTTCAGGATCTCGATACCCTCGGTGTACTCCAGACGCTTGAAGTCGTTTTTAACGACAAACTCCAGACGCTCGATAAGCTCCTTGTCCCACATCTTGTTCATGAACTCCAGATCCTCGCGGCAGTTGTCCAGCGCGTAGTTGATCAGGTACTTCAGGAACTCCTCGGCCATCTCCATATTGTCCTCCAACTCATAGAAGGCTGCCTCCGGCTCGATCATCCAGAACTCGGCCAGGTGGCGCGGCGTATTGGAGTTCTCGGCACGGAACGTAGGACCAAACGTATAGATCTGACCCATCGACAGGGCACCTAACTCGCCCTCCAGCTGACCCGACACGGTCAGGTTGCAGGCCTTGCCGAAGAAGTCTTGCGAGAAATCGACCTCGCCCTGCTCCGTCTTGGGCACATTGTTCAGATCGAGCGTCGTGACCTGGAACATCTCACCGGCGCCCTCGCAGTCCGAGGCCGTAATCAGCGGCGTATGCAGATAATAGAAGCCCTTCTTGTTGAAGTACTCGTGAATGGCATAGGCCATCGCATGGCGGATGCGCAGCACCGCACCAAAGGTATTCGTACGCGGACGCAGGTAGGCAATCTCGCGCAGGAACTCGAGCGAGTGGCCCTTCTTCTGCAGCGGATAGCTTTCGGGATCGGCCGTGCCGTAGATCTCGATCTTCTCGGCCTGCACCTCAACACCCTGACCGGCACCGAGCGAAGCGACCAGACGGCCATCGACGCGCAGGCAGGCTCCCGTGGTGATGGGTTTGAGCGTCTCCTCCGAGATCTTCTGCAGATCGACAACGACCTGAATATTGCGCATGCACGAACCGTCGTTCAAGGCGATGAATGCTACGTTCTTATTACCGCGCTTGGTGCGCACCCAGCCTTTGACAACCACGTCGGTATCAACGGCTTGCGAATTGAGAATTTCAACAATGCGTTGCGTTTTCATATCGTGAAAATATCTTGTTTTTGCATTACAACCTACAAAAGTAGTTATAATTTGCGATTTGGCAAAAAAAAAGGTACCTTTGTAGGCGTATAATTAGCCTTTAGAAAGAAGATGAAACGCTATATATCGTTATTCTTGGGGGTGCTTTTCACCCTCACCGTCTCGGCCCAACATCCGTGGGAGTTGAGCCCCGATCCGGCTGATTTGCGCGCCGGACGCACCTTCCGAACCGAGATTCTCCCCTACAATACGCGTCAGGATGCCGAAACGCGCAACCGTGCCGGTGCCGGTTACCACATCGACTTCGCCCCCAAAGCGATGATCGAGCAGGGCGAGATCGGCATCTACGGCTCGACATACGAGATCCCCTATGCCTGGACCGACGGGTCGATCTATCTCCATTTGGAAAATGTCGGCTCGGCCTACACACTGCTGGTCAATGATGAGCCTGTGGCCGAGGTCGAAGATCCGCTCACACCGGCCGATTTCCACCTGACGCCTGTGATGCATCAGGGAGAGAATTCGTTCCGTCTGTTGCTGCGCCCAAGCCGCACGCCCCAGATCAACCCCTCGCCTGCCATTACCCGCCCGCGCTTTGCCGAAAGCTACCTCTACTACCAGGAGAAGCGTTCGATCCGCGACTTCGAGATCGAGTTGGTGCCCGATTCACTCCATCGCAACGGCATCCTCAACATCCGTTTCGTGGCCCAAAACGGCTACAACTACGAGGAGCAGGTCGAGGCCGGCTACGACATCTACTCGCCCCAGGGCAAACTGCTCGATTTCAACTTCCGCGCCATCCCCATTCCGGGCCGTTCGATCGACACGATCCACTTCGAGCCCTTCATCTATCATGTCTATGAGAATTGCTGGAAGGCCGAGCAGAAACGGCTGCCGCCCGTCTATCGGGTGATGCTCTACATGCGTCGCAACGGCACCTACAAGGAGTATCTGCCCCTGCGCATCGGATTCGGCCGTACGGAGCTGATCAACGGGCGCATCGTCCGCTTTGATGAAGAGCTTCAGCTCGTCAAGCAGGCCTACAACGCGGCCGTCGATGCCAAGACAACCCTTGCCGAAATCAAACTCCTCAAGGCCAAGGGGATCAACACACTCTGTCCGAGCTATCCGCAACCGGCCTGGTTCTACGATCTCTGTACCCAGCAGGGCATGTACGTCATCGACTGTGCTGCCATCGACGCCCCCGAGCATCGCTCGGACCGCAAGGTCGGCGGCACCCCCTCGAACGACCCCACACTCTGTGCCGAGTACATCGAGCGCGTGAAGGCTATGTATTACCGTTCGCGCAACTTCCCGTGTGTGATTGCCTACGCACTGGGAAATCCGTCGGGCAACGGCTACAACATGTACAAGGCCTACGAATGGCTCAAGGGTGTTGAGAAGTATCGTCCGGTGCTCTACGAGGATGCCGCCGGCGAATGGAACACGGATCTTTAATGCGGTGAGAGGCTATGCAGATTGAACTGATCGTGGTAGGCAAAACCGACTCGAAAGAGGTCGCGGCATTGGTGGAGATGTATGCCAAGCGCATCAACCACTATTGCCGTTTCGCCATCACCACCCTGCCCGACATCCGCAACACCAAAAACCTCTCGGCACGCCAGCAGAACAAGAGCGAGGGGGAGCGAATCCTGGCCCTGCTGACCGACAGCGACTACGTCGTCCTGCTCGACGAGCGTGGCACGGAGTTCCGTTCGATGGAGTTTGCATCGTGGATCGAGAAACGCCTATCGAGCGGTCTGAAGCGGCTGGTCTTTGTCATCGGAGGTCCCTACGGATTCTCCGAAGAGGTCTATGGCCGCGCCAACCAGAAGATCTCGCTCTCGCGGATGACCTTCTCGCACCAGATCGTGCGAGCCATCTTCACCGAGCAGATCTACCGCGCCTTTACCATTCTGAATAACGAACCCTACCACCACGAGTAACCCCATGATGCCCCGTCCCGCCATAGCCATTCTTACGCCCAACATCCTGACCGGTGTCGGGCTGAAGGCGATTTTGGAGCGGGTGATTCCGATGGCCGAGGTCGAACTCTTTGCCGATGCCAACACACTGAAGGAGGCCCAGCCCGAGCGATTTTTCCACTTTTTCATCTCGGTGCAGCTCTTTCGTCAGCACCGCGAGTTCTTCCAAGAGCGCATCCGACGCGTCATTTTGCTCTCGAGTGGGGAGCACGATACCGAGCCGGGCATGCACCTGCTGAACATCTGCCAAAGCGAGGAGCGACTGATTCACGACCTGCTGCTGATGCACCGGGGAGCCCATCCCAACTATGGGCAAGTGGCTCATACGTCGCAACGCACCGCAACGCTCACCGAACGAGAGGCCGACGTACTGCGCGCCTTGGCACGTGGAGCGATCAATAAGGAGATCGCCGAGGAGTTGGGCATCGGGCTGACAACCGTCATCACCCACCGACGCAACATCATGGAGAAGTTGCAACTGCGATCGGTGGCCGAGCTGATGCTCTACGCCATCCGCGAGGGGTATGTCGATACAGAAATACGATAACAATATCCTCATAAATAAGGATTGAAAGAACCGAAATAAAGCCGTTTCTTTGCCACCGTAAAAAACTATCAATAAGAGAACAGCATGAAGCAAACTTACATCAAACTGATCTTGTCAGCTTGGGCCCTTCTGACGGTGGCAGGGGCAATGGCTGCGCATCATCCGACCGAGGAGCACATCGAGGAGCTGGCCGACACGATCATTCAGGTCGATGGCGTGCAGGTTTCGGCCGTCAAGCAGGGCATGTTGCTGCGCTCCGAGCCGGTGGCAGCCTCCATCCTGGACAGCCGCACCTCGGCACGTCGGCAGGTTGCCGCGCTGAAGGATCTGACGACGCTCGTACCCAACCTTCACATCCCCGACTATGGATCGCGCATGACCTCGTCGATCTATGTACGCGGTCTGGGTGCCCGCATCGACCAACCGGCCATCGGCATGAATGTCGATAATGTGCCGGTGATGAACAAAAACAATTTCGACACGGAGCTGGCCGACATTGCCCGCATCGAGGTGTTGCGTGGGCCGCAATCGACCCTCTACGGACGCAACACGATGGGCGGCGTAGTCAATGTTTACACCCTCTCGCCCTTCGATTATCAGGGGATGCGCCTTGTGGGCGAATATAGCAGTGGCAACAGCTATCGCCTGCGCACGTCGCTCTACGAAAAACTGAGTGATAAGTGGGCCTTCTCGCTGTCGGCCTACACGACCCAGAGTGATGGTTTCTTCGAGAATGGCTACACCCACAAGAAGTGTGATTGGGAGGAGCAGTACGGAGGCCGTTGGAAGACCCAATATCGCAACGGCAAAGGGTTGCGCATCGAAAACACCTTCTCGGCCGGTCAATCCGAGCAGGGAGGCTATCCCTATCGCTTCGTGGGAGGTCGTTTCGAGAGTGAGCAGATTCCGGCCGGCGTGATCAGCTACAACGATCCGTGTGGTTATGAGCGACTCTCGATCAACGACGGTCTGACGCTGCAATACGAGCAGGAGCGTTACTCGCTGACCTCGATCACCTCCTATCAATTCTCCGACGACGACATGCGGATGGACAACGATTTCCTGCCGCTCGACTATTTCACCCTGCAACAAAAGATCCGCGAGCAGGTCCTCACCGAGGACATCGTCTTCCGTTCGCGCGGGGAGCGTCGCTACAACTACCTCTTCGGTCTGTATGGGTTCTATCGCTACGCCAATATCTCGGCACCGGTGAATTTCAAGATCGACGGCATCAACCAGCTGATCTTCGCCGCTGCCAACCAGGCTACGCAGGGTCGCGTGCAACTCTCCGCCTTGGAGGATATGTTGCTCGGCTCGGATTTCGATAACCCGAACTACGGCGGAGCCCTCTACCACGAGTCGAGCCTGCGCTTGGGCAAATTTGAACTGAAGGCCGGCCTGCGCTTTGAGCACGAATACACGCGCCTCGACTACCACAGCTATGGTGCCTTGAAATACAAGGCCCGCATCTCGATGCCCCAGATGCCCTTCCCCATCGAGCAGGAGAGCGAAACGGCGATCGACGAAAGTGGCTCCTATCGCCACAACTACTCGGAGTGGCTACCCAAATTCGCGCTCATCTACCGCTTTGACGAGCAACGCAACCTCTACGCCTCGATCTCGCGCGGATTCAAGGCGGGCGGATTCAACACGCAGCTCTTCTCCGATCTGCTGAAGGAGAAGTTGCAGGCCAAAGCCCAAGGCAACGAATACACGATGGGGGACATCGTCTCCTACAAACCCGAATACAGCTGGAACTACGAGATCGGCGGCCACTTCGCGTGTGCCGAAGGGGTGATCCGTGGCGATATGGCCCTCTTCTGGATCGACTGCGAAGATCAGCAGATGACCATCATGCCCGACGAGAACTCCACCGGTCGCATGATGACCAATGCCGGTCGCACGCGCTCGATCGGTGGTGAGGCGGCCCTGCAGATTCGTCCGACGGAGCAGTTGGCCCTCGACCTAGCCTATGGCTACACCGAGGCTACCTTCCGCAACTACACGAGCGGCGGCGTCGATTACCGCGACAACTATGTCCCCTACGTGCCCCGGCACACCCTCTCGGCCGGCATCACCTGGACCCTTCCGACGGGTGTACGGTGGTTGGGCGATCTGGTGCTCTATGGTGGTTTGAGCAACACGGGCAAGATCTACTGGACCGAGGCCAACGACCAAAAACAGGGAGCCTACACGCTCTTCAACGCCTCGGTGCGTCTGGAGCATGCGCGCTATACGCTCGATCTGTGGGGGCGCAACATCGGCGACAAGAGCTACGATCTGTTCTATTTCGAGTCGATCGGCGATCGGTTCGTGCAGAGCGGCCGTCCGCAGATGTTCGGTGTAACATTGAGTATCAATATCTTATAAAGAAACTTTTATATTTTAACAGCTATGAAAGCAGAATACAAACCGTTTGTCGATGAGTTGATCGAACTGGCAATCAAAGAGGATTTAGGCGATGGCGACCACACGTCGCTCTGTTGCATTCCGGCCGAGGAGCAGGGCCGCATGCGTCTGTTGTGTAAGCAGGAGGGCGTGATCGCCGGCATCGAGATTGCCGAGATCGTGCTGCACCGTCTCGATCCGGAGATGCAATTCGAGCAGTTGCTCGAGGATGGCACGCGGGTCAAGCCGGGCGACGTTGCCTTCTACGTCTCGGGACGTCTGCGTTCGTTGCTGCAGGCCGAGCGCATCTTGCTCAACATCATGCAGCGCATGAGCGGTGTAGCCACCCAGACGGCCTTCTACGTCAAGCACCTCGAGGGGTTGCACACCAAAGTACTCGACACGCGCAAGACCACGCCGGGCATGCGCGTATTGGATAAGATGGCCGTCAAGATCGGTGGTGGCGAGAACCACCGCATGGGTCTCTTTGACATGATTCTGCTCAAGGACAACCACATCGACTTCGCCGGAGGCATCCGTCAGGCCGTGGAGGGGGCAAAAAAATACTTAGCCGAGCGCGGAAAAAACATTCCGATCGAGTGTGAGGTACGCTCTTTGGAGGATATCGACGAGGTATTTGCAGCCGGAGGTGTCGATCGTATCATGTTCGACAACTTCACCCCCGAGATGACCCGTCAGGCGGTCGAGAAGGTGGCCGGACGATGCCAGACCGAGTCGAGTGGCGGCATCACGTTGGAGACGATGCGCGACTATGCCGCATGTGGCGTCGATTTCATCTCGGTAGGGGCTCTGACCCACCAGATTCGTTCGCTCGACATGTCGCTTAAGGCCTGCGAATAACCATACAAAGAGATAACACAGATGATTCCATTCCGCCCTGTCACCCCCGCTGACCGCGCCCGTTTCGAGCACTATACTCAAGCGAGCGAGCGTCAAAACTGCGACCTTGCCTTTGCCAACATCTATTGCTGGAAGGGGCTCTATCGCAGCGAATTGGCCGAGGTGGAGGGCGACATGGTCATCCGCTTCCGGATTGACGGTGGCGAACAGATCGGCTACATGTTCCCGCTGGGAGAGGGCGACCTACCTCGTGTGATCGAGGCGTTGCGGAGCGATGCCGCGAGCTTCGGGCAACCGCTGCGCCTCATGGGGTTGGAGTGGGAGGATTGCTGCACCTTGAAGCAACACTACGGCGGAGCCTTTGCCGTGGATCGTCGTCGTTCGATGAGCGATTACATCTACCGCCGTGAGGATCTCTGTCGTTTGAGCGGAAAACATTTCCAACCCAAGCGCAACCACCTCAATCGTTTCCGCACCCACTACCCCAACCATCGGTTTGAGCCCTTGACTCCGGATCGTTTCACCGAGTGTCTGCGGTTAGAACAGACCTGGTGTCAAAACAACGACCGTTGCCGCGAGGCAGCGATTGTCGCCGAGCGCGAGGCGATGCAATGTGCCTTCGACCACTTCGAGGAGCTGGGATTGCGCGGCGGATGTCTCTATGTAGAGGATCGGCTCGTAGCCTTCACCTATGGTTCGACGGTCAATCACAACACCTTTGTCATCCATGTCGAGAAGGCCGATACGCACATCGAAGGGGCCTTTGCAATGATCAACCACGCCTTTGCGCAATCGTTAGACGAGCAGATCGAGTGGATCAACCGCGAGGAGGATCTGGGCATTGAGGGTCTACGCAAAGCGAAACTCTCCTATAACCCGACCCATCTGGTCGATAAATATAGTGCCGTGGCTCTCTCGGAGGAGGGCTTGGCGTGTCGTCGGCTGTGGGAGGAGGCCTTCCCGACGGACGAGGAGCGTTTCTTGGATCGTTTCCTGGTGCGCTATTTCCGTCCGGAGCGCATGCTCACCTGCCGCGACGAACAAGGGATCGTTGCCATGGCACACCTGATACCCTTTGCCACCGAGCGGGGCATGGTCGGCTATCTCTATGGCGTGGCCACCGCATCATCGGCACGCGGACAAGGGTTAGCTTCGGAACTGATCGAACGGGCTGCCACGGAGGCTCATCGCGCCGGATGTGTGGCCGTGGTCTTGATTCCGGGCAGCGAGTTCTTGCGCACCTTCTACGCGGCACGTGGCTTTAGCGGCCACTTCCCGCTCCAACTCACCACGCCCGACTACTTTGATTTCGGGACGGGAAGCCCGGACTCCGATTGGGGCATGTGGCGTTCACTCGACGGCTCACCGGCCCCCGAAGAGGCTTTGCAAGCCACCTACATCGACTAACCAACCCAACCTATACCGATGAAACAACTTCTTACCCTGCTCTGCACGCTCCTGATGGTAGCCTGCGAGAACCCGCAACAGGAGTTTTTCCCGTCCAAAGGGGCTAAAGAGGTCAATCCGGACACCCGTCTGGTGATCAACTTCCGCAGCGAACCGATGATTGGCTCGTCGGGCATGATTCGCATCCACGACGCCGAGACTGATCGCGTGATTGACAGCCTCGATCTGTCGATTCCGGCCGGCCCGACCGAGCGTAGCAAACATCCGAAAGCCCCCTACACGTGGGAGCCCTACAACTACGACCAGCCGCGTCGCACCAATGCCGACACCAAGCCCGGCACCCCCTCGGGTGTAGCAGGCCCGACCTCGGACACCTACCAGCTCACCATCATTGGCAGTTTTACGGATGGTTTTCACTTCTACCCGATCATCGTCACCGACACGAAGGCCGAGATCTACCCGCACCACAATCTGCTGCAATACGACACGGAGTACTATGTCACGATCGACGATGGCGTCTTGACGACCCGCGATAAGAGTTTCCGCGGCATCAGCAAGGCGGATGGTTGGTCGTTCAAGACTAAACGCACGGCTCCGGCCGCCCATAAGCGCGTGTTGATCGTCGCGAGTGACGGCAGTGGCGATTTCACCACCTTGCAGGGGGCGATGGATTTCATTCCGGACCACAGCACCGAGCAGTATACGGTCTATGTGCAGAATGGCGACTACGAGGAGTTGGTCTATTTCCGCAACAAGCGCAACGTCACGATCGAGGGCGAAAGCCGCGACGGGGTCTATATCCACTACCCCAACAACGAGGTCTTCAACCCGCATCCGGTCGATGTAGCGACCAACGAATGGCCGGGCACCTTCCCCTCGCGACGTGCCGCCTTTATGATCGACAATTGCCAGGACATCACGCTGCGCAACCTGACGATCGCCACCACGCTGCGCGGACAGGCCGAGGGTCTGTTGATCAACGGCGAGCGCATCTTCCTCGAAGAGGTGACTATCAACGGCTCGGGCGACGCCTTGCAGGCCAACGGATCGTGCTATTTCTACCGTTGCAAGATCAAGGGCGATGGCGATACGATCTTGGGCCGAGGCCCCTGCTATTTCGATCGTTGCAAGATCATTTCGCGCGGTCCCTTTATGTGGATTCGCAACACCGAGGCCAACCACGGCAACATCTTCTTCCACTGCCGTTTCAAGGGGTTGGGCGGCTCCCCCGTCTTGGCTCGCACCAGCGAAAAATACCCCTCGGCCAAGACCTCCGAGGCGGTGCTGATCGAGTGCCAGCTCGAGGATGTAGCGGCCGAAGGATGGGCCGGATTGCCCAAAGATTGCTCGCGCGTGCGTTACTGGGAGTATAACAGCCGCGACACGGAAGATAACCCGATCGACATGTCGCAGCGCGCGGCCGGCTCACGACGCCTCGATCCGGCACACGACCGTGAGTGGATTCGCTACTACTCCGACCCGAGCAATATCCTCTACGGGTGGAATCCGCGCCACGTATTGCCGAAATAGATCGCACTTTCAGGAACACAGCGGGCTGTCCGACCAGACGTCGGACAGCCCGCTTGGGTTAGATAGCCGTATAACGCAGCAATTACCGCTCAGCTTCACAACTCTCAATCCGGCAAAGGATTATGAGCGCGGAAGTGCAAGGCTTACGAGGCACGAAAAAGCGGAGCATACGCTACGTATGTGAGCATTTTTCGGGCGAGTGTAACGCAGCAATTACCGCTCAGAATTCTTTGCCAAGAAGCACTCGATCGTATTTTCCATCAAACAAGTAATCGTCATCGGCCCTACGCCACCCGGAACAGGAGTGATGACAGATGCCTTCGGCTCGATAGCAGCGAAATCGACATCACCACAGAGTTTACCCGTCTCGGGATCACGATTCACACCGACGTCGATCACCACAGCACCGTCAGCCACCATGTCGGCCGTCACAAACTTCGGACGACCGATCGCCACAACCAGAATCTCGGCACGACGGGTCACCTCGGCCAAATTCTTCGTACGGCTATGCGCGATGGTCACCGTGGCATTCTTATCTAACAGGAGCTTCGATACGGGAAGGCCCACGATATTCGAGCGACCGATCACCACAGCCTCCTTACCGGCAATCTCCACACCGGCCGTCTCCAGCATGCGGATGATGCCCTTCGGCGTGCAGGGTAACGTGCAGGGCTGTTTCTGCCACAGCGCGGCCACATTCGAGGGGTGGAAACCATCGACATCCTTCTTCACGTCGATCGCTGCGATCACCTTATCCTCCGAGATATGCTTCGGGAGGGGCAGCTGCACCAAGATGCCATCCACCTCGTTGTCGGCATTGAGCTCGGCAATCAGCGCCAGCAACTCCTCCTCCGAGATCGACGCCTCGCGGCGAATCGTCGAGTTCTTGATACCCACCTCGGCCGAGGCCTTGGCCTTACCGGTTACGTAGGAGACGCTGGCCGGATTGTCACCCACCAGAATCACCGCAAGGTGAGGTACGCGACCATACTTCTCGGGGAAGCTCTTCACCTCTTCGGCCATCGCAGCCTTCATCTGGGCCGAAAGTTCTTTACCACTGATAATCATAGCTCTCTATTCTCCTATTTATCAAATACATAATGACCAATATCGGTGCGATGGAAGAGGTTATCGCACGCAACACGTGCCACATCGGCCAGGGCATTCGCGCGTGCCTCATCGAGCGTGGCACCCTTACCCACCACAAAGAGCACACGACCGCCATTGGTGAGGATCTTCCCCTCCGAAGCCTTCGTGCCCATGTGATAGACTGTACCCTCGACATCCTGCAAGCCACCGATCTCGATGCCCTTTTGGTAATCGCCCGGATAGCCCTTCGAGGCCAGCACAATGCCAAGCGTAGCAAAGTCGTGCCAAGCAAGCTCCGTATCGGTATGGTCCGCTACGGCGCAGAAGATATCCACGATGTCGCTCTTCAGGCGCGGCAGCACCACCTCGGTCTCGGGGTCACCAAAGCGTGCATTGAACTCGATGACCTTCACGCCATCAGGTGTCTTCATCAGACCGCCATACAGCACACCCTCGAAAGGGCAACCCTCTTTGACCATCGCCGCAGCGACGGGTTTGAGAATCTGCTCCAGCGCAAATTGCTCATCATCGGCCGTGATAAACGGCAGCGGCGAGTAGGCACCCATACCACCCGTATTGGGGCCCTTATCGCCATCGTAGGCGCGTTTGTGATCCTGCGCCAACTGCATGGGCCACACATTCTCACCCGAGACGAAGCACATGAACGAGAACTCGGGGCCGGTGAGGAAATCTTCCACGACCACCTTGCCCTGGCCAAACTTCGTGTCGAGCAACATATCCTTGAGTGCCTCATCGGCCTCCTCCATCGTCTGGGCAATCACCACACCCTTACCGGCAGCCAGACCATCGTATTTGAGCACGGCCGGCAACGGTCGCGCCTCGACATAGGCCTTGGCCTCGGCATAGTCGGTGAAGGCCTTGAAACCGGCCGTCGGGATGGCATACTTGGCCATCAGCTCTTTGGCAAACTCCTTGCTCGACTCGATGCGGGCTGCCGCCTTCGTCGGGCCAAAGATGCGCAAGCCCTCAGCCTTGAAGGCATCAGCTACACCGGCAGCCAACGCCACCTCGGGACCTACGACCGTCAGACCGATCTCCTGCTCCTTGGCAAAGGCGACCAATCGCTCGATCTCCGTCTCGCGGATTGCCACACATTCGGCTTGCAGAGCCATACCCGCATTACCCGGAGCAGCAAAAATCTGCTCCACCTGCGGCGAGCGGGTCAGCGCATCGACAATGGCATGTTCACGGCCGCCCGAACCTATCACTAAAACTTTCATCTTATTGCTTATTTGTGATCAAACAGGCTTACTAATGCTTGAAGTGGCGCATGCCGGTAAAGACCATCGAGATACCCAGTTCGTTGGCCTTCTTGATCGAATCCTCGTCACGAACCGAGCCGCCGGGCTGTACGATGGCCGTCACGCCATACTCGGCAGCCATCGTCACGCAGTCGTCGAAGGGGAAGAAGGCATCCGAGGCGAGCACAAGACCCTCCGTCACACCGGCCGCCTTGGCCTGCTTCAGGGCGATCTCGGCCGAACCGACACGATTCATCTGACCGGCACCCACACCCAGCGTCACGCCATCCTTCACCACGACAATGGCATTCGACTTCACGTGCTTCACAATGCGCCAGCCGAAGTTCAGATCGACCAGATCCTCGGCCGTAGGCTGCTTCTCGGTCACGCACATCTCGGCTACAACCTCCTTCGTCTCGTTGTCGAGGTTCTGCATCAACAGACCGCCACGCACGCTGACATACTGATTCTTCGTCGCATCGTCCTTGGTCATATCGACCTCGATCAGACGCAGGTTCTTCTTCGTGGTGAGCACCTCCAGCGCACCCTCCTCGAACTTCGGAGCCATGATGATCTCCAGGAAGATCGGCTTCATCAGCTCGGCGGCCTCCTTCGTCAGCGGACGATTCACCGCCACGATACCACCAAAGATCGACACCTTGTCGGCCTCATAAGCCTTCGTCCACGCCTCGACAACATCCTTACCAATCGCAGCACCACAAGGGTTCATGTGCTTCAGACCCACGCAGAACGGAGCATCAAACTCACGGGCAATGGCCAACGCGGCATTGGCATCCTGGATGTTGTTGTACGACAGTTCCTTGCCGTGCAACTGCTTGGCCGAGGCCAGCGAGAAGGGCACAGCCTGCTGCTCGCGGTAGAACTTCGCCTCTTGATGCGGGTTCTCGCCATAGCGCAGCGACTGCACCAGGTCGAACTCCAGAAAGAGTTTCTCGTTCAGGCCGGCCTGCTTGCGCATGTAGGTCGCAATCATCGCATCGTACTGCGCCGTATGGGTATAGGCTTTTGCCGACAGCTGCAAACGCGTCTCCTTGAGCGTATTGCCATGAGCCTTGATCTCGTCCAAAATCTGCGCATAGTCCTCCGGGTTGCAAACCACCGTCACATCGGCCCAGTTCTTGGCTGCCGAACGCAACATCGACGGACCGCCGATGTCGATATTCTCGATAGCCTCCTCGATCGTCACACCCTCCTTCTGAATCGTCTGGCGGAAGGGATAGAGGTTTACACAGACCATATCGATAAACTCGATGCCGTTCTCTTTCAGGGCGGCCAAATGACTCTCATCGTCACGACGAGCCAGCAGACCGCCATGCACCTTCGGGTGCAGCGTCTTCACTCGACCATCACAAATCTCGGGGAAGCCCGTCACATCGCTGATGTTGATCACCTCAACACCCTTCTCTTCGAGGAGTTTCATCGTACCGCCCGTGGCGATCACCTCCCAACCCAGTGCGCGGAGTCCTTGTGCAAACTCCACCACACCCGTCTTGTCACTTACAGAAATTAAAGCACGCATATCTTCGTTCTATTTATTTTTTATTTCACTTATTTGATGACGACACCTTCGCCCTCGACTACACGACCGATCACCGAGGCCTTCTCACCGGCTGCCGTCAAGAGGTCAATGGCTTTTTGTGCCTCGCTCTCGTCCAGGGCGATCACCATGCCGATACCCATATTGAAGATGTTGAACATCTCGCGGTGCGGGATACCACCCCACTTCTCCAAGGCACGGAACACGGGCAGGATCTCCCAAGAGCCCTCTGCGATCTCGATGCCCTGGCCCTCGTGCAGAATGCGCGGAATGTTCTCATCGAAACCGCCACCCGTGATGTGGCTGATGCCGTGCACGTCGCAGTTGCGCACCACCTCGAGCACCTGCTTGACATAGATGCGCGTCGGGGTCAGCAGTGCCTCACCCAGCAGCTGGCCGGGCAGCTCCTCGTACTCCTGCTTCAAGTCGAGGTTATTGTCGGCAACCACCTTGCGCACCAAGCTGAAGCCATTCGAGTGCACACCGCTCGAGGCTACACCAACGAGCACGTCACCCACCTTGACCTTCGAGCCGTCGATGAGTTTCTTGCGCTCGACGACACCCACCGTAAAGCCGGCAATGTCATACTCACCCTCGGTGTACATGCCCGGCATCTCGGCCGTCTCGCCACCGATCAGCGCGCAACCGGCCTGACGGCAACCCTCGGCCACACCGGCTACGATCTGCTCGATCTTGGCCGGCTCGTTGCTGCCCACAGCTACATAGTCGAGGAACAAGAGCGGCTCGGCACCCTGTGCCAAGACATCATTGACACACATAGCTACGGCATCAATGCCGATCGTGTCGTGTTTATCCATCGCAAAGGCCAGCTTGAGCTTCGTGCCCACGCCGTCGGTGCCACTTACCAACACCGGCTCCTCGACCTTGAGCGAGGCCAGGTCAAACATACCGCCAAAGGCACCGATGTTACCCATCACGCCCGGGCGATTGGTCGATGCTACGTGTTTTTTGATGCGACGCACCACTTCGTAACCGGCCTCCAGATTCACGCCGGCTTTTTCATAAGATTGAGCCATAGTCTATATTATTTTTTGCATTTACATTTCTTCACCATTGCGCTGTTGTGGTAGAGCGCCGTCGGGTAATGGCCCGTAAAGCAGGCCGTGCACAACTCCTCACGGCGACCCGCCCGATAGAGCGACTCCTCGGAGAGGAAGCTGAGCGTATCGGCTCCAATCGCCTCGCGCACCTCATCGACCGACAGACGGGCCGAGATCAACTCGTCGTAGCTCGTCGTATCGACACCATAGAAGCAAGGCTCGGTCATCGGGGGCGAGGCAATGCGCACATGCACCTGCGTAGCACCGGCCTCCTTGAGCATCGTCACAATGCGACGCGAGGTCGTACCGCGCACAATCGAGTCATCGACCAGCACTACACGCTTGCCCTTGACGATCGTACGCACGGCCGAAAGTTTCATCCGCACACCCTTCTCGCGCAGAGCCTGGGTAGGCTGGATAAAGGTGCGACCGATATACTTGTTTTTGATCAGACCCATCTCATAGGGCAGGCCACTCGCCTCGGCATAGCCCATCGCGGCACTCAAACTCGAATCGGGCACACCGACCACGATATCGGCCTCGGCCGGAGCCTCCTGGAAGAGCAGTTTACCCGACTCCTTGCGATAGGCGTGGACGTTGCAGCCCTCAATATCGCTATCGGGACGCGCCAGGTAGATATACTCCATCGAGCACATGTGGTGGTGCTTGAATTGCGAATAGAGGTTTGAGCGGATGCCGTGGTGGTCGATCGTCACGACCTCACCCGGCTCGACATCGCGGATATACTCGGCACCCAGCGTATCGAAGGCGCAGGTCTCGCTCGCAATGACATACCCCTCACCCAGACGGCCGATGGCCAGCGGGTGCAAGCCATGCTTATCGCGGCAGGCATAGATGCGGCGCGAGGTCATCACCATAAAGGTAAAGGCACCCTCCATCATATTCAGCGCATCGAGAATGGCATGAATACGAGGACGATTGCCCATGTTATCCTTCTTGATCAGGTGGGCCAGAATCTCACTATCGGAGGTCGATTGGAAGAGGCTGCCTCGCTTTTCGAGGTAGCTGCGCAACTCCGTCGCATTGATCACACAACCGTTGTTGGCAATCGCAAAATCGCCCGAACGGTGGTGGAACATCAGTGGCTGCACATTCTCCAGGCGGTTGCCCTCGGCGGCCGTGTAGAGCACATGGCCAATGGCGATCTTGCCCTTCATGGCCGAGAGTTCATCGCCCTTGAAGACCTCGGTCACTAGGCCCTTACCCTTGATGCGGTGGAACGTACCCTCCTCATCGACGCTGACAATACCACAACCCTCCTGACCACGGTGTTGCAGGGCATGCAGGCCATAATAGCTCAACGAGGCTGCATGTTCGACACCATAGATGCCAAAAACACCGCATTCATCTTGTATTTTTCGATCTGAATACATCGCGTTTTTCCTTTCAAAATTAAACAAGTTCCTGTTGTAGACGTTTCAAAATCTCCTCATAAGCCTCACGGACCTGACCCAGATCGCGGCGGAAGCGATCGTGGTCGAGTTTTTCGCCCGTCGTAGCATCCCACAGGCGACATGTATCGGGCGAAAGTTCATCGGCCAGGACAATCTCTCCCGTCTGCGTCTTACCAAATTCGATCTTAAAGTCGATCAATTTGATGTTGATGCGCGCAAACAGAGCCGTCAACAGTTCATTGATACGAGCCGACATCCGATAGATCTCGGCCAGCTCGTCGTAGGTGGCAAAGCCCAACGCCACGGCGTGGTGGTCGTTCATGAGCGGATCGCCCAACTCATCGTTCTTGTAGCAGATATCAAAGATCGTGTTTTGGGGTTCGGTACCCTCTTCCAAACCTAAACGTTGTGCCATCGAGCCGGCAATGACATTGCGGACGACCACCTCCAGGGGGATGATCTCTACCCGACGACACAGTTGATCGCGGTCGTTGAGCGTCTCCAGGTAGTGCGTCTTCACCCCTGCACGCTCCAACTCCCGAAAGATCAAGGTCGAAATGGCGTTGCTCAAGACACCCTTATTGAGGATCTTGGCACGCTTGATGGCATTGAAGGCCGTGGCATCGTCCTTATAATGAAGGATGATTGTGTTGGGGTCGGAGGTAGCAAACAGTTGCTTGGCCTTCCCCTCATAGATCATTTCTCGTTGTTCCATTCGTTTTATCTCACTAACTAAACCTTTATATACAATAGCTTATGCACGCTTGCGGAAGTAAGCCACCGCATTCTCAAAGAGCGGCTGACGCTTCTCGCCGGCGATATTCTTGAAGAGCTCCTCCTCGTAACGCTCCGTGTGGCCCATCTTACCCAGGATCTGGCCGTCAGGCGAGATGATACCCTCGATGGCATACGACGAACCATTCGGATTGAACGGAGCCTCGGCCGTCGGTTCACCCGCCTCGTCCACATACTGGAAGGCCACCTGACCACGCTCAAAGAGCTCCTTGGCCAACTGCTCGCTCACGACAAACTTACCCTCACCGTGGCTGACAGCAATGGCGTGCTCATCACCCAGCTCGAACGAGGCAAGCCACGGCGACGAGGTCGTAGCCACGCGCGTCGTAACGATCTGCGAGATGTGGCGGTTGATATCGTTGCGGAAGAGCGTCGGCGAGGCCTCGGTCACCATACCCAGACGACCATAGGGCAACAGACCCGACTTCACCAATGCCTGGAAGCCGTTGCAGATACCCAAAATCAGGCCACCACGATCGAGCAGCGCGTGAATCTCACGACGAATAGCCTCGTTATTGAGCACATTGACAATCAGCTTGGCCGATCCGTCCGGTTCATCACCGGCCGAGAAACCGCCACTCAAAACGAAGATGTGGGCTTGGCTAATCTGCTTGGCCATCTCGTCGATCGAGCGCAGGATGTCATCCCCCTCTAAATTGCACAGCACGCTCATGCGCACCTCGGCACCGGCACGGCGGAAGGCCTTGGCCGTATCGTAATCGCAGTTCGTACCCGGGAATACAGGCAGGAAGGCTACCGGATGCTCGACCGCCTCACCCGGATAGGTCACCACTCGCTTCTCGGGCGTTGAGGTCATCACCTCGGCACGATTCTCGCCCTTATCGGGATAGACCGTGGCAAACTTGGCGCGGTTGGCAGCAAAGAGCTCCTCGAGCGGCATCGCCACACCGGCTACGGAGATCGTCTCCTCGGCCGTCGTGCAACCGATCAACTCGGCCTGCTCATACTCCAACTCACCGGCCGTCTCCACGATGATCGAGCCGTAGGCATAGTCGTAGATTTGCTCCTCGGGCATCGACAGCGCAACACCGACCTTGTTACCAAAGGCCATCTTGGCCACCGCCTCGGCCACACCACCCATACCAACGGCCCAACCCGAGAGGATCTTACCCTCGGCAATGGCATCGCTGACGAAGTTAAAGTTACGCTTGAGCTGCTCCGTGTTGGGCATATAGGTCTCATCGGCCTGGTGACGAATCAAATAGAGGTTATGACCGGCACCCTTCAGATCGGTCGAGATCACGCGGCGTGCATCGACCGTCGTAATTCCGAAGGCCATGAGCATCGGCGGCACGTTGATATCCTGGAACGTGCCCGACATCGAGTCCTTACCGCCAATCGAGGGCAGACCCAGCTCCACCTGCATCTTCAGTGCACCCAGCAGGGCCGAGAGGGGCTTACCCCACGAGGTCGGCTGCTTGGTCATACGCTCGAAATACTCCTGGTACGAATAGCGCATCTTATCGTAACGGCCACCGGCAGCCACCACCTTGGCTGCGGCCTCCACCACGGCATAAGCCGCACCGTGATAGGGGCTCCAGCAGGCCAGATTCGGGTTGTAGCCAAAGGCCATCATCGAGGCCGTATTCGTATAGCCATCGACGGGCAGTTTCTGTACCGAAACCTGCGTCTCGCTACGCTGCGTCTTACCGCCGAAAGGCATCAGGACGGTCGAACGACCAATCGTCGAGTCGAACATCTCGATCAGGCCCTTCTGCGAGGTGACATTCCAATCCTCCAGGTTGGCCTTGAAGCGCTCCTCGACCGTCGCCCCCTCGACCGAACGTGCAAAGGGGTTGCACTCCTCTACAGCCCCGATCTTGGCCTCGGCATAGTGCTTGGCACCGGCCGAGTCGATAAACTCGCGGCTCAGGTCAGCCACTAAACGGCCCTGATTGAACATACGCATGCGGGCCGTATCGGTCACATCGGCCACGTGCACCGCCTCGATATTCTCCTCGCGGCAGTACTTCATAAAGGCCTCGACATCCTTCTGCTCGATGACCACCGACATACGCTCCTGCGACTCACTGATGGCCAACTCGGTCGAATTCAGACCGCTATATTTGGTCGGCACACAATCCAGATAGATATCCAGACCGTCGGTCAGCTCACCAATGGCCACGCTGACACCGCCGGCACCGAAATCGTTCGACTTCTTGATCAACTTGGTCACCTCCGGACGACGGAACAGACGCTCCAGCTTGCGCTCCTCGGGGGCATTACCCTTCTGCACCTCCGAGCCGCAGGTCTCGAGCGACTTGGCATCGTGCTCCTTCGACGAGCCCGTAGCACCACCGATACCGTCACGGCCCGTGCGACCACCCAGGTAGATCACCACATCGCCCGGCGCAGGACGCTCACGGCGCACATTTTCAGCCTTCACGGCACCGACCACAGCACCTACCTCCAAACGCTTGGCAACGTAACCATCGTGGTAAACCTCGCGCACGTGGGTCGTAGCCAGACCGATCTGGTTACCGTAGCTCGAATAGCCGGCAGCGGCCTTCTTCGAGATGATGCTCTGCGGCAACTTACCGGGCAGCGTATCCTCCACCTTCTGGTAGATATTGCCGGCACCCGTCACACGCATCGCCTGATAGACGTAGCTGCGGCCCGACAGCGGGTCACGAATAGCACCGCCCAGACAGGTCGAAGCACCACCAAAGGGCTCGATCTCGGTCGGGTGGTTGTGCGTTTCGTTCTTGAATTGCAGCAGCCAACGCTCCGTCTGGCCATCGACATCGACATCCACGAAGATCGAGCAGGCATTGTTCTCCTCGCTCTGCTCCAAATCCTCCAACAGGCCGCGCTGCTTGAGTACGCGCGCACCAATCGTCGCCATATCCATCAGGCACAACGGCTTATGCTCGCGGCCCAGCTCACGGCGAATATTCAGATAGAGGGCCAACGAGCCCTCGATCTCCTCCTTGACGAACGACTCCTCGACCGTGATGCCCTCCAACTCGGTGGTGAAGGTCGTATGACGGCAGTGGTCGCTCCAATAGGTATCCAAAATACGCAACTCGGTCTCAAACGGATCGCGACCCTCCTCGCGGAAGTAACGCACAACCTCACCCAGGTCGTCGGCATTCATCGCCAGGCCCATCTGCTTGCAGTAGGCGGCGTACTCCGTCTCCTTCATCTGGCAGAAACCCTCCAAGACGGGCACGGGCAACACTTCGGCCTGCTCCTGCTCGCCCAGCACGGCGAGATTCTTCTCACGCGACTCGACAGCGTTGATATAGTAGTGGCGAATCTTCTGCAACGCCTCCTCGCTAACGCCCTCGTCGAAGATCAAGAGTTTCGACGAACGGATACGCACATCGGCCGTCGGATCGACCAGACGCACACAGTCCACCGCCGAGGCGGCACGCTGATCGAACTGACCGGGCAGGAACTCCACGGCCAGATAGGGCTGCCCGGCGTAGTCGCACGTATCGCTGACCGTATCGGTCACCACCTCGCCAAAGACGCCATAACGGCACTTCTCGACCAGCTCCTCCGAGAAGCCAAACAGGTCGTACACACAGACTAAACGCAGCTCCTCGATCTGCAAATTCAGGTTCTGATTCAACTCTCGTTTCAGGCTCTCGGCCTCGACGCGAAAGCGATCCTTCTTTTCGACAAAAATGCGGAAATTCTTCATGCTATTCTCTTGTTCGCTTTTTTCGATTAGATTTCAACGCTCAATACGGCCGCCGTCTGCTCGGCGCGGAAGGCCTCCAACTTGGCAGCCAACGCCTCATCGTGCAGGGCCAGCATCTGGATGGCATAGAGAGCGGCATTCTTCGATCCGTCGATGGCCATCGTCGCCACCGGAATACCCGAAGGCATCTGCACGATCGAAAGCAACGAATCCAGCCCGCCCAACGCCTTCGAACGCACCGGAACACCGATGACGGGCAGCGTCGTCATGGCTGCAATCACACCCGGCAGGTGGGCTGCGCCACCTGCACCGGCAATGATGACACTCAAACCACGCTCGCGTGCCGTCTTCGTCCACTCGGCCAAGGCCTCGGGGGCACGATGAGCACTGATCACCCGCTTTTCGTAAGCAATACCAAACTGCTCCAACGTCTTCATAGCACCCGACATCACCTCCAGGTCGCTTGCCGAGCCCATAATGATACCAATCTTAAAATCCATAGTATTATTTGTTTATCTTGTTTTATTCGTCTCTTCTTACCTCAAAAAACAGATGCCGCCACGACCCTTCGATCTTGGCGGCATACGGTTATTTCGCGACACAATATGCGTACTCATTCGGCTGACAGGTGTGCGCACTACGCCCCGACGAGCTGAGCAACTCCATCTGGAGCAGCTCTACGTTCGCTCGACTACGTCGCTGTCGAAAATCCATACCGATTAGGGAAAGCATCACACCTAAAAAAATCCAACGCAACAAAGGTACAAAAAAAAGTTCGGTCACCGTCTGGTACCGAACTATTCTTTTGACAATTTATTGACAAAATTAGCAGGAGATTTCAAGGCTTGCGCAGGGGGCTAAACTGCAGCATACTTTTCGTATGTGAGGATTTAGCCGACAAGCGTAACGCAGAAATCACCTTTGAGAATTTCTCGCTCGCTATTTTGCTTTGGACTCGCAATAGGCACACCGCAACGTACCATCCTCCGAATAACGGAAGATTGGATCGACATCCTCGGTAGCCGAGATGCAACGCTTATTCGGGCAGGTGTAGTCGCCCGTGATGTACTCTTCGGAGAAGACCGGCGTATGGTCGAACGGCTTATTCTCGTCTGCCCACTCCAAAAGTTTATAGATCAGAGCCATACGAACGAACTTACCATTCTCGACCTGGCGGAAATAGACCGCACGCGGGTCGTTATCGACCGAGCGGGTGATCTCGTTCACACGCGGCAGCGGATGCAGAATGATCATATCCTCACGGGCTGCCTTCAGCTTCTCGGGATCAAGCACAAAGCTATCCTTCACGCGGTCGAACTCCTCCTCGTCCAAGAAACGCTCCTTCTGCACGCGCGTCATGTAGAGGATATCGAGCTCCGACATCACCTCCTCCATCGTACGCACCTCCTGAAATTCGAGGTTGGAATTGACACGCATCTCCTTGAGCATATAGCTCGGCAGACGCAGCTCTTCGGGCGAAATGAGGAAGATACGAATTCCCTCATAGCGCGACAAAGCCTTGATCAACGAGTGCACCGTGCGGCCAAACTTCAAATCACCGCAGAAGCCGATCGTCAGATGGTCCAAACGGCCCTTTTCGCGTTTGATGGTCAGCAGGTCCGTCAGGGTCTGCGTGGGGTGTGCGTGGCTGCCATCGCCGGCATTGATGACCGGAATACCGGCATACTGCGAGGCTACGAGCGGTGCACCCTCCTTCTGGTGGCGCATGGCAATGATATCGGCAAAGCAACGAATCACACGCACCGTATCGGCTACGGTTTCACCCTTTGAAACGGATGACGAATTGGCATCCGAGAAGCCGATCACCTGGCCACCCAGCTCCATCATGGCCGACGTAAAGCTCAAGCGGGTACGGGTCGAGGGTTCGTAGAAGAGCGTGGCGAGTTTCTTGCCTTTGCACACCTCGCTATATTTGGCACGGTTGGCAATGATATCCTCGGCCAGCGTAACAATTTCGTGAATTTCCTGCACCGAAAGGTCGGTAGGATCGATCAAATGACGCATAGTTTCTTTCAATTTTTGGGCAATAAAGGGGCTTCTACTTCGCCATCCACGACTCATCTGAAGGGTTATTGCGGAATTGGATCAGGCGAGCCTTATCCTCCTCTTTGATGTAACCCTCTTCGGCTGCCACCTCGACCAGTGCATCGAGGTTCGAGAGCGAGTAGTTCGTAACATTGGCCTCGGCCATACGATCCAGACCCTTCTTCATACCATAGGTGAAGATCGAAGCCACACCCAGCACCTCGGCACCCGCCTCGCGCAAGGCATTGACCACCTCGATGCACGAGCCTCCGGTCGAGATCAGGTCCTCGATGACCACCACCTTCTGACCCTTTTCGAGCTTACCCTCGATCTGGTTGCCGCGGCCGTGATCCTTCTGACCCGAACGCACATAGCCCATCGGCATATCGAGAATCGTGGCGGTGATGGCAGCGTGGGCAATACCGGCCGTCGAAGTACCCATCAGCACCTCGGCTTCGGGGAATTTCGTGCGGACAATCTCGGCCAAACCGGCCTCGACGTGTTTGCGGACCTCAACGGCCGTTAGCGTCAGACGGTTGTCACAATAGATCGGGCTCTTGATGCCGCTGGCCCACGTAAACGGCTGGTCGGGACGCAGAAAGACGGCGCCAATCGACAGCAAATCCTTTGCAATGAGTTTTTCCATACTATTTGTCTGTTTTATAGTTTTTTATTCCAATGCTTTGCGCAGCAACGGCTCCATCTCGTCGGGATAGATACCACCCTCGTGTACCTTCACCCCATCGATGTAGAAGGTCGGCACATAGTAGTAATCATAGCGATCGGCAACCTCCGGCTCTTCCGACTCTTCGATCAACTCGATCTCCAACGCAGCCAACTCGGGGTGGGCTGCTTTTGCCTCTTCGATATAGCGCAACGCCTTTTTACAGAAAGGGCAATTTTTCAAATAGAACAATTGGATACGTTTCATAGCGCATTATTCACCCAAAAACTCTGCCACACAACGGCGGTAAGCGGCAACCGGATCGGCTGCAGCCGTAATGGGGCGACCTACGACAATAAAATCGGAGCCGATCTCTCGCGCACGCGCCGGCGTCGTAACACGCACCTGATCGCCCACCTCGCCATCGGCGAAGCGCACACCGGGCGTGATGGTCAGGAACTGCTGACCGCAAGCCTCCTTGACCATGCCGGCCTCGAGGGGCGAGCAAACCACACCGTTCAACCCCGCCTCGCGCGTGTTTTGGGCATATTTGACAATCGTATCGTTGATCGAGGCACCGATCAAGAGCTCCTGCTGCATGCGCTCCTCACTCGTCGAGGTGAGTTGCGTGACGGCAATCAGCAGCGGGCACGAACCATCTTCGCGCGTCAGACCCTCCTTGGCAGCCTTCATCATATCGATCGTACCGGCAGCATGCACATTAGTCATATCGACATCCAGACGCGAAAGAACAGCCATCGCCTTCTTCACCGTATTGGGAATATCGTGCAGCTTCAGATCCAAGAAGATTTTGTGGCCACGACGCTTTATTTCGCGGACAATCGACGGTCCTTCGGCATAGTACAACTCCATACCGATCTTAAGAAAGGGCTTGCGCGGCTCATCGTTGAACAGATCGAGGAAACGGAACGTATCCTCTGCCGACTTGAAATCACAAGCAATAATTACATCTCTATTGATCATCTCTCTCTGTTGTTTTAAGTTACTCTACAATACCGATAATATCTTGCAGTCGCTCGATGCCCAAACGCTCCATCTCGATCGGCAGCGCCTCGACAATCTTCTTCGAGGCATAGGGATCGACCAGATTAGCAGCACCCACCTGCACAGCCGTAGCTCCGGCCATCATCATCTCAATCACATCCGAGGCCGACTGCACACCTCCGCACCCCATCACGGGGATCGAGCAGGCCTTCGAGACCTGATAGACCATACGCACGGCTAACGGGAAGATCGCCGAGCCGGAGAAACCTCCCATCTTATTGGCAATCACCGGCTTGCGACGCAACGTGTCGATGCGCATGCCCAACACCGTATTGATCAGGCACAAGCCATCGGCTCCGGCCTCCTCGCACGCCTTGGCGATCGCAACGATATCAGTTACGTTGGGCGAGAGTTTAATATAAACGGGCTTCGTAGTCACCGCCTTCACGGCTCGCGTCACCTCGGCAGCTGCCTCGGGCGAGGTGCCGAACGACATACCTCCGTGGCGCACATTCGGGCACGAGACATTGACCTCGATGATGCCCACCTGCTCCTCCTTGTCGATACGCTCGCAGCAATAGGCATACTCCTCGATCGAGAAGCCCGAGATGTTGGCAATAACCGGCTTATGGAAATACACCTTCATGCGGGGCAATTCGTGGGCGATCACCTCGTCGATGCCCGGATTCTGCAACCCGACGGCATTGATCATACCGGCCGTACACTCGGCAATACGCGGTGTAGGATTGCCAAAGCGGGGCTCTTTGGTCGTCCCCTTGAAGGAGAACGATCCGAGGATATTGATGTCGTAGAAGTCCTTAAATTCGTTGCCGAATCCAAAGGTTCCGCTGGCCGGAATGACCGGATTGTCCAGCTTCAGACCACTCAAAATAACCGATGTATCTACCATACGATCTCTCCTTTCTCCAATACGGGACCCTCTTTGCAGATCCGCTTGTTACCATATTTGGTCTTGCACGAGCAACCCATACAAGCACCGAAGCCACAGCCCATACGCTCCTCGAACGAGAGCTGGCCGTCCTGCTCCGTGCTGTCGTACAGCGCCTTGAGCATCGGCAGCGGGCCACAGGCGTAGAAGTAGCCAAAGTCGATCTTCTCGGCCGCGATAGCCGTGGTCACGAAGCCCTTGACCCCCTTCGAGCCATCGACCGTCGAGACCACTACACGGCAACCCAACGCACGGAACTCCTCCTCGTAGAAGCACTCCTCGGCTGTATTGAAACCCAAGACAACCGACACCTCACGCCCCTCGGCCAGCAACTCTTTCGCCAGCTTATAGAGCGGAGGTACGCCCACGCCACCACCGACGAGCAGCGTCTTCGGTGCTGCTTTCGCGCAGTCAAAACCGTTGCCCAGGCCGGTCAGCAGGTCGAGCGTCTCTCCCGCCTGCATCGTGGTCATCTGACGCGTACCCGTTCCGACTACCTTATATATAATAATGATCGTCGTGGCATCGTAATCCGAGACCGAGATCGGGCGACGCAGGAATTTTCCGGCGAGCGCGATATTGACAAATTGGCCCGGACGGGTGATCCATGCGGTATCACCCTCCAGTACCATCCGCCACACCAGGTCGGTCAGCGGGCGATTCTCCCGAATCGTATAGATTGCGTTTTTATACACGTCGTTCGTTATTTGGCATCAATGGTTGAAACGCGCAAGGTGATCTCTTCGAGTACATCAATCAACACACGTACGGTCTCCAGCGCGGTGAAGACGGTCACGTTGTTCTCGACGGCCGTGCGACGAATCTCGTAACCATCCAGACGCGTGTTGTGCTGGTTTACGTCGATCGTGTTGATCACGTAGCTCACATGACCCTGACGCAGGGCGTCGATGATCTCCGACGATCCCTCCTGCAGCTTACGACGCGTGCGCGTACGTACGCCATGCTTACGCAGGTAGTCTGCCGTGCCCGCCGTAGCCTCAATATTGAAGCCCAGGTCGTAGAATCGCTGGATGAGCGGCAAGGCCAACGGTTTATCGGCATCGGCAATCGAGACGAGGATCGTGCCGTAGTTCGACACATTCATACCCGTAGCCTGCAGTGCCTTATAGAGGGCGCGCGTGAGTTTATCGTCGTAACCGATCGCCTCGCCGGTCGATTTCATCTCGGGCGAGAGGTAGCTGTCCATGCCACGGATCTTGGCAAACGAGAAGGCCGGAGCCTTCACATACCAACGCTTCTTCTCCTTACCATAGACCGACTCGATACCCTGCTCCTTGAGCGAGTGACCCAGGATCACCTGCGTAGCGATATGTGCCATCGGCACACCGGTCGATTTCGAGAGGAAGGGCACCGTACGCGACGAACGCGGGTTCACCTCGATGACATAGACCTCACCCTTCTCATCGACAATGAACTGGATGTTGTACAGACCTACGATACCGATACGCAGACCCAGCTTCACCGTGTAGTCGATGATCTTATCGCGCACGGCCTGCGATACGCTGAAGGTGGGATAGACGCTGATCGAGTCACCCGAGTGGATACCCGTACGCTCGATATGCTCCATGATACCGGGGATGAAGACATCCTGTCCGTCGCAGATGGCATCCACCTCCAACTCCTTACCCATAATATAGCGGTCTACCAAGACCGGCGAATCGACATTGACCTCCACGGCCGTTTGCAGGTAGTGGCGCAGACGCTCCTCATTCGAGACGATCTGCATGGCACGACCTCCCAGCACATAGCTCGGACGCACCAGCACCGGATAACCGATGCGGGCTGCAGCCTGCACACCGGCCTCGATATCGGTTACGGCCTCGGCCTCGGGCTGCGGAATACCCAGCTCCTCCATGATACGCTCGAAGCAACCACGGTCCTCGGCGTTGCGAATTGCCTCGCAGTCGGTACCGATAATGGGCACACCGAGTTGGGCCAGCGGCTCGGCTAAGTTGATGGCCGTCTGACCACCCAACGAAACGACAATAGCCTTGGGCTTCTCCAATTCGATGACATTCATCACATCCTCGACCGTCAGCGGCTCGAAGTAGAGTTTATCGCTGGTCGTATAGTCGGTCGAAACAGTCTCGGGGTTGTTGTTGATAATAATAGCCTCGTAGCCCGCCTCGCGGATCGACCAGATGGCATGCACGGTCGAATAGTCGAACTCGACACCCTGACCAATGCGGATCGGGCCCGAGCCGAGCACAACGATCTTCTCCTTATCGCTCACGATCGACTCATTTTCGGCTTCATAGGTCGAGTAGAAGTAGGGCACATAGGCCGAGAACTCGCCACCGCACGTATCAATCATCTTATAGACCGGGAAGAGGCCGTGCTCCTTGCGCAGATGGTACATCTCGTGCTCGCTCTTGCCCCACAGCTGGCCGATATACTTATCGCCAAAGCCCATACGCTTGGCCTCACGCAGCACCTCGATATCCCCGCAATGGTCACGCACCACCTGCTCGAACTCGACGATGTTCTTGAACTTCTCGAGGAAGAACATGTCGATCTTCGTATTGTTGTAGATCATCACCAGATCGACCCCGTTGCGGATCAGCTGGGCGATGGCATAGAGACGATCGTCCGTACCCTCCTTGATGTAGGCCAGCAGTTCGTCGTTCGACGAGCGGTCAAACTTCTTGTGGTAGATGTGGCATACACCCGTCTCGAGCGAACGCACCGCCTTCAGCAACGACTCCTCCATCGTGCGACCGATAGCCATCACCTCGCCCGTAGCCTTCATCTGCGTGCCGAGCTTATTCGAGGCATCGGAGAACTTATCGAAGGGGAAGCGGGCCACCTTCGTCACCACATAGTCGATCGTCGGCTCAAACGAGGCCGGCGTCGTAGCGATCCGAATCTCATCGAGCGTCAGACCCACGGCAATCTTGGCCGTCACGCGGGCAATCGGGAAGCCCGAGGCCTTCGAGGCCAGGGCCGACGAGCGCGACACGCGGGGGTTCACCTCGATCAGATAGTATTTGAACGAGAGGGGGTCGAGTGCAAACTGCACGTTGCAACCACCCTCGATCTTCAGCTCGCGGATGATCTTGAGGGCCGAATTGCGCAGCATCTGGAACTCACGATTCGTGAGCGTCTGCGCCGGAGCAACCACCATCGAGTCGCCCGTATGGATACCCACCGGGTCGATATTCTCCATCGAGCAGATGGCAATGGCCGTATCTTTGGCATCGCGCATCACCTCGAACTCGATCTCCTTATAGCCCTTGATGCTCTTCTCGATCAGTACCTGATGAACCGGCGAGAGGAACAAGGCGTTGCGCATCATCTCACGCAGTTCCTGCTCATTATCGACAAAGCCACCGCCCGTACCACCGAGCGTAAAGGCGGGACGCAACACCACCGGATAGCCGATCTTGGCGGCGATGGCAGCACCTTCGTCGATCGTCGTTGCCACCTCCGAAGGCAGCACCGGCTCACCCAACGACTCGCACAACTCCTTGAAGAGCTCGCGGTCCTCGGCACGCTCGATCGACGAGAAGCTCGTACCCAGAATCTCCACCTGGCACTCCTCCAAGATACCCTTCTTGGCCAACTGCACCGCCAGATTCAGACCCGTCTGACCACCCAGACCCGGCACAATCGCATCGGGACGCTCATAGCGGATGATCTTGGCTACATATTCGAGCGTCAGCGGCTCCATATAGACCTTATCGGCAATGTTCGTATCGGTCATAATCGTGGCCGGGTTCGAGTTTACGAGGATCACCTCATAACCCTCCTCGCGCAGTGCCAAGCAGGCCTGTGTACCGGCATAGTCGAACTCGGCAGCCTGACCAATCACGATCGGACCCGAGCCGATGACCATCACTTTCTTGATATCTTCTCTTTTAGGCATCTCTTCCCTCCTCCATTAAATTAACAAACTTCTTGAACAAATCGTGGCACTCGCCCTCGGCAGCCGTCGGATCGAACTGCACGGCAAAGAGACGATCGATCTCGCACGCCAAGCCCTCGATCGTATTGTCGAGCAGGTTCGTGTGGGTCACCTTCAGCACACCCGTCGTCTCGGGAATCACCACCCAGCCGTGGTTCTGCACAGCCGTCTCGATCAGACCCGTCATATGGTTCTTCACCGGATGATTCGAGCCGCGATGGCCCACCTTGAGTTTCTCGACCTTCGCGCCATAGGCCAAAGCGATCAGCTGCAAGCCCATACCGACACCGAAGATCGGCAGACGACCACGCAGCTTCTTAATCAGCTCGATCACCGAGGCAACATCGGTCGGATTACCCGGACCGTTCGAGATCACCACCCCATCGGGATGGAAGGCCATCACCTCCTCGAGCGTAGCATTGTACGGAAGCACCGTCACATTACAATTCAGCGTATTGAGCTGGCGAATGACCGTATTGCGGATACCGCAGTCGATCGCCACCACGTCGTAGGTGTGGTTCGGCACACGGCGCATCCAGCGTTTCGCACAGCTGACACGCGCCACCGAATCGGTCGGCAGTTCATAGGCCTTCAGTCGAGCCAACGCCTCCTCGGTCGGTGTGGCGGCATCGGTCAGGATCGCCTTCTGCGTCCCCTCGTCGCGGATGATGCGGGTCAAGGCGCGGGTATCAAGCCCCTCAATTGCCGGGATGTTGCACTCCTCGAGCACCTCGCTCAATGTTCGCGTATAGCGGAAATTGGAGGGCTGATCATTATATTCACGCACGATCATAGCTCCGATCGACGGGGTCTTCGTCTCATAATCCTCATCGGCCATACCGTAGTTACCGATCAACGGATAGGTCATCACAACCATCTGATCGGCATAGGCAGGATCGGACATAATCTCCTGATAGCCCACCACCGATGTATTGAAAACAATCTCGTGGATCACCTCCCGATCGGCTCCAAAGCCGTATCCGTAGAACTCACGGCCATTCTCCAAAACAAGTTTCTTCGTAAATGCTTTCATTGTATCTATTTGGTGTTCATTTATTTACGCTTCATACACACACTTCCCGCCGACCACCGTCATCGCGGCACGACCCTTCACACGCCAACCGGCAAAGGGGGTTGCTCGACCCTTCGAGAGGAAGGTTTCGGGGTCAATCTCATACTCGGTCTCCAGATCCAGGACCGTAAAATCGGCCGGAGCACCCGTCTCGATCACACCGCCCAGACCAAACAGACGGCCGGGGTTGGTTGCCATCCGGTCAATCAACGTCTCGAGCGACAACAGTCCCTTCTCGACCAGGTGGGTATAGAGCACGCCAAAGGCACACTCCAGACCGACAATACCCATCGCACTACGCTCCAATCCGCGCCCCTTCTCCTCGGCCGAATGGGGGGCATGGTCGGTGGCGATCACCTCGATCGTGCCATCCTGCAAACCCGCCACGAGGGCATCCCGATCGGCAGCCGAACGAATCGGCGGATTCATCTTCCAGCGGCCCTCCTCCTGCAGTTGCTCATCGCACAGCACCAGATAGTGCGGGCCCGTCTCACAACTTACGGGCAGCCCTTTGGCCTTGGCTGCACGTACCAGCTCGACACTCTCCTTCGTCGAGACATGGCAGACGTGGTATTGGCAGCCGGTCTGCTCGACCAGCTCAATATCGCGCTTCACCTGCGCCCATTCGCTCTCGCTACAAATACCGCGATGACCATGAGCTCGGCAGTAGGCTCCATCGTGGATATAACCGCCACGTAGCAGTTCATTGACCTCGCAATGGGCCACGATCGGTTTCCCGATCCGTACGGCCTCCTGCATAGCCCGCAGCATATCCTCATCGGCCTGCACACCGCGACCATCGTCCGAAAAACCAACTACCGAGGGGGCCATAGCGGCCAAATCGGCCTGCTCGCCACCGCCCTGCTGTCCCTTTGTGATGCAGCCATAGGGCACGACCCGCACTACGGCATCGCGCTCGATGAGTGCCAACTGCTCGCCCAACGCAGCCAGGCTGTCGGGTGCCGGATTCAGGTTGGGCATCGAGCAGACGGTCGTATAGCCGCCTCGTGCCGCTGCCGCCGTACCCGTAGCGATGGTCTCCTTGTAGCCAAAGCCCGGCTCGCGCAGATGGACATGCACGTCAATCAAACCGGGCACCACCCTGCGCCCTTGCAGATCGACCACACGATCCCCCTCCGCGGGAGCGTCAGCCTCCACAAAGCGACCCTCATCAACCACCAAGCAACCCGGAGCAAAGCCTCCCTGGCGATAAATCAGCGCGTTTGTATAAAAAGTTTTCATCCTTTGCGGTCTCACTTTTAGATAAAAAAACAGGGGTAACTGAAAACAGTTACCCCAGCAAAGACAATATCAACGCTGATTGAATCGGACAATACGCCTGTCGTTGCATCCGAGAGGGCGATATGGCTTGATTCTTCAGCATTATGTACGCTTGTTCGTTTATTGACGCAAAGGTAGTTGGTTTTCTCCCTCGTTCCAAATCTTTTTTCCAAAAAATTATCGAAAAAGAATCAACATTCTGCCCAAAATGAGCAAACAAATCCATTTCTCGCTACCAAATCGTCAGCCATCCCGATAAAGAGAAATTGCAATTTATCGAATTTCGATATATTTTTCTTGTTTTTCAAATATTATTGATTACCTTTGCACCGGGGATGTTTCACTTCGGCACCAATCCGACAGCGGCACCCTTCATAACTCGTTTATAAACAATTCATTCGACGTATGAAACAATTCGTCAGCACACTGCTTCTACTCCTGAGCCTCGCTGTTGCAGAGGCACAAACTCTCGTCCAAGGTCGCATCATAGACGCCCAATCCGAGCCTGTTGCCTATGCCACGGTAGCGATTTTGCGCGATGCCAAGCCCGTGACGGCCACCGCCTCAGATCTACAAGGAAACTTCAGCCTAACGATCAAAGCGGCGGGCGACTATACCCTTTCGGTCACCTCGGTGGGCTACAACAGCTACACCGCCCCTTTGCAAGCCAAAGGGCAACCGATCCAATTGGAGCCGATCACCCTCGCGGAGGGTGTTGAGGTCGATGCCGTGGTGCTCACCGTGCAGAAGCCGATCGTGACGGCCGATGCCGAGAAGCTCAACTACTCGGTTGAGGATGATCCCGAGGCGCAATCTTCGACCCTCGAGGAGATCATCCGCAAGGTGCCGCAACTCTCGATTGATGCCGAGGGTAAGGTGCTGATGAATGGGCAAAGCGACTATAAAATATTGGTAAACGGCCACCCTTCGAATGCCATTTCGCGCAACTTCTCGGAGGTGATCAAGTCGATGCCGGCCAACACGATCAAGCGCATCGAGGTGATCACCAACCCCTCGATGAAATACGATGCCGAGGGTACGGGCGGCGTACTGAACATCATCACCTCCAAGGCGCGTTTCGACGGATACAACGGCTCGATCAACAGCGGCTGGCAATTCAACGAATCGGGCTCGTGGATGACCGACAACTCGGCTACGTTGGCCATTCAGACCGGCAAACTGACCCTCTCGGGATCGTTCTATCAGTTCTTTGCCAATGGACTCGACCGCACGTTAGGCGAGATGAATGCCCACACCGAGAATCGCACGCCCGAAGCCCCTTACCAAACGATGAACAGCCACGGCCGTTACGGCATGCGTGCCTCGTCGGTCTATGGCAACCTGCAAGCGAGCTACCAGATCGATACGATGAACCTGCTGACGGCCGAATTCTCCATTTACGACGGCTACAGCCTGACGCGCACCCGCTCCGAGGTCGAGCAGCTCGATGCTGCCGATGAGGCGCTGTTGCGTTACAATAATTTAGCCGAGAATCGCCCCGAATGGCGAGGCTACGACTTCGGGATGAGCTACGAGCGTCGGCTGGGTAAGGAGGGCCACACGCTGACCCTCTCGGACAACGTCTCGATCATGCCCACGACCGGTTCGCCCACCTCGGAGCTGATCACCGAGCAGATCGGGACGGTCGGCTACCGCCAGCTTACGGGCGACACCCGCAGCAACCACCTCTCGAACACCTTCCAGGCCGATTACACCAACCCCATCTCGGGCAAACACACCATCGAGGCGGGTGTAAAGCACCTCTTCGACCAATCGGAGAACAGCTCCTTCAACCGCTACGACGACTACGAGCGCATGGGTGAGGCCGAATTGCAGAAGCAGATTTTAGGTCTTTATGGCGGTTATGCCTACAATACGTTGGGCTTCTCGACCCGCGTCGGTGTACGCCTCGAGAGTGCCTGGTACACGCTCGAAGAGACCGAAGAGGGCCAACGCAACCGCTACACGAGCAACCTGACCAATGTGATCCCCTACGCCTCGGTGACCCTCATGCCTGCCATGGGGCAGATGTGGGCCCTCTCCTACACGCAGCGTCTGCGTCGTCCGGACGTAGAGGCCATGTCGCCCTACATCAAGGAGAGCACCACCCAGCGCACCTACGGAAATCCCGATCTGGAGACCGGTGTCAGCCACTCGATCAACCTGCGCTACTCCTACATGACCAACAAATGGACCATTGCCTTAGGGCTGACGACCAACCTCTCGTCGAACTTAGCCTCACAATATAGCTTCATCGACGACGAGGGATTCATCAACACGACCTACGAAAACCGCGGTCGCATGCAGTTTTACATGGGCGACGCAGCCCTCTCATGGCGTCCTTCGACCAAATTCAACCTCTCGGGAAGCCTGCGAGGCGGCTGGGGACGCTACCGACTGCCCGGCCAGGGAATCGAGGTCGAGGGATGGTGTTTCTCGCAGAGTTTCAACATGATGATCGGCCTGTGGAAAGGGGGTCGTCTGACCCTCTCGGAGTACTGCTCGAAACCCGAGCACTCGATGAATGCCTATTGGGACGAGCCCTTCTGTTTCGTCTCGGCCCGCCTCGGACAAAAATTCTGCAAGGAGAAACTCGAACTCTCCGTCACGGCTCAAAACCCCTTTGGGCGGGAGATCGAGGTGACCCAGATCACCGATACGCCCAGCTATTTGCAGGCCAACACCTCGACGATGCGTGTCCGTTCGTTGCGTGTAGCCCTCTCGTGGCGATTTGGCAAGCAGGGCATCGCCGTCAAGCGCGCCAACCGCAAGAGCGACACCCACACCGACCAGATGCAGACCGACAAAAGTGCATCGGCCAACACGGGTGTGATGGGCGGAATGCGGTAAAAACGGCACAAAATCGAAAACTTTGTATTATCTTTGCGGTTGATTATGTTCATGACCGAGAATCTATCCACCGCATTGCTGCTGACCCTCGGAGCCGGTTTGGCTACGGGTGTCGGGAGTGCCATTGCCTTTTTCACGCGCCACACGAACAAGAAGTTGCTCTCCTTTTCGCTGGGTCTGTCGGGCGGAGTGATGGTCTATGTCTCCTTCATGGAGCTGATGCCCCAAGCCGAGGAGGCACTCGCGAGTGCCCACGGCGAGCGGGGAGGTGCCGCCTGGGCCGTATTAGCCTTCTTTGTCGGCATGGCCATCATTGGTCTGATCGACAGGCTCGTCCCCGAGGTCGAGAACCCGCACGAGGCGCACACGGTCGAGGAGTTGCAACGACGCCCCAAAGAGCCGCGCCTAATGCGCATGGGGCTGATGGCTGCCTTGGCTATTGCCATCCACAACTTCCCCGAGGGCATTGCCACCTTCGCTTCGGCGATGGAGAGCCCGACGCTCGGTATCGCCATTGCGGCTGCCGTGGCGATCCACAACATCCCCGAGGGTATCGCCGTCTCGATCCCGATCTACTACGCTACCGGCAGTCGCCGCAAGGCCTTCCTTTGGTCGCTGCTTTCGGGCGTTGCCGAGCCGGCCGGAGCACTGCTGGCCTGGTTGCTGTTGGCACCGCTGATGACCCCGACCCTGATGGGGGCTCTCTTGGCCGGCGTGGCCGGTATCATGGTCTTTATCTCGATGGACGAGTTGCTGCCTGCTGCCCGCGAATATGGCGAGGCACATACGGCTATCTACGGCATCGTGACCGGCATGGCGATCATGGCTACCAGCCTTTTATTATTGGCATAACACAAACAACACAGATTATGGATATACTACTACTCATCGTTGGCCTTGCGCTCATCTTGGTCGGAGCCAACTACCTGACAGATGGCGCTTCGGCTCTCGCGCAACGCCTGCGCATGCCCGAATTTCTGATTGGTCTGACGATCGTGGCCATCGGCACGTCGATGCCCGAAATGGTTGTGTCAGTGCTCTCATCCATCAACGAGCAATCCGAGATGGCCATCGGTAATGTAGTAGGATCGAATCTCTTCAACGGATTTGTCATCCTCGGTTTCTGTGCCGTCATACGACCGATTCTCTTTACCAAAAACAACGTCCGTTTCGATATTCCGTTCAGTGTTGCGGCCTCGTTGCTGCTCATTTTGCTCGCGCTCGATACCCTCGTAGGAACGGGTGCGACCGACTCGATCTCGCGCATCGACGGAGCAATCATGCTCGCCCTCTACATCGCGCTGATGATCTACACGATCCGTACGGCAGAACGCCCCGAAAAAAGCGAAACAACCAAAAAACCGATGGCTGTGTGGCTCATGGCCCTGATGATCATCGGGGGACTGTGCGGTCTGATCTTCGGAGGCGAGCTGTTTCTCGACAAGGCGACGGTGATTGCCCGCTCGATGGGTGTTCCCGATTCGGTCATCGCCATCACACTCGTAGCCGGCGGCACGTCGCTGCCCGAATTGGCCTCGTCGGCCTTCTCGCTCATCAAGGGCAAAGCCGACATGGCGCTGGGTAATGTTATCGGCTCGAACATCTTCAACGTCTTGGGCATCTTGGGTGTCGCCTCGTTGATCAATCCGCTCACGATGGGCAACATCATCCCCTTCGATCTGTTGGTGGTACTTCTTTCGTCGGTATTGATTTTCCTCTCGGCCTTCACCTTCCGCCGTCATGCGCTCGATCGCACGGAAGGCATCCTCTTCTTGGCGCTCTACGCAGGATATATCTACCTGCTGATTCAATAAAAAAGATAGCACCCACAAAAAAAATCCCGACAGATGCACCATCTATCGGGATTTTTTCTATCTTTGTTAAATAGTTTGCAAACGCATCAACCAAGAAAATAGTTTAACAGATCATGGAACACAAACCGGTGCAGGATCTGCAAGATGTCGTGATTCGCTTTTCGGGCGACTCGGGCGACGGCATGCAGCTCACAGGCACGCTCTTTTCGGACACGGCCGCGCTGATGGGAAACAGCATCTCGACCTTCCCCGACTATCCGGCCGAAATTCGCGCCCCGCAAGGAACCGTTGCGGGCGTTTCGGGCTTTCAAGTACACTTTGGCGACCACCGCGAGCTCAACCCGGGCGACTACTGCGATGTGCTCGTAGCGATGAACCCCGCCGCCCTCAAAGCCAATCGCAAATGGCTCAAGGAGGGGGCTACGGTGATTCTCGACGGAGACTCGATTACGGAGGACAACCTGCGCAAGGCGGGCTTCGTGAGCGATGACCCGATTGCCGAGCTGGAGATCACGGAATACAACATCGTGGTGCCCGACATCACCTCAATGACGCGCGAGGCGTTGCGCGAGACGGGGCTGGACAACCGCGCCGTCGTGAAGTGCAAGAATATGTTTGCGCTGGGCATCTGCTTCTGGCTCTTTGATCGCACCGAGGAGCACGCTTTCGCCTACCTCGACACGAAGTTTGCCAAGAAAAATCCCGTCATTGCCGAGGCCAACAAATTGGCCATCAAGGCGGGTTACAACTACGCAGCCAACACCCACCAATTCGCCAACCACTACCGCGTGGCATCTGCCGCACTCGAAAAGGGCACCTATCGCACCATCTCGGGTAACGTGGCTACGGCATGGGGCTTGATGGCGGCTGCCGAAAAGGCCGGTCTGCCGCTCTTCTGCGGCTCTTACCCCATCACGCCCGCTACGGTCATCCTCGAAGAGTTGGCCAAGCGCAAGGATCTCGGTGTGAAGACCGTACAGGCCGAGGATGAGATTGCCGGCATCTGCACGGCCATCGGTGCCGCCTTTGCCGGTAACTTCGCTGTCACCTCAACTTCGGGTCCGGGTCTCTCGCTCAAGAGTGAGGCTTTGGGTCTGGCCGTGATGATCGAGCTACCGCTCGTAGTGGTCGATGTTCAGCGCGGAGGCCCTTCGACGGGTCTGCCGACCAAGACCGAGCAGAGCGATTTGCAGCAGGCTCTCTATGGTCGCAACGGTGAGTGTCCGCTCATCGTCGTGGCAGCCTCGTCGCCCAGCGACTGCTTCCACTACGCCTTCGAGGCGGGTCGTCTGGCCATGGAGCACATGACCCCCGTCGTGCTGCTCACCGACGGCTTCATCGCCAACGGTTCGGAGCCGTGGCGCATCCCCTCGATGAGCAACTACCCCACCATTGTGCCGCCGATCGTTGAGGAGGCTCCCGAGGGTGGTTTCATGCCCTACGTACGCAACGAAAAGTTGGCTCGCGGTTGGGCCTTCCCGGGTAAGACGGGTCTGGAGCACCGCGTAGGCGGTCTGGAGAAGGATGCCGTGAAGGGTTCGATCTCGCACGATCCAGCCAACCACCAGAAGATGACCCACCTGCGCGCCGAGAAGGTGGCACGTGTTGCCGACTACATCCCCGCCCAGACGATCTATGGCGACGCCGAGGGCGATCTGCTCGTCGTGGGATGGGGTGGCACGCGCGGTCACCTGCAAAATGCAGTCGATCAACTCCGCGAGGAGGGTCACTCGGTTTCGCTCTGCCACTTCAACTACATCAATCCCCTGCCGAAGGGTGTCGCTGAGATCTTCAGCAAGTTCCGCAAGATCGTAGTCTGCGAGCTCAACGAGGGGCAATTTGCCGGCTACCTGCGTCAGCAGTTCCAGCAGTTCCACTACTATCAGTTCAACAAGACCGAGGGTCAGCCCTTCACCATTGTCGAACTGAAGGAGAAGTTCCACACCTTAATCGACTAACCAAGCTATGGCAGAATACAAATATACAGCAGCCGACTTCAAGAGTGATCAGGAGGTACGTTGGTGCCCCGGCTGCGGCGACCATGCCATTCTGAATGCCGTGCAGCGTGCACTGCCCGAGATTGCCGATGCAACCAATACGCCCCACAATAAATTTACCTTCGTTTCGGGTATCGGTTGCTCGTCGCGCTTTATCTACTACATGAAGACCTTCGGTTTCCACTCCGTACACGGACGTGCCAACGCCATCGCTACGGGTGTCAAGACGGCCAACCCCGATCTCTCGGTCTGGGTGGCTACGGGCGATGGCGACTCACTAGCCATCGGTGGCAACCACTTCATCCACGCCATTCGTCGCAACGTAGACCTCAACCTGATCCTCTTCAACAACGAGATCTATGGCCTCACGAAGGGCCAATACTCCCCCACCTCAAAGTTGGGTAAGATCACCAAGACCTCGCCCTACGGCACGGTTGAGAAGCCCTTCAACCCGGGCGAGTTGGTCATCGGTGCTAAAGGTTCGTTCTTTGCCCGTTCGATCGATATGGAGGTCATGACCACGAAGGATTGCTTAGTGGCTGCGGCCAAACATAAGGGCATGTCGGTCGTGGAGGTGTTACAGAACTGCGTAATCTTCAACGACAAGACCCACGCACTTTTTGCCGGCGACAAAGCGACGCGTGCCGAACACACGATCACGTTGCGCCACGGCGAGAAGATGCTCTTCGGTGCCAACCGTCAGAAGGGTTTAGTCTTTGAGGATATGCAACTCAAAGTGGTCACCCTCGGCGAGGATGGCTACACGGAGGCTGACGTTCTGACCCACGATGCCCACCGTCAGGATACGACGTTGCACGCCATGCTCGCCGCGATGAAATATCCCGACTATCCGGTGGCTGTCGGCGTGATTCGCGATGTGGACGATCCGGTGATCTACGACCAAGGCGTAGCCCGCCAGGTCGAGGAGGTGAAGGCCACGTCCAAGATCCGCTGCATGGACGATCTGCTCCACTCGGGTGCCACCTGGGAGGTGTAAGAGGGCTGTTAATTAAGCATGGCCCCTTGGGCCTACAAAGAGTTTTACCAAAAAGAACATATTAGGCATGAAGCGCATCTTATGGATAGTTTGTATATTCCTCTGCATGGAAAACGTGCATGGAGCAGTTCCACCGCCATTGGAAGCCCATCCACAAACAGAGAAACAACCCAAAAGTAGTCCAAAGGATGCCTCTGCCAAATGTATCGAGATAGTCAAAGGATGGAATAGCTGCACGGGGGAGATTGTACCTCTGTACATCTATCGTACAACAGACTGGGATGGTTCGTTGCTCTACATGGCTCGCGAGGTCGGAGAGCGCGGCAAACCGGGGTTGATCACAGATATCGTTTATTGCACGATCACCCCGCCCTACAACCAACACTATGCATACTGCGTAAAGCTCACGATGGTCGGAGCCTATTATTTCAATGCCAAACGCATCAGTCGCAGTTATAGACGAAAACCTGCCGGCTATTAGCAGGGTCCACGCTGCTCCATCGTTTCCAACCTAAAAAGGGGCGGTTCAACATTGGTTGAACCGCCCCTTTTTGCGTCGAAGTATGCTTCGCTATACCAGACCTTGCGCCAGCATGGCATTGGCAACCTTCATAAAGCCACCGATATTGGCACCCACAACGTAGTTTACGTAGCCATCCTCCTGGCGGCCGTAGCGGACGCACACCTCGTGGATGTTCTTCATGATGGCGTGCAACTTCTCATCCACCTCCTCGGGCGACCAGGTCAGTCGCATCGAGTTTTGGCACATCTCCAGACCCGACGTAGCAACACCACCGGCATTCGAGGCCTTGCCCGGAGCATAGAGCAGTTTGTTCTCCTGGAAGATGCGGATTGCCTCGGGCGTTGAGGGCATGTTGGCACCCTCGGCTACGCAGATACAGCCATGATCGACCAGCATCTGGGCCTCTTCGCCATTGAGCTCGTTCTGCGTGGCACAAGGCATGGCGATGTCGCACTGCTCACCCCAGGGGCGTTTACCGGCATGATAGACAGCATTCGGATACTGCTCAACATACTCCTTGATGCGACCACGATAGATATTCTTGAGCTCCATAACATACTCCCACTTCTCGGCATCAATACCATCGGGATCGTAGATGTAGCCCGACGAATCGGAGAGCGTAACGACTTTAGCACCCAGCTCGGTTGCCTTCTTGCAGGCATATTGGGCCACGTTGCCCGATCCCGAGATGCAGACCCGCTTGCCGGCAAACGACTCACCGCGCGTAGCAAGCATCTCCTGTGCAAAGTAGCAGGCACCGAATCCCGTAGCCTCGGGACGCAGCGGCGAGCCTCCCCAATCGCGGCCCTTGCCGGTCAGTGTGCCGGTAAATTCATCGCGCAGACGCTTGTATTGGCCAAACATGAAGCCCACCTCGCGTCCTCCTACGCCGATGTCACCAGCGGGGACATCCGTATCTTGGCCGATATGCTTCTGCAGCTCGGTCATGAATGATTGGCAGAACTTCATCACCTCGTTGTCCGATTTACCCTTCGGGTTGAAGTCCGATCCGCCCTTACCGCCACCCATCGGGAGCGTGGTGAGCGAGTTCTTGAAGGTCTGTTCAAAGGCTAAGAACTTCAAGATCGAAAGATTGACCGAGGGATGGAAGCGGATACCGCCTTTGTAGGGGCCAATCGCGCTGTTCATCTGCACGCGATAGCCACGGTTGATCTCGATCTCCCCTTTATCGTTGAGCCACGGCACGCGGAAGATGATCACACGCTCGGGCTCGGCGATACGCTCCAGAATCTTCATCTTTTGCAAGATGGGGCTGGCGACGATATGGGGCGCGAGCGACTCGGCTACCTCGCGTACCGCTTGATGAAATTCGGGTTCGTTGGGGTTCTTGGCAATGATCTTTGCCATAAACTCCTCGACAAAACATTTTGCTTGCTCGTTCATAGGGCTTTGATGTTTAATATTACAAATTGTAATGGGATGCAATCCGACGCGAATGCCGTGATTGCGTGCTCCTATTTATCCAATGCTTTTGAAAGATCCTCGGCTCGTTTGATCGCCTTGTGGATGTGGTCCAGTACATTCTCACGACCCACCTTATCGACCAAACCGGCACGCTCGATCTCGTGGTAAACCGACTCATTAACGCCCGAGAGAATCACCTGTTGGTGTTGCTGCTGCGAGGCGGTGATGAAGATTTCGAGGTTGTGCAGACCCGTAGCATCGATGAACGAGACCTTGCGCATACGCACAATGCGGATCGGCTTGGCGTTACGCATACGGGCCATCTCCTCGAATTTCGTAGCAATACCGAAGAAGAAGGGGCCGTCGATCTCGTAGACCTCCGTATGGCGCGGGATGATCAGACGCTCGTCCTTCTCGCCGTCGTGGTGCACCTCCATCTCCTTCTTCAAGACCGAGATGTGGGTGCTCTCCATGATACGCTTCATAAAGAGGCCGATAGCCAGCACCAGACCCACCTCAATGGCGATCGTCAGGTCGAAGATCACCGTCAGGAATAACGTGGTGAAGAGGACAATGACGGTCGATTTCTCCTGGCGGCACATCGAGCGAATCGTGCGCCAGCCACTCATGTTGTAGGCAACCATGATCAGCACACCGGCCAGACACGACATCGGAATCGAGCCAACCAAGCCGCCCAGGAAGAGCAGCACGAAGAGCAGCACGAAGGTGTGTACGATACCGGCCACGGGCGTACGACCTCCGTTGTTGATGTTGGCCATCGTGCGGGCAATAGCTCCCGTGGCGGGAATACCCCCAAAGAAGGGGACTACGACGTTGGCAATACCCTGACCGATGAGCTCCGTGTTGGAGTTATGGCGGTCGCCAATCACACCATCAGCCACCATAGCCGAGAGCAACGACTCGATAGCACCCAGCATGGCGATCGTGAAGGCTACGGGCAGCAACTGCTGGGCCGTATCGAAGAGGCTGGCACCTTCGGCCAACGAGGGGATCGAGAAGCTCGGCAGTCCCGAGGGGAGTTCATACAGATCGGCGATCGTCTGGATCGAATCGACTCCGGCATATCGCTTTAACAGCCAGGTTGCGAGGGTCATCACGATGATTGCGACGAGCGATCCGGGGATCTTTTTCGAGATCTTGGGCATCAAGCAGATCATCAAAATACTCGTCAGACCGATACCCAATGACCACCAATTGATCTGGTTGAGGTGCTGGAAGTAGCAGATCCACTTATCAATGAAGTTGGCCGGCACGCTCTCGATACCCAAGCCAAACAGATCGTTCATCTGGGTCGAGAAGATGGTGATGGCGATACCGCCCGTAAAGCCGACAATGATCGGATAGGGCATAAATTTGATGATCGTTCCGAGCTTAAAGACGCCCATCAGGATCAGCATGATACCGGCCATCACGGTGGCTATGGCCAATCCGCCGAGGCCGTATTGCTGGATAACGCCGTAGATGATGATGATGAAGGCTCCCGTCGGTCCGCCGATCTGCACCTTCGATCCACCAAATACGGAGATCAGGAATCCAGCGAAAATAGCCGTAACCAGACCCTCGGTGGGGCCCACACCCGAGGCAATACCAAAGGCGATGGCGAGTGGAATAGCGACAATACCGACAATGATACCGGCCATCAGGTCGCGTGAAAGGGTCTCTTTGTTGTAGTTTCGCAGGCAACTCAAAAGTTTGGGTTGGAAGTCAATTGCTCCGCGCAGTTTCATGAGAAATGATCAATTAAAAAGTAAAAAACCTAACCAAAATGAAATCACAAAGGTAGAAAAAACCACGCGTAATGCCAAAAAAACAGACGAAAATTCGCTGTTTAAGATAAGTATTTAATAATTTTCCACCTCCAAAGGAGGTGACCGGGGGGGGGTGAAGCAAAAAAGCGACAACCCGAAAGTTGTCGCCTTGGTGGAGAATACCGGGGTCGAACCGGTGCGCAATGTGCATTGCGCACAAAAGACATAGACAATCCCTCCAAACCTCCCTTTGATAAGGGAGGCTTTCTCGGTCACCGGTTCGCATGGTGCAGGAAACAAAAAAAGCGACAACCCGAAAGTTGTCGCCTTGGTGGAGTATACCGGGGTCGAACCGGTGCGCAATGTGCATTGCACACACACGATATAGACAATCCCTCCAAACCTCCCTTTGATAGGGAGGCTTTCTCGGTCACCGGTTCGCATGGTGCAGGGAAA
>JAFSBY010000027.1 GCA_017437045.1 Alistipes sp.
CGACTGCAAAATCTGCATCGAGAGGGAGTTGTTCGACATTTCGAGGATTACATCGCCACGCTTCACGCTCGTACCCTCCTCGGCAACGATACGCTCCACCACGCCCGATTCGAGGGGCGAGAGCTGTACGGTGGTCATCGGTTGCACGCTACCCGTAAGGCGTACATAGTCGTTAAACTCGCCCTGCTCAACGGTGGCGATATTCACCAACCCCGCATCGACACGCAAGGTCGAGGAGTTATCACGCAACACCAACCAGCCGATAAAGCCAATCAGCACCACCACTGCTGCATAGGGCAGATTCTTCTTCTGAAAGATGGCACGCCATCCCTTCTTCTTTTCAAGTTTGATATCCATATTGTTTGAGTTTTATTTGTTATCTGATTAAGGGTTGTCCGTTGTAGTAATCGACCATTCGAGTCTTGATGATGTATTGCAATCTTGCACGAAGTTTGTCTGACTTGGCTTGCAGCAGGGTGTTGGCGGCGGTTTGGAGGTCGAGGGCCGATATTAAACCATTCTCAAACTTACGCTCTGCTCCGTCATAGGCGAGCTGTGCTGACGAGACCTTCTTCTGTCCCTGCACATACTGCTTGCCGAAGCCCTGCATCTGCTGCCAGGTCTGCGACACCTCGCTCTCCATAGCTCGCTCCATGGCCACCTGCTCCAACTGTGCCGAGCGGTAGGCGTTAGCTGCTCTACGCTTCGAGGAGCGACGATTCAGGCCGTTGAAGAGCGGGATCGACAACGAGAGCTGGATATATCCGCCTCGGTTGTTGCGGAACTGCGTACCAAAGGGGTCGTAGGCCGATTTGTTGTCGAAGTCGATATAGTAACTCGTGTTGTAACCGCCATTGAGGTAGAGCGTGGGAGCGTAAGCGCCCTTGGCACGGGCAAGGTTCAGACGGCTCTGCTCGGTGGCGTGGCGACTGGCGATGATTTTGGGGTTGTGCTCCAAGGCGTAGTCGAGCAACGCCTGCTCCGATGTGGCAGTAGGCAACGCCTCCAAATCGATGTCGGTTACAATCTCCAACTGCTCGCCCTGCGGATAGTTCATCACCTCGCGCAACTTAATGTAGGCAAGGGCGAGGTTGTTCTCCTCGGTGGTTAAGAGGTAGTCGTAGTTCGCCTCCTGCGACTCAATCTCTGCCACATCGGCTGCACTCTTGGTGCCGAGGTCGAACTGACGGCGCACAAGCTCCAATGTGCGGCGCGATGCCTCCAACTGCTCGCGGGCAATCACGACCGCCTCGGTGTAATAGACCACATCCATATAGGCCGAGAGGGTCTGCATAGCCACCTCATCACGGGCTATCTCCGTCTCGACAGCACCCTTCTTACGTGCCACCTTCATTGCTCGCACGGTATTGATCCCCTGCAGACCGGCAAAGAGGGGCATCGAGCCGCTGATGCCATAGGAATTATTAAAGGTGGTCACGCTGGTGTAAGCATTCGTTGCCGGGTCAATACCACGACCAAAGTTCGTGGCGCCACCCACCGAAGCACTCACGGCAGGGAACAGAGAGGCCAGCGATTCGTTGTAATTTGCCTTGCTATCGTCGTGGGCAAGCTGCTTTTGTCCTACGCTGACGGAGTTCTCAACGGCATAGCGCATACAATCGTCTATGGTGAGTGGCTGTGCTACGCACAGGAGTGTCAAAAAATTAGACACTAATAGGGTTAAAATCAATCGTTTCATATTTTTTTCGGTTTCTGCCCCTAAACGCGCCAAAGGTGTGCCAAACTATGCCAATCGCTGATAGTCAGTGCTTTGCGATTTAAGGTCGATTTGCAAAGTGTCTAATAATTAGACAATCGGTGTAAAAGGTTTGGACAGCCCTTGTTTTTCGATTAACTTTGTGATAAGAAAATGGGTAAAAAATGGCAA
>JAFSBY010000028.1 GCA_017437045.1 Alistipes sp.
AATCTGTGCCTCGGTCTGTGCCACACGCTCATCGAGAAGCAAGATGCCGAAATAGAGGTTATCCACCCTCGACTGCAAGTCGTAGAGCGACACATCTATACGACTGCGTTGCTCCGAAGCCTCCGCTTCGGCAATAGCCTTGTTTGCCTTCGACTGACCTCCATCCCAGATGTTCTGCTGAACATCTATGGCTACTTTGTATTGGTCTTTGCGAATACCCGACATCTCCACGCCACTTGCCGACAACATACCCTGCAACGCATCGGGATATGTTGGCGTTGCCGATTGATAGGTTGCCTGACCCGATATTACCACCTGCGGAATCCACGCACGAGCAGCGTTCGATAGGTTGTATTGCTCGGTCTCAGAGATAAGGTTGTATTGCCTAATCTCGGGGTAGTGCTCACGAGCCAAGTGACGACACTCGTCGAGCGTTTGTGCTGTTGCCCCCAACGCTACGATAGCGAGTAGGAGCGTTAATAACATCCTTTTCATAGCTCTACATCTTTTTGATTCTTCGCATTATAGTTTCTACATTCTCCGCCTTTCGCTGCTGAATAAACTGCTCTCTGTTAGCCATCAAATCGCCCATAACAAGTTGAGCAAAGTCGTGAACAATAAATGGGAATATATTGAGCGAGAGTATCGACATAAGGAGCATCCGAATATCCACACGCTCCATCTCGCCACGCTCCGCTGCGGCATCAATTTCGCACTGCGTCGAGGCGAATAATACCCCAGCGATACTCTTCATCTTATCGTACAATAGGTTGTATCGCTCGGGACGGGCAATAATCTCATTTAGGAAGAAGCGTGGCAACAGTGGATTTGTAGCCACAAGGTCGAAGTGGGCACTTACGCCATCCTTCAATCGCTCGACAATGGGCATTGTAGGGTTGCCCATCGCCGCCAACATCGTCTCGGCAATGGTCTTTGCATACTTCTCGATGATGCGCTCGAAGAGTTGTTCTTTGGTGCGGTAGTAGTAGTGGAGCATTGCGTGTGTCACTCCTGCCCTCTGTGCAATAGATGTCGTCCTCGCCCCATCATATCCTTTAATAAAGAACTCTTGCTCGGCAGCCTCCAAGATAAGTTGCTCCTTGCTGATTTTCTCTTGCTCTATCATCGTTTTTAGCCACTTAAAAGCATTTAACAATTTTATCTAACAATTTTGTTAACGCAAAAGTATAAATTATTTTCATCCAAGCAAAATAATTAGACGATTTTTTAAGTTTAGTTTACACCATTTGCTATATACTCAAAACGGACTAAACTTGTTTTTGCATTGACGGCATAAAATAAGTTGACGAAAAAAGAAAATGTTGCAAATTCTCTTTTCGTCAGCATTATTTTTGTACCTTTGTTGCATAAAGAGTTATAGCATTGTAGCATAACAATGAAGAACTCAGAAATACGAACGGTTGCTATCTCGTTACCCAATTTTCAAGCAATCCGACCAACCGATTTATTCTAAGCGAGTTATCTTTTCTTGCAAAAGTTACAGAAAAAATTGGGGATTTCGGAAAATATCCACTACATTTGCACATATCCCCGCACGAAAGCTATGAAAGAAGACAAACGACTCAAGCGCAAGGTGCGCAACTCCTACCTGGTCTCGACGCTCAGTATCGCCTTGGTACTCTTCCTGCTCGGGTCGGTGGGCTATTTGATGCTGGCCGCTCACCAGTTAGCCACGACGCTGCAAGGCAGCATGATGGTCATGGTCGAGCTCTCCCGCGAATCGACTGCCACCGAACGCGAGGCACTGCTCGAGGCGCTGCAGCAGGAGCCCTTAGCAAGCAAAATCGTCTATGTATCGAAGGAGGAGAAGGCTGCCGACGAGGAGTTTCGCAAACTCTTTGCCGCAAGTTTCGAGGAGGTGCTGGGCGAGAATCCGCTGCTCGACTCGTATGAGGTGACCCTCTCGGCCGCCTCGGAGGATCAGGCTGCCGTTGAGGCCTTCATGGATCGCATCTCGCCCCTCGAGGGGGTCGATCGTGTGAGCTATCCGGCCCAGTTGGCCGAGCAACTGCATAGCACCATCGGCAAGATTCGTTTCGTGCTGCTGCTCTTCTGCGGAGCATTGCTGCTCATTTCGCTCATTCTGGTCAATAATACGGTGCGACTGGCCATCTACTCCAAACGCTATGTGATCAACACGATGAAGTTAGTCGGTGCCACCAAATGGTTTATCATGCGCCCCTTCTTGGCCAGCAGTTTGCTGCAAGGCATCTGGGCCGGGCTGATCGCGGCCGCACTCTTCGGGCTGGCACTCTATGGTGTCGGGGAGGCTGTACCGGAGTTCACCTCGCTGGCCGAATGGCGTCCCGTATGGATACTCGGCGGAGGCATGCTCGCGGTGGGTATGAGCGTATCGCTGCTCTTTACCACCTTTGCGATCAACAAATTTGTCAACATGAAGTCCAACAAGATACACTTATATTAAAATATGATGCAAGAGAAAAAGGGCCAAGAGCCGACCGAAAATCCGCGTATGCCGCTTACGCGCCGCAACTATGTGATTCTGCTCATCGGATTAGCCGTCCTGCTGTTGGGGCTGGTGCTGATGGCCGGCGGAGGCAGCGACTCGCCCGAAGAGTTCAACTACGAGATGTTCTCGTTCAGACGTATCACCCTGGCGCCGATCTTGGTGGTCGGTGGTTTTGTGATCGAGATCTATGGAATCATGAAACGCTTCCGATAGCGTGCCCAAAGCAAGAAAAGGGGCTGTCCAACGATTCTGTTGCGACAGCCCCTTTTTCGTAGAGGTTGTAGAGCTCTATTTGCCCACCACAGCCTCCAACTCCTCGACCGTAATCGGGATATGCTGCTCCCCACCCAACATGCGGTTGCCCGTGGGGGTTACCAACAGATCGTCCTCGATGCGGATACCACCGAAGTCGTAGTAATCGGCCAGCAGGTCGTAATTGACCAGACCGGCATATTTGCCCTCGGCACGGCACTTGTCGATCAAGGCCGGGATGAAATAGATGCCCGGCTCATCGGTCAGCACCGTTCCCGGCTCCAGACGCCAGGTAGCACGATGCACACAGGTGGCCGAACGAGCCGCCTGATCGAGCAACGTCGAGAAATCATACGAGCGCTCGCCCATCGCCTCACAATCGTGCACATCCATACCCAGGCCGTGGCCCAAGCCGTGCGGCATGAGCATCGTCATGGCGCCACTCTCGATGATCTGATCGACCGTGCCTTTCAGCAGCCCCACGCCGATCAACCCTTCGGCCAACGAGCGGTAGGCGGCCAGGTGCACCTCCTGATACATCATGCCGGGGGCGACCATCGCAGCCACATCGTCGTGTGCCTTCAGTACAATATTATAAATATCGCGTTGGCGATCGCTGAAACGACCACTCACCGGATAGGTACGCGTATGGTCCGAGCAGTAGCCGCTGACCGTCTCGGCACCACCATCGACCAACAGCAGACGGCCGGCCTCCAGCACTCCATCACAATTCAGATTATGGAGCGTCTCGCCGTGTTGTGAGACAATCGTCGGGAACGATACACCCTGTCCATAGCCCTTGGCGATACCCTCCACGGCACCGGCAATCTCGCGCTCCACCACACCCGGGCGGCACATCTTCATGGCCAGCGTATGCATCTGATAGCCCAATTGGAAGGCCTTCTCCATCTCAACGATCTCCTCCTCCGACTTCTTCTCGCGCATCTCGGCCACGGCAAACATCAGCTCGACCGAACGGCACTCCTGTACCATCATAGGCGTCAGTCCGAGCCACTCCTGCAGCTGAATCTTCGTCTCGCCACGATACGGAGGCAGGAAGTGAATGCGACGCCCCTGATCGACTGCGCGGCGCAGGCATTCGGCCACCGCAGCAAACGGATAGGTCTGCGTCACGCCCACCTCGGCACCCAACTCGCGAAGTGTAGGCTGCGGACCGGTCCAGATGATATCCTCCACGGTGAAATCATCACCAAAGAGCATCGACACACCGGCATCGGCATCGATCAAGCCAACCAGCGTCGGATTGTTCAGGCCAAAGAAGTAACGGAAGGTCGAATCCTGGCGGAAATAGTAGGCGTTGTTCGGATAGTTGTTGGGCGAGAAGGTGTTTCCCGGCAGCAAAATCAATCCCGAACCAATCTTTTTCATCAGCGTCTGACGACGCTCTACATAGGTCGATGGTGCAAACATATCTGTTTCGTTATGAGTTTCGTTTCACATTTTTTTTGGCAACGCCATCAGTCGGTTACCTCGACAAATTTATAGAGTTGATCGCCTCGGCGAATCAACGACTGCGTACGAATAGCACACAGTTTTCCCTGCTCCACGCTCGCCGTGATCTCCCCTTCGGGGCCATGCAACTCCTCGAGTCGCTGCTCGGCCACGCCGGTGGTTGCACCCAGGAAGAAGATCTCCTCGCCAACGGCAATCGGAGCTGCTTCGACAAGCACCTCGGCCACCGAGATCTTCTTATAGAAATTGACCACCTTGCCGACATAGACCTTGCGACGGGTTGCGGCCGATCCATAATGCGAGGTCTGCTCGGCCACGGGGCGTCCGGCATAGTAGCCCTCCCAGAAGCCGCGATTGAAGACCTCGGCTAAGCGCGTTTTCAGTCCGGCAGCCCATTCCGGTGTATAGCGGCCCTCACAGAGGGCACAAAGGGCCTCGTTGTAGCAGGAGACAACCCGCTTGACATACTCCGCACCGCGCGCGCGGCCCTCGATCTTGAGGACCCGCACGCCACTCTTGATGAAGCGATCCAAGAAATCGATCGTGCAGAGGTCCTTCGGCGAGAGCAGGTAACGCCCATCGACATCCAACTCGGCACCCGTCTCCTTATCGCGCACCGTATATTTGCGGCGGCACAGCTGGCGGCAGGCTCCGCGATTGGCCGAGCACCCCGTCTCAAAGAGCGAGAGGTAGCATTTACCCGAAATGGCCATGCAGAGTGCACCGTGGGCAAACATCTCGATCTCGACCAACTCGCCCTTCGGGCCACGAATATCGTTCGCCACGATCTCTTCGTGGATCTTCTGCACCTGTTCGAGCGACAATTCACGCGCCAAAACCACCGTGTCGGCCCATTGGGCAAAGAATCGCACCGCCTCGGAATTGGAAATATTGCTCTGGGTCGAGATGTGCACCTCCTGCCCGATGCGGCGGGCATAGAGGATCGCCGCCATATCGGTGGCAATGATGGCATCGACCCCCTCGCGGCGGGCACGATCGATGACCTGTTGCATGGTCTGCAACTCATCCTCGTAGACCACCGTATTGACCGTCAAATAGGCCTTCACCCCCGCCTCATGGGCACGACGTACGATCTCGGCCAGGTCGTCGAGCGTAAAATTGGCCGCCGAGGCCGAGCGCATATTGAGCTTCCCGACGCCGAAGTAGACCGAGTCGGCTCCCGCCTCAATCGCGGCAGCCAACGCTTCGTAGGAGCCTACCGGCGCCATCAGTTCTATCTCTTTTCGTTGCATGGTATCTCGCTATTTTTTACGTCCCATCAAGCTCATGGCATAATCACGCAGCACTTGCACCCGCTCTGCCGGCACCGAAAGGGTGTCGAGTTGGGCCAATGCCCGCTCAAAGCGCAGGCCAATCTGCTGCTCGGTGAGCCGTTTGACATCCAGCGCATCATAGACCGCCTTCACACGGGCAATCTTCTCTTGATCCGAAAGGGTCGCATCGAGGTGGGTCTTGCGCAGTATCTCGCGCTGCGATTCGTCACCGTGGCTCATGGCCGTCACCATCAGATAGGTCTTCTTGCCCTCCAGAATATCACCGCCAATCGCCTTACCCAGCTCCTGATCACCGTAGCTGTCCAGCAGGTCATCCTGCAACTGGAAGGCCAAGCCCAGCTCCACACCAAAGCGACGCAGCGCGCGGCACTCCTCCTCCGAGGCACCGCCCAGCAAGGCTCCGATCACGACCGATCCGGCCAGCAGCACCGAGGTCTTCAGTTCGATCATCCGCATATACTCGACCACCGAGACCTTCTGTTTCTGCTCGAAGTCCATGTCATACTGCTGCCCCTCGCACACCTCCAACGCCGTCTGATTGAAGACCGTCAGCACCTCTTGCAGACGCGGATGCTGGATGCGCGAAAGGAGTTTATAGGCATAGATCATCATGGCGTCGCCCGAAAGGATGGCCACATTCTGGCCCCACTTGGCGTGTACCGAGGGTTTGCCACGACGCAACGAGGCATTGTCCATAATGTCGTCGTGCAGCAGTGTGAAGTTGTGGAAGACCTCCACGGCAGCCGCGGCCGGCAAGGCCTCGTGCACCGACTCGGAGAAGAGTCCGTGGGTCAGCAACAGCAAGACCGGGCGCAACCGCTTTCCACCGCCCGAGAGCGAATAAGCGATGGGCGTATAGAGCAACTCCGGTTCGGCCGGTAATTCGGTCTGTGCAAGGTAATTTTCAAACAGATCGAGGTATTTTTCCTGGGTCAGCATGACTAAAAACGATTTATCTGCATAATTCTGACCCAAAAATACGAAAAAACGATTGAATAATCAACCGCCACTCAAATAATATCTCTCATACCTAGGGTTACTAACATGTCAAACCACCCTCAATCAGCACGATCTATCTTGTTGATAAATCAATGTAGCCCACTAAGTTCCTCCTCGCCGATAAACGCTATAAGAATCTATGATCGCCTAACGACGACACGCATCGTTCTATATGACGAAATATCCGTTTGTACGCCGGACACAAGAATGTTTTTGATTTGAAATCTTCATTTCTTAAGAAGCCATCGTGCAAACACCCTCCATGACATAATTGAAAAAACCGACATTGGGTACATGAGCTATGCGCAATATGGCCACTACGAGCATATATCTCTGTTCCCTTTATATTGGACATGATGGATTCAAGACTTTCGTTGTTAATATTTCCATATGAATAACGTGTTTTTGTCTCACAAAATCTGCCACAAGGGAAAATTTCTCCAGAAGGAGATACGGCCATAAAAGAATCCTGACAATTGGCAGCAAACATACAACTTCGACTTTTTTTCGCTTTACTGACAAAGTAACTGGCAATATCAATAAAAGTCGTCTCCTTTAAGGAGTGCTGTTTGTCATAATACCATAGATCGAATAGTTCAATAGCCATTTCTGCATACTCCTCGGGTGATATTGCTATGCTTGTTCCTGCATTGACGGCTTCTCCCGCATTAAATAATGGATTAAATTTGAAGTTCAGATTATTTGCACATAAAAAATCATAAACCTCTCCAATGTGATCTATAAAATGCTTACTACCAACAAGAATACACCCGATATCAAGACCAGCGGCTTTGCACATCGCCACCTTATCCATAATAAGGTCAAAGGTACCCTCTCCGTCGATAGTCCTGCGTTGTAAGTCGTTTATTGATTTCGTTCCATCTAACGAAAACCCAACTTTTACCTTATACTCCTGAAAAAGTTTAATATATGCAGTGTCAACAAGCGATAAGTTGGTTTGCACACATTGCCTAATACGCAAACCATTGTTATGTTTCTCTGCAAAAGCAAAAATACGCCGGTAGTTTTCAACACCCCACAACAATGGTTCTCCTCCGTGCCATATAAGTGTTAGCGTTCGTTTGCCCTTCGTATGACAAAACTGAATAGCTTGAGATATAAGGCTCTCCGCCACTTTATATTGCATCATCATTGCATCAGACTTCACATTGTTAGTCAGATAACAATAGACACATCGAAAGTTGCAGCTAAATGTCGGTTTGATTATAATTGTCATCCGTCAGAAGTTTGAATATTGGAGCGAATCACCATCTCGCCGTCTAAAAATCTTCCCTCCTTCACGTGCTCATCTAAATCTTTTTGGGAAAACTTTTTGGCAAGGACTCGAAGAGCCGATCCGCTAATACTATCAACTGCCATCATTACAAATTCAACAATGGTGTCATCTTTCTTAAAATCATTTAGACATAGCACTCCATCAGTATGCCTCTGCATCAAGTCAGGGTTCTTGTAACCCTCAATCTTTGAGATCCTTATATCTGTCAATCGAAATGGTATGGTTCTATGGTGTTCATAGGTTTCTTTTACTCCTTTACACCGATCTATCCACCTCGCCAACCTATTTTTCCGACTCATTAAATATGGTTGGTATGGTAATTCTATTGTTGCATAATGATTTTCATAACGTAAACGAAAGAAAATCCTAATATCAAACGCCTTTCTAATTGAAACATTAGCTACCTTTATACGGTAAACAATTGCCTTATACGGTATCATTATTGCTTTCCCATTGGCATCTTTAACCACTCTACCATAGGAATCTTTCTTTTCGCGCGTTTCATTGATAATTTCATATGCTATATCTGGGCTTATTTTGAGATGAGGAGCTAATAATCGCGTAGTAACCAACCACCAGCACAATGACACTACAACACCTGACAACCCGCCTGAGATCAATCCACTTATGAATTCAGGGCTATCGCATAGTTCATTCAGCATCATAATAATCTCCGTGGCAATCATTATAATCGCCATAACTTTCACTATATTCGCTCCAATGGTCTTGAAATTCAAAACCCTGATTATCTTTCTGCGCAGCAACTTGCAAAATAAGTTGCTGCGCATTTGTCAATAAAGTATCCAATTGCCTCATAGTTCATCAGCTTTAAATACGGGACGATTTACAACACCCAACTTGTAGCGTTCCGAAACTATAACCTGCTTTATAATATCGTTATAATGGGCTACATCCACATATGACATCAAGCCACATGTACCATCACTCATATCTACGTAATAGCCGGCCTCTCTGGTACTAGAAGAACGGTAATATCTATTAGTCCAATAGTTCCCATTACCAATAACATCTCCCCCAAATAAGGTCAATGCTCTATTTAACTCATTCTTATTACGATACATTATTTCAAGTTGTCTTTCGGAGGGAGCAGACTGAGCCTCATGGCAATAACACATCTCGCTATCACGCATAGAAACGATAAATAACTCTCCATTTTGCATTATACTAACCCCTTTTTTAGTATACAAAACTTTATCTGATTCTTTCATATATTCCCATTCGTCTGCTGTAATATATTCTATTTTGCCCTCTCGGCTCGCGCATAGTGCTAAATGTTTAGGTTCAGAAGAGACCGTTCTTTGCAATAGCCCACGTGCAACCTTGTTTGAAAGATCAATTAACTGCGCCATACTTTCAGCAGGAGCATTCACATCGCATGCTTTTTCAACCAAAGCCGATTCAACATTTATCAATCGAGCTGTCACAAACAACTCGCCGAACACATCACTGACATCTGTTACTACAACATAACGGACTCCAAATTTCTGACCCAAGCGAGCAATCTGACTATCCTGTACCTCACCCGAAGTCTGAAAATCCTGCTCACTCGAAAGTGCCGCTAAAAAGTCGGCAGTACGTTCCACTGCTGCATATTCATTTGTGGCTGTGATCGCACTAACCAACTTAGCTCCTATCACCTTTTTATAAGAATCTTGTACATCGCTACCAGTCATATAAACCGCAACCTTCTTTTTCACAGCAGTTTGCGCAGACACCGACGGAGCAATCATTACAAAGATGATTGCCAGAAAAATAAGACAACGTTTCATTGTTAGCAGATTATTTAGATTGTTTGCTCAATAATCGATACGACACATTATTCGCCATCGCTGTGATAACACTCGAATCCGTATATTTACGATTCGTGTTCACTGTTTTTAAGATAGCACCTGTTTCTAAATTGATTAGTTTAGCCGCCATATAGCAGGTTTCATCCCGATTTATAACCACATTTACTGCGATTACATAATCAACACCAAGTCGTACACCGACCTCCCGAATCTCCTTTTCAGGCACCTCTCCAGACAACTGATAATCCTGCTCTGCGATAAGTGCTTCGAGAAACGCTTCGTTGCGTTCAAAGGGAGCATACTCCTTGTTTCCCGACATACGAGCCAACACAGCAGAGCTGACAATAGACTTGTCTTCATTGCTAATTTCGCCTTCCACATAGACAGCTACTTTTTTAGTCTTAGCATCTGCTTCTTCAGCAAACACCACACAAGAGAAGACCAAAAGAATCAAAATCGAAATTTTTTTCATCTTGTAAAAATCTTTTGCCCCTCGCAGACTCCCCAGAATAAGGGTGATTTATAGAATAAAAAAGCGTGAGAGTCTGTATCTATTACTCGTCTCACGATTCAAGGCTCTCGCATTGCCCACCAGAGTTAAACGAGCAACGCAGAAACCTCACGCCGTATGATATACATCAACACATACTATGCTATTGCATAATATGCATATATACAATCATACTCAAAGGCATCTATCGTTTACTCATCCTAGACTCTGATTATGAACTTGCGAGATTCTGAATCGTCCAGAACAAGCGTTGGATAAACGCTTTTTTTATATATTTCACTCCGCCCACATCCCCCCATATATGGCTTCCGCAGACGATATTCCATCACAAAGATAATAGAAACCTTCAAAATATACTAATATTTCGAGAAAAAACTTTGTACCCACCGAATTTTGGCGTAACTTTGAGCACCGAAAAAGAACTTAAAAAATTTTAGAATATCGTTGCTTCCACATTGCCAAGCATTTTACTTTGTTGAACTCCAGCAATTTATTGAGTGGCATAAAAGCAGATATTAGGTCGTCTTACGGCTCAGGCAAGCTGCCAAAAGTCCTAAAACGACACGATAAAACATACGCACAGACAAACCGGTTATGCTATTCGGACATCAGGTCATACACATGGTGGGAGTTATCGCCATCCTTGTAGAGGTCGTGGTCTTCAAATGTTTGTTGGGGCTACCCTACCTGCGATTGCCACTCTTGATTGCCCTTGCTGCCTATTTGATGAATTTTTACCTCCGCACGAGTGATTTCTACTCCGAGCGTGCGGCCAAGAGGTTAGAGAAGAGGTGCCCCGGGTCGATCCGCCGATACAAATCCAATCTGCTCTATTTCATCGAATCGACATTGGCTGTGGTGATTCTGCTTATACCGGTCACAGCCCTATTGATCACGATGCGTCTCAATCAACTCGAGATCTACGACGTATCGTTCTGGATGCAATGTATCATTGCCGCTCTCGGATTGCCTTTCATCTCACTGATTTCGGCAGTCTTTAAGATCGGCCCCACATACACCATTGGCTATTCGGCCGCGGCGCAACGAGCCGCGCAAACGGCTGCAACCAACACAAAGCGACAATTATAATTTACCACATAACGATATGAAAAAACTTGCAATAGGTATTGATATAGGCGGCATTAACACCGCATTCGGATTGGTCGATGAGCGCGGCGACGTCTACGCCGAGTCGGTCATCTCGACCCGCAAATATCCCTACAAGGAGGACTATCCGACCTATATCGAGGATTTGAGCCGCGCTCTGCGCACGATGCTCCACAGCGTCGATTTTGAGTACGAGTTGGTGGGTATCGGCATCGGTGCCCCGAACGCCAACTACCACCGTGGCACGATCGAGACGCCGGCCAACCTCTGGAAATTCCGTCCTGAGGTGACCGATGGCGACGAGACGACACGTATCTACCCGCTGGCTGACGACCTCTCGAAGGCCTTTGGTGGCGTGAAAACGCTGATCACGAACGATGCAAATGCCGCCACGATCGGTGAAATGGTCTATGGCAACGCCAAAGGGATGCGCGACTTCGTGATGATCACCCTCGGCACGGGTCTCGGCTCGGGCTTTGTGGCCAACGGCGAGATGATCTATGGCCACGACGGCTTTGCCGGTGAGTTTGGCCACGTGATCGTTGAGCGCGGAGGCCGCGAGTGCGGCTGCGGACGTCGTGGCTGTCTGGAGGCCTACGTGTCGGCTACGGGCATCAAGCGCACGGCCTTCGACCTGATGGCCAAGATGAATACCCCGAGCAAGCTGCGCGAGATCCCCTTCCAGGATTTCGATTCGGCCATGATCTCGGCCGCAGCAGCCGAGGGCGACCCGATCGCTCTGGAGTGCTTCCGCTATACGGGTGAGATGCTGGGTCGCGCGCTGGCCGATGTAGTGACGGTCACCTCGCCCGAGGCGATCTTCCTCTTCGGCGGTTTGGCCAAGGCCGGGAAGCTGATCTTCGAGCCGACGAAGTGGTACATGGAGGAGAACATGCTCTTCGCCTTCAAGAACAAGGTCAAACTCCTGCCCAGCGGCATCCAAAGCAAGAATGCAGCCATCCTGGGTGCTTCGGCCCTCATTTGGCAATCGTTACAAGCCTAATATAGATGGATACGATTCAAGCTATTTTACTCGGTATCGTCCAGGGCGTTACCGAGTTTTTGCCTGTTTCGAGCAGTGGTCATCTGCAGCTGGCAAAGGAGATTCTGGGCGTCGAATTGGAGCAGAATATCACCTTCGACGTGATGCTCCATGCCGCTACGGTACTCAGCACGATCGTCGTGCTGTGGCGTGAGCTGTGGCGACTGCTCTGCGGGCTGTTTTCACGGACCTTCAATGCCGAGCAGGCCTACATTCTCAAGATCATCCTCTCGATGATTCCGGCCGGCGTGGTCGGCGTTCTCTTTGCCGATCAGATCGAAGCCGTCTTCTCGTCGATCGCCTTCGTGGGAGCCATGTTGCTCGTCACGGCCCTGCTGCTCACCTTTGCCTATTACGCCAAGCCGCGCGCACGCGCCTCGATCTCGTGGCGCGACGCCTTTATCATCGGTCTGGCCCAAGCCGCAGCCACCCTGCCCGGTCTGTCACGCTCCGGCTCGACCATTGCCACCGGACTTGTCCTCGGCAATGACAAATCGGCCGTGGCCAACTTCTCGTTCTTGATGGTCATCCCGGTCATCTTGGGTAAGATGTTGCTCGACATCGCCTCGGGCGAGATGGCAGCCATCGAAATCGGCTCCGTACCCCTGATCGCCGGCTTCCTGGCGGCCTTTATCACCGGCACGTTGGCCTGCAAATTCATGATCGAGATGGTCAAGCGGGGTCGACTGATCTGGTTTGCCCTCTATTGCGCCATTGTCGGCCTCGTTTCGCTCATCTACGCACTCGTTTAACACCCCACACCACATGACAGATCAGAAGGAGCTGCGCGGCCTGAACTTCGAGGAGGGCTACATTGCCGTCATCGACAAGCCGCTTTACTGGACATCGGCTGATGTCGTCCGCAAAATCAAATTTGCCCTGCGCCGTATCGGCTACCGCAAGATCAAGGTGGGCCATGCCGGCACGCTCGACCCCTTGGCTACGGGTATCTTGATCGTCTGCATCGGACGCGCTACGAAGCTCGTCGAACAGTTACAGGCCGAGGAGAAGGAGTATGTGACCGACATCTACTTAGGAGCCACAACCCCGAGTTACGACCGCGAGCACACGGTCGATCACACCTACCCCTATCGGCACATCACACGCCAGGCAGTGGACCACGCGCTGGAGTCACTCACCGGCGAGCGGCTGCAGACGCCCCCGCTCTATTCGGCCAAGAAGGTCGAAGGGTTGCGCGCCTATGAGATCGCCCGAGCCGGCGAGACGGTCGAATTGCGCCAGGCTCTGATCAACATCTACCAGATGCAGGTCGAGCATTTCGAGGGGCACGATTTACGTCTGCGAGTGCGTTGCAGCCGAGGCACTTATATTCGTTCGTTGGCCGGCGAGATCGGCGAAGCGTTGCACAGTGGGGCCCACTTGGCCTCGTTGCGCCGCACGCGCAGTGGTGGTTTCACGGTCGATCACAGCTGGCAGCTGGAGGAATTTTTAGAAAATTTACAACAACTTGAAACAAAATAGCCTTTTTTTCGTATTAATAAAGATTGTTGTAACCCCAAAAACAAAGGTTTACCTATGAAACTATCCCAATACGGATATGACTTTTCGCCCGAAATGGCGCAATACCCGACCATCAACCGCGACGATTCGCGTCTGATGGTCATTCATCGTGCTACGGGCACCATCGAACACCGTCAGTTCAAGGAGATTCTGGACTACTTCGACGAGGAGGATCTCTTTGTCTTCAACGACACGAAGGTCTTCCCGGCACGCCTCTACGGCAACAAGGAGAAGACCGGTGCCGAGATCGAGATCTTCCTGCTGCGCGAGTTGAATCGTGAGCTCCGTCTGTGGGACGTGTTGGTCGATCCGGCACGTAAGATCCGCATTGGCAACAAACTCTATTTTGGTGACGACGACCTGTTGGTGGCCGAGGTAATCGACAACACCACTTCGCGTGGTCGTACCCTCCGCTTCCTCTTCGACGGTTCGTACGAGGAGTTCAAGAAGGCCCTCTTTGCACTGGGTGAGACCCCGCTGCCGCGTTGGGTGCGCGAGAAGGTAGAGCCGGAGGATGCCGAGCGTTACCAGACCATCTTTGCCGACAAGGAGGGTGCCGTAGCAGCTCCGACGGCCGGCATGCACTTCTCGAAACACCTCATGAAGCGCATGGAGATCAAGGGTGTCGAGCGTGCCTTCCTGACGCTGCACGTCGGATTGGGCAACTTCCGCACGGTCGATGTCGAGGATCTCTCGAAGCACAAGATGGACTCCGAACAATATATCGTCTCAGACGAAACAGCCGCAGCCGTCAATACGGCCAAGCGCAATGGCCGCAAGGTGGTGGCTATCGGCACAACCGTAATGCGCACCCTCGAGACGGTTGTATCGACCGGCGGCATGATCAAGGCCGAGGCGGGCTGGACCAATAAATTCATCTTTGCACCGCACGATTTCACGGTGGCTGGGGCCATGGTCTCGAATTTCCACCTCCCCTACTCGACCCAACTCATGATGGTGGCAGCCTTCGGCGGCTACGATCTGGTGATGCAGGCCTACAAAGAGGCCTACGAGCAGGGCTATCGGTTCGGTACGTATGGTGACGCCATGTTGATCCTCTAATCGGAACCCAAAATTTCAGAATTTTTCACTATCTTTGCGCTTGTAAAACCATTCGAAATATGGCAAACAAAATTCTGTATATCTGCCAGGAGATAACCCCCTACCTGCCCGAAACAGAGTGTTCGACGCTCTGCCGCAACCTCACGCAGGCCATGCAGGAGCGCGGCAACGAGATTCGCTCGTTCATGCCCCGTTATGGTTCGATCAACGAACGACGCCATCAGCTGCATGAGGTGATCCGACTTTCGGGTATGAACCTCATTATCGACGATAACGACCACCAACTGATCATCAAGGTGGCCTCGATCCCCTCGGCGCGCGTGCAGATCTACTTCATCGACAACGACGACTACTTCGCTCGCAAAGCCAACCTGATCGACCCCGACACGAACGAGGGTTTTGCCGACAATGACGAGCGTGCCATCTTCTTTGCTCGCGGTGTGCTCGAGACGGTTCGCAAATTGCGTTGGACGCCGACCATTGTCCACTGCCACGGCTGGTTCTCGGCCGTTGCGCCGGTCTATCTGAAACGCGTCTTCGCCGACGACCCGATCTTCCGCGACGTGAAGGTCGTAGTCTCGCTCTATGGCGACACGACCCCCGGCAGGCTCGACCCGACGATGGGGCAGAAGATCGCCAGCGAGGGCGTTTCGGACGAGAATCTGTCGATTTTGAACGACCCCTCATACGAAAACCTCTGTCGTTTCGTTCTTGATTATGCCGACGGCGTAGTGATTGCCTCCGAGAAGGTATCGCCCGAGGTGCTTGAGATGGTGCGCAAGAGTGGTAAGCCCATCTTGGAGTACCAATCGCCCGAGGAGCAGGGATTTTTCGACAATTACAACCAATTCTATGAGCAACTGCAATAAGTTCATCGGCCGTTTATCGGTAGTCTTGAGCCTCGCAATATGCTTCGTCATGGCCGCCTGCTCGGTCGATGTCGATGACACGTTGGGAGCCAACCTGGTACCCGAGAATCAGCAAATGAAGGCCGGATACCTGACGTTGGATAACCTCAACCCCCGCAAATTCGTCGAGACGCGTCTCTATCAGACCGACTCGATCCAAAGTTCTAACATCGCAAGTGGTTACTTCGGATCGATGCTCAACGAGCGGCTGGGTCGTCGCACGGCCTCGTTCCTGACGCAGTACATCAACTTCTACAGCGTCGATTCGGGCTACTTTGGCCACAAACCCTTCTTGGATTCGGTACAGCTGACCCTCTCGATTTCGAGTTATGGTGGCGACACGACCGTCACGCAGCAATTCGGCATCTTTGAGGTAATCGACAACTGCTATATCAACGAGGATACGACCTACTACCTGCGTTTCGACCCCGAGGCGGTCGAGATCGTCGAGGGCGAGGGTACAGGCACGACGCGCAGCATCATCGCCAGCGAGCCGCTCTTCACCTTCACGCTGGGTGGCGATCGCGGTCCGGCAACGGCGGCCGTTACGCTGCAGCCGACCGAGGCCGGCCACCACTTCGTGCGCCGTCTCTTCCTCGAAGAGGGCGAGCAGTCGAAGAAGGAGAATAAATATGATATTTACAGCTTCAAGAAGGATAGCATCCAGCTCTTCTTGAACACCTTCAAGGGCCTCTACATCAAACCGATCGAGGTACCTGAGGGTGAGGGTGCGATCTATGTCACTTCGCTCGAGAGTTCGACCCTGTCGGTCTATGGCCGTAATCGCCGTGTGGACGACGAGTCGCTCATCCAGGATACGATCGGCATGGTCTTCTACTTCGACGAGAACATGTATAACCTGAACGAGAACATCTCGATCAATCGTATAGAGCTCGACTACTCGGAGGGCGAGATGGCCGATGAGGTCGAGGAGCTGAAGCGTCAGTTGGCCGAAGAGGCCCGTCTGGCAGCTGCCGGTGAGCAGGTTACGCTGCGTCCGGAGCGTTCGGAGATCATCGTCGAGGGCATGGGCGGTCTGCTCTCGGAGCTGACCTTCACGGAGGCCTTCTTCCGCGAATTGAATGGTATTCTGGAGACGGAGTATGCCGCCTCGAAGAAGGATTTCTCGACCTTGGCATTCTCGCAGGCCATGATCTATTTCTACTTCCCGTCGAGCATCTACGACTACCTTTCGATTGGCCCCTCGATGCCCGGCTACGACTCGTTGCTGACCGAGATGGACGAGGCACAATCCCGCTTGGGCCTCTACACGAACTACAAATCGTTGTCCAACATCCCCGATTACAACTATTATTACGAACAGAACTATAGCACGACACTCGCCTACGACGGCTACATCAATCGCAGCCACGGACGCTATGCCATGAACATCACGGCACACCTTCAGCAGATGTGGAACTCCTTTAAGAAGGAGCGCGAAGCCCACACCACCCTGTCGCCTACGGGTCAGAAGGTGATCGATTGGGAGGCGCTCGATTGGTCGAATGTCGAAGGAAGGGTCTTGCATCTGGGTCCGGAAGCCTACAGCGCATACACGTTCGATGTGAGCTTCCTGCAGGGCGTAGACAGTGGCACGGGAGCCACCCCGCTCAAAGCTCCCATCAAGATGGAGTTCACCTATAACATGGTTCTTTAGCGAACTGAAAATCAAGCCAAAGGCGAAACCTAAGTCCCGTACTTAGGTTTTCGTGTTTTACACGATCGCGCTGCGGCAACAAGCGATATAAAGAGAAAAATGCAGGAAAATTTAGTAATCGTCGAGTCTCCGGCCAAGGCCAAGACCATCGAAAAATTCCTGGGCGAAAACTTCATGGTGCGTTCGAGTTTCGGACACATCCGTGATCTGGCCAAAAAGGATCTGGGTATCCATATCGACCAAGGCTTCGAGCCGATCTACGAGATCCCGACCGACAAGAAGAAGGTGGTCAGCGATCTGGCCAAATTGGCACAATCGAAGACCGTATGGCTCGCATCCGATGAAGACCGCGAAGGAGAAGCCATCGCATGGCACCTGACCGAAGTGTTGGGTCTCCCGGTCGATAAGACGAAACGTATCGTCTTCCATGAGATCACCAAAAAGGCGATCCTTGAGGCTATCGAACAGCCCCGCACGGTCGATATGAACCTCGTACACGCCCAACAAGCCCGCCGCGTATTGGATCGTCTGGTCGGCTTTGAACTTTCGCCCGTACTGTGGAAAAAGGTACGACCGTCGCTTTCGGCCGGTCGTGTGCAGTCGGTCGCCGTGCGACTGATCGTTGAGCGCGAGCGCGAGATCATCGCCTTCCAATCGACCCCCTATTACCGCGTCGTTGCCCAATTCTATGCGACCAACGACCCCGAGAAGAGCCTCTTCAAGGCTACGCTGTCGAAGAATTTCGATACCGAGGCCGAGGCAACCGCCTTCCTCGAGGGGTGCAAGGAGGCGACCTTCAAGGTGATTAAATCGGAGGAGAAGCCCGCACAACGCTTCCCCGCCGCCCCCTTTACCACTTCGACCCTGCAACAGGAGGCCAGCCGCAAGCTGGGCATGTCGGTATCGCAAACCATGTCGGTGGCACAGCATCTCTATGAGCAAGGTTTGATCACCTACATGCGTACCGACTCGGTGAACCTGTCGGTGCAGGCGTTGGCACAATGCAAGGAGGAGGTGACGAAACTCTATGGCGAGCAATACCACCGTTGGTTCAACTACAAGACCAAGAGCAAAGGGGCACAAGAGGCCCACGAGGCAATTCGTCCCTCCTACATCGACCGCCAACAGATCGAAGGATCGACGGCCGAAAAACGGCTCTACGAGCTGATCTGGAAACGCACGGTGGCCTCGCAGATGGTTTGTGCCGAACTGGATCGCACAACCATCACAATCGAGATCGGAGGCAGCGAGTTGCAATTCATTGCCCAAGGTGAGGTGATCCGTTTCGACGGTTTCTTGAAGCTCTACTCCGAATCGACAGACGAGGATACGACCAGCGAAAGCAGCGAGGGTGTACTGCCCCGCCTTTCGGCCGGCGACTTGCTCACGGCCAAGCAGATCGCCTCAACGGAGCGTTACACGATGCCGCCGGCGCGTTACAACGAGGCTTCGCTCGTCAAGCGACTTGAGGAGTTAGGCATTGGTCGTCCTTCGACCTATGCACCGACGATCACGACGATCATCAACCGTGGATATGTCGAGAAGCAGAACCGTGAAAGCCAGAAGCGCAACTACACGCAGCTGACCCTCTCGGGCAACAAGCTCACGCGCAAGACCCATACGGAGAGCTACGGCAAGGAGCGCAACCGCCTCTCGCCGACCGACATCGGCATGCTCGTAAACGACTACCTGGAGGTGCAGTTCGGCCCCATCTTGGACTACAACTTCACCGCCTCGGTCGAGAAGGAGTTTGACCGCGTAGCCGAGGGTGAGATCACGTGGAGCAAGATGATCGGGGACTTCTATACCCCCTTCCACGGTATGGTCGAGGAGGCCATCGGCACCCAGACCGACCACAAGAGTCAGGTGCGCGAGTTGGGTATCGACCCCAAGACGGGCCGCATGGTCAAGGCTCGCATCGGTCGCTACGGTCCGATGGTCGAGATCGAGGCCGAGGAGGGTGGCAAGGCTCAATTTGCCTCACTCAAGAAGGGACAACTGATCGAGGCGATCACCCTCGAAGAGGCGTTGGAGCTCTTCGCGCTGCCGCGTACGGTGGGCGAATTGGAGGGCGAGGAGTTGGTAGTCGGCATCGGCCGTTTCGGGGCCTACATCCGTCGAGGCAAATCGTTCACCTCGCTGCAAAAGGGCGATGACCCCTACACGATCAGCTATGAGCGTTGCGTCGAGTTGGTTCGTGCCAAAGAGGCCACGGCTGCAGCCTCCCGCACCCCCTTGCGCACCTTTGAGGAGGATCCCGACATGCTGATCAAGCAGGGCCCCTACGGCGCCTACATCGCCTACAAAGGGAAGAACTACCGACTGCCCAAGGGTGCCAAGATCGAGGAACTGACCCTCGCCGCCTGCCTGGAGATCGTGCAGAAGTTGAAGAAACGATAAGTGAAATATCCTTAAAACCTAATAAATATGAAGAAATTGCTGACTTTGATGGCTGCCGTCGCAATCGCATGGAGTGCGTCGGCGCAAGAGCCCGAGGCCGAGAAGAAGGCCGAAGGTTATCAGTTTACCGATCAGGTAGTGATTAAGACCACACCGGTCAAGAATCAGAATCGTAGTGGTACGTGTTGGTGCTACTCGACGATGACCTTCCTCGAGAGCGAAATTCTGCGTGCCGGAGGCGAGGAGATTCACCTCTCGGAGATGTGGATCGTGCGCCACTCGTGGATGGAGAAGGCCGAGCGGTACATGCGCATGCACGGCTCGTTGAACTTTGCCGAGGGTGGTGCTGCTCACGACGTGACGGAGGGTATCAAGAAATACGGCATTGTCCCCTTTGAGGTCTATAAGGGTCTGAACTATGGCACCGATCTGCCCGATTTCCACGAGCTGTCGGCTGCCCTGAAGGGCTACCTGGATGCTGTGATGCAGGCCGGTGAGCGTTCGCGTCGTCCGCTTTCGACGGCTTGGAAGCGCGGTTTCAACGCCCTGCTGGATGAGTATTTCGGCGAGATGCCCGAGACCTTCACCTGGAACGGTAAGGAGTACACGCCGAAGAGCTTTGCCGAGTCGCTGCCGATCGACATGGACGACTATATCGACATCAGCTCCTTCACGCATCACCCCTTCTACGAGAAGTTCATCCTGGAGGTTCCCGACAACTGGCTCTGGGGCGAGGTTTATAACCTGCCTTTGGAGGAGATGATGCAGGTCGTAGACCATGCGCTGGAGCAGGGTTACACGATCGCTTGGGGTACGGATGTCAGCGAGAAGGGCTTCAGCCGCACCAAGGCTATTGGTGTGATTCCCGAGACCGATCCGAAGTCGATGAGCGGCACGGAGGCCGAGCGTTGGGGCCAACTGACGGCTAAAGAGCGTGAAGCTGCCCTCTACTCGTTTGACAAGCCGGGCAAGGAGCGTGCGATTAACCAGCAGATGCGCCAGGAGGCTTTCGACAACTACGAGACGACCGACGACCACGGCATGGTGATCGTAGGTACGGCAACCGACCAGAACGGTACGGTCTATTATAAGGTACAAAATTCGTGGGATACGGTGAAACCGTACGATGGTTTCTGGTACTTCTCGAAGCCTTTCGTAGCCTACAAGACGACCGACATGATGATCAATAAGAAGGCGCTGCCGAAGGCTATTGCCAAGAAGTTGGGACTTTAGCCCAGATAGACGGCTTGATAAGGACCGTCGTCGAAGTTGTCATACAGAGCGATGGAGAGTCGGAGCGGCTCTCCATCTTTTATTTGGCCCGTAATCGCCACTCCGGGCTCATAGGCCAACACGTGAAGATCCTCCAGTAGGTCAAGCCCCGGTTCACCGGCATATTTATAGAGAGCCTCTTTGGCGCTCCAGGCTGCCGCCAGAAAGGGCACATCGTCGCCCAAGCGTTGCTCCTCGGCCGTCAAATACTTCGCCTTGATACGTTGAAAATTGCGATCCAGCCGCTCTACATCCACCGCGCACGGCCGATCGCTGAAGAGTACTGCGACACACCCTTTGGAGTGACTTACCGAGATCCGGCAGCTACTCCCCACTACATAGGGTGCACCCACCGCATTATAGCGCACCTCCGCATCGGCCCCCAAGACCCGATGCACCAGCGCACGCCACGAAAGCCACTCCCGCTGACGCTGCAGCGAGCCGAAGCCCTCAGCCTCGGCCCACTCGGCCGCCGAGACCTGACTGCGTAGCCGGTCCGGCGATAAGATAGATTCCAGGATTAAACGGGGGGTGCTCATAGCACTTCGACCTTAATCTTGTCGATGCGGTGGCGCTCCATTTCGCTGACCGTAAAGCGGATGTTATGCGCCACAAACGAGTCCCCCTTACGCGGGAAATCGCGCTTGAGTTCGAGCATCAGTCCGGCCAGCGTCTCTGCATCACCCTTCACGTCCGAGAAGAGATCCTCATCCAGATCGAGGATGCGCTCAAAATCGACAATATGGGCCTTGCCCTCAAACAGATAGCTCTGGGGGCCCAACACCGTGTAGAGCTTTTCGGCCGTATCGCTCTCGTCCGAAATCTCACCGACAATCTCCTCGATGATATCCTCCAACGAAACCAATCCGAGCGTCGATCCATACTCATCGACCACGATGGCCATATGTACCTTGTTGGATTGGAACTCCTCCAGCAGGTCGTTGATCTTCTTGTGTTCGGGGACAAAATAGGGCTTTCGGATCAGTTGCTGCCAACCAAATTCGTTGCCACGGTTGATGTAGGGCATCAGATCCTTCACATAGAGCACACCACGAATGTGGTCGATGTCCTCGTCGTAGATCGGAATACGCGAGAAGCCCGACCGCATGATCAGCTCCTTGAGACGCTCATAGTCGGCCGTCAGCTCGATGGCCGAGATATCAACACGCGGCTTCATGATCTCCTGCACCTCCGTATTGACAAAATTCACGATGCCCGACAGCATCTCATGCTCCTCCTCGCTCTCCGAATGGGTCATATCGACCGCCTCGGCCAATTCATCGAGGGAGATCTCCTGCCGACGCGAGGCGCGCTCGCTAATCGACGTGCCGGTCCGCACCAAGATGATCGCCAACGGATAGGTAATCTTTCGGATGACCTGCAAGGGTTTTGAGACAAAGCGGGCAAAACGCATCGGAGACGATTGTGCCAGCACCTTCGGCAGCACCTCGCCACAGAGCAAGAGCAAGAAGGTGACCAGCACGGTCTTGAAGAGGAACTCAAAGCTATGGAAGACCAGCAGCGAGTCGATGATCAGTGCCGTGAGCAACGTGATGCAGATATTGACCACATTGTTGGCCACCAGGATCGTCGCCAGCAGCATATCCACATCCGAAAGCAACGAGATAACGCGTCGATCGGTCGTATCTTCCGACTGTTTGAGCTGCTGCACCTCCGTCGGTGACAGGGAGAAGAACGAGGTCTCCGAACCACTTACTAAGGCCGATACGCAGAGCAGGAGGAGCGTCAGCACGCCCATCCAAATCACCATGCCGAGGTCGAACTCCGATGCCAGACTGATCCACCCCGTCGATGCGGTCGCTGTAAGTGTCATCATCACCCCCATGCGTTAATCAAACAGATCCTCCGAATGGCTCTCCGCAGGGGTTGCAGCATCCAACTCGGTATCGCGTACCACCGCCTTGCGCGACGACCCGCTCTGGGTAATGAACGTGGCATGACGCTTCACAAAGGCCGGCTCCTCCTTGCAACGATCGATGTTTTCGTAGCGGCTCGAGGGGGCACCCAACACAATCGGGGGCTCTACTTTCGGCTTCTCGGCCTCGGTTTTCGATTGCTTAAAGGGCTTGAAAACAGAGCCACCATCTTCTTCATCGTTATCCGCCTTGGGTTTCACCGGCTCATAAGCACGCTCGGCACTCAAGCGCTCGGAAACACTCTGCGGGAAGCCCGTAGCCACCATCACCAGCTCGATAGCATCGCCCAACGAGGGTTTCTCGCTCGTACCCCAGATGATCTCGGCCATCTGCGTCTTGCCATCCTCGGTGCGCACGCTGGCCGAAGCCTGGATGAAGTCGAGGATATCCATCACCTCCTGCAGGCTCAAGTGGTCGGCCTGATCGACCGAAACATTGACCAGAATCTTCTGTGCACCGCTGATCTTGCTGCTCTCGAGCAAGGGTGAATTGAGCGAGGCCTCGGCCACCTGCAAGGCACGACCCTCACCCTCGGCCGTAGCAACTGCCATGTGGGCGCGACCGCTGTTGCTCATCACGCGCTTGACATCGGCGAAATCGACATTGACCAGATCACTCTTCACGGTGATGATCTCGGCAATACCCTTCGTAGCCAGCAGCAGGATATCATCCGCCTTGCTGAAGGCCTCCTTGAGCGAGGCATGGCGATAGAGCTTGGCAATATTCTCGTTGTTGATCACCAGCAGCGAATCGACCGTCTTGCGCAGCTCGTTGATACCCTCCTGCGCCTGGTCGAAGCGGATACGACCCTCCACGGGGAAGGGCGAGGTCACCACGGCAACCGTCAGCAGCCCCATCTCCTTGGCTAAGCGGGCAATCACGGGCGAAGCACCCGTACCCGTACCACCACCCATTCCGGCAGCGATGAAGAGCATCCGTGCCCCCATCTCGGTCAGGGCCTGACGAATCTCGTCGATCGACTCGAGGGCCAAACGACGACCCTCCTCGGCATTACCTCCGGCACCCAAGCCGGGGCCCATCTGGATCTTCTGCTCCACAGGGTTTACAGCCAGGGCCTGCTCATCGGTATTACATACCATGAAGGTCACGCCCTCGATACCCATGTGCCACATGTGTCCTACGGCATTGCCACCTGCGCCACCTACGCCCATGACGGCAATCAACGAGTTTTTCGTACGCGGGATATTGATTTCAGAAAATACATTCTCGGTCATAATCTTGACTTATTTTTTGCAGCCTGCCGCGCTTCTTGCAGGGCAAAGGCTCATATCTACTTATTCTTTAATCTACAAACAATCAACTCTTACAACTCCTCATCCTCGGCCTTGCGGAATAACTCCTCGACCTTGCCCAGGATGCCCCCGAAGAATCCGGGCGAATCGCTCTTTTGCTCCTGCTTTTCGCGGGCACGACGCTCCTTCTCCTCCTGTTTCTCACGCGCACGACGCTCCTTCTCCTCTTGTTTCTCACGAGCACGGCGCTCCTTCTCCTCTTGCTTCAGACGAAGAGCACGCTCACGCGGCGACTCCTCCTCCTCGATCTCCTCCTCGTCGGGGACGACCGGCGGCTCGTTCACGATCTCATCCTCCTCGCTCGTCACCGACGGATGCTCTACCGACGTCGAGCCCGATTGCTGCGGCGGCTCGGGCGTAGCGCCCTGCTCTTGTACCGAAGTGGCCGGCTTTTCCGACTCGGGCTGCGCCTTCGGCGGCTCAGGTTGTACCGGCTGCTCCGGCTGTACCGGCTGCTCCGGCACCACAACCGGCTTGGGAGGCAAGGCCACATAGGCCGTACCCTTATGGCTACGCGCCGAGGCGTTCACCAACAGACCGGCAATCGTAGCATAGGCCGGATCTGCCAGCTGATCGAGTGACTCGGGCGTAAGACCCGACTCGGGGACAGCGACGCGCACCTCCATCTTGGTTACCTGACGGAAGAGATCCTCCACATCCGTCAGATTGGCCGAGCCGCCCGTCAGCACAATGCCATAATTGAGGCGATCGGCATAGCCCGAGATCTCCAGCTCCTCCATGACATACTCGATAATGTCGAGCATGCGCGACTCGATGGCCGTAGCCAAGTTGCGTTGCAGAATATCGAGCGTCTCGCGCTGCGTGCGACCCGTCACACGCACCACCTTCTCCTCGCCGACACGCGAAGCGACAGCCGAGCCATATTTCTGCTTCAGGCTCTCCACATAACGCTCCGGCACACCCAGCGCACGGATATCTTTGTTGATGGCGTTCGCACCCATCGGGATCGAGGCCACGTAACGCACCACCTTGCGGAAATAGACCGTCACGTCGGTTACCTCGCCACCGATATCGACCACAGCAACGCCCTCCTCCTTCTCATCCTCGTTCAGGACCACCTCGGGCAACGCCAGGGTGTTCGGCAACACCTCGGCTAACTCCACACCGGCACGGCGGAAGGCCAGCCCGATACGCTCCATCGGGGTCTTGGCACACAAGACATAGTTGAAGGTCGAGGAGAGCTTATTGCCGAACGATCCGTTCGGATGCTGCACCTCTTTCTTGTTGTCGATCAGATAATGCTGCGGGATATACTCCATGATCACCTCCTTCTCGGGGGCTTGCAGGTTGCGCATGCGATCAAACAGATTCTTCACATCCTGATCGCTCACGCCTGTCTCGGGTTTCGAGACAAAGACATAGTCCGAATGGCGCGCACAACGCACAAACTCGCCCGAGACACCGGCATAGGCCTCCGTAATACGGATATTGGCCTGCTCACCCGCCTCCTCAAAGGCTGCGATAACGGCCTCGCCCACCTGCTGGATATTCTCGATCTGTCCGGCTACCACATCGCCCACCTTGAGTGGTTTCGACACCAAGCCTCGCAACGCCAGCGACCCGTCGTCGAAACGCTCGGCAACGGCAACTACCACGTTCGACGAGCCCAAATCGACGGCTGAAATATAACACTTTCTCTCCACAGTTCTATTGGTATTTACTTATTTTTCAATTCCTAACAACCCGCTCCCCCTATCGACATACCACGCGATCCGAATAGCGGACATCTACCTCACGAAAACGCTCCCACCCCACGTGTGGCAACCCTCGTTCATAGAAACGATCCAATTTGCGAAACTTCTCCTCCACCTCCTCGAGGCGGCCAAACTGAATCGTAAAAGGGCCGCTTCGCGGGACAAGCGCGATATTCAATGCACCGCTCGAGGCGGTCGTAGCAATGATTTGCACTACCTCCTCGCTCCAAAAATCGGTCGTCTCAAGTTGTTCTACAAAGGTAAGAAGTTTCACGAAATCTTCGTAGTTTTTTTGCAACTTTTTTTGCTCGCGACGCAAAGACTCCTGCCGAGCCGACAAACGATCGACCTCCTCCCCGCTGCGGCGGGCCAAATAGCGGTATTTTCGGACCGAATCGGCCTGCTGCCGATCGAAGGCCTCCTTCCGCAGGGCATACTCTTCGTCGGTCTCAAAGCCCAACCAATGCAACGGATGGCGATCCAGCCGTCGATAGCGTTCCCGCCGCACCTTGAGCAGGTGGTGTCGCTGCGCCGCCATGAAGGGATATTTCAGCCGCTCTAACCCCAGAATCGTCGTGTCGCGCAGCCACAACGCATGTTCTACCCACGCAGCGACCGAGCCCGTATAGTCTCGCGGAACGGGCAGACGATACGATCCCGTCACCACCGGCACATAGCGAGACGAACGCGGAGGAGTCGCAAAGAGGTACCCTTCGCGGGTCACATAACCGTCACGGCTATCCAACCGCAGGCGCAGCACCGGTTCCCGTTGCGCGATCGCAATACACAACCGCCCCCGATCATCGACCGAGGCATCAACCCGCTCGACAAAGCCATTGCGGGCGATCAGCTGCTCGATACCCACCAGATCGACCGAATCAATCGGCTCCCCTAACGTCGAGATTCGTTGCTTGGCCAACGCCTGAACAACCTGTTCCGAGCCGATCAGCGACCCGTGTGCGGTGCTGTCGGCAATGACAATTTCAAGCTGCTCGACGCGCATCCGGCTACGCAGTCGCTGCGATCGCAAAATCGCCAGCGCGCAATAGCCCGCCACGACGCACCAAAGCGCACCAAAAAACAGGTATCGTTGCCACCGAGCCATCGTTGTCGCCTACGCCTCTGTTAGGTTCGACACTTTACGACGCAAGACCTCGGCCACCGCCTCGCAACAGGCATCAATATTGCCCGCGCCAAACGTGATGACCACATCGGTCGGTTGCTGGGCCAACTGGTCTGCCAACTCCTCCCGTGCAACGATCCGACAAGGGACCGTGACCCGCTCGGCAATGATCTCCGATCGAATGCCCTCGATCGGCTCCTCGCGCGCCGGATAGATCGGCAGCAGAATCACCTCGTCGGCCTCCGAGAGTGCCTCGGCAAACTCCGCATAGAGGTCCCGCGTGCGGGTATAGAGGTGCGGCTGGAAGATAGCCGTCACCCGACGTTCGGGGAACATGCGGCAGACCGAAGTCAGTGCCGCAGCCAACTCACGCGGATGGTGGGCATAGTCGTCCATATAGACCTGCTCGGGCGTGTTCAGATAGAACTCAAATCGACGTTTTACCCCCGAGAAGGTGGCCAGCGCCTCCCGCAGCAACGCCTCGTCCAGCGCAACACCATCCTTTTGGGCGGCACACCATACCAGGGCCGTAGCCGCAACGGCATTTTCGATATTGACCCAGCCCGGAATGCCGAGTGTACAATCCGTCACCACACGATCGGGCATCACTAGATCGAAGCGATAATGGCCACCCTGCTGCAAGCGAATCTGCGTAGCATAAAAGTCGCACGGCGTATCGTAGGCATAGCGATAGGTTGCAATTTGCTCGTTGCAGATCGCCACATCGACCCCCGATTTGATCACCAGCGCACCACCCGGCTTGATACGATCGACAAACTGCGAGAAGGCCTCCTTGACCTTTTCGTGAGTGCCGTAGATGTCGAGGTGGTCGGCATCGGCCGAGGTAATCACCGCCACATCGGGCGACAGGCGCAAAAACGAGCGGTCGAACTCATCGGCCTCCACAGCCAATCGCGCCCCTTCGCCCAACACCAAATTGCCGTTGAAATTCTTCGAGATACCCCCCAGGAAGGCCGATCCTCCTCCGGTCACAACACGATTGAGCCAAGCCACCATCGTCGAAGTGGTGGTCTTACCGTGGGTGCCCGCTACGGCCATCACATAGCGACCCTCGGAGAGGTGGCCCAGCATCTGCGAACGTTTCTCGATCGTAAATCCGGCCTCGACAAAGTAGCGATATTCGGCATGATCGGTCGGCACGGCCGGCGTATAGACCACGATCGTGGTTGCCGGATCGCGCATCGCCTCGGGGATCAAGGCTACCCCCTCTTCGTAGTGAATTTCAGCCCCCTCGCGCTCCAATTCGGCGGTCAGGTGGGTCGGCGTGCGGTCATAACCCGCAACGCGGCATCCTGCATGCAGAAAATAGCGCGCCAAGGCACTCATACCGATGCCTCCAATACCCAAAAAATAGTAATTCTTCTTCATCGCAACAACCTCATTAGAGGAGTTTTAAGATCTCATCGACAATATCTTCAGCAGCCTGAGGACGTGCCAGCGCAGCCAACGCCGTACGCATCGACTGCAAGCGCTCCTCATCGGCCAACAGAGCCAACGCCTTCGGTACCGCCTCGCTGCAACAAGCTGCATCGGTCACCAGCTCGGCTGCCCCCTTATTGGCCAACGCGCGGGCATTCATCGTCTGATGATCCTCGGCCACGTTGGGCGACGGGACAAACAGCACCGGCTTAGCCACGAGGCACAACTCCGAGACCGTACCTGCACCACTGCGCGAGATGACCAGATCGGCTGCAGCGTAGGCCAGGTCCATCCGATCGATGAAGGCTCCCTGCCAGATATGTTTCGTCGGGTGCTCGGCCAAGAAGGCCTGCATCTCCGGCTCATAATATTTTCCCGTCTGCCAAATCACCTGCACGGGGGCCTCGCCATCGAGCTGCTCGATCCACCGCTTCATCATCTCGTTCAGCGTACGCGTACCGAGCGACCCGCCCACCACCAGCAGTGTCTTGCGCTCGGCCGTAAAGCCATAGTGGGCCAGAGCCTCTGTCCGATCGGCTCCCGCCTGCGAGAAATTACCACGCAACGGATTGCCGGTCAGGCGAATACGATCGGCAGGAAAGAATCGCTCCATGCCCTCATAGGCCGTGCAGATCGTCCGAGCCCGCTTGGCCAGGATCTTGTTCGTCAGGCCGGCATAGGAGTTTTGCTCCTGGATCAGCGTCGGCACCTTCAGCCGTTGTGCCGCCCACAAAACCGGTGCGCTGGCATAGCCGCCAAAACCCACCACCAGATCAGCCCCGAAGGAGCGGATCGTCTGTTTGGCGCGACGGATGCTCTTCCACACCTTGAAGGGCACGAGCAGGTTGCGCCAATCGAGCCGACGTTGCAGACCGGCAATCGGAAGGCCTACGATGCGATATCCCAACGCCGGCACCTTCTCCATCTCCATCTTGCCCTCGGCGCCCACAAAGAGCAACTCCACGCGATCACCTAAGCGACGTTTCAACGCCTCGGCCACCGCTACGGCCGGGTAGATATGGCCACCCGTACCGCCTCCCGATAGGATAATTTTATACGGTTTGTTCATCGTTTTCTTTATTTGTAATCACGGATTTCCTCCTAAACCCGCATGCGTTTGTGTGCTAAATTTCACGTAGTTAATTACCGACCCCAATTCTCTCGATCGAGCGACCGATAACCGATCGCCTCGGCGATGTGAGCTGCCGTAATATCGGCTACGCCCTCCAAATCGGCAATCGTGCGAGCCACCTTCAAAATGCGGTCGTAGGCGCGTGCCGAAAGCGATAGTTGCTCCATAGCACGGCGCAACAGCCGCGTCGAGGCAGCATCCAATTGGCAATAGTCGCGCAACATGGCTGTGTTCATCCGCGCATTGGTATAGACCCCTTCGATCCCACGGAACCGATCACGCTGGATGGCACGCGCTCGCGCTACACGCTCCCGAATCGAAGCACTCGACTCCCCCTCGGCTGCCGCATGCAACTCTTGCGGCTCGACCGGAGTCACTTCGATGTGCATGTCGATGCGATCCATCAGCGGGCCGGAGATCCGTCCCATATAGCGATGCACGGCACTGGGCGAGCAGGCACACTCCTTCGAGGGGTGGTTGTAATAGCCACAGGGGCAGGGATTCATCGCAGCCACCAACGTAAAGTTAGCCGGATAACGCACACTATAGCGGGCACGCGAGACGACAATCTCCCGATCTTCGAGCGGCTGGCGCAGCACCTCCAACACCGAACGGCCAAACTCGGGCAACTCGTCGAGAAACAAGACGCCGTTGTGGGCCAACGAGACCTCTCCCGGGTGGGGCGTCTGCCCTCCGCCAATGAGCGAGACGGGCGAAGCCGTATGGTGCGGAGCACGGAACGGGCGATAGCTCATCAACCCCTCGAAGCGTTGCAAGCCGGCCACGGAGTGGATCTTGGTGGTCTCCAACGCCTCGTCGGTGGTCAGCAGGGGCAGAATCGTCGGCAGGCGACGCGCCAACATCGTCTTTCCCGAGCCGGGCGAGCCGATCATCAGCACATTGTGACCACCCGCCGCAGCAATCTCCAGCGCACGTTTTACGTGACTTTGCCCCTTCACATCGCGAAAATCCTCCGCATAACGACCCTCCTCACGCAGCTCCACCGTAGGCTCTACGGTGTGAGTGGGGGCGATCTGCGCATCACCATTCAGGTAGTCGATCACCTGGCGCAACTGCTGCACACCGATCACCTCCAGACCATCGACCACAGCCGCCTCGGCCGCATTGTCGATCGGAAGAATCAGCCGCTTCAGCCCCGCCTGACGCGCTGCAATGGCCAACGAAAGCACCCCGCGTACCGGCATCACCGATCCGTCGAGCGAAAGCTCTCCGGCGACCATCGTCTCGGCCAACAGATCGCCCTCAATACGCTCCATGGCGGCCAAAATACCTACGGCAATCGGCAGGTCGAACGACGCGCCCTCTTTACGCAGGTCGGCCGGAGCCAGATTGACCACCACCTTGCGCCCCGACATCTTCTCGCCCGAGTTCTCAAAGGCCGAGCGGATGCGTTGTTCGCTCTCCTTGACGGCATTATCGGGCAGACCGACCAGGAAGAGGCCCAGGCCTCCTCCGGTGATATTGACCTCGACGGTCACATGCACGGCATCAATGCCGGCCAACGCAGCGGTATGTATGCGGACAAACATAAGCTCGGTTAGAAAGGTGCCTCGTCATTCAAATTCACGGGCTTCATCGAGACCCCTTGCGGTGGCAGGCCAAACTCATCGCCTCCCGTGACAGCTCCCAAGCCGCCCGAAGCACCGCCACTCATGCTGCTCGCGTAATCGTCATAGGCCTGCGACGGAGCCCCTCCCTGTGCCGGAAGAGCCGCATCATCGACATCCATAAAGCGGGTCTGCTCCTTCACGAAGCGCAGGTTCACGTCGCAAACCGCACCGTTACGGTGCTTGGCCAGGATAAACTCGGCCATGCCCGCAGTCGGAGCACCATTCTCGTCGGTGTGAATACCATAATACTCCGGACGGTGGATGAAGGCCACGATATCGGCATCCTGCTCGATGGCTCCCGACTCACGCAGGTCGGAGAGTTGCGGACGTTTCGATCCGCCACGCATCTCGGTCTGACGGCTGAGCTGCGACAGGGCAATGATCGGCACATTGAGCTCCTTGGCGATACCCTTCAGCGTACGCGAGATGAAGGCCACCTCCTGCTCGCGGTTACCATTCTTGGTCTCGCTGTTGCCGGTCATCAGCTGCAAGTAGTCGATGATGATGATCTGAATATCGTGGTGAGTCTTCAGACGGCGAGCCTTCGAGCGGAACTCAAAGACCGAAAGACCCGGCGTGTCGTCGATGTAGAGCGGTGCCGTCGAGAGGGGCTTGGTGGCCGACTCCAAATGTCGCCACTGCTCGGGCGAGAGGCGGCCCGACTTCAGGTCATTACCCGCCAGACCCGTCTCGGCCACAATCAGACGCATCATGAGCTGGACGGAGGACATCTCCAACGAGAAGAAGGCGACACCTTTGCCGTAATCGACAGCCATGTTGCGGGCCATCGAGAGCACAAAGGCGGTCTTACCCATGGCCGGACGTGCCGCGATGATCACCAAATCCGAAAGCTGCCAACCCATCGTCACCCGGTCAATCGCCATGAAGCCCGACGGCACGCCGTTGATCGACGAGTCGTTCTTCGAGGCCTCCTCGATCTGGCTGAGTGCACGCGCCAAGACATCCTTCGAGGATTGTACCGATCGCTTGACATGACCCTCCGAGACCTTGAAGATCTCGCCCTCGGCAAAGCCGATCAGATCGGTCACGTCGGTCGATTCGTCGTACGAACGACGCTGAATCTCGGTAGCCGAGCGGATCAACTCACGCTGGACATATTTCTGGGCTACGATCTTGGCATGGAACTCGACATTGGCGGCCGAACCGACCTTCTGGGTCAGCTGGGCCAGATAGGCAGCTCCGCCCACCTTCGTCAGCTCCTTCTTGACCTTCAATCGCTCGGAAACCGTATAGAGGTCGATCGGCTTCAACTCGATCGAAAGCTCCTGAATCGCACGGTAGATCAGCTGGTGCTGTTCGCTGTAAAAAGACTCCTCTTTCAGATACTCCTGGACGGCGATCACGCTATCCTGCTCAAGCATCAAGGCACCCAGCACCGCCTCCTCAAGCTCGACAGCCTGCGGGGGTACCGTACCAATTGCATCGGTCATCGCCTGAAAAGCCTCCCGATTGCGGGAGTAGGGGGTATTATACTCTTTTGCCATGGGGTTGGGTTATCTACAAATTCAACCCTCAAAATTAGCAATTCGTTCCGATATATCAAAACCGAACCTAAAGGTTCGGTGTCAAAAAGTTTGTTGATAACAAATTGAAACCCCACAAAGGGGACAAATCGGCCGGATCTGCCTGTCGAAAAGTTGTTTGCAACTCGCACCGCCCCACCATCACGAGCCACCTCCGGCATCGGCCAGCACAGCCACACTGATGCGGCAATCGGGGACCGCATCCACAATCGCCTGGATGCAGGTACGCATCGTGCTGCCGGTCGTCAGCACATCGTCGACCAAGAGCAGATGACAGCCCGCCAAGCGTTCGGGATGCGCCACCCGAAAAGCATCCTGCACATTCTTGAAACGCTCTTCCCGGGTCCGCCACACTTGGGAGCGCGTATAATGCACGCGCACGACACTCTTCGTCTCCACCTTCAGGCCCGTCTGCTCGGCAATGCCGCGCGCCAACTCCTCCGACTGATTATAGCCTCGCCACATCCGTCGCAGCGGATGCAACGGCATCGGAATCACCCAATCCACATCGGATAGGAAGAGACTTCCGGCCATCTTTCCCCCATACAAACGCCCCACCTCGCGCGCCAATCGCCAACGACTATGGTACTTGAATTGATGGATCAGATGCCGCCATTGTGGAGCTTTGTGAAACTTCAGCATGGCCACCACACGCACCTCGCACCCCTTCACACTGAGCCGGTCGCAAGGTGTATCGTTGCGGAGAGCCCAATCGGAGGTCAGCGGCGCCGAGGCCAAACAAGGCGAACAGATCGGCCCCTTCTCATCGCCGAGCGGCAGATCGCAAACCGGGCAATGAGGCGGGAAGATCAGTGCCACAAGGGCTCGCCACCAACTATTGAGGATCGACATTGATGCTGATGGTAACTGATTTATAATCGGGATGTTCCGCAATTCGTTTCAGCTGCTCGCGGAGCAACTCATGGGCACGCTGACGCGACGCCGACTGCTCGATTTTAAGCAGCAACGAACGGATATATTCGCCCCGGATACGATCCACCGGAGGGGCCACCGGTCCCATCAGTCGGCGACCAAAACGGGCTCGCAGTTGTTGCGCCAGCTCCCCCACACAACGGCGCAAGAGATCCGGATCACTATGGCGCAACGTGAGTTGGGTCAGACGAGTATAAGGCGGGTAGTTGAACTCCTCGCGTTCGCGGAGCAACGTTTGGCTCATCGCCTCAAAATCGCCATAGAGGACCTGTTGCAAAACGGGGTGTTGCGGCTCGGCCGTCTGGATGACCACTTCGCCATCCGAAGAGCGACGTCCGGCACGACCGGCCACCTGCGTGAGCTGCTGAAAAGTGCGCTCCGTAGCCCGAAAATCGGGGTTATGAAGCAGGTTGTCGGCATTCAGCACGCCAACCAGAGCAACCCCCTCGAAATCAAACCCTTTAGTCACCATCTGCGTACCGATCAGAATCGACGTTCGCCGCGCCGCAAAGTCGCCAATAATGCGGTTAAAGGCACTCTCCGAGGTCACCTCATCCCGATCCAAGCGGGCCACCTGCACCTCGGGAAACAACTGCCGCACCTGCTCCTCGATCTTCTCCGTGCCGAAGCCCATCGGCTGCAGATCGACCACCTTACACGAGGGGCACTTTTCCATGACCGCCTCCGTATGGCCGCAATAGTGACACACGAGCGCATTGCGCCCTTTGTGGTAGGTCAAGGTCACATTGCACGACGGACATTGGGCCGTCCAACCACACTCCGTACAGGCCAGATAGGGGGCAAAGCCTCGTCGATTCTGAAACAGAATCACCTGCTCGCCACGCGCCAGGGTCTGCTCCATCTTATCCAGCAACAGCTTGTTGAAATGTCCATGTCGTTCGCCCCGTCGGGCAGCACGACGCGTATCCGAGAGATAGATTTTCGGAGGGCGCGCCTCGCCATATCGCTCACTCAGGCGGGCAAAGCCATACTTTCCGTAGCGGGCATTGAGCCACGATTCGAGCGAGGGCGTAGCACTTCCCAACACCGCCCGTCCCCCCGCAGCATGGGCCATATAGACGGCCACATCGCGGGCCTCGTAACGCGGAGCCGGCTCGGCCTGCTTATAGCAGGCATCGTGCTCCTCATCGACCAGCACGAGTTGCAAATTCTTGAAAGGCAGGAAGATAGACGAACGTACACCCACGACAAATTCACCCCCCTGCGAGTGGTTCAGTTGCAGGTAGGTCTCGGCACGTCGCAGGTTGGTCAGCCGCGAATGATAGGCCGTTACACGGCTGCCAAAGATACGCTCCATGCGTTCGATGAGCTGTGCCGTGAGGGCAATTTCGGGCACAAGCAACAAAACATCGCCCCCGCGAGCCAACGTTTCGGCTATCAGGTGGATATAGATTTCGGTCTTGCCCGATCCGGTGATGCCATGCAGCAAAGCGGCCGTCTTCCCCTGCTCAAAACTTGCGTGCAGTGCCTCCAGGGCTTGCCTCTGGTGTTCCGAGAGGGTCGGCAGCAAGAAGCGGGCCGCGTCGTGTCCCCCGTCGCGCGTATGCTCCTCGACGCACAAAATCTCCTTCTTGACCAACGTATTGAGGGGCGTTATCTCCGAGCGGAGCAGGCGACGAGCCACCTCCCCGGTGCGCATGCGTTCCTCACTCCCAACCACCTCCAACAAGGCGGCATAGAGCCTCGGAGCGCGCCGCTCGTAACGATCCAACAGCTCATTCAAGGCCTTCTCGTCCGCCGCATAGTGCGGAGCAAGGCGATAATAACGTTCCGTGCGGGGTTGGAATTGCCGATCGAGCAGTTGTGCTTCGGAGTCGGCCGAGGGTTTCATCAGGGCGGGCAATGCCGAGCGCATCACCTCTCCCAACGAACAGATATAATAGGTAGCCATCCACTCCCAAAGGCTGCGTTGCGTGCCACTGAGCAGTGGACGATCATAGAGACGACGTTCGATGGATTTTACGCGAGCAACCGCCGGCCGACGGTCGTGGACCTGCCAAACGATGCCCGTATAGTATTTGCGAAGGCCGAACTGCACCACCACAGCATCCCCTGCCTCCACCTCCATTCCATCCGGGATGGCGTAGGTATAGGCCGGTTGTGCAAGCGGCAGAACAATATCGGCAAAACGAGACACGATCAGATCTTCAGCGTCTCAAAACCCTGGCCATAGACGCCAACGACCGAGCCAACAGTCATAAAGGCATTCGGATCGACCGTCTTGACATGCTTGAGCAACAGCTGCGTTTCGCGCTTACGGCAGACCACCATCACCACCTTCGTGTTGCTCTTCGAGTACCATCCCTGGGCATCGAGCAACGTCACGCCACGGTGGACGTTGTTGGCAATCGCCTCGGCCATCTTCTCAGGGTCTTTGGTCACGATCAGCACCTGCGTAGATTGCTGGCTACCGGCCTGGATCATATCGACCGTATAGCCCACCACGGCCGTCATGATGTAACCATAGATGACCGTAGCAATCGAATAGACATGCACCCACTCACCCGTTTCAGGGTCTTGTTTGAAGAGCAGCAGGGCCGAACCAATGATAAACAGGTCGCTGTAGATCAGAATCTTACCATAGCTCACCGTACGATAGTGGTTGATGATCACCGCCGCAATATCCGTACCTCCGGTCGAACCGCCCTGCGAAAAACAGATCACAATACCGATACCTGCACAGACACCACCCAAGACAATAGCCACGATCGGGTCAGCCAGCTTGAGAATATCCACCACTGCGCCCGTTTCCGGATCGGAGAACAGCATCTGCCACATATTCATGCTAAGCGACAAGACAACGACGCAATAGATGGTCTTGATACCAAAATTCCACCCGACAATAAAGCCTGATATCAACAGCAATATACCGTTGATAATCAGCACCATTGTACCGATCTGAATATCCACTCCAACCGTATTGGAGAGTGCTTGGGTGATCACCAGAGCCAAACCCGATGCACCACCGCCCGTACCCTCATTCGGGAGAATACAAGCCACCCAGCCAAACGAGTAGAACAACATACCCGAGGCCATGACCACATATTCCTTGATCGTCTTCAAGATCGCAGTAATCGTAATAGGAGCCATAAGCAAGCTTTTTTGAAGGTTCGCGTATCGTTACAAAATGCAAATGTATAAATTTTTGATGACAATATCACGGGCGAGACCTGAAAAAATGTAGCAGATTGCACCACCGCATTACTTGTCGCGACGGATCGTCTCCTCACGAATCAGGCAACCGGGAACGATACGACGAGCGCCATCCGTGATGCGGAAGGTGGTGTAACGCAGAGCGGCATTACCCTCTTTGCCCTCCTCGTCGCTCTCTTCACCCGCCTCCAGGGCCTCCAGGGCGCCGAAGCGGTTGTCCCAGATTTTCCCCTCGATGGGCTCAATGCGACCCACGCGCTCGTAGGAGATCGTTCCATCCTCATTCTGCACCGGCATCAACACATCGAATTTCGACCGTTTGTTGATACCCTCTTTCAAGCCGATGGCAACCTCCACGGTGCGCTCGTCAGCATTGATGCGCTCGATCGGGGTGTTTACCTTGAACTCATCATACGCACGCTGCAACTCGACAATCGACTTATCGACCGCACGGGCACAGACGCGCAACATCTGTTCGTTTTTCGGGCGTTGGGCAAAGCTGCGGCTCGAAAGGTTGGCCGCCGAGGTGGTCGTCGAGCCCACATAGATCATGCGGAACAACGGGCTCTGATTGAAGGCCTCGTAACGTGCCGGGTCCACATGGGGATTTACGGTCCAATATTGTGACCAGAAGGTCTCTGCGACCTCGGGATTCCAATCCAACCGATAGAGGTAGGAGGTGATATTGACCTTAAAACCATCGACCTCTTCAGCCAGATCACCGGCCGCATTACCCAGATCCTCATACGAGGAGGAGGAACTTGCCGCGCTCAAAATACCGCCGATACCGCGCAGGATTTCGCCGACCAAAGCCGAACGCTCACCACGGTCCACATAGGTGATGTCATTGACCAGCAGAAAGGTCTTGCCGATCAACTCGGCCCCTCCATCGCCCACACTCTGAATGCCTCGTCCCGAGGCGACTGCCAGCGCAATATCGGACTCCGAAGCGTCGTAGAAGCCACGCTCGAGCATCAGGTTGATATCAAACCCACCCGTCTGAAGGTCGCGGTTAAACCACTTGGCCACCAGCTCACGCGGCACGTCGTTAGCACGGATGAAGGCCTCGATATCTTGTAGATTCTGCGCCTCGGCCTTTTTCCCCTTGCGCATCCTGCGTGCCGAAGATTCAAAGGAGCGGACCGTGAGGTTGTGATCGTTGAATTTGTCGGGCGTAGGGATCGAGAAGAAGGCCTGCTCGATCTCGCTGCCATAGGGGAAACTCGAGTGGCTCATCAGCACCGAATAGAGTGAGCTGCGGTGATAACGGGCAAGCGCACCATTCTCCATCAGCCCATCCGCCTTGCCGTAGCCACTCTCGGTCGAGCCGACGGCCTCCACCGGTGTGGTCGCCTCCGCGCTGCTTACCGTGTCACTTTGCGCCATAGCGCTGGTGGCGACACACAAGGCCGCCACCAGCATCCATATATTTCTCATGAGAGGTTCTCTTTATTTAAGATAGGTATCCGTTGGATTACTTCCACGGCCAAGCGTCGCGGTAGATCGTCTGCTTCTGGTTCGTACCATAGGCAACACCCACCTCTTGCCAGCTGTTGATCTGAGCCATAGCCTGCTCATGACTCTGACGATTGTTGCGCTCCTCAATGGCGCGCAGGTAGTCGATATCCTCCTTGACGCGGGTCTTGATCTCCTTCAGCAGGGCCATCGCCTCCTCATAGCAGGAGGCATCGGGGAGAATCTCCGCCAAATAGGGAGCCGCTGCACGTGCGGCAGCAGCATCCTGTCCGGCAGCCCAAATGGAACGAGCCTGGGCCAGGTTACGCAGTGCCTGATCATCACGATACTTCTTGAAGATCTCGACAGCTACCTCTACGATGCGGGGATAGCTGGGACATGCCTCCGGATAGACCGCCAAGCGGAACAGCGCCTCTTCATACTTGTAGGCACCGGCCAACGTTTGAGCCATGGTGATGATATTGTCACACTGGCTCTCGTAGTAGTCGATGATTCGGGTATTCATCTGCGTGAAGAAACGCTGCAGATCGGGCAACGAGGCCGAGATCTGTCGCAAGCTCCGGTTATAGGCCTTCTCGGGGCTATTACCCACGCCACGGGTCGAGATCACCGTAGAGCCGAAGATCTTCTTGGCAAAGGCATCCACCACATAGAGGCTCCACTCCACCTCCTGACGATATTTGGTGGGGGCACCGGGCAACACCTGCTCATCCACCATCTGGGCCGAGCAGGTCACATAGAACTGGGCAAAATCCTCCGTAGCACCCATGCCACATTGAGCCGTGGCCGTAAGGAGCTTTGCTTCGAGCGCTTGGCGCGATGCAGCAGGGATCGTCACGGCCTCCTCGGGAAGATAGACCGAAATGGGAATCTGCGGGAGGTTCGTCTTGGCCGTCTCGGCCGTCTGAGCCATCAGGGGCGTCATCGCCATCGAGGCCAACAGCAGAGTAAAGAGGTTCTTCATGGACTTTTTCATACGCTTCGGGGTTGAATTATTTGTTTCCAAGCAACAGCGTAACCTGACCCAAGCCCTGGTTCAACAACTTGATGTCGGTGATGTTGTAGGGGGCGTTACGCAGGAACTTCACCAACTCGCGTGCGAACTGGTTGGCGGCAATAGAGCGGCCACGCTCGTCGTAAACCGGGATGCGAACATCATCAAACTGCATGTAGAGCTCGTTGTCATCGACCAGGCTATAGCGGCCCGATACGGTGTTGTTCGCCATCCAATCCTCGATCACCTCACGCAGCTCCTTACCGTCGAACTCGGTCTCCAGGTCGATGCCGCGGGCATTCTCAAAGACATTGATGTAGATAGCCACAGCGCGACCATTTGCGAAGAGGTCGTCGAAGTGGTTCTGCAGGCGGTTGCAGAACTCGTCCATGTGGGCAACGGCAGCCTCACGCAACAAAACGGGGGTTTCGACCGTAAAGGAGGGATCGCCCGTACCACCGGCCGAAGCTATCTCGTTGTTCGTGTAGGAGTCCAAACCCTGCAGGGTGTAGGTTACCGAGCGGCGGGGACCCACCTCATTGACCGTCCACGAGAGCTGCAGAATAATATCAGCCTTCGCCTGACGACGCAACTCCATCAGCTCGTTGCTCTGCACCGTGCTGCCATCGCGGGCCGATACGGCCGAGAGTTCGATCGACTGACGGTTGATGCTGCGCATCGCCGACTCCAGGTTCTCGAGCGGGAAGCCGCGGTCAGCCATCAGACCATTGATAGCCGAAATGACGGGCAGCAGGTCGGGGTTCTTCACCAACGCAGCGCGATAGTCGGGGATGTACTCCGTAACACCCTGGTTGTTATATTCGGTGACGAAGCCGTGCTGATAGCACCAGTTGTCGCTCGGCACTACCATCAAACGGGGCTTGCGTGCCTGGCCGAAGCTCGTAGCTGCGATCAGGCAGAGGCTCATAAGCAAAAGAAGTTTCTTCATGGTTATATGCGTTTTTTTAGTTTTATTCGGGGATAATCTCTTGTTTGATCAAGTATGCCTGAAGTTTGCTGCGCTCCACACGCACGGTGGTGATGACGCGCATGCGGGTCGTGCGGCTCTTTGTATAGTCGTAGTCGGGGTTGTGGTCCTTCTTCGATACGAAGCTCGTGTACTTACCGCCATCCTTGAAAAACTTGTTGAAGAAGGCCTCATGCTCCACCTCTGCGCGCGGATCTGCCACCAGCGGCTGGGAGAGGCGCGGATTATTCGGCACATCGACCCCCTTGAAGATCACCGCATGGACAGCCTCCTTGGCGGCCTGTTCGTGGGCATCCTTCTCGTCACGACCCTCGCCCTGCACGCGCAGCGTGATCGAGCCGTCGAGTTCGCTATTCATGTAGATAATCTCCTTTTTGGCAAAGGCCGAGATGGGGCCCGCCATCTTCTTCATGCAACTTGTGGCCGAGAGGATCAAGGCTACCGCCAGGAGTAATATATAGCTTTTTTTCATGGTCTGTTTCAGTTAAATGGGTTCAAATTCGGGAGACCTCTGTCGAGATTAGAAACCATGCGAGAGGGAGCGCAAGATACCGGCCGTCTCCAGATCACGACGCAGCTGGCGAATATTGACAGAGACGACAACACCCATCTTGTGGTCCTTACCCACCTTGATGGTCTCGCTCGTGCCCACAATCGAGTTGGAGACATAGCGCATATAATCACCTCCGTCCGCAAAGAAGGTCTCAAAGAACTCGGCATGCGTGGTGATGTCGGCGGCGTCGCGGATCAAAGGGGGTTGCGTAGCACCTTCCCCCGAGTAGCCCTTGAAGAGCACACCATGCACGGCGTTCTTCTTACACTGCTCGATGGCGATGCTGGGGCGACGCGAGTAGCTCCACACCTTTACATTGACCATTCCGTTACCGGAGGTCTTCACATACTCCAGATCATAGCGGTAGTTGCGCGTATCGATCTCCGCCTTCTTGTGTTTTCTGTTTCCGGCCACGGCTATCATGCTCACACAAAGCAAAACGGCCAAAAGGGCAAATAATTTTTTCATGGTGAATAGATTAAATAGTATGGTTATTATTACTCTTGTTTCACTCCCAACCAAGCCTTCTATCTTTAGAACGCTTTTTTACAACGAGTTGATATGACAAATATACAAAAAAAATAGATAATTATATCACAGGTGTAACCTGAAAAAAATTTTTCAAATAGTCTCATTCATTATATATCAATACTTCAAGAGCCAAACGCATGATTTTGTAATTTTGCAAACACCCACTAAATCAATGGATTAAAGAGCAGCCAACAGTGGAGAATATTAGGAATTCTCTGTTATACCTTTAGCATATTAATCAGTAAAATGGCCACGGAATGCTTTCGTGATAACCACATTCTTTGCATTTATACCACGTCTTATGAGCAGCAGTGTAAAACTGCATGCTTGCTATAGCCCCACATTGAGAACAATTCTTTTGCGCAGTTTTCAATCTATAAAGTATTCTATAATTATCGTTCATCTTATCATCATTTAGGACTTTATGTTGATCGATCGAATGAGAATCGGATATAGACATCAAAGTATGCGAACTTGTTCTATATTTTTGCTCCTCGCATTTATAACAATGGAATTTAATGCCTTTTATATCATTCTGGCTAATAATTGATTGGTAATTACCATGAATATATACAATCTCTTTGTCATCATACTTTTTAGTTTGGCGATGACCAGTTGTATTCAAAACAGCCCCACATTGTTTACAAGTTGGATTATGACATACATTTACCTCGTCTGGATTGCTCAATTTTTTCTCAAATGTACTAAGGTCGTCATATGACTTTATTTTTAGCTGCACACATACGATTCCTCTTTCGGCATAATATTGCATTACTTCGTCTTCTGGAGCATGAGTTACCACAACCTCTATAGCGATTATCGGTTCATTATCTTCATCTAAAAGAACGATATCTGGTCGGCATGCATCTATGTATAATTCTTCTGCTACAGAAGTCGCTTTATGCAATAAGTTTCCTTTGTGTGTTTCACCGCATTTTTTACATCTCCATTCAATGATGACTCCTTTTTTATCTTTAATTTTTATGGATATAAGATCCTTTAACAATCGCTTTGTTTGTTTATGCAAGAATGTTTCGGAGCAATGGTTGTTGCCCCCTCCCTTATGAGCAAAATGATCACATCGATGATATTTTTCTCCTTCAGGAATATGTCCTATTTTTAGTAATAGTTCTTCTTTGCATTCAGGACAATAGTACTTAGCACCCTTACTAGCATTTTCAACATAAACAAGTTCACCCGATGTATTGAGCGCATATGGAAGTCGAAGGTTTATCATCATTTGTCATTTTATTATGCAAAGGTATATTTAATTTACGACAACTTGTGACACGGAATTATTTTGATAATTATATCATCGGATCAAACCGTTTGCCTTGATAGCTGTCGCGCTCGATCAATCGTTTCTCGAGCATCGCCCATAATTGCTCGTTGCGGATACCCTGCCAGGTCGGGCCGTGGTGGTAGCGAGGCGGAGCCTCCGAGGCAAAACGCTCGACAATCAGATCAGGTCGCAGGCGTTCGAGTAGGGAGACAATCAGCTCCAAATAGGCCTCCACCGTCCAAAAGCGGAATCGTTCGGGATGAGCGTCATATTCGGCCGCCATGGCCGTTCCGCGAAAGAGTTGCAATTGGTGGAATTTCACCGTCGAAAGTGGCAGGCGGTTGATCTGCTCTACCCCCTCGAGCAGCTGCCCTTCATCCTCGCCCGGAAGTCCCAAGATAAAGTGTCCCCCGACATGCAGCCCACGCTCGGCCGCCATCCGTACGGCCCGCTCGGCCGTGGCAAAGTCATGGCCGCGATTGATACTCCGCAGCGTATCGTCGTAGACCGATTCGATGCCGTATTCGATGGCCACGTAGTGTGTACGTGCCACCTCGGCCAGATAATCCAACTTCGCCTCATCGACACAATCGGGGCGCGTACCGATTACAATTCCATCGACCTGCGGATGGCGCAACGCCTCCTCATACAACGCCCGCAACCGCTCGATCGGCCCATAGGTGTTCGAGAAACTCTGAAAATAGACTAAATAGCGTTGCGCCTTGCGGTAGCGCCACGCATGAAACGAGATTCCCTCTTCGATCTGTTGCGTGACGGACTTTCCACCACCGCAATACGACGGAGTGAAGGCATCGTTGCGGCAGAAGGTACACCCGCCAACACCGACCGTTCCATCTCGATTCGGGCAGGTAAAACCGGCATCGACCGAGAGTTTTTGAACGCGGTGACCAAAAAGGCGGCGGAAATAACTCGCATAGGAGTTATACCGCCGCTCATCTCCCCAAGGGTAGTTCATCACCTGCTTACAAGCCCCAATCCGAGGCGTTGAAGGTGTTCTTCGGTGCGTTGGGCACGTTACCGAAGTAGACAAAGCCCGTCTTCTTCTCCAGATCGGCCACCGACATGGCAAAGGTCGAGAGGGCCGGCAGCGAGGTCCAGTCTTTGTGCTCCATCATCACGGCAATGCACTCCAACTCATCGGCCGAGCAGTTACCCACCCATTTCTGGACACCCTTCTTGGCGCGCAACATCACCATGTAGTAGTGGGTCGGGATCTTCGTACCGCTTACGATCTCCTTACCATTGGCCTTATCCCAATAGCAACCATAGACGGCATAGGTGGTGTCCGAACGCGACTCCCATTGGGCATCCATGACACCATCGACCTTACCCCAGTCGCCCGAGTTGAAGTTCGAGATCTGCGGCGCGATATTCGAATAGTAGAAGACCTGCTTATTGACCAAACCACTCGACGTTACACCGGCATGGCGGTTATTCGAGGCCAGCATGTGACCGCGCGAATAACCCGACCACTTTCCGGGCTGCGTAAAGTCGAAGTTCGGGTCGGTCTTATAGTCATCCGTTCGACCGTGTGTACCCTTGATGTAGAACGTATGCAACGGGGCTGCCACCCACATCGGGCACATCTTATCCTTACTGTAACATACCGAGTAGTTACGAGCCTTATTACCATTCGAGTACTTGGCATCGGTGATGTGCCACGTGTAGTAGTAGTCGCCACTCTTCTCGATCGTCTCGGGAAGCTCGGCCCAACCGGCTACAAGCGTCTTGGCATTGTCAGGGACATCGGGGGTTTCGCCACCACCCGTATCACCACCACCGCTGTCATCACCACCCTCTACGGGCGAGAGGTTCTCGTAAGCCGTACCCGCAGCGTTGAGCTTGAAGAGCATCGGGCGAGCTCCGGCTCCGGTGCTTGCAATGGCATTACCGTAGTTCGCATCCCACTGCATCCACTTCTGCTTATCGACGTTCATCACAGTCCAGGTGCCATCCGACTCCTTGCTGATCGTCCAATTATAGCTCAACTCGCTGTTCGTGAGCGTTGCATCGGTGTTAAACGAATTGTAGGTACCCTTCATGGCGTAGTATTTGCCATCCGAACCCTTGATCGTGTATTGACCTGTGGTCGAGGTAGCCTCGATCGTCCACTCGGCATCGCTATTGCCCGCAGCGGTCACGGCGTGATCTGCGACGGTGACATCCTTCGAGAGGATGTAGTAGGTGGCAGCAGGCGTAGCTGCTTTATACACGCCATCAACCTTCCAGATGAGCATATACTTGCCGGCCATCTCGTCCGCACCAGGGGTCGGAGGTGTCGGAGGCGTCGGATCATCACCGCCACCACCGGTCGAACCCGCGCCAACCAACTCATAGGCCGTACCCGCAGCGTTGAGCTTGTAGGCCGAGAGGAAGAGACCGCGCTCGTCGGGATAGACGCCAAACGACGAGTAGGCCGTATCGTACTGCAACGTCTTGTTCATCGTCACGTTCAACATGCTCCACGTGCCATCCGCACGCTGCGTAAAGCTCCACAGATAGCCCTCCGTGCCGGCATCGGCCGAGACGTTGAACGAGTTGTAGGTTCCGGTCATGTAGTAGTAGCGATTGTCGGCACCCAGCAACGTGTATTGGCCCTTCGTAGCCGACTCGGTGATCGTCCAAGCGAGGGCATTCGACGTAGCATCGGCCGCAATCGTCTCATTGCCGACAGTCAGATTGGTGCCCGGCAGATAGCCATAATTCTTCTCGGCAGCCAGCGGCGAAGCAGCCAGCGGGCCGGCGTCGGTCGTCACCACAAAGAGATACTTACCGGCACCCGGGAACTCGGTCTTTACAGGCTCATCGCCACCGCCACCCGAAGCAGCGGCCTGCTTGAGCGTAAACGAGGTGGTCAAATCACCATAGGTCAGGTTGATCGTAGCCGTGCGCGCTGCACCCGTATTGGCCTCATAGGTTACCGGAATCGAGGCCGTCAGCACGGTCTCGCCCTTGCTGTTCTTCTCCGTGCTACCCGAAGTCGTGCTACCCACCACAGCCCACGCAGCCGACGAGGTAGCCGTTACGCTACCCGACGAGGGGTTGGTCAGGTGGTACTCGATGGCCACTGAGCCGGCAGCCGCCTCCACCGAGGCCGATGCAGCCGTCAGTTGCAACGAAGGTTTCGCCTCCTCCACAACACCCGAGGCCGGTTGACGAATCGTCAAGGCCACCTCGTGCTTGCCGGCATAGGTGATCGTCAGCGTCGCCGTACGCGCAGCACCCTTGTTGGACGCAACCGTGTAGTTGATCTTGGCCGTGAGCATCGGCAGCCCCTGCGGGCTGGTGCCCATCGTACCCAGCGTAGAGAGCTGCGGACGCAACCACGTCGCATCACTCTCGGCCGTAGCAATCACATCGGCACTCAAGGGATAGATCACCTGATAGGTAATCGTACCCTCGGTGGCATTGCTGCTCGGCAGTTGGATATCCGTGTTACACGTAACACCCAACTGGGGGGTCGTGTCCACGAAGAGCTCCTCCTCCTCGCTACAGCCGATCATCCACATGGCTGTAAGCGCAAAAAGCATCGAAAAGATTTTCTTCATAGCTGTTTGGTATTATTTTTATCTGTTTTTTGAATCCATACAAATCGTAACCGGACCATCGTTTATGAGGGCAATCTGCATATCGGCACCAAATTGTCCCGTTGCCACCCGGTGACCCAAAAGTTCCTCAACCCGCGCCACAAACTGTTCGTACATCGGACGCGACACGGCCTCGGGCGCAGCAGCAATGTAGCTCGGACGATTGCCCTTGCGGGTCGAGGCCAAGAGCGTAAATTGGCTCACCACCATCACCTCGCCCCCAACCTGCTGCACATCGAGGTTCATCACCCCGGCCTCATCGTCGAAGATGCGCATCTTGACGATCTTTTGGGCCAGATACTCCAGATCCTCCTCCGTATCGTCGTGCGTCACCCCCAATAGGACGACCATACCCGCACCGATCTGCGAGTAGCAAGCCCCCTCGATCGTGAGTTGGGCCTCTCGGACACGTTGAATGACGGCTCGCATCGGCTACAACGTTTCAAAGTGAGCCCACAAATTATCCCCCTTGGGCACGGGAGCTGTCACCTCCACCCACTCGTGACGCACGGGGTGGTCGAAGCCAATACGACGCGAGTGGAGCGAGATGCCGCCACCGGCAATCGAGCGTTTGGCTCCATACTTCAAATCGCCACGAATCGGGCAACCAATAGCCGAAAGCTGGGCACGAATCTGGTGGTGGCGACCCGTCAAGAGTTCCACCTCGAGCAGGGTGTAGTGCGTTCCGGCACCGATCATCTCATAATTGAGCCTTCCCTCTTTGGCATCCCCCTTCGGTTTGGCATAGGCGCGGGAGCGATTCGTTCGTCCGTCGCGCAGGATGTAGTGGCGCAGCGACCCGCGCTCCGCCTCGGGACGCTCCTCGACCAACGCCCAATAGTACTTCTTGATCGCCCCGCCCCGGATCATCTCGTTCAGGCGGGTCAAGGCCTTCGAGGTCTTGGCAAAGAGCACGGCACCACTGACCGGACGGTCGATGCGGTGCACCACTCCCAGAAACACCTGGCCGGGCTTGGCATCCCGCGCCTTCAAATAGGCCTTGATTTGATCCTCAAGGGCACTTTCGCCCGAAGGGTCGGGTTGCACCAGATCTCCGCTGTGCTTATTGACCACCAACAGGTGGTTGTCTTCGTAGAGAATATCGTCGGGCGAGAACATCGGTCGTTAGAGGATAAAGGTGAAGGGCAGCAACAACTCGGTCGAACGCACCACGCTGGCCGAACCGCCACCAAACATAATGACACGAATAGGCGACTGCTGACGACGCTCCACATCGACCAACACCTGGCGACACTGCCCACAAGGGTAGCACTCGCGCGCTGAAGGGTTGGAGGCGATGGCCAAAGCCACAATCGGATCATCGGCATAGTTAGCCTGGGCATAAAACAGCAACGACCGCTCGGCACACAGACCGGCGGGGAAGACCTCGCTCTCGGAGTTGCTGCCATGCAAAATTCGCCCACTACGCAGGCGTGCAGCTGCACCCACCTGGAAGCGCGAATAGGGGGCATAGGCCTTTTGGGTGGCCTTTTGAGCCTCCTCGACCAACACCCGATCCTCGGCCGAAAGCTCCTCGACCGAGGCGTAATGCTCGTATGCAAAAGTAAATTGCTTCTCCATAGCCGTTTGCTTTTACCTGTAAAGTGAACAAAGATAATGAAAAAAATGCAATTGCAAGGTCTAAAACACGGGAAAAACAACAAAAAAAGTGGAGGCGCGCCCGATTCTTCGGATACACGCCTCCACCTGTCGCAAAAAATCCAACTATTCGAGGATAAATTTCGCCTGCAGGCGATAATTCAGACGGATTGTCTGAAATTCCAGATTCTCCTGCTCCACATCTTCTTCAAATTCGACAAACTCGGCGACATTACTAACGCGGGTCATCTTGGCCGCTGCGCCATAAGCAACCATCACCGGTTCACGACTTCCATCATAAATGTAGAAACATTTGCCCACCTGCTGACCGATGGCAGCCGCCAACTCTTCGGCCTTCTGCTTGGCTGCCCGCATCGCCTCGGCACGCACCTCGGCTCCAAGCTGCTCGATCTTCGAGTGCGAAACTCGCTCGACCTCGACCTGCGAGATACCCAGCTCGTCGAGGGCTCGCCAGACGCGTGCCACCGTCGGGGCATCGTGCAATTCGAGCTGATATTTGGCCGTCGCCAGCGCCGTATTGCGTTTGAAGTAGGCACTACTCAAATCGACCATCTTCAGCTGTTTAGCAACATCAATATGCAACTTCTTAAGAGCTGCCAACATCGCTCGCTGCTGCTCATCGACCGTGATTTTGCCCTTCGAATCGCGTTCGGTAATCGTAATCGAGAGGAAGATCTCGTCGGGGGCTATTTCTCGTTCGGCCGAACCATTGACCTGTACAAAACTCGGATAGGCCTCTTGGGTCTGTGCCATCGCAGCACCCGCAACCACGAGCGCAACGGCCATCATCATCATTTTCATCGCTTTCATCGTTTCATCAATTTTATCAGATTACACATCTACAAAGAAAACGCCGAAGTGGCTTTTTTATTGCCCCTCCGGCGTTTTTCGGGTGGCTGCGTCCGAATTAACGACGCACCAACTTCACCACATTTTCGACATGGTGCGTATGCGGGAACATATCGACCGGCTGAACGGCCACAACCCGATAATCGGCATCGAGCAGTGCCAAATCGCGCGCCTGCGTGGCGGGATTGCAGCTCACATAGACGATGCGGTCGGGAGCAGCTCGGCGGATCACCTCCAACACCGGCTCATCGACACCGGCACGCGGCGGGTCAAGGATGATCACCTCGGGATGACCATTCTCGGCTACAAAGCTGTCGCTCAGGACATTCTTCATGTCACCGGCATAGAAAACCGTGTTGTCGATTTGGTTGATGGCGGAGTTGATCTTGGCATCTTCGATCGCCTCGGCCACATACTCCACACCGAGCACCTTGGCACAACGGCGGGCGCAGAAATTGGCAATCGTACCCGTACCCGTATAGAGGTCATAGAGCGTATCGGTCGGCTGCAGATCGGCAAACTCACGAGCCACCTTATAGAGTTCGTAAGCCTGCTTCGAGTTGGTCTGGTAGAAGCTCTTGGGACCCACCTTGAAGTGCAACCCCTCCATCTGCTCTAAAATATGGTCCTTGCCGTAGTAGCAGACATGCTCCAAATCGCCCGTCGAGTCGTTCCATTTCGTATTCACGACATAGAACAACGAGGTAATCTCCGCGAATCGCTCTTTCAGGTGATCGAGCAGAGCCGTGATGCGTTCCCGGTCATCCTCGCCAAAGACCACGATGACCATCACCTCGCCGGTCGAGGCGGTGCGGATCGTGATGTTTCGCATCAAGCCCGTGTGTTCGCGGGCATTGTGGAAGGTGTAGCCATGATCCAAGCAGAACTGCTTGACAGCCAAGCGAATCGGATTCGACGGATCGGCTTGCAGGTGGCAATGGTCGATGTCGAGCACCTTGTCGAACATATTCGGAATATGGAATCCGAGGGCGGGCGAAGCCTCTAAATCAGCCCCCGAGGCCACCTCCTCGAAGGTGAGCCAACGACGGTCGGCAAAGGTGAACTCGAGTTTATTGCGATAGTAGCTCGTCTCGGCCGAGCCCAAACAGGGACGGATTTCGGGCAGCTCGACCTTACCGATGCGGGTCAGCTGGTCGCGCACCTGCTCGGTCTTGAAGCGCAGCTGCTCCTCGTAGGGCAGGTTCTGCCACTTACAACCGCCACAGACCCCAAAGTGGCTGCAAAACGGCTCTGCACGCAACGGCGAACGCTTCACATAATTGACCACGTAGCCCTCCATGAAGCGGCGACGCTTCTGACGGATCTGCACATCGACCACATCTCCGGGTACGGTCATCGGTACGAAGACCACCTGCTCGTTCCAACGGCCCATCGCCTTACCCTCGGCGGCCAGCGTAGTGATCTCAAGCCCCTCTAAAAGGGGGTAGTTCTGCTTCTTTCTTGCCATAATTTCGATCTTTGCCTGCAAAGATAGGGAAAATTTGTCTATCTTTGCTCCAAATACCCGTTTTATGCAACTGAAAACCTTTGTCTTTAACCCCATCGGGGAGAATACATACGTCGTCTGGGACCAGACGAAGGAGTGTGCCATCATCGACGCCGGCAACTGCAACCCGACCGAAGATGTTGCTTTAGACAACTTTATCGCAGCCGAAGGGCTGAAACCCGTGCTGGCCATCAACACCCACGGCCACTTCGACCACCTGTTGGGCGTGAGCCATCTCAAGGAGCGTTATGGTGTGCAGTTCGCCTGTTCGAGCGACGATCAATACCTGATCGAGAGCCAACGCGCCGCGGGTCAGATCTACGGCATTCCGATTCGAGGCATCCCCGACATCGAGATCGACCTCAAGACCACCTCCGAGCTGCACTTTGGCGAGACGACCTTGGTCGTAAAGGCCACGCCGGGCCATACGCCGGGTGGTGTGACGCTCATCGACGAGGCGACCCAGACCGCCTTCACCGGCGACACGCTCTTCCGCGAGTCGATCGGCCGCACGGACCTCCCCGGAGGCGACTACCCGACCCTCATGCACTCGATCATCGAGGTGCTGTTGCCGCTCGGTGATGCGTTGAAAATCTACCCGGGTCATGCCGAATCGTCGACCATCGGCCACGAATCGCTCTACAACCCCTTTGTGGTGGAGGCTTTGCAGAACCAGATCAACTACGAAAAATAGGCCGCTATGCGCATTGACATTATCTCATCGGTGCCCGATCTGATGGCATCGCCCCTCAACGAGTCGATCCTCAAACGTGCCCAAGAGAAGGGCTTGGTCGAGATCGTGGTCCACAACCTACACGATTGGGCCCACGACAAACGCAAGACGACCGACGACTACCCCTTCGGCGGCGAGGCGGGCATGGTGATGAAGTGCGAGCCGGTCTTTGAGCTGATCGAGCATTTGCAATCGGAGCGTTCGTACGACGAGATCATCTACACCTCGCCCGACGGCATCCGTTACGACCAGCACGAGGCCAACCGACTCTCGACACTCGAAAACATCATCATCCTCTGTGGCCACTACAAGGGGATCGACCACCGCATCCGCGAGCACCTCATCACGCGCGAAATCTCGATCGGCGACTACGTGCTGACGGGGGGCGAATTGGCCGCCTGCATCATTGCCGATTCGGTCGTACGCCTCGTACCCGGAGCCATTGGTGACGAGTCGTCGGCGCTGACGGATTGTTTCCAGGACAACCTCCTGGCTCCGCCCGTCTATACCCGTCCGGCCGAGTTTCGCGGCTGGCGTGTGCCCGATGTACTGCTCTCGGGCAACTTCGGTGAGATCGAAAAGTGGCAGGAGGAGATGGCCTACGAGCGGACCAAAGCACTTCGACCCGATCTGCTCGACGAGTAACGGCTAAATTCTACATTTTGAATTTATGAAATACTATCTCATCGTAGGGGAGCCTTCGGGCGATCTGCACGGATCAAAACTGATTGCGGGGCTGAAGAGGGCCGATTCGGCGGCCTCATTCCGCTTCTGGGGCGGTGACCTGATGGCCGAGGCCGGAGGTGCGGAGAATCTGGTCAAACACTACCGCGAGACCTCCTTCTTCGGGTTTGCGCAGGTCTTGCGCAACTTAGGCACGATCCGTCGCCAATTTGCCGAGTGCAAGGCCGACATTGCCGCCTACAAACCCGACGTGTTGATCTTGATCGACTACCCGGGTTTCAACCTCAAGATGGCTCGCTGGGCCCATGAGCAGGGGATCAAGGTCTTCTACTACATCGCCCCCAAGGCCTGGGCCTGGAAGGAGTGGCGTGTGAAGCAGATCCGCAAGTGGGTCGATCGACTCTACATCATCTTCCCCTTCGAGCAGCAGTGGTTTGGCGAGCGCGGCATCGAGCCGATCTTCTGTGGCAACCCGCTATCCGACGACATTGCCCTGCACCGGCAGCAGCTCCCTGCTCGCGAAGAGTTCCTCCAAGAGAACGGCCTGGACGATCGACCGATTGTCGCCCTGTTGGCCGGCAGTCGCGCCTCGGAGATCAAGGCCAACCTGCCGAACATGGTGGCCCTCTCGAAACGCTTCCCCGACTATCAGTTTATCGTCACAGCGGTGCCCTGGCTCGACAAGCGGCTCTACGAGGAGCATCTTGCCGGCTCCGAGGTGCGCTATCTGTGTCATAAGACCCAGCAGACCCTCGCTTTGAGTGAGGCGGCCGTGGTCACCTCGGGTACAGCAACCCTTGAGACGGCCTTGATGGGCATCCCCGAGATGGTGCTCTTCCGCATCCCGAAACTCTACGAGGTGTTGCGCCCCTATGTGCTCAAAATTCCGTGGGTCTCGTTGGTCAATATCAACATGAATCGGGAGGTGGTCCGTGAGATGGTCTGCGCCAAGTTCCGGCTGGAGGAGGCCGAGGCCGAGCTGCGCTCGATTTTGGTCGGTGGGGAGAAACGCGAACAGATGCTCGCCGACTTTGCCGAACTGCAAGCCCTCATCGGGGGTCCGGGTGCCAGCGAGCGTTTTGCCCAAGCGATGGTGCAAGACCTGCAACATTAGTTTATCAAGGGGCCTTCACAACAGCCCCTAAAACCCATTTTGATCGAAAACTCAGACCATGAAAATCATCTGCATAGGACGCAATTACAACGACCATATCCAAGAGAAGGATCTGGGCGGTGGCGGCGTACGCCCCTCCGAGCCGTTGTTCTTCATGAAGCCCGACACGGCCATGTTGCGCAACAACGACCCCTTCTACATCCCCTCGTTCTCGAACGAGATTCACTACGAGTGCGAACTGCTGGTCAAGATCAACCGCGTAGGACGCTGCATCGAGGAGCGATTTGCCCACCGCTACTACGACGAGGTGGGGTTGGGCATTGATTTCACGGCCCGCGACCTGCAACGCAAGGCGATTGCCGAGGGACTGCCCTGGGAGGCCTGCAAAGGGTTTGATTATTCGGCTGCCCTGCCCCCGCGATTCATTCCGCTGGCGGAGCTGGGTGGCGATGTGCAACAACTTCAGTTCCAACTGGAGGTAAACGGCCAGGTGCGTCAGGCAGGTGACACCTCGCAGATGCTCTGGACGGTCGATCAGCTCATTGCCCATGTCTCGAAGTTCGTCACGCTGCGCATGGGCGATCTGCTCTTCACGGGCACACCGGCCGGTGTAGGTCCTGTGGCCCCCGGGGATAACCTGCGCGCCACCCTCTGTGGCCACGAATTGTTGAATTTTGATATCCGATAGCGATGCTCTTACACGAAAAATTAGCCCCTTATCGGTTGCTCCTGGCCTCGCAATCACCTCGCCGTCGTGAGTTGATTGCCGGCACGGGCATCCCCTTCGAGCTGGCACCCCGCTACGATTGCCAGGAGAGGTATCCGACAACGCTGCCGGCCGACGAGGTGCCGGCCTATCTCTCGCGCCTCAAGAGCGAGGCCTACCCGGCACCACTCGCCGAAGGGGAGATCCTGCTGACGGCCGACACGGTGGTCATCTTAGCGGATGAGGTGCTCGGCAAGCCGACCGACCGAGACGATGCGTTGGCCATGCTGGGTCGTCTGTCGGGAAATCGGCATCGGGTCATCACGGGCGTCACACTGCGTTCGGCGACCCACACCCACACCTTTGCCGCCTGTAGCGAGGTCTGCTTCCGCAGCCTCACACCCGAGGAGATCGCCTACTACGTCGATCACTACCGCCCCTACGACAAAGCCGGGGCCTATGGCATTCAGGAGTGGATCGGGTACATCGGAATCGAGCGCATCGAAGGGTCGTTCTATAATGTAATGGGGCTGCCCATCCAGCTGTTGTATGTCGAATTGGAAAAATTTATTAACGCATAAGACCATGAAAAAAAAGCTATTAACCCTGCTCCTCTCGCTGGCCGTACTGCTTCCCGCCACGGCCGATGAGGGCATGTGGCTCCCGAGCCTTATTTCCGGCCGCATGAAAGAGATGCGCGCCAAAGGTTTCCGCCTCTCGACCGAGGATATTTACAGCATCAACCGCGCCTCAATGAAGGATGCCGTGGTGCTCTTTGGTGGTTTCTGCACGGGCGAGATCGTCTCGAAGGAGGGTCTTGTACTGACCAACCACCACTGCGGCTATGATGCCATCCAGTTCCACTCGTCGGTCGAGCACGACTACCTGACCCACGGCTTCTGGGCCCGCAATCGCCAGGAGGAGCTGCCCAACGAGGGGCTCTATGTCCGCATTCTGGTGCGCATGGAGGATGTCACCGAGCAGCTGGCAGCCGGTCAGACCGCCCAAGCAATCATCGAGGCGGCCAAGGCCGAAGGGAAGGGGTATCAGGCCTCGATCGAGCAGATGTACTACGGCAATCAGCAGTTTCTGTTCGTCTATCAGCAGTTTGACGACGTGCGATTGGTGGGTGCTCCCCCCTCGTCGATCGGCAAATTCGGTGGCGACACAGACAACTGGATCTGGCCGCGCCACACGGGCGACTTCTCGCTCTTCCGCATCTATGCCGACGCCAACAACGAGCCGGCCGCCTACTCGACCGACAATGTCCCCTACCAGCCCAAGCGACACTTCAAGGTCTCGACCCAGGGGGTGAAGGAGGGCGACTTCACGATGATCTACGGCTTCCCGGGCAACACCCAACAATACATCACCTCGGATGCCGTGAAGTATATCCAGCACCGTTCCGACCCGATGAAGATCGACCTGCGCACGCGCCGTCTGGAGATCATCGGCAAGGCACAGGAAGCCGACCCGAAGGTGCGCATTCAGTATGCCGCCAAACATGCCAACATCGCCAACGCCTGGAAGAAGTGGCAGGGCGAGGTGATGGGGTTAGAGCGACTGAACACCATCTTTAAGAAGGAGAGCTACGAGGCTCGTTTCCGTGCTTGGGCCCTCGACAAGCCCGAATATGCCCACCTGCTCGACTCGCTCGAGGCGGCCTACGCCTCGGTGGCCGATCGTTACTACCTGGAGGAGCTCAAGAACGAGACGTTGCGCACAATCGAGCTGGCCAAGCTGGCCGGACGCACCGTAGCAGCCTTGAAACTCGACCCGAAATCGGAGAAGCGTCAGGAGGCACTGCGCGAGGTCGAGGCTTTGTATAAGAATTATGACGTAAACGTGGATCGCGCCCTGACGCAGTGCGTTTTGGCGGGTTTTGCCGAATATTGCCCCGCAGAGAGCTACCCGAAGAACCTGCAGTCGCTGATTGCCAAACATGGCGGCACGGTCGAGGCCTACACCGAATATCTCTATGCCAACTCGCGTTTCACCTCGCTCGAGAAGGCCCAAGAGGCCACGATCGAGACCCTGCTCCTCGATCCGGCCTACCTGCTCTACCTGGCCGTACGCAACACCCAGGGGCGTCTGCCGCGCAACTTGAGCAACGTAGCTGCCATTGGTCGCTGGTACAAACCCTATCTGAAGGCCCTCATGGAGTTCGACCCCGAGCGCGCCTTCTTCCCCGATGCCAACATGACCCTGCGTGTCTCGTATGGTTCGATTGCCGGCTATGAGTATGCCGATGGCGAGTATCACATCCCCCACACGACCATCGACGGCATCATCGCCAAAGATAACCCCGAGATCTACGACTACGACATCCCGCAGTCGCTGCGCAACCTCTACGCCACGAAGGATTATGGCCGTTGGGCCGTTGAAATGAATGGCCGACAGACCGTGCCGGTCTGCTTCTTAGCCACCAACCACACCACGGGTGGCAATTCGGGATCGCCCGTACTGAATGGACGAGGCGAACTGGTCGGCATCAACTTCGACCGCACATGGCGTTCGACGATGAGCGACATCGACTTCGATCCGACGCTCTGTCGCAACATTGCCGTCGATATTCGCTATGTGCTGATGGTTATCGACCGCATCGGCGGGGCCGGCTATCTGGTCGATGAGATGTTGGCAAGCAAATAACTTGCGCTAACACAGGCAATCAAAGGGCCGTTGCAACACAAGCAGGTTGCAACGGCCTTTTTTGAGGCATAGCGTCGTGAGAATAAGTGGGCTTTTGAGGCCAACGACACGCAACTACAGCCTTGTCAAAAGGTCACTTTTTGTGAAATACGGTAATTTTTCGGCTTAAAATTTTGTAGTTTATAAAATCCTCCCTATATTTGCACTCCGAATCGGGGGAGGGAGTTCCCCATTTCGCAAAGTGTCTGCCCAGGTGGTGAAATTGGTAGACACGCTACTTTGAGGGGGTAGTGAACATTAGTTCGTGCAAGTTCGAGTCTTGTCCTGGGCACAGAAAACCCGTCCAAACGCTGTTTGGACGGGTTTTTTCGTGATGTAAGGAGGGGCTTAACGTAACTGTTTACGCAGGTATTTGCCAAACTTCTCGCCCGACTCCGTGGCTCCATCCTTAATCAAATTGAGTTTTGAGCCAAAAGTACCACCGTCGCCACGCACATCTGCCACAACGGCACATACATCGCCTTGCTTGTTCACCACATAGACCTTACTGATCGTGTCGCCCTTCTTGTTGATATGCAGCACCTCCCAACGCAGCGTGTAGTCCGCCTTCGGGAAACGGCCGAAGAGAATCTTTTGGTCGAGGCTTTTCTCAATGCCATGGCTGATCCGGCTGACAATCTCCGGTTTATCCTTTTCCCAATCCTGCTCATAGGTTGCAAACTCCTCTTCGGTCATGTTCATGATGCTGGCCTTGGAGTAGTCCGCCTCAAAATTGACCATAGTCTCTCCTCGTAACACCCCCAAAGAGCCCTCTTGGAGAATTTGTGCCTCGGCGTAGGGCATCCATGCCACTACGGCGCATAAAAGTAATAAGTATCGTTTCATAATGTTTGATATGTTTAATGGGGAACCAATTATTCAATCACCTTCATCTGCTGGCGGATCGACTCCTCGTGGATGGCCTGCATGACCGAACGCATAAATTCTCGGTCCATGCCCAACTCCACGGCTTGCCGTGCACGACGCGCCAAGATCTCCTCGTAGCGTTGCGACTGCAAGACCGAGAGGTTGTGCTCCTTCTTGTAGCGACCGATCTCGCCCGAGACCTTCATGCGGCGAGCCAGCAGGTCGATCAGTTCATCGTCGAGTTTGTCGATCTGACGACGCAACTCGTTCAGATTGTCCGTAGTGGTATTCATATCACGAATGATTAAATTGCGCAGGATAAAGGCCAACAACTGCGGCTCGACCTGTTGTGCCTTGTCGCTCCAAGCCTCATCGGGCGAGCAGTGAGCCTCGACCAACAACCCCTCGAAACCCAGATCCATCGCCTGCTGCGCAAGCGGAGCGATCAGCTCGCGCTTGCCACCAATATGGCTCGGATCACAGAAGAGCGGCAACCCCGGAATACGGCGGCGCAACTCAATGGGGATGGTCCAGAAGGGGTGGTTGCGGTAGATCGAGCGATCGACCCACGTGAAGCCACGATGCACTGCACCCAACCGACGAATGCCGGCATTGTAGATACGCTCCAGCGCACCGATCCAGAGCTCCAGGTCGGGGCTGACCGGGTTTTTGACCAGCACCGGGACATCGACCCCTTGCAGGGCATCGGCAATCTCCTGCATGGCAAAGGGATTGGCCGCCGTACGGGCACCGATCCAGAGCAGATCGACCTCATAGCGCAGCGCCGCCTCGACATGGGCTCGCGTGGCCACCTCCGTAGCGGTATACATCCCCGTCTCGGCCTTGACACGGCGCAACCACGCCAGACCGGGCTCACCTACCCCCTCGAAGCCTCCCGGTTTGGTACGCGGCTTCCAGACTCCGGCACGGAAGATTTGCACCCCTTCGCGGGCCAGCGCATGGGCCGTAGTCATCACCTGCTCCTCGGTCTCGGCACTACACGGACCGGCTATCAACAACGGACGCGAAGAGTCCACATCGGCAAATATCGGTTTCAGATCGTTCATTATCATCTGTTCTATCGTTTTTTAAGGTTATAATTCCGGATTTGCACATTCACAATACTCGCCCAAGATCACAAAGTCGCTCGTCAGCGGTCGCACCGCCTCCACCGCCTGCCGATAGCGCACCGCGTCGGCAAAGGTGACGTCAATATAGAAGCGATACTCCCACTCGCGCCCCAGGATGGGCAACGACTGAATCTTGGTCAGGTTCACATCGTAGAACGAGAGGACGGTGAGCACCTTCGAGAGCGACCCCTGCGTATGGGGCAATGTAAAGAGAAACGAAGCCTTGTCGATCCGCTCCGGCTCCCACGGCATCTCCCGATCGGCCAGCACCAGGAAACGGGTGAAGTTGTGGCGGTTGGTCTCGATCGCCGAGGCCAGAATCTCCAATCCATACAGGCGGGCCGCATCCTCGCCACAAATCGCCGCTACGCCCCGCAAGCCCCCTTCGGCAATCTCACGCGCCGAGCCGGCCGTATCATCGCGCTCGACGATGCGCACGTGGGGCAGCTGCTTGAGAAAATCTCCGCACTGCATCAGGGCAATCGGGTGCGAACGCACCTCCTCTAACTCCTCGACACGCTGTCCGGGCAGGGCGCAGAGCATGTGCGAGATACGGATCTTCTGCTCGCCGACGATGCGCAGGTTGCTTCTCCGCAACAGCTCATGGTTGGGCAGGAGCGAGCCTGCGATCGTATTCTCGATGGCAGCAATGCCCATCAACGTGTGGTCCTCTTCGAGGCGGGCAAAGAGCTCCTCGAAACTCAAGCAGGGGATCACCTCGATCGGCTCCCGGCCAAAATAGTGATGCGCCGCCGTCTCGTGAAAACAACCCGCTATGCCTTGTATGGTTACCCGTTTCATCGTTGTATCAAAAAAATCCTGCTCCAAATCAGTTGAGGAGCAGGATGTTGTGTTCGTTGTTATCTTATCTACACATACAAGCCGTTACGCTCCTCTCTTGTTCGCAAAAAAGAAGTAATAAAAACCGTATGCGTAAAATCGTTTCATTGTATAGGCAAAGGTAGTAAAAAAAATTGATATATAAACTAAAAAATAGTATCTTTGTTGTGTCTCAATTCTAAATTCATAGTGTAGATGAAGCGTTTACTTGTCGCATTATTCGTTGTGATCGGATGTTACGTTCCCCAGTATGCCGCCGCACAAAATGTACAGATCGTCAGCAACAACGATTTTCATAAATACCAAGGGAAGGTACAACGCTTCCAGTTGGATTTTTGCTTTGACAACTATCAGCACCATACATATTGGTATGACGCACAAGGTGAACTTTTGCAATACGCCAAGGTCTTGTGTAAGGGATCTTCATTCGATACCATCGATACACTGATTATCCACAACGGAGCGAGCATACAAAATAGGCACTACACCTACAACGGAGGTGTCATATCGAGTAAAAAGATTGTCACCAAGCGTGAAAGCTTCTCAATGCCCATATATCAGATTCCGTCCTATTACTATGTCGTACCTTCGTCAACGGATGAGCAGGGTAATTGGCGTCGGGCAACTTACAGCTATGGTGACAACTCCCGATATGTAGGTCGAAGCTTTGTGTATTCGGGAGCTGCAAACAGCAGTTTATCAGCCGAATTAGAGCGGAGAGCCTCGTTGGTAGCCGAGATCAATAAACCCGCCCCCAAACCGACGGCAACCGCCACGAGTAAGCCCACTACCTCATCGAAGCCCCAGCAAGCTACCTCCACCAAGCAGTCGGAATCGGCAACAACCGCCCCGTCCGCTAAGCAGACAGCCGCAGCCAAGCCAAGCCCGGAACCTCAACCGCAACAACAGCCACAAGCAATAGAGGAAGAGGAGGTGATGCAGCCCCTGATGCGTATGCGAGAGCTTAATCACGACGCATTCAACGCGCTACTGGATGCTTGGTGGATGCTGGCATGGATCATACTGGTAATTTGTGGTATCACGATATGGAATTGGCCACATGTAAGCCTGTGGTTCAACAGTAACGCAAAACGTCAGGTGGTACCAGACGGCTTCTTCAACCGCAAATTTTTCATCGCCCTACTTGGTGCTTTGGTAGCGTATATTACATTGAGGATAGTGGTAGGCATTGGAGCCAACATACTCAACTCCTTTAACTACAGCTCTATCATTGTGCAATATGGTGCCTATTTAGTCGTAGTTGCAGTAAGCTTCATCCCAACATGTTGCCTGCTGCTGTTGCGTCGCCTATACAAAGCCTCACGCATCGGAGCGAAAGCCGCTAAGTGGGAGTTCCGCTATGTGCTATTACTATCGTTCGTGGTATTCTCTACTGCTCTACTTGTATTAGCATTGCTCTTGATTGCGGCAATATTTATCGGAGGAGGTAGTAGCAGCAGAGGTGACAGCAGCGAAGAGGAGGAGATGAGCGTTGATGAGCGTTGCGCAAAGGGCGCATGCCAGGGTTGTCAATACTATGTCAATGGTCACTGGTGTAGCCGCTATGGAGACGAGGCCGACAGAGCATCAGCAGAGCGTTCAGAGCAATAAAAAGTTACAAAAGCACTCAAAGAGGCCCCGCAATCCCCGTTTAGTGTTTCCGGCCGCGCAACAGACGCTTGATGCGGGTGCGACGATCGCGCGCAGCAATGAAATCGCCTAAGCGGCGCGCTCCGGCCAGCTGCGTGTAGTAGTTATCCCAACCGCAGCACTCCCCGTAACGACCCAGCAGATAGGCATAGGCGGTCATCGGGCAGGTGATGCGGCGCAGGTTGTGCAGCCGCTCCTTACGCGTCAAAGGACGTCCGCGGAAGCCCATGCGGTTGATGTCGATCACCTCGAAGAGGTAACCTCCCTGACCGTCGGCTTTCCATTGCGTATTGCCGTTGTTGAAGTCCCCATGCTCGACCCCCGCCTCGTGCAGCTGTTTGATGAAGGCGGCAAAGGCATCTAACACGGCCGGCGTGTGCGGCTCGGGAAAGGCATTCGTGATCTCGGAGATGGGGCGATAGTCCGAATAGCGGGTGATGAGATAGGTCTCGCGGATGCGTCCTCCGAGGTAATCCTCGCGCCACCCGATCGGTTCGGGGGTCGGGATACCGAGACGTTGCAACTCCACGGCGTGCTCGAAGGCTCGGCGCGCCTTACTCTTGCGGACACGCCCATAGAGCAGGGCATTCAACCCCGACGGCTTACGGAATCGTTTGACGGTAATATGCTCACCATCAACGACAAACGATCGGATCGTGTTGCGTCCCTGAAAGATCAGCTCACCCTGGTCAAACTGCTCGGGCAGCGACTCGACAAAGGGGCGGAAACGCTCCATTTCGGATTTTACATGGCACTTCATACGACAAAGGTACGAAAAAAAGTCTGTTTGACAAATGGTTGCCAAACAGACTTTTGATGCAAGGGTCTATTGCCCACACAAAACCGCCCACGAAAAGGCTATTTTGAAGCTGCCGCCGACACGAACAACACCGAACGCACGACGAGCCTTTCAGTGCTCCTAAAAGTGGGAGTGCTCGCTCCTCCCACGAAAGGGTTTGGTTAGGCTATTTTGAAGCTGCTCGCAGTCTGAAAAACCGGAGCATACTCTGCGTATGTGAGGATTTTTCAGGCAAGGCAGATGCCAAAAGAGCCAACCAGGCACTTTCGTTTACTGCTGAAACAGGGAGCAGGCAATACCCATCTCCAACCCTCTCAACTCGGCCAAACCACGCATACGCCCATAGCAGGAGTAGCCCGGATTGGATTTGCGATTCAGGTCATCACACATCTGATGGCCATGGTCGGGACGCATGGGGATCGACCGCTGATATTTCTGCTGAATCTCGAGGAAGGCCTTCATCACCTCATACATCGGCACATCGCCCTCCAAATGGTTATCCTCCTGGAAGTTGCCATCGGCATCGCGGCGCGTCGAGCGCAGGTGCACAAAGCCTACACGCTCGCCAAACTCACGCATGATGGCCGGCAGGTCGTTGTCGGCACGCACACCGAACGAGCCGGTGCAGAGACACAAGCCATTCGATTTGTTGGGTACGGCGGCAATTAACTTACGAAAATCCTCGGCCGTGGACATGATACGCGGCAGACCCAGAATCGGATACGGGGGATCGTCGGGGTGAATCACCATCTCGGCACCCACCTCGTCAGCTACGGGGCAGATCTCGCTGAGGAAGTAGATCAGGTTCGAGCGCAACGTCTCGGCATCGACCTCCTTATAGCGATCCAGCGCCTGGCGGAACTGCTCGATCGTGAAGCTCTCCTCGGCACCCGGCAGACCGGCGATCATGTTGCGCGTGATGAGCTCCTTCTCGGCCTCATCCATCGCCTCGAAGCGTGCCTTGGCACGTGCCTGCTCCTCGGCCGTGTACTCCGTCTTGGCAGCCTCGCGCTGCAGGATGAACAGGTCGAAGGCCATGAAGGCCGCGCGCTCGAAACGCAACGCCTTCGAGCCATCCTCGACCGTGAAGGCCAGATTCGTACGTGTCCAGTCCAAGACCGGCATGAAGTTGTAGGTGATGCACTTAATACCGCAAGCGGCCAGGTTGCGAATCGACTGCTTGTAGTTCTCGATATAGGTTTGGTACTCACCCTCGCGGGTCTTGATGTGCTCGTGCACGGGTACCGACTCGACGACCGACCAAACCAGACCGGCCTCGGCGATCAGCGCCTGACGCTTTTGGATCTCCTCAACGGTCCATACCTCGCCATTGGGGATGTGGTGCAGGGCGTGTACAATATCCGTAGCACCTGCCTGACGGATGTTCGAGAGCGTCACCGGGTCATTCGGCCCATACCAACGCCACGATTGTTTACAAAGGAACATAAAAAGGTGTGTTTTAATGTTGAATGCTAAATTTTGAAACTTACGTTAGATGCTGAAGGCATCAAAACCGCCATCGACCACGATCACCGTACCACTAACAGCCTTCGAGGCATCCGAAGCCAACCACTGCAGCGTACCGACCAGCTCATCCGGCTCCAAGAAACGACCATAAGGCGTATGGCCCAAGATCGTGTGCGAGCGGGGCGTGAGCGACCCATCGGGGTTGGTCAGCAGAGCACGGTTCTGGTTCGTGAGCAGGAAGCCCGGAGCGATGGCATTGACACGCAGGCCGTCGCCAAACTTGATGGCCAGCTCACCACACAGATACTTCGTCCAGTTCGACACGGCAGCCTTGGCCACGCCATAACCGGCCACGCGGGTCAGCGGACGCAGGGCCGACTCCGACGAGAAGTTGATGATCGAGCCACACTTCTTCTCGACCATAGCCTTGGCAAAGACCATCGTCGGCAGAATCGTACCGAAGAGGTTGAGCTCCGTGCAGAGCTTCACAGCCTCTACGTCCAGATCGAAAATCGTCTGGTCGGGCTGCACCGTAGCGCGGGCCATGTTGCCACCGGCGGCGTTGAGCAGGATGTCGATCGTGCCATATTTGGCGATGATATCGGCATAGTTCTGCTCCAGGATCTCCTTATCGAGGACGTTGGTGGCCAGGAAGCAAGCCTCACCACCCTCGGCTTTGATCTCGGCAATGATCCCCTCGGCGATCTCGCGCGTACGCTCCAAATCGAGCAAGACCACCTTGGCACCCTGCTCGGCAAAATGCTTGACGATCGTCGCACCCAGCACACCGCAGGCACCCGTCATGACGACCACTTTACCCTCTACACTAAATAAATTTTTCATCTTTTTTGGTTTTATGTTGGTTTTTTATCTCTCGTTTTCGTACCCCTTAAACGCAACCACCATCGCGCTTGGTATCTGCCGACAAAAAAAATCGGACCTCACAATCTACAAATATAGACAAAAATTTGAAATTCGCATGGGTTGCGACCCAGAAAAATCAGTTCAAAAAAATCGGTCTGCAGCCTCGTCGAAAAATCCGATAAGCTATTGCTTTTTTGGCACAAAACTCGTACCTTTGCGTCGCAAAACTGCGGATTCACTTAAAAACCATAATTTCTAAACCATTTACAATTATGCAAATCGTAGAGATTCATGCAAGAGAGATTCTCGACTCGCGCGGTAACCCGACGGTCGAGGTAGAGGTACGCACCGTATCGGGTGCTTTTGGTCGTGCTGCCGTTCCGAGCGGTGCATCGACGGGTGAGAACGAGGCGCTGGAGCTTCGTGACGGCGACAAGAGCCGTTACCTGGGCAAGGGCGTTGAGAAGGCTGTCAAGAACGTGAACGAGGTGATCGCTCCCGCTATCATCGGTATGAACGTTTCGGATCAGGTCGGCATCGACAAGACGATGATCGAGCTGGATGGCACGCCGACGAAGTCGAACCTGGGTGCTAACGCCATCCTCGGTGTTTCGCTGGCCGTAGCTCACGCTGCTGCTGACTACTTCGGCATGCCGCTCTATCGCTATATCGGTGGTGCCAACGCCAAGACGCTGCCCGTTCCGATGATGAACATCATCAACGGTGGTTCGCACTCGGATGCCCCGATCGCATTCCAGGAGTTCATGATCCGTCCCGTAGGCGCATCGTCGCTCAAGGAGGGTGTTCGCATGGGTGCCGAGGTGTTCCACAACCTGAAGAAGGTGCTCCACGCTCGCGGTCTTTCGACGGCTGTAGGTGATGAGGGTGGTTTCGCCCCCGCACTCGACGGCACGGAGGATGCACTGGATTCGATCATCAAGGCTATCGAGGCTGCCGGTTATGTTCCGGGCAAGGATGTCATGATCGGCATGGACTGCGCTTCGTCGGAGTTCTACAAGGACGGTATCTACGACTACACGAAGTTCGAGGGTGAGAAGGGCGCAAAGCGCACCTCGAAGGAGCAGGTTGAGTACCTGAAGGGTCTGGTTGAGAAGTACCCGATCGACTCGATCGAGGACGGTATGTCGGAGAACGACTGGGAGGGTTGGCAGCTGCTGACCGCCGAGATCGGTGACAAGTGCCAGCTCGTAGGTGACGACCTCTTCGTGACGAACGTAAACTTCCTGAAGAAGGGTATTGAGATGGGTTGCGGTAACTCGATCCTGATCAAGGTAAACCAGATCGGTTCACTGACCGAGACGCTCGACGCTATCGAGATGGCTCACCGTGCAGGTTACACGTCGGTTACGTCGCATCGTTCGGGTGAGACCGAGGATGCTACGATCGCCGATATCGCCGTGGCTACGAACTCGGGCCAGATCAAGACCGGTTCGATGTCGCGTTCGGACCGTATGGCCAAGTACAACCAGCTGATCCGCATCGAGGAGGAGTTGGGCGACGAGGCTGTTTACGGCTACACGAAGGTATATCGCAAGTAATTCCGATTTACATCGCACAAACCAAAAGGGCTGTTCCAAACGGGACAGCCCTTTGTTGTATAACGGCCCACAAAGGCTGCCCGCCCCTAACGACGACCACAGCCTCGAAAGAGCGGATAAAAAACAGGCGGGAAGAGGTGATCAGGAGATGTTATTTGATCTCTTTGATGGATTCGATGCCGGCACGCGATAAGGAGACGCGGAAGCGTTTATAGTCCGTCTTGCCATCATACTGATACTGCATGACGATATTCAAGAAATAGACCTTCTTGCAATTCACACGATAGAGCTGATTCGCCTCGTCGATTTGCGGCAGCGAGATGTACGGATTATCCATCTTATGAATCAAATTATTCACATTCAGACGGATAATATCGTTGATGCCATCGGTGTGATAGACATTGTGAGCCACGAGTTGCTCGCGGTCGATATGCACCCATTTGCGATAGAGCAACACCTTGTCGTCCATGATCAGACGCTCGGCCGGAGCAATAGGTTGCTGTTCGCGCAGGCGCATCACCTCCTGCGGAATCTTGTTTCGTTGCAGAAAATCCACGCCCTCCTTGATCCAACCGATCGTGCGCTCACCAATCGAAATGCGCGCCTTATTATCGTAATATTTGCTCCCCTTGCGGTGGGCAAAATAGTAACGCGCCAACTCCTTGATGCGATCCTTGCCCATGTAGCTGATGACCAGCACGACAAAGAAGGGCCAAGTGAAATTACCGTATCGTTGTTGGAAATAGAAGCTGATGATCGTGGCAAAAATCATCGACAGACCGGCCGCAATACTCAAATAGATCTGCTCGATCATCACGCCATCGCGTTTCTTGGGAACACGCAGATAGAGGGCACTCTCGACATACTTCTTCAAGACCCCGTGCGTATAGATCAGGTTACGATTCTCCAGCCGATCCTCTTTATCGACCATCAGGTAGTTCATCTGCTTGCGGTAGTCGCCCTCCCGACGCAACAGGTCGGATAGTTGCTCGATCTGTTCCGTATATTGCGCCCGGTCTTGTGCCAACCATTTGATCAGCCGATAGGTCGATTGATTGAGCGTATAGCTCATAAATTCGTCGCCATAATGGAACGATCCGCGCGTCTCGGCCGTGATGGTCGGTGTATTGATAATCTGCCGCATGCGGCGGAAGGTCGCAAGAATCTGCTGGGCATTGTGGCAATAGGCCCGACAAAGCTCCCGCACATCGTCCACTCGCTGATCACCCGAGCTGATATGAACCACCTCCTCGCGCAATGCGCTCTTCACGATGGCGGCAAAGATCTTGATCTGGTTTTCATACTCGGCAATCGCCGTGCGTGTCGGGTCGCTGGCCATGCGCTCCATAGCCTGACGCAATCGTTCGGCCGGGGAGTTCTCGCCGCAGGCAATATCGCGCATCAGATAGCGCGGCGTGATCAACCGCACATTCGATTTTACGTCGCGATAGAAATCGGCCTTGGAGTAGGTCGATGGATTGATATCCAATGAATTGGGTACGAAGATCCACATATAGACCGAGAAGTCGTTGCGACGCATCTTACGACGGGTCACAAAGCCCACTTTGAATTCGATCGAGAATTGATCGTGTATTTTGGTCGCAATGTCGATCATCGTACCCAATATTGGTTATATTCGATTAGAAGAACAGACCCTCGGTATAGCCCAGCCAACGCAGGACGGTCTCTCCCCAAAGAATAATCATTGCCCAACCGATCAGCATCATCGTGATGCCGAAGCGGAAGGTATCACTCCAACTGTAATGGTTGGTCGTGTAGAGCAATGCTGCCGGTTTGGAGTTGAAGGGAAACACATAGACATGCTCGATGAGCAACGCTACGGGGAAGGCCAAACTCATGATCGGATAGCCAAACTTCTGCGCCACACCAATCGCAATCGGGATGAAGATCAAGGCACGCATCGTCTTCGACTGGAAGAGCAATGCCGAGAACAACATCATGGCCGTCAGCAGCAAATACAATACCCAGAAGGGGGTATTCTCCGTCACACCCAGGCTATTGAACAGCACATCGACCATGCTCTTCGGCAACGCCGTAGCATCCAGACCGGCACCGATGGCATAGGCTCCGGCCGAGAAGAGCATCAGGTGCCAGGGAATATCCACATCATTCCATTTGACAACACCCACGCCCGGCAACAGCGCGATGACGGCTCCGATAAAGGCAACCGTCGTGGCATCTATGCCGTGCAGTTTATCGGTGGCCCATAGGGCCAACACGCCGACAAAGATGGCAATCGACTTCACCTCCTCGAAATTCATCTTGCCCATCGAATCCAGCTCGAGGCGCAGTTTGGCCAGGCCACCTTCGATCTGCGGGATACGCTCCTCCTTCGGAATCGGGAAGATGAGTTTCGTGCCGACCCACCAGCCGATAAAGAGTAACAACAGCGCAAGCGGGAAGGCCGCTACAAACCAATCCGTGTAGCTAATCGAGGTGATACCCAGCGCGCCACCAATCAACGAGGCTGCCAGCAGATTGGCACCCGAACCGGTCAAGAAACCGCTGGCGCCGATATTCACCTGGAAGAGGTTTTGCAGCACAATGTTACGGCCGAAGTTATTGCGTTTGCCATTCGACGCGCCATACACGGCTGCAACCACCATAAAGATCGGCAACAGGATGGCCGCCTTCACCGTCGTAGCCGAAATGAAGGCCGAGAGGATGACATTGATGATCAAAAAGCTCAAAAAGACGCCGCTTGCCGAGTGGCCAAAACGCAACACAAACCACAAGGCGAGTCGTCGCGCCGCTCGGGTTTTGACCAACATCGACGCAAGCACAAAGGAGAGGATGTTGAGCCACATGACCGGGTGGCCCAACTGCGCAAAGGCCTCCTTTTGAGAGGTCACCTCCGTGAGCACCAAGCCCAAGATGACGAGCAGGGCTGTCAGGTAGTTCGGGATCGCCTCGGTGATCCACAAAATAATGGCCGCCAAAAAGATGGCAAGCATGGCATAGTTGGCACGCGTAAAGTCCTCAAAACCGTTCTCTTCGATGAATTTCACCGCCTTCTTGAGGCTTTTATCGGGTGCAGGCTGCATCGTAACACTTGTGCCGTCAGCCTGCTCCACGACCACCTCGGCCGGAATAAAATCGCTCTCTTTTAAGTTGTCGATAAAGGAGATATCCACAACCCAATAGACCAATATAAAGGCTAGGATTGCCAAAGGTCCTCCCAAACGAGCCATCCACTTCTCGAAAGTGGATTTTTTCATCTTGGGCAGTTTTTCGATTTTATAGTTATTCATATCCAGCGGATCGAACGTCGCTGTCTGTTGTTGCGCTTGCTCTTTCATAAAGGGTCGAACGTATGATTAAAAAAACGGAGGGGAGACTGTGCTCCCCTCCGCGTGGTTATTGGAAGCTTATTTCCAATTCTTGTAAGGATTCTTCATCAGCATCGAGTTGTAATACTTCACATCCCCGGTGACCTCCTCGCCAAGCCATGCCGGCTTCACGAAGGCCTCCTCCTCGGATGCAAGCTCGACTTCGGCAACCGTCAGGCCGTCGTTGTCGCCATAGAACTCATCGACCTCAAAGGTGTGCTCGCCCGACTTAACCAAATAACGGGTCTTGTCGATCACACCCGGCTCGCAGATCGCCAACAGCTGTTCGGCCTCCTCGGTCGGGATCTCCTTCTCCCACTCGAAACGGCTGGCACCGCTTGCGCTGCCAATACCTTTGATCGTGATAAAGCCCTTGTCGCCCTTTACGCGTACACGTACCGTACGCTCGGGCACCGAACTCAAATAACCCTGAATGATGCGGGTTGCCTTGCAAGCCTCGGGCTTGAAATCACCTGTCACCAGAAATTTTCTTTCAATCTCCTGTGCCATAGCTTATTCGTTTGCCAAAGGTTTGTTCGACATACCGATCACACGCTTGATAGCCTGCAGGTAGTTGATGTTCTCAACACCCTCCAAACCAACATCAGCGATGGTCTTCTTGATATCCTCGATCTCGGTCGATTCGGAGTTGATGGTCACCACCTTCGCGCCATTGATCAGCACATTACCCACCTCGCAGATCGTATCATTGACCATGTAGCCAAAGCGCTGCTTGTGAACGCGTACAGCGGCCAGATCGGGGTGCTGCTCCACCATCGAGATGAACTCCTCGTAGGTGTAGGTCTCCTTCGTGAGCTCGGGCATCTCCACCATGAATGCGGGGAATACCTCCTCCTTGAGCACCTGGGCGGCAATCGGGAACTCACCCTTCATGAGCGGATTCCACTGCTCCAGACCATCGACCGTCTGCACATAGGTCTTGATATCCATCTTGCCGTCACGAATCTTCGTGTTGTTGATATCGTTCGTGCGCGAGATGATATAAATTTCGTCGCTCTGACGCTCCCATACCTTTTCAGGTACGGGAACCGACAGACGTGCCATACGTTTGTGTGCCTCGCAGAAGCACTGACCAAACGAGCGGAACTCGAAACGCGGTTTCGAGATGGCGCCAATCTCCATTTTCTCTTTTGCCATAGTCTAAACTCGCAAAATTAGAATGCAACCTGGAAGCGCATAGCCAGCATCTGGTAGTCAACACCACCCTTGCCGACAACAGCCGACGACTTCTTCGTGGGCTCACCGTTCTTGTCGTAACCTACATAGAACTTACCCTTGTCGCCGCCCTTACCATTGGCGTACTTGTCCTGGTTGATGTAAGCCCAGTTCAGAACGATCTTCACGTTCTTGATGGGATAGTAGTTCAGACCAAGCTCGAACATCTCGGCCTTACCACCGGTGATACCGCTCAGGAAGTCGCCATTTGCGTCGAACTTCGCGTCGTTCAGGTCCATCACCTGGTAACGAGCAGCCAACTCCAGGTCACCCCAGTTGCGACCAGCCGTCGTGCGGGTGTACTTGGCACCATTCGAATCGTAAGCCTGCGAACCACCGAAGAGCATATACGAAGCCTGTGCATACCAACCGTCGCCGGTGAAACGCTTGAAGCCCTCGTCGCCGTAAACTACCTCGTTCACAGCCTCCTTCATGTGAGCCGTACGAGCGATGTAAGCACCCTCATAACGCAGACCCTTGTAGTGACCGGCCAACTCGAAGGTCCAAGCCGTCTCATAATCAACACCAATCAGGTCGCCCGAGCTTACATACTTCTTGCGGTTGATGTCGGTCGAGTTGCGCGAATCCATAGCCGTACCAAAGACATCCAGCTCGCTGAACTTGCCGGCCTCGATAGCCTCAACGATAGCCTCATCCTCCTCGATCAGCTCCTCGAAATCCTTCACCTTGAACTCCGTCGTCTTGGGCTTGCGATACGAGAAAGCAGCACCAATGTGCAACGAAGCATCGGGCGTATTGATCGGACGGAGAACAACCTTACCGGTGTACGACAGACCCTCGTCCATACCATAATCCTTGTTGTAGTCCTGCATGAAGCCCATGGCCTCCGAATCCTTCAGCGCGGGACCGAAGATACCGGCCGAAGCCCAGATCAGCTTGTTAGCATAGCGAACGTTCAAACCCAGGTGGCGCGAAGGAGCCAGCGAGGTAACCATCGGACGCTCCATGAATACCAAGTAGCGCGACGTGGTGTTACGCTGGATCGAGAAGTTCTCCTTGAAGTTACCCACCTTGAACTCGAAGTTCTTCAGACCCGTGTAGGCGATGATAGCGTCCTTGATCTCGGGCGTACCACTCGTCCAGTCGGTATCGAACTCACCATACCAGTTCTTGTCGAGCTGTGCCTTTACGGCGAAACGAGCGCGACGGATGCTCATGCCGTTACCGATTGCGTCAGCATAACCCGGCTCGTCGAAGAATACGGCTGCATCAGCCTGCAGACGTACGTCAAACCACATCTTGTAGTTTGCGTTCTTGTTCTGGAAGACCAGGATACCATCCTGTACCGTCGTCTCAATCGGGAGCGACGTAACCTCCTGACCATACTGGTTCACTGCCTTTGCAGTCTCCTGCTGAGCAAATGCACTCACGCCGAAGCATACAAGTGCCATCGAAAGTAAAAGTTTTTTCATAAACACTTAAATTTAAGTTAATAAGTCATTTTTTGCAATAAGCAGATCCTTGCATGATCCATCAAAGTCCCTTATTACAAGCGTTTTCATAACAAATATAATCGATTATTTCAGAAAACGCAAACATTCATAAGAGATTTTACAGAAAGATAAGACATCTAAAACACAAGAGAGCTGAAAAAAAGCAAAGGGCCGCGTTGAAATCTCAACGCAGCCCTCTTGTGCCCAGGACAGGAATCGAACCTGCACGCCTTGCGGCACACGCACCTGAAACGTGCGCGTCTACCTATTCCGCCACCTGGGCATTTCGGTTTTGCAGGTGCAAAGGTAGTCAAAAAAAAGCAACCTGCAAACGTTTTTCAAAAAAAATGCTATTTACTCAAAAATTTATGGTGAAAAATCAGCAAATAGACCACCGCAACCGAGATATAAGCATCGGCCAAATTGAAGATCGGGCCAAAGAAGTACCCCTCACGATCGAACAGGAAACTCAACCACGAAGGGGCCGACTCCCAGCGGAAGAGGGGGAAATAGCACATATCGACCACCTTACCCATCATGGGAGCGGCATAGCTGCCGCCGAACTCGGCCACCGTCTGGGTCGTGGACTCCGAAAAGAGCCATCCGTAGCAAGCCGAGTCGATGATATTACCCACCGCACCGGCCAGGATCAGTGCCAAACCGACAAGCACACCCGTCGGGGTCGAGGCGCGACGTGCAAAGCGCACCATGAGCCAACCAATCCCCACCGAGAGCACAATGCGGAAGATGCCCAAGCCCAATTTGCCCCAATCGAAGCCGTCGCCCGAACCGATCCGCAGACCAAAGGCAAAGCCCGGATTCTCAATAAAGCGCAGCTGGAACCAGTCGGGGATAATCGTCATCGACTCGCCCAACGTGAAGTGGGTCTTCACCCAGATCTTGAGCACCTGATCGGCCACGAGCAGCAGGACGATCAGCAAAACAAGCCATAGTGTCTTTTTCTTCAGATTCATGGCGCAAAGATAGGCATTTGTTGTTCAAATTTCAAAATTCGCGCCCCAAAAACCCCATCGACCGGCCCACAAGGGCTAAAAGTCGAAGTGGAAACTTGCATTGATGGCAAAGTTGGTCGGTTTCTCGGCCCCGGGAATCTGCTCGCGGTGGGTCAGACGCCACATGAAATCGACCCGGATCATGTGCACGATATTCTCAATGCCAAAGCCCGCCTCGACATAGGGCTTACGCACCGAGGACATCCCCACAGGGAAGAGCATCGGCGCCTCGGTTGCCAGCTTTGCGCCATTGTTTCGCTCGCTCAATGAGCCATATACCCCCTTGACAACCAACACCTCACGCAGTTTCAGCCGCTTGAGCAGCGGAATGCGCCCCAGGAAGAAACCGTTGAAGTGGTGCTCGTAGAAACAGCTCACCCAGCGGTCGGAGGCAAACTCGTAGTAGTTCATGCACGAGAAGGCGTAGGGGTCATAGAAATAGGTACCATTACCCTCGTGCAACTTCAGCAACGGGTAGGGCACACGGCCCCAGATCTGGCCCGCATGGAGCGTGATTTCGGAGTAGCCCATTGGCGGAATCTCGGGGCGGTAGCGCATCGACACATCGGCCCGATAATACTCGGGGCTATCGGGCAGGAAGCCCTTCAAGCCGGCCGTACCGCTCAATGTCAGGATCGGATAGCGCGAGCCGAGCGAGGTCTTATCGAAGGCCTGGCGATAGATCTTCTCATCCTTCGAGAGGCGCACACCCAGCGTCACCGAGGCGTCATCGACCCACCACGAGGCTGTCGGATCGCCCGCAGGGTTGGGCTTGAGCATCGGGACATACTGGTTGGCATAGACGCGGCGACCCATCGCCCCGACAAAGCCACTGATGCCATGCCGCCACTCATGTTCGTAGAGCAGCTCCCCCTGATTGACCATCGAAAGTCGCTGATCGCCACGCGAAAAGACCGACGAGAAGAAGTTGGCCTCGGTGAGTGCATTCTGCCCCATGCCGAGCTGTTTGACATCGTGCGAGGCCTTGAGCGTCAGTTTGCGTGTCAGTCGTTTGCCAAACATCAGCTCGACGCCTCCGCCATATTTCCACACCTCGTCGTCCGTACCATAGGCCGCATAGGCCGACAGACGCACCTTGCGGCTAAAGTCGGCCGTCGTACGACCGCCTATCTGGGGACGCACACCCTCCAGCTTATTAAAGCTCAAGAGCTTATAATAGGGGCCGATGCCGATATACTTCGTGTTGTAATACCCCACCAGCACCGTGTTGATGATCGTATAGATGTTGCGGTAGAGAGGTGTCTGCTGGATCGAATCGACCATCTGGTAGATGCCCCGCTCGCGTTCGCTCAAGGCATAGGGGCGCGCCTCGTCCCAATAGGCCTCGTCCCGCGCCAACGAATCGACCGTGCTCAAATAGACGTTGTTGTCCATGCGTTCCACCTCGGAGGGCATCTCCACATCGAAGCATGTATTGCGGTAGGCGATCTCCCGCGACCCGATAATCGAGGTGATCTTCGACGAGTCGGTCAGGGCAATCGTAAATTCGGCCATCACGCGGTCGCGCTCACGAAACCAACGCACCGAGTCCACCGGCCGATTTTCGTTTTCGAGCAGCAGGTGCTTGATCCAGTTCACATTGGCACGACGGGGCAGCCGCGCACGCACCGAACGCAGCGCATAGTCGGCCGAGTCGATATACATCTCGCCATCGAGGGTCGGGGTGGCCGATCCGCGGGGGTGGAAGTTGATTTTATAGCTCTTGCGCCCATCAATGAGCAGACTATCGACCAGGAAATAGCGGTAGAACAGCCGTCCGCCATCGGCCGCCGGAGAGGCGAAGCGGATATTGAAAATGTCGATGAAGTTGTGGTAGAAATTGACATTTCCGGGCATCTGACCCGTGAATTGGGCGATCGAGAAGGTATCCTCGACACCCGAAACGCGATTGGCCCGAATCACCTCCCGATCGAGCGAGGGTTGCCGACGGTGGTAGTAGTCGGCCTTCGTCTCGGAGATCATGGCCGGCAGATAGCGTTGGCCGGTCAGGGCCGACGTATCGACATAGTCGAAGATAAACCCAAAGTTGCGTTGCAGCCGCTTGTTGCGGAAGCCCTCTTTGATGTTGGTCAGGCCGACCTCCATCTTCGTGTAGGTCTCGGTGTGGTAGCTCGCGTAGTGATCCGGATCGTTGAGCGGTTTGCGGCGGATCATGCTGTCGAGGATCGGGAAGGCGGGGTTTTCACCCGGGGTGATCACCACCTGATCGATCGAAATATCGGCCGTCTTCAGGCGGAAATTGATCTCGGCATAGTGTCCCTGCTCCACCGTCTGCTCGGCGGTCACATAGCCCATCATCGAGGCCTGGAGCACCCGCACGCTATCGCGCGTCTCGAGCGAATAGAGCCCCTCCTCGTCGGTCACCATGCCGACCGTCGTGCCGACAAAGGCCACGCTGGCAAATTGCAGGGGCACGCCCTCGCTGTCGGTCACGCGACCACGCACGCGGGTGGGTTGAGCCAGCAGCGTGGTGCACGAAAGCAGCGCAAACAATATGGTAAGCCAACGAAGCATCGCAAAAAAGAGTGTACTAACCTATTTTTTCGGCGTAAAGTTCCCGAAAAAATCAGAAAACACCAAACCTGCCGTTCAAAAATACGCTTTTAGACGCAAAAAGAGTACAATCGGACGACTGACAAGAGCCGCCGCCTCAAAAAAATCAGCGCGACCTTTCGGATCGCGCTGAAAGCATAAAGCCTAATGCTTAAAAAGCGGAGACGGCGCGCACATAGTTGTTGCCGTTCTTATTGCCGTTGTCGGTGCCGCCACGGCTCATATTGACATACCACGCGCAGGAGGCATCAATGGCTCGTTTCTCAACTTCTGTTGAAGACCAGTACCATTCAACACCACCTTTGGTGTGTAGTAACGTTCCTCCATTTGCTGCTAAAGTACGATTGATGGTATTGCGAATCTCGTCGTCAAGCATAAATAGATTTAGTTCTTCTATGGCAGGTAGATACCATCCTGCACCCAAATTAGCACACCAGGTAAAAGCGGGATAGTTTATGTGCCAATTTGTCCGTTTTTCTATGGCTTGATGATTGGCAACTCCATTAGTTTTGCTTGATGCGCCAATCAGACGTTTCTGTTCGCTTTCACTGGAGGTCCATTGTAATGTACTGTTAGACTGAATCATGCTGACAAGTTTGCCGTGTTGGCCTGTTTCGTCAATCCAAAAGACAACTCCTTCTTTTGTACCGTCATTATAGTAGTCTCCTACCCGATAGGTATTACCAACAATCTTCCCTTTCTGTATGTCAGCAATAGTTCCTTCGTCAATCACTACATCCACGACCGTAGCCTCGATCGCGGGGTCGTCGTACGAGGTCTGCTCCCCGGGGGCAGGGGCGATAGGTGTGGTTGTAGCCGCACCCTTCAGCGCGGCCAAAAACTCGGCCACCGAGCCGTAGCGGTCGCGTTTCATGGGCGACATCGCCTTTTCGACCACGGCGATCGTGCGTTCGCTCACCCCTTTGGCCGTGAGTTTCTCGGTCGGGAAACCCTCGTTGAGCAACATGGCTGCCTCGGCCGGACGTTCGCCCGTGAGCATCTTGAAAAGGGTAGCACCCAACGCATAGATATCCATCTGAACGGGGAAATCCTTGCCCTCGCGGTAGTGCGCCTGCTCCAAGGGGGCATAGCCCGGTGTGCCGCCACCGACCGTAGTGCTCGATTCGGGCTCGCCCGACTCGTCATATTGTTTCGAGAGGCCAAAGTCGATCAGGGCAACCGATCCATCCTTGCGCAGCATCACATTGCCGGGCTTCAGGTCGAGGTGCAGCACGCGCTCGCCGTGCATGGCGACCAACGCCGCACCGATCTGCTCGGCATAGGCCACCGCCTGACCCTCGGCCAGGCCGTCGCCCCCGATCAGCGCATCCAACGAGCCGCCCTCGCAGAACTCCATGGCATAATAGGCCGTGTTGTTGGCCTCGAACGATTCGAGCACACGGACGATGTTCACATGGCGCAACTTGCTCAAATTCTGCGCCTCGCGGGCAAACTTATGGCGGTAATGCTCATAGATGCCGCTCTTGGAGCTGCACGTCACCTCGGCACCGTGACGGCCGTTCAGGTCGTGCATGAAGAACTCCTTGATAGCCACGTGCAGGGTAGCCTCCAAGGCCCCCAATGCGCCGTCGGCCTTCACCTTGGTCGTGGCTAGGTAGGTGATGCCGAAGGTGCCCTGCCCCAACACCCGTTCGATGGTGTAGGTGTAGGAGGCACCACGCAACGTGGTGCCAATCGGCAATTCGAGGTTCGTTGTCATCACAAAAGTTGGGTTATAACCATTTCTTATACTTGAAATACCAAATCGTCAGGGCCGAGCAGAGGATCATCAGGCCGATGGCAAAGAGGTATCCGGCAGGCAGGGTAAAGCTCTCGCCGATCTTGATCTGCCAATCGAGCTCGGGCATGACCTTGAAGTTCATACCATAGATCGAGGCGATGAGCGTCGCGGGCATGAAGATCACGGCAGCCACCGAGAAGATCTTCACCACATCGTTCTGCTCGATGTTGATCAGACCCAAGGCGGCATCCTGGATATAGTCCAGACGCTGGAAGCTGAAGTCGGCGTGGTTGATCAGCGAATTGACGTCCTTGATCATCAGCTGCAGGCGCGGATAGATATCGTTCGGGAAACGCTCCGAGCGCAAGATGCTCGACAAGACGCGCTGACGGTCGAAGAGGTTCTCACGCAGCAACATCGAGCTCTCCTGCAGGGCACTGATGCGGTAGAGCACCTCGCGATCGATCGAATCCTCGGCCGCAATATCCTTGGAAAGCGAGGCCACCTGCTTGGCGATCAACTCCACCAGGTCGGCATCGTAGTCGATGCGCACCTCGAGCAGCGAGATGAAGATGTGGTAGCCGGTCGAATAGCTGCGGTAGTTCATCTGGAGGCGTTTCTCCGTCTCGCGGAAGGTACGCGACTCGGTATTGCGCACCGAGACCAGCACACCCTCGTTGGAGATGATGAACGAGACCGGCTCGACAACAAACGAGTCGCCCGTCGGGATAAAGAAGTTCGAGTTCGAGATGATCGCATTCTCGGTCTCGGAGTATTTCGAGGTGGACTCGATCTCCTCGACCTGCTGACGGGTCTGGAGGCTGATTTCGATGAAGCTCTCGACGGCACGCTGCTCCTTGATCGTGGGCTCCATCATGTCGATCCAGAGAATATCGTCGTAGCCGAGCTCGTCGAAGAGCTTGGTGTCGGCATTGCGGATAATCTTGTTGTATTGCTTGAGGTAGATTGTAATCATGACATAGGTCGCTTAAAAAAGTGGGCGAATGGGTTTTCGTTTACCTATGGCGAGCTGCGTGGGCCCGCTAACCTCTTCAGCCGGGATTGGGAGTCGGTTCGATCTTGATGCCGGCATCCCATGTTTTTTGAAGCGAACGACAGTATTGATTACGCGCGGACAATAGCGAGGCGGCACGGAGCGGAGCTTCGTGCAGTAAGCCATAGCGACCCGTCATCGTGCAGCCACACGATGTAGTTACTATCAGCGATACTAAGGCCATCATCCATACAAAAATTCAAAAATGATTGATACAGTTGCACAAAGGTACACAAAAATCGTAAAAATTTTCTAAAAAATATAGAAAAAATGCAAAAAGGTCTTGACAAGGGGGGTCTGCCGAGTGTATATTTGCACCGTGGTTCAACACCAAACGTTCCTGCCCCGGCCACTTTTCAACATCTATCAAACGGCTGGTTATCAGTATCCCAACGGCAGGTTATCAACGCTTATCAACAGGTATTAACACCTTATCAACCGTTTTATTGACAGCCCTTGTCAGGTTTCCCGCCTGCGCCCTGTCATTCACCTTTTTTCTTCCTTTTTTATGCATTTCACCTCGCTACCGGAGGCGTATGCGCCCTTTGGAGCCGCGCTACGCTACTCCCTCACCAACCCTTCGGGCTCCAACCTGCAAATCGCCGTGCGTCGAGACGACGGAACGTTGCTCGGCACTAAACAGTTTCTCGCCGCCACCACCTGCGACATCGACATCGCCCCCATGCTGCGCCACACGCTCGAGATGACCCCTTTGGCCTTCGATTCGGGATTTTACAGCGGAGCGCGACGCTGCCTCACGGTCGAGGTCGAGGCCTCGAACGACGCAGAGACGATCCTCTCCGAACGCCGCACCTTCACGGCTACGACCGAGCCGATACAACGGCCCTCACCCCTGACAACCCTGCCTACGAAGAGGCTGATTACCCCCGACGGGTACGACGAATTGACCTTTGTTGCCGAGGAGCCTTTAGAGGCCATTGTCACCAGTTCGGCAGGCTACCACACGACCGTCGAGTCGTTCGCATCGCCTACGGGCGGCATGCAACTCTTCTGCCTGCACGCCTCCGACTTCCCGCGAGCCGAGCGCATCGTGGTCGAGGTCGGATCGATCGCCACGATCGAGTACACGGTAGTCCCCGCCATCGAGGGGATGCAACACGTAGCCTGGCGCAGCTCGGCCGGCTCGATCGAGCACTACACCTTCCCAACCACCGAGCGCGTAAACCTCGAAACGACGAAACGCTATCACCGCTCGCCAACGGCTCGTCACGCCCACTGCACCTCCATCGAGGAGCGCATGCAGCTCTGCTCGAACTACGAGACCCCGGCCATGATGCGCGCCCTGAGCGAGGTGCTGACCTCCGAGCAGGTATGGTTGCTCCGAGGGGAGGAGTATGAGGCGGTCGATGTGGTCACCCTCGCGGCCGAGTTGCACCGCCACGGCACGCTGCGCCGGCTCTCGATCGAGATTCGTTCCACCCACAACAACGGCACACTATGGAACTGATCATCGACAACCAACCCTGCGATCTGCCGTGCAACAACCTGACCCTCCCGGGATTTGACTTCTCCCAGACCGGCGACCTCAATGCCCTCCGCGAGGGGCGAACGCTGCGCATCACCCTCCCACGCACGGCCACCAACGACCGCCTCATCGGTCGTCCGTGCGACCCCCAAACGGCCATCCGATTCAATGCCACAGACCACCGTGCCCGCATTGAGGTGGAGGGGACCCCGCTGCTGCAAGGCTCGATCCACCTGCTGACGGCCTCCGACGAGGGCTACACGCTCGAGATCCACGAACCGGGAAGCGGTTGGGCCTCCCAGGCTGCCCTGCAACAGCTGCATGAGTTGCATTTCGACTACAAGAAACAACTCACCCCGCAGACCATCTGTGAGAGTTGGCGCGACGATAGTCCTGTGCGCTTTTTCCCGATCCACCGCGACGACTATGAGCCGAGTTACAATTCACTCGACCTGCTCCCCTCCGAGCGTATCCTTTCGGTCGATGATTACCACCCATTCCTGCATCTGGCCTCGCTCCTCGAGCAGCTCTTTCGCGAAAGTGGCTACACGCTCAAGAGCCAATTTCTGCAAAGTGCCCTCTTTCGCTCGCTCTACATCAGCGGAGCCTACTCCACGCGCGACACCGCAGCAGCGGCCTCCCACATGGGCTTTTTGGCCAAACGCCTCGGATCGGTTACGGCCGTAGCCAATGCCCACGGCCGAGTGGTGGCCGACCCCTTTGTGCAGGCAGATTACTCGGTGGGCAACTTAGTCGAAAGTGCCACGCCCCAAAGTGTCGACGCCGAAGGGAAGGTGGTCACGGGACTCTACAACCACGGGAATTGTTTCAGCCTGACCGAAGATGGCGCGATCTGCTACACACCACTGACCACAGCCAGCGTAGCCTTCGCCTACTACCTCAAGTACACAACCTCGCATCGCATCTTGACACGCCACCGTCTGGCCGGATTCGATTCGCTCTACCTCGGACCGGGCAATGAGTTGCACTTCACCCTGACCAACCGCTACGAGGATCGCCGCGAGGCCCTCAACGCCGAGCAACGCTACCGCGTCTTGGTCTTTGACCACACCGCCGGAGCCTCCTACCGTCTCTCGGTCAGCCTCGACGGGGAGCCCGACCAATGGGCCACTACCTTCGCCGAACGATCCGCCTCGGTGATTCTGCCGGCTTCGGGGAGCCCCTCCAATCCGCAGTTAGAGATCCTTCACGGCACCACGTGGGAGCCCTACACCGGCGATTGGGCGATGTACGATGGCCATATCGAGGAGTATGGCCAGACGATTGTCGAATTGCGCATTCGCACCGCCTCGGAGTTGCTCACGCCCTCCACACCCAAGAGCTTCGATACGATCTACTTTTTCGGCGCCGACGAGGGGATGACGCTCACGCTGCACCCGGAGTGCTCGATCGAGGCCCACTTCCTCTCCACGCCGGGCTTTGGCTCCTCGATCACCTTTCAAGATGTGGCACAATTGCAAATTCGTCAAATCGAACTTTTGGAGGCCGTAGCACACCTCTTCAACCTGCGTTTTGCCACCGACGAGGCGATCAAAACGGTCTATATCGAGCCATACGACGACTTCTATGGCAGCCACGAGGTGGATTGGTGCGACAAGGTGGATTGGGAGGAGCCGATCTGCTTCACCGACCTCACCCCGCAACTGCACACCACGCGTACCTGGTGCTACGAAGCGGGGGATGGAGCTGTCAAACGATTCGAGGCACAAGAGGGGACCTCGCTCGGCAGTTGGACCTACACGACCAACAGCTACGCCACACTCCGAGGGAGGCAGGTGCTGCGCAATCCGCTCTTTCGAGCCTCGGTCAGCAGCGTTGGCCACTACACCAATGCCCCCTCGGCGCGGCTGCTGCAGGTGGGCGACCGCGACGACCCAACCGAGGATGCTACGAACTTTTCGCCGCGCATTGTCAGCTATTTGGGCATGCACCCGCTTGCCGCAGGGGAGTGGTGGGGACATCCGGCAAACGAAGGAGCTTACCCGCTCGTAGCGTTTCATTTTGCAGGGGATGAGACGACCGAGGGGCTGAACCTCGGTTTTGAGGATCGGGAGGAGGTCACAGGGCTGCATCGTTACTACGACCGTGCGCTGCATGATCAAGTCTATGGGGGTCGCATCTCCCTCTCGCTCCACCTCCCACCCCATCGCCTCGCCTCGTTGCTGAGGATCAACGATGTCGGAGGCGATCGGCGCGCCATCTTCCGGTTGAGCACTCCGGAGGGTGACCTCTCCGCCATCTTGGAGCAGATCGAGGCCTTTGACCCAGCCACCGGCATCATTCGTTGCCACTTTATCCGCGTCGATCGATGAAACTGACCCACCTCGAGCAGCAGCTCTGTCAGCAGCTCGAGCAGGAGATTAAAGGGGTGCGTCGCGAACAGATCATACCCCATCTGTTCACCCTGGGGTTACTCTCCTACAAGGCCATCGAAGAGCTGGCCATCCGCCGCCACATCGAGTCCCTCATCGGCCGGGGGCTCTCGACCGGTGGTGCGCTGATCGAAACGGCTCAACACTTCTGTTGCTCCTACGAGAAGGCGCGAAACATCTATTACAAACCAAAACACAACCATCCATGATCAAACCCACAAAAATCCACATCAACAACGAAGCCTCGTGCTGCCTGATCGAGATCGAAGGGACGATCGGTGTGCCCGAAGAGTGGCAATTTGACGACCCAGACAGTCGCGTAGCCACCTACGAACGCTTCCGCGAATCGGTCGCCCGCATTGCCCAAATCGAGGCCCCGGAGATCATCGTCTCGATCCGCTCGACGGGCGGCGATGTAAACGACGCGCTGCTCATCCACGACGCACTGCGCCAGCTCAACGGCCGCATCACCACACGCTGCTACGGCTACACGGCCTCGGCCGCTACGATCATTGCGCAGGCAGCCTCCGAGGGTTGTCGCGAGATCTCGGCCAACGCCCTCTACCTGATTCACCAGGCGACCTGCACGACCGAAGGCAACGCCTCCCAGCTGAGCGAACAGCTCGACCTGCTTCGCACGACCGACGAGCGTCTCGGCGCCCTCTATGCAGCCCGTTCGGGTCGTCCGCAAGAGGAGTTTCAGGCCCTGATGAGCGAAAACAACGGCAACGGGCGTTGGCTCTCGCCCGACGAGGTCATTGCAGCCGGATTGGCCGACCGCATCATCGGTGGAGAAGCGTCAGTCGAGACCTCTCCCACCCAACCGGCCTCCACGGAGCAGCCCTCAGCCCTGCGCAACGGCATCCATCGCCTGCTGCGAGCCATTGGCGTAGAACCTGCAGCCACACAAGCGGAGCTGCCCGAGGATCACAACATCCTGCATTTTCAAGAGGTCTTCAACACCCAGCGTCGGCGTGCCATCAGTGCCATGTCCGCACAAAAACAGTATGAGCCGACACGCACAAAGCCGGTCGAAGATCCCTCTTATCAGGAGGCCACCCTCTCGGCCAACGCCAAAGCCTATGCCGAGGATCTCAAACAATTCAAACGCTATTAAAACAACCTACAACAACCATTCATTTACCCATTAAAAACCATTTATTATGCCTTACTTAGAAACTGTAAAGACCTACACAGGAAACGACGTTGAGAAGATCTTTTTCCGCCCCATGCTGACGGGCCCTTCGGCCGCAGACCTCGGCATCCGTGTACTGTACAACCTGCCAGCACCGACCACGGTCCAATATTGGAGCCCCTATCGTAATATTTTGCAGCCGCTCGAGGGCTCCGGTTGGAATGGCGGCAAGGGTGCCAACAAACTCCAGAAGACGATCCGGATGGAGCGAGTGAAGGCCGAATTGGCCTTCTCGGCAGCCGACTACTATTCGATGGTCTATGAGACAATCACGGCACAGCCCGATGTCAATTTCGAGGATCTGACCGGCACGATCATCGAGCAGGCCGAGACGGCCATCTTCAAGCAGAACATCGCCGAGAATCTGCGTGTCACCATGTGGATCGGCGACACCCAGAACGCGCAGGGCTACAACACCTTCAACGGACTGCTCTCCCACATTAAGGCATTCAAGGAGGATGAAGCTTTCACGCCGATCAGCTATTCAGCGCAGGACAAACAAGACCCCGCGTTCATCCCAAGCCTCTTCAACAACTTGTGGGATCAGCTGCATGTGGATGCCCAATCGGCCAAGCACGAGGGCCAGCTCGCCTTCTTCGTCACGAGCGACATCTACAACCTCTACGAAAAATACCTCGACTCGATGGGGGTTGATGCCGCCTACACGGGCACCCTTGAGGGGCATACCGAACTGATGTACCACGGCATCCCGGTCATCGACATCCGTCTGAGCCGCTATTTGGCGGATACCTCCTTCGATCAATCGTTTGCCCTCTTGACAGACCGTCGCAACCTGATCCTGGCGGTCAATACGGCCGATATGCCCGGCAACGAGGTGCGCATGTGGTATAACCCCGACGAGATGGAGAATCGTCAGCGAGCCACCTTCATGGCCGGCACGGCGATCCTCGACGAGAGCCTCTTCTCCTACGCTCACATCCTGTAATCCACCCCGGGGGCACGTCCCACGGCGTGCCCCCACATCAACCCAACCCTTGCTATGACTAAAAAGATTCGATCCACGGCGGTCGGCCTACGCAACACCTCCGACCCCTACATCCTCTCCCCCATGCCTGTCGATAATCGCCATTGCTGGCGTTGGGGCGATGATAACCTCTTTCCCCAGGCCCTTGCGCTGATGGCACGTCGCTCGACCACCCATCGCCGCATTATCAACGACAAATCGGACTACATTGCCGGCAAAGGCTTCATCTGCGACGAATCGGCGGTTCCCGAACTTGCCTCGTTTATTCGTTGTGCCAACGGGCATAACGAGACGCTCCGTCAGGTGATCAGCAAACTCGCCTTCGACAAGGCCCTCTTCGGCAACGCTTTTTTGGAGGTCGTAACCGACGCCCGCCACTCGTTCCTGGCTCTCTACCACCAAGATGCCTCGCGGTGCCGATTGGCCCGCGACTCGCAGCATGTCCTGCTGCACCACGATTGGAGCCAATTCCGAGCCTCCGAGGCACAATCGCTCCCGCTCTATCCCCATTTCGAGGAGCAGGCCGACGGATCGCTCCGCTCGATGATCCACTATAAAGACTACGAGCCGACCTTCGACCACTATGGCGTCCCCTCCTACATTGCCGGCATGAATGTCTCGGCCATCGCCTACAAAACCGATCGGTGGAACATCTCGCGCCTCGACAACTCGTTCCAACTCTCGGGCGTCATGATGCTCGACTCGGCGGTCGATAACGAGGCTGAGGCCGAGCGGCTCATCCGCTTGGCCGAGGAGAAATTTGGCGGCAAGCCCGGCCAGGTGATGTTTGTCTTGCGCGATGGCAGCGAAGCGGACAACTCCCACTTCATCCCGATCACCTCCCAAAACGACGGAGATTGGCGCGACCTGCATGAGCAGGCCCTGGCCGATATTGTCGTGGCACACTCCTGGTTTCGCACACTCAGTGGGCTGGATTACAGCTCCGGATTCAATTCCGAGCGCATTCTGCAAGAGTATGAGGTGGCCCTCAACACGGTCATCTTGGCCGAGCAGGCCGATCTGCTCGAGCCGATTCGGGAGGTGATCGCCTCGACCCTCGCCGTAGATTGTTCCTCGCTTGAGATCATCAATCGCCCGCCGACGCGCTCCAAGCCGATCTACATGAAGGTTTGGGAGGCCCGTAAAGCGGATGGTTTGGAGTACGACCCCGAGGACGAACGCCAACAGTTCTACCTCTCCGAGATCACGAAGTATAACCTTAAATCCATCCACTAATGACGACGCTTATCACCCCACAAGAGGTTCTCCAACGCGGTTTTGCCGGCATCGCACCCCTCTCTCCCGAGATGGTCACCTCGGCCGACATCTTAGCCGCCGAAGAGCGATACCTGATTCCGGCAATCGGCCCTGCGCTCCACGCCCGACTGCTGCAAGGCAACGATGCGAGCTTCGTAGCTGACTACCTGGCAGCCCCACTGGCCCTCTTCACACGCCTGCTTATCCAGCCGCGCCTGCAGCTGCTCACCACGCGCATCGGCGTGTTGGAGCCCTCGACCGACCAAGGCTCGGCTGCCAAAACAGCCTCGCTCAATCGTCTGCAACAGAGCCTGCGCAACGAAGCCTCGACGCTGCTACGCCGCGCCATCCGTTACCTGGAGGCCCACGCCTCCGAATACCCCGAATATGACCCTCACCAAAACATCTTAAACCGTTGTACCATCCATGGAAATTACCTACAAATTCATTAGTGGCTGCGTAGCCGCCCTCGTAGCCCTCTTTGCCCCGATTGCACCGTTGATTATCTGCACCCTGCTCTTCATTGCCATCGACTTCATCTCGGGCATTTTAGCCGACCGCAAAATGGCTCGCGACGAGGGCCGGCAGTGGTTTTTCGAGAGTGGTCGTGCCTGGCACACCATCCTCAAAGCCGGCCTTGCGATTGTCGCGCTGGGTATGTCCTGGCTCATCGACAGCTGCATCCTGCAGTTCCTGCATCTGAATCTGGCCCAGCTCTTCGCCGGATTCACCTGCGGTATCGAGCTATGGTCGTTCCTCGAGAATGCCGCCCAATTGAGCGACGCTCCACTCTTTCGCTGGTTGCGCCAATTTGTCCACCGCCGCATCCGAAAGGAGGTAGCGCATGAGTAGAGGGCTTCGCAACTGCAATCCGGGCAATATTCGCCACTCCATCGCCCGCTTTCGGGGTGAGGTACGCCCCTCGCGCGATGCCGCCTTCAAAGAGTTCTCCTCGCTGGCGTGGGGCTATCGTGCTATCTTTGTCGTGCTGAACACCTACCGCAAGAAGCATGGCCTACGCACCCTGCCCGAGATGGTTGCCCGCTGGGCCCCTCCCTCCGAGAACCACACCTCGGCCTATATTCAGGCCGTTCAACGCATGACCGGCATCCCGCTCGACGAGCCGATCTGCACCGACGACGAGCAGACGATGATCCCGCTGGCGATGGCCATCTCGCAGGTCGAAAATGGCGTTCCGGCCTCCCGAGCCGATGTAGAGGCCGGCTGGCGACTCTATCGCACCTAATCATCCACCCACCACAAAAAGAGGCTGTCCAACCCATCTGTTGGACAGCCTCTTGTGCATGTAAAAGCGGGATTCGTCCCCTCCCGAGGATTATTTACCCTCCTGCTTTTTGCGCTCCTCGATACGCTTATACCACGCTTCGCGCTCGGCCTTCAGGTCATAACCACGCTTGGAGAGGTAGTTGTTGATACGACCCTTATATTTGCCAAAGACCTCATGTTTCTTGTTCGAGCTCTCGGCATCAACGGCCAACTCACGCGCCTCCTCCAGCCACACGCGGATCTGCTCCTTCTCCTCGTCGGTCAGCGTCGGGATCATATCCAGGTGTGAGTCGTAAGTCACCTTCACCACACCGAAGGTAATTCCATCCATCACCGCCTCGATCTGCTCATCATTCAGATAGAGCGACAAGGTGGCCGGAAAGGCGAAGTGCGAACGATAGAGTTTGCTGTCACACTCATATTTGGCAAAATCCTGCGCCATCTGCTTTGCCTCGCCCGTCAGCCCCTGCTCTTTGACGGCAGCCAGACGTTGATCGCGGGCTTCGTAGATGTCGTTGAGCTCAAAATAGCGATTGGCAACGATCGTTACGACCTCCTGCTTGACCGCCTCATCGGTCAAAGCCAGCTTATCGACCACCTTCTCCGAACGGGCCACAATCTTTTTCACATACTCCGGATCGCGTCCTTCGCTCTTCAATTCAATGGCCGAGGCCGTCATCACAGCCGCCATCAGCAGCACTACACTCAACAAGATTCGTTTCATAAGCTCTTTTTTGATTGGTTTTCTGTAGACAAATATAGGATTATTTTTTGAGACTTACAACAGCTTGCCCTTTTCGGCCAACGTATCGTAGTTATTGGCCATATTGGTCCAATCAACCCGATTCTTGGTGTTGATGCCGTTGATATACTTCTCAATGTTCGTGTAACCATCGCCCGTGCAGTCGCCGTTAGCATCCGAAGCGTCGTTCGGATTCAGACCATTAGCCTTTTCCCAGGCATCGGGCATACCATCCAGATCGGTATCTACATAGGGCTGATAGTCGCCATACTCGGGTTGGCCACCCACCTGTCGCGGATCGGTGATTAAACCATAGGTATAGGATCGCTTCGAGTGGCGACGGAATTTGAACGATCCATCGCTATCCTTCTGACGATCCACCAAACCCGGCACATCATTCAAATAGGCCCCTTCGGGCAGATCTCGGGCATAGACAATCTTGCCGGTTCGTACCTCCTCGACCACACGGCGATCGACCGCATCGCGGCAGGGAATCGTTGCTCCCACCTGCTCCAACACGTGCTGATAAGCCGCCTCGGCCGAGAGAATCTTGATATAGGGCATCTCGAAAGGCTCATAAGCACGCATGCGGGCCGTATGTCCCTCCGTGTCGGGCTGTTGCTCGATCTGAATACCGCCCTTCCAGTTATCTGCCGAGATCTCGGGATAGCCCTCCACGATGTTGCCCTCGGCATAGACACGACCATACTGCTTGTAGTTGAGTTTGCTACGACCCGCCTCCGGCTTGAGGATGCGCCAACCGACCGGTTCGTCACGCGGTGTAGCAGGACCGGGTTTGTAGTAGTTGTTGATCATGTTGTACATGGCCGTATAGTCGCCTCCATCCACCGTGCGATGACCCCAATTGAAGACCACGTTATTGACATAGTTAAAGACACCGTTCCAACCGATCGAGGGGTTACGTTTGGGGTTGTTTGCCCACAAATTGCGCATAAACGAGGCATTCTCACCGCCCAGCGTCGATCCGCAACCGTTGTTATAGGGATCCAGGGCTTCGGCCGAGATCGTATTCTGGATCGTAACATTGACCGCCGGACGCTTCTCGCTGCGAGCCTTGTATTGCCCCTCGCTCGGATCGTACATGTGGCGATAGATCGAGATATTCTCATCCATACCCCAATAGCACGAGCAGTGATCTACGATGATGTTACCCACCACATTGCCACCAAAGGCATCGTTCAGATTCCAGGTCTTCGTACGTCCGCGACGGAAGCGCATGTGGCGCACAATCACATCGTGCGTATCGACCAAAAACGACTCACCCACGACACACACGCCCTCACCCGGGGCCGTCTGACCGGCAATGGTGATATAAGGGGCTCGCACATGGATCGGGGTCTCCAAACGGATAATACCCGAAACATTGAACACCACAATGCGCGCGCCACCTGTCTCACAAGCCTCGCGTAACGATCCCGGACCGCGGTCGTTGAGATTCGTCACCGTGATCACCTTTCCGCCACGTCCTCCGGGTGTGTACATGCCACCCCCTTCAGCTCCCGGGAAGGCCGGGATCTTTGCCTGCGGCAGATCATACGGGCGGCTTGCCCAGGGCACATACGGACGACCCTCTTCGGCCTGTTGCAAGACAATCGGCAGGGCTCGCTCCCACGCCTCATCCGAGAGGGCCTTTTCGCGGGCATGCATCGCATCATCAGCCGCCTTTGCCTCGGCCGTCGGCCACGGATCTTGAGCCTGAATAACCCCCACGCTCATCAGCAGCATGGCGAGACAGCATAATTGCTTTTTCATCGTATCAGTTCGTTTTAAGGTTGTAGTTCAGTCAGAACTGAAAGCAAAAACGCATGTGCTCCCGGAGGATCGCACATGCGTTCTGCATTTCGTTGTCCGGGACAAACGAAACTCGCTGTCGAAACAGGCTACATCAGCTTACCCTTCTCGGCCAACGTATCGTAGTTGTTGTTCAGGTTGCGCCAGTCGATCTTCGTCGTGGTCGGGATGGCGTTGATATACTTCTCGATATTCGTATAGCCGTCGCCCGTGCAGTCGCCGTTAGCATCCGAAGCATCGTTCGGATTCAGACCATTGGCCTTCTCCCAAGCATCGGGCATACCGTCGTTATCCGTATCGACATACTTCTCGCCCTTATACTCCGGATAGCCACCCATCTGACGCGGATCGGTGATGATACCCACCTTGTACGAGTCGGGACCGATGCGACGGTAACGGAACGAACCATCTGCAGCCTGCGACTGGGGTGCAAGACCCGAGACATCACCACGATACTTCGCAGCATCCTTGGCGTAGTAAATCTCGCCCGTACGCACCTCATCGATGATGATCTGATCCACCTTGTCACGGCAAGGAATATTGGCTCCTACATTCTCTAACACGAAATCATAGGCAGCCTGTGCCGACATGACACGCAGATAGGGCATCGGGAAGGGGCTATTCACACGCATCTGCTCGGTGAAGCCCTCCGTATTGCGCTGGTCCTCGATCTGGATGCCGCCATTCCAGTTGTCGGCCGAAACCTCGGGGAAGCCCTCCACAAAATTACCGTGTGCATAAACACGCGAATACTGCTTGTAGGGGTGCTTGCTACGACCCGACTCGGGCTTCAGAATACGGTGAGCCACAGGACTGTTCTTCGGGGTCACCGGACCGGGTTTGTAGTAGTTGTTGATCATGTTGAACATGGCCGAGTAGTCACCACCATCGACCGAACGGTTGTGCCAGTTGAAGAGCACGTTGTTCACGAAGTTGAAGACACCATTCCAACCCACCGATGGGTTACGTCCGGCATTCGAGGCCCACAAGTTACGCATGAACGAGGCATTCTCGCCACCCAGCGTCGAGCCAAAGGCATGGTTGTAGGTATCCAAAGCCTTGGCCGAGAGGGTGTTCTGGATCGTTACATTGACCGTCGGATACTTCTCTTGACGAGCCTGATAGAAACCCTCACTCGGGTCATACATGTGGCGATAGAACGAGATATTCTCGTCGAGACCCCACGTGCACGAGCAGTGGTCGATCATGATGTTACCCACCGGGTTGCCACCAAACGAGTCCTCACGATGCGTCACCTTCGTCTCACCACGACGGAAGCGCATGTGGCGAATGATCACATCGTGCGTATCCACCTGGAACGAATCGCCGGCAATGCAAACGCCATCACCCGGCGCCGTCTGACCGGCAATCGTAATATAGGGAGCACGTACCACAATCGGAGTCTCCAAACGGATAATACCCGACACATTGAAGACCACGATACGTGCGCCACCCGTCTCGCAAGCCTCGCGGAACGAGCCCGGGCCGCTATCGTTCAGGTTAGTCACCGTGATCACCTTACCACCACGACCACCGGCCGTGTACATACCGCCACCCTCGGCACCCGGGAAGGCGGGGATCAAGGCCTGCGGCAGATCGTAGGGACGGTGTGCCCAGGGCACATACGGACGACCCTCTGCAGCCTCCTTCTTCACCACCGGGAGGGCCTTTTGCCAAGCCTCATCGGCCTGCTGTTGCATCTTACGGTCCTTTGCACGCTTCTCGGCGCCTGCCTCAGCCGTCAGCGAAGGATACTGTGCCTGCGCACCAAAAGCCACGCAGAGCGCAATCATCACTAAGTAAAGTTTTTTGTTCATTGTAGAGTTATTTAATTGATTCGTTTTGCTCAAGATACTGATGCAATTTGCACCATTTAACCTTACAAAGTTAGCAACTATTTTCAGAGAACAAAATCCATCGAGCGGTAAAACGACCTTTTGACGCGGTGAATCGCCCACCTGCGAGGGTGAAATTTCGCCCCTCTGCAGACAAAAGAGCCGCTCCCGAATCGGAAGCGGCTCTCGTTGTAGCCGAAAATCGGCTCTTTTTACTCTTGATTACTCAGCCAGCGGGTCGAACGTACCCTGACCGCCGTTGTTGTAATCCTCCCAACCGATCGTCTGCTCGAGCGTCGGGTTCTTCGTCTGAGCATTGTTGTTCAGACCCAGCAGATAGTAACGCGGCAGGAAGGTCACCACCATTCCGTCAATCGTCTGGTCATTGTTCGACGCGTCACCACGCTTGAGCTTACGCTGCAGATAGGGCTCATAGAAGTTATCACGCAGCTTCTCCAAAGCCGGATCAAGCTTATTGTTCGAACGCTTGATGCTGTTCAGTTTCACCAAGTTGCCGCTACGCCAGCTCTTGTAAGCCTCCCACATGGTCTTACCATCGGTCGAAATCACACCGTCAGCAACCAGCTTCTGAGCAATCGGGTCGGGCATGGCATCGGTCATATTGTTCCACTTGTTGCCACCCAGACCATCGCTGATCGTCGGCTTCACCTGGAACTCCAACTTCTCACGACGCTGACCATTCAGCGGCGTGTAACCCAACCACTCGCAGGTGTTACCACCCCAACCGGTCAGCTTCCACGATGCCGGAGCACCCGAGATCTTATCGAAGTCTGCACCGCCGTCGAAGAGCAACCAACGACGCATATCGTCGAAACGCTTGCCCTCATAAGCGAACTCAACCTGACGCTCATAGAGAATCGAAGCCATACAGATAGCAGCATCCGTAGCAACGTCCTCGGGCAGACCGAAGTTACCTACGCCACCCTGGTAAGCCTCAGCCGCCTCCTTGTAACCTGCACGCTGGCGAATGGCCTTCAGCTGCTCGGCAGCATACTCCATATCACCGGCACCGCAAGCAACCTCAGCCAGGTTGAGCAATACCTCTGCATAGCGAAGCTCCAGATACGAAGCATACGAGAGACGGAAGCCCTGATTCGTGTTGAAGGCAACAGCCAACTTACCCGAATCACCCGTCGAGCGCTTCGTTACGTACATACCCTTGGCATTAGAAGCCAGACCGTCAGCACCATAGGTACCCGTAGCATTCTCGTCACCTACCTTATCAGCGTCGATGTACCATACGTAGTTCCACAACTCATAGTTCGAACCCGTACCGAAGGGATAACGCGTGTCACCCTCAGCGGCCTCAACGACCGTACCGTTGAACTGCCACTGCAGACCCGGGAAACCGAACGTGCGGTAGAAACGGTTGTCACGATCGATGAAGGGGTGGTTGGCATCATAGTCAATACCCGACTTGGGCAGCTTCGTGTAGTGGTTGTTGTTGGGCACGCGACCATCCTTCATCGGGAAGAGGTCAACCAACATAGCCGACGGCTCGATACCGCCACCACCCATCGTATTCGAGGGACGTACCAGATGCTCCCAGGGGTTGTTGCGCGAATAGTCCGGACGACCACCCGAGGGAATGTTGTTGAAGCGAGCGATGAAGACGCCCTCGGTGTTACCACCGATAGCCTGGAACATATCCGACCAGTCGCGGATCGTGTTACCCTCACCATCGGGACGCATCAGCGCATAACCGGCAGCATTGATCTTCTCCAGATCAGCCTTCATAGCGGCATAAGCCTCCGTATAGCGGGTCTGATCACCCGTACGGTTGAAGATCGGCGAGCACCACCAGGTCAGCACACGACCCTTCAGAGCCAAAGCCGAACCGACCGTTGCACGACCATAGTTGCTACCCGAAAGCCACTGACCGGCACCCGAAGCAGCCTCCAGCATGGCAGCAGCCTTATCCAGATCGTCGATGATGAAATCAACGCACTCCTTCAGGCTCGAACGCGGCGTAACCGAACCGGCTGCAATCTCCGGCAGGTCGGTGATGATGGGCACACCACCATACCACTTCACCAGATTGAAATAACGCCATGCACGCAGGAAGTAGAGCTGACCTACCAACTCATCCTTCTCCTCACGCGTCAGCGTACCACCCTCGATACCGATGATGGCATCGTTGATGTTACGAATGAAACCCCAAACGTTGTTCTGGATGTTCGCAGCGTCCTGACCCTGGAAATAGTCGGGAACCTGTTTTACACCCGTCACCGTGTTCAGCTCACCCTTCGGATCCACAAAGATACCGAAGCCTGCGAACTCCTCAGTACACTTCGACCAATCATCAGCCTTACCCGTCGAGGTATATTGCCATCCGGGATTACCATTCGGGTCGGGCAGGTTGTAACGATAGCAATCGCTCACACGAGCAGCACAACCATCATAATAGTTGTAGATGCTGGGGTCTGCATAGTCGTAGTTGATCTTCTCCTCCAGGAAGTCCGTGCTACACGACGCCAAAGAGGCCGAAGCAAGCAGTGCAAGACCCGCATATTTCAAATTGAATCTTTTCATTGTATGCTATAATTTAGAAGGTTACATTAAGACCGATCGTAAACTTACGCAGCGTAGGATATGCGCCATACGAACCCGACATCGGATCAATGAACTTATCCGGATAGGGGTTGTAGAAGTCGCAAATATTCTGACCCGTTACATTTACGCGAACAGCCGAGATACCAATGGGCTGCAGCCACTTCTTGGGCAGCGAGTAAGCCAGCGTCAAGCGGTTCAGACGAACGCGCGTGCCGCTGATGCGCCAGAACGACGAGTTCACTGCATTGACATTCGTGTAAGCCAGGTTCGGATAGTGACCATTGCGGTTCTCCTCTACGACAACATTACCATCACCATCAACGATGTCCTGATATACGAACATATTGTCCGGATTCCAGAACGACGGCATGTTGCAGTACTCCAAGTTGCCCGAAGGCTTCAGAGCAGCCGAGGGAACGAACGAATAACCACCCCACGAAGCCGAGATCTGAGCCGTCAGCGACAGACCCTTCCACTCAGCCGACAGGTTAGCCGTCAGACCGTAGGGATTCGAACGCTGCGAGAGACGTACCTGATCCTCCTCGCCATCTACCTTACCATCGGGACCGGCATAGGTGCCATCCTCCTGCTGTGCACCGCGCACATCCTTGTAGATCAACATACCCGGACGAACGTCCTCTTTTGCCATACCCATATACGACGTGATACCGTTCAACTCGAAGTACTCCTCAATATCCTGGAACGAGCGGAACATACCAATGCAGTGCATACCCCACGTACCGATGTCGGTGCGATCACCATACTGTACCGTGCGGTAGGTGTGGTCCGTAGCCCAGTCCATCAAGAGCACCTTGTTGTCCGAGTAACCCGTGTTGATACCAATGCGGTACTTGAAGTCCTTACCAATCTGGTCACGCCAGTTAGCCGAGAACTCAATACCCCACGAGTTCATCTCTGCCATGTTCTGATAAGCCGACTGGTTACCTACGGTACCCGGAATCGAAGCCTTGTAAGGCATCAGCATCTCGCGATCCCACTGCTTGTAACCCTCGATTACGAAGCCCAAGCGGTTGTTCAGGATGTTGAAGTCGATACCGACATTGGCCTTGTACGACTTATCCCAGTGAGCGTCGGGGTTCACACCGGCGTTGTTCTTATTCAGAGCCAGACGGTTACCTGCCTCGCTACCGGGCTGGTCGCCGAAGATACCACCCTTATCCTTATCCATAGCGTAGGTACGCTGCCACTGCCAAGCCGTCAGGTTATCACGACCCGTCAGACCGACCGAAGCACGAACCTTCAAGAAGTCAACCCACGTTACGTTGTCAGCAAACCAATTCTCCTTCGATACTACCCAACCGATCGAAGCCGAGGGGAAGTAACCCCAGTAGTTATCCGGAGCAAACTTCGTCGATGCATCCGTACGGAGCAGGAACTCGAACAGATACTTGTCATCATACGAGTAGTTTACACGACCCAGGTACGACAACGAACCCGACTCATAACGCTTAAACTCACCCTCCGTAGCCACGGTCGAAGCCGTCGAGTTCGACTGGCCAGTACCGAACGGATAGGGATCCGAAACAGCCACATACGAGTACTCCGACTCAGCCTCCGACTTCTCGATCGAGAACATAGCACCTACCGAGTGCTTGCCGAACGTGCGAGCATAGTTGAGCTGGAAGTTCATCTGGTAGTTGTCCGTGCGCGTCATCGTACGACCCAAGAAACCGGGAGTCTCCTCCGTGGTCAGATCACCATTGTCATCCACGACATACTTGTAACCGTTACCGTTCGAAACGACAACACCCTTGTTACCCAGCACGAAGTTGCTGTCATCCATCAAAGCGGCATACGTAGCCTCGTCGGTCAGGGCCGTCGGCGTGTAGAGGTGCTCACCCGAACCGAAACGGGTCTTCATCTGATAAACATTGTACGACGAACCTACCTGGTTGGTCTTATCGGTCGAGATCGACTTCGAGTACGATACGCGAGCCGTCAAACCCTGCAGCGGCTTCCACAGAGCCGAGAAGTCATACGAGAGGTTCAGACCGATGTTGAAGTTCTGCGACATGGTGTTCGAGTAGTCACCATTATTCTGCAACTCAGCAAAGTGATACTCCTGGTTGGCATTTTTCTGCTCGTTCGAGATACCATAGGCCGAGATAGCCTTGTCACCTACATACTCAGGAATATAACGCGGGTGGGTCAGCAGAAGGTTGTAATCCTTCTCACCATTCGAGCCACCTACCTTGATGAACGGCGTGGTCTTCTCACCATAGTCACCCGACAGCTGCATACCGGCCGACAGGCCCTTACCGATCTTCACGTCGATACCGGCACGATACGACCAACGATCGTAATCGAGCTTACCGAGGTTACCACCCTGGTTGAAGTACGATACACCGGCGAAGTAGTTAGCCTTCTCCGTTGCGCCACTCATGTTGAGCGAGTGCTTGTGCGTTACAGCCGACTCCCAATACTTGTCGATCAGGTTGTAATCCAAGCCCTTCATAGCCTCCAACTCGTCAGCCTGGAAGATGTCATAACGCTTGTTGAGGTTCGTATTTATCGGGTCAGCACCAGCCACAGCGTTGAAGAGTTTACCATACTGATAAGCATTCAACATGTCAGGGTGCGAGAAGGTATCTGCGATACCGATCGAACCGCTGTACGAAATCGAGGGAGCACCCACCTTACCACGCTTCGTGGTTACGAGGATAACACCGTTAGCTGCACGCGAACCATACACGGCTGCCGAAGCATCCTTCAGCACCGAGATGTTCTCGATCATCGACGGGTCGATGTTGTTGAAGGCCTCTGCACCGTAGTTCTGCGTGTCGTTACCTACCTTCACGTCATTCGGGTAGATGTAACCATCAATTACATAGAGCGGCTCCTGTGCCGTTACACCCACCGTGCTCAGATCGTTAGCATTACGGATGTAGATCTTGGCACTCTCACCCGGACGGCTCTCACCACCCGAAACCGAGACACCGGTCATAAGACCCGACAGGGTCGAAGCCAGGTTACCCGAAGCCAAATCCTGGATGTCATCCATCGGAACCGTAGCCACCGAACCGGTCAAGGTAGCCTTCTTCTGCGTACCGTAACCCACAACGACTACCTCCTCAATGTTCTGACGGTCCTCCTTGAGCACGATCTCGGTCTTGGTCAGATCCGACACCTTCTCGGTGATGTAACCAATGTAAGAGATTTGCAGCTCGGCACCGGCCGGAACTGCCAGGACGAACGAACCGTCGATACCCGACGTCGTACCGTTCGTCGTACCCGATACGATGACCGTAGCACCGATTACCGGCTGACCGGCCTCGTCCACGATCTTTCCTTTATACTGCGTCTGCGCCGAGGCCGACAGCACGAAGAGTGCCATCACGAAACTCAGGCAAATACCCAATACTTTTTTCATAATCTTTTCAGTTTCTTGTTGTTAGCACTCTAAATTAGTTCAACCAACGCGGGTCACCATTGCCGGTTGCAGGCGTGAAGTTCACACCACCGTTTGCGGCCGTCAGATCCAGAATTGCGTTGTCGATGTAGCTCTCGTCGAAACCGTGATTCGACTCGGTAGCGAACTCCTTCTTATCGGTACTGTCAACCGAGTTGCGAACACCCTGAATCGTGTTACCCGACATCACGAGCGTACCACCACGCTTTACCTTCTGCAAACGATAGCAGTCGTGGAAGCACGAATCCTCGAACGTGATCACATAGGCAGGCTTGTTGGCGATGTTGTTACCGAAGTCCTTATTCGGCATCATACGAATCAGCGTCGAGTTCTTAATATCGAATACACCGTTATAAGTACCGAAGCACTTGTCAATCGACTGGTTGGAAAAGCGGATGAAGTAGTTTTTGTTACCTACCGAAGCCGAAGGATAGCGGTTCCAGATCGTCGAGTTCAGTACATAGGTCTTCAGGATACCGCCATACCAGCTGGCGCCCGCCTTACCATTGACATAACCCGTACCCGACCAACCATTGATGAAGGTGTGCCACTGGTCACCATTCTTACAATTGAGCTGTACCAAGCAGTCCGACATACGGAACTCGTCGATACCCCAAGCACCATCGCTGATGTTGAAGAGCGACGTGGTCAGCTCCTTCACCCAGCACGACTCGATGCGGATCGGCGATGTACAAGCCATCTGGCCACCCGAAGTCAGGGGTACATCCGTACGCGAGTAGTCCATCTCGATCAGGGCGCGTGAGGTCATCGACGTACAATCGAAGTTCACGTTCTTGATCTTCAGACCGCTGGCAGGCGACAACGAACCCTTCTCTCCTACCGTAACGATCGGGCGATTGCCCAATACACCACGCAGACGAATAGGAACCAGACCCGATTTTGCAGCCACGTCGAGCGTATAAGCAGCACCGGCCTCGAGGTCGAATGCCCACTCGAAGTTAGCATCGGCAGCCACAGCAGCTGCATACTCCTCAGCATGAGCCGTCATCCAATCGGTAATGTACTGACCGATCTCCGTACCTGCGGGGATCGTCTGACCACCAATCACCGACGAGTAGCTCACCGTCGTTGCCTCAGCAGCACCGGAGTTGTTGTAACGCTCGTTGCCCAGCGTCAGCACGCTAACAGCGTAGTTCGTATCCTCCTCCAAGGGGAAGAGCAACGAACAGCCGTCCACCGTTTGGTGGTCTACCACCACAACAGGATTCGTGGGATCGTTCTGATTGATCACCGTGACCTCATAGCCACCGGCACCCATCTCAACGGGCCACTCCACCTTCACCTGCTCATTACCACTTGCATCAGTGGCCAGGCTGAATACGATCGACTCAGCGGCAGGCGACTCCAACTGAACACCGCTAATACCGGCGCTCCACGTCTCATCATCGACACCCTGTGCACACGATACGGCAAACATCGCCATAGCTGCGCAGCAAAGGCCTCCGAAGAGCTTTCTGAAAGTCATCTTTTTCATAGGCTAATAATGTTAAGTTAATTAAAAGGTTTATAAATAGTGTGTTATTCTATTTTCGAGCATTCGTTTGTTCTATTCGTCCATTCTGCAAACCTTTTCTTCAAAAAAAGTGTAGTGAGCCCATTTTTTCGGTTTTTTGACGCGCAGAAAATCGACAGGCGGATTATTTGCGTTTAATCGTTTCTTATCCTCTGTTAATCAGCTATTTATCTCTATTTTTGACCAAATTTGGGCGTAATTATGCACACATTCAGTTATACAAAGATAATAAAAGTTCGATCACAGAAAAAAGTTTTTGCAAAAAAAAGGGGGTAAAACCACAAAAAAAGTAATGATTAAGTCAAAAAGTGCAACAAAGCGCAGGGTTATTAAAAAATTTACAAATCAAAACCCCTGTTTCCCCTCTCCGCATTGGCCACAAAGGAGCGTCAATCACCCCATACCTATATATATTTAGGCCTTTTGAGCTTCTTTTGGGGCGGTGGGGCCTGATTGGCACATCCTTTTGCCAGCCTCTGCGTTTGGCGGAATTTCGATTTTAAGCCTCGTTGTTTTGTAAAAATTTTAGAAACGAGATTCTTGTAGTGGCACCCGCTTGCATGGCTGTTTTTTTGAACAAAATATGTTACCGAACAGAGAATCAAGGAAATAGCCGTAAGCGAGGGATAAACTATTCTTCAAAAGGTACAATTTAGCAACCGTGCCTATCAAAAGGTTACACATCCGCCCTTCCGACGATCATAATGATCTCTTTATCAGCATTAAATCATTAAAAACAGACTGATACCAACGAATAGAACATCACTTTGGTGAATAGTATTCTGCGTTGATATTCAGCCTGTTATAATGGTTTCTCGGCTACAAACAACGTAAAATCGTATTTCGCTATTTATCAGGCGTTTAGAGTGTTTGGATTGCTCACTACGCTTTTTTTGAAGAAAAGTGAGCCGGCAACAGGTCAGAACGAGGCGGTTGCGATGCGTTGAGGCGAATAGAGAGACGGTGAAAACAACACAAAAAAAACTTTATAAACCAATTTTAACTAACTAAACATTATTTAGCCTATGAAAAAGATGACTTTCAGAAAGCTCTTCGGAGGTCTTTGCTGCGCAGCGATGGTGGCGTTTGCCGCATCGTGTGCTCAGGGAGCCGACGATGAGTCGTGGTCGGCAGGCGTCACCAACAGCGAGTTGGAGGCTCCTACGATTGATGATTCGTGCTTCGAGGTTGTTTCGACTTCAAGTGGAGACGTAATCAAGCTCACGTGGCCCGTGGTCTACGGTGCCGGTGGCTATCACGTCACCGTTTACGAGGAGGCGAATCCCGAGACGGCACTTGTTGACGAGGATGTTGATGGTCAGACGATCACCTTCCCGATGGTGGAGGATACCAACTTCAACATCTCGGTAACGACGTTGGGTAACGACCGTCTCAACAACACGCAGTCGGAGGCCAATGCCTACACCTTCAGTACGTTCGGTACGCTGCAGCAGATTCCGGATGGCAGCGAGATCGCAAGCTGGATCGAAGCCAACTATGTTGCTCCCGAGAAGGAGATCTTCGGTTTGGTGTATGAGTTGGCAGCCGGTGGTCAGTATACGCTCGATGCTCCTGCCGATTTCAAACTCGACAAGGTGATGCTTCGTTCCGATGCTTCGAATCCTGCCACGGTAACCGTAAATGGTGATGGTGCTCTGATGTTGCAGGCTGGTCTGAAGGTGATGAACATCAAATTCGACTGTACGGCTCAAACGGCTCGCGGTCTGTTGTTGATGCACAGCACGCCCGACAACTCGATTTCGACCGAATCGCTGGGTTACAAGGCTGCCGGTGCTAACCAAAACTGCTTTGTGGTTGTTAAACCGGTGATTTTCGACAATTGCTGGGTGAAGAACCTGCCCAATGCTTTCTTGGATGACAACCAGCAGAAGTTCGCTCTGGCTGATTTCCGCATCACGAACTCGATCATTCAGCTCAAAAACAGCGGCTCGAATGGTTTCATCAAATTCGACAAGGGTGGCTACCTGATTCAGAAGATGACGATCACCGGTTCGACGATCTACAACTCGGTACAGAACGGTGGTGGTGTCTATTTCATCCGCTTCTCGAACTCGTCGAACGCACAGCCCAAGAAGGTGTTTGGTAACAACAACAACTTCCTGGAGCACACGATCAAGGATTGTACGATCGCTCGTACCTTCCCCAAGAAGGATTTTGCCAACAATATGCCCAATACGCAGAACGGTCAGCGTCTGTGGTGCCACATCGAGAATGTACTCTTCTTCGATATTTTCCGCTTGGAGAAGTATATCCAATCGCAGTGGTATATGACGACCCCCAACAATGTGTTGTTCTGCTCGGCTAACGCCAGCTACAATAGCGGTGACGCAAGCAAGAAGGATAAGTTGGGTAATACCTACACGATCAACGAGGATCCGGGCTTCTCGGAGACCGACTTTGTTGAGTTGGATCTTAATGCTCCCAACGGTGGTCTGAATCTCAAGGCAAAATCGGGTGCTTTGGCTCCGACGATTGGCGACCCGCGCTGGTTGTAATTCTCATACATATATTAAAATATAGGAAGAGATGAAGAAGAATTTCATATATAGCTTTTGTCTGAGCTTGGCAGCGATCTTTATGACCCTGTCGGCTATGGCACAGCAGACGGTTACAGGTACCGTTGTAGATGAGGCCGGCCAGCCCGTAATCGGTGCTACGGTCATTGTAAAGGGTTCGGCACAGGGAACAACCACGGGCATCGATGGTAAGTTCCACCTGATCGTTCCCGCAGGCGGGGAGCTCACGGTTTCGTATTTGGGCTACATTTCGCAGGATATCAAGGATTTGAACAATCCGAAGATTACGATGGTCGAGGACCGTCAGAACATCGAGGAGGTAGTCGTTGTGGGTTACGGCTCGCAGAAGAAGGCTACGCTGACCGGTTCGGTCGCTACGGTCGATGTGGATGATATTCAGGACATCGTGGCCGGTGACCTCGGTACGACGCTGCAGGGTTTGATGCCCGGTGTATCGGTATCGGGTGGTAACGCGCAGCCCGGTGAGCGTTCGCAGATCTACGTGCGTGACGCTTCGTCGCTGAGCGCACTGACGACCTCGGGTAACTCGGGTACGCAGGTATTCGCACAGGAGCCGCTCTACGTGATCGACGGTTATGCTTACCCGAACGACATCGTGGTAGGTAACGACACGCAGAACTACGGTGCTGAGGTATTCTCGAACCTCGATCCGACGATGATCGAGTCGATCTCGGTGTTGAAGGACGCTTCGGCTGCCATCTATGGTGCTCGCGCTGCCAACGGTGTTATCTTGGTAACGACGAAGAAGGGTAAGGTAGGTGCTCCGCAGATCTCGTATAGCGCATCGATCGGTGTGGCTGATCAGAGCGCTCCGAAGATGTTGAATGCCCACCAGTATGGTCGCCTCTACAACATCATGAAGACGGCCGACGATCAGTCGATCTCGACCAACCTGAACAACACGACCGACCTCTTCCAGCTCGACGAGTTGGAGGCTATGAAGCACCTGAACTACGACCTGCTGGATGAGTATTGGGAGGCTGCCGTAAAGCAGAAGCACTCGCTCAACATCACGGGCGCCTCGGAGAAGGCTAACTACTTTGCCGGTATTTCGTACTTCAACCAGGATGGTAACTTGGGTAGCTATGCCGACGAGCGTTGGAACTACCGCGCCGGTGTCGATGTACAGGTGAACAAGTGGTTGAAGGCCGGTCTTTCGATCACGGGTGACTATGGTGAGCAGAAGAAAGCCAACATCAAGGTGGCCGGCTCGAGTGCTATGAATGACTATAACATGCTGTTGATGCACCCGCGCTACATTCCCGAGACGGTGAACGGTTTGCCGATCGTGCAGTACGGTGTATCGAACGAGCAGAAGGACAACGACCAGCTCTACAACTACGGTCTGCTGCAGAGCCAGGGTGACAAGACCCGCACGATGAGCTCGAACATGAGCATCCAGGGTAACATTTCGGTTGATTTCGGTCAGATGTGGGCTCCGCTGCAGGGTTTGCAGGCTCGTTTGAGCTATGGTAAGTCGATCTCGACGAGCAAGACCAACCAGGCAACCTCGCGCTTTACGCTCTACGAGATGGTTGAGCGTTTTGGTTCGGGTCAGCACCTCTACACGCCGACCGCACAGACCACGCAGGAGGATTTCGAGCGTTTGATGGCTTCCGAGAACTTCACCGAGCGTGATTTGGCCAACTCGAATGGTGGTACGGGTAGCGCTACGCTGCTGCGCGATATGAGCCGTGCGGACAACTATCAGCTCAACTTCCAGGTAAACTACAACCGTTCGTTCGGTAAGCACACCGTAGGCGCGATGTTCAACATCGAGAAGTCAGAGGCTGAGGCCGAGTGGAGCCGTGCCGCTAAGGATGATCCGTATTCGTTCACGACCGGTTCGTCGAACACCGCTACGGGTACGATGTCGGCTGAGTTCAAGGGTTCGATGTCGGGTACGCTGTCGTATCTGGGTCGTATCAACTACTCGTACGATGACAAGTATCTGTTGGATGCGCTGTTGCGTGTCGATTCGTCGACGAAGTTTGCTCCCGAGAACTACTGGGGTTACTTCCCCTCGGTATCGGCCGGTTGGGTAGTATCGAAGGAGAATTGGTTTGCCGACAACGTGAAGTGGATTGATTTCTTGAAGCTCCGCGCATCGTTCGGTCTGACGGGTCGTGACAACTGTACGGCTTGGCAGTGGATGCAGAGCTATTCGGCCACCGAGGGTTCGGAAGGCGGTCCGGTATTCGGAACGGGTACGGACAACAAGACGAGCAACCACCTAACGTGGTCGAAGGCGATGGCCGCTATAAACCGCGACGTACACTGGGATAAGTCGTACAAGATGAACATCGGTTTGGATGTAAACCTCTTGAACAACCGCTTGGGTCTGGTATTCGAGGGTTACAAGGAGTGGAACCGCGAGATGTTGATGATCCTCTCACAGAATGTGCCTCTCACCGTAGGTACCGAGTCGGCTGCTGTGAACCTCGGCGAGATGAACTCGTGGGGTCTGGAGTTCTCGGCTAACTGGAGCGACCGCATCGGTAAGGACTTCAAGTACAAGATCGGTATTCAGACCGGTTATGGCGACAACAAGGTGCTCGTAGCCGACTTTGAGACCTCGGCCGACAAGTACTACAAGTCGATGAAGCAGGGAGGCCGCACGGATGTAGGTACGTGGGGTATGCAGTGCCTCGGTATGTTCCGTTCGTATCAGGACATCAACGAGTACGTAGAGCGTTACGGTATCACCTCGTATATGGGTATGTCCGTTGAGGATATCCGTCCGGGTATGCTGATCTACAAGGATATTCGTGGTGAGGCCTTTGACAAGGAGACGATGACCTATGCAGGTCCCGATGGTAATATCAGCGATGACTACGATCAGGTACGTCTGTCGAACCGCTCGAACCCCTACAGCTTGACGACCAACCTCGGCGCCGAGTGGAAGGGTATCTCGCTCAACGCACAGATTTCGGCTTCGTGGGGCGGTTATTCGTTCGTTCCGAACGCTGCTCTGCAGAGTGTGAACATGGAGGTTTACAGCATGCCTTCATTCTGGAATCCCGACAACGTATTTACTTACCAGGACATCTATGACGTAAACGGCAATCTGCTGATCGCTGAGAACCGCGACGCAGGTCTTCCGAACCCCGAGTTCTCGGATGTGAATGCTCGTCAATCGTCGTTCTGGCGTGTAAGCGGTACGCGCGTGGCTCTGCGCCGTCTGACGTTGGCCTACTCGTTGCCCAAAAAGTGGCTGCAGCCGATCGGCATCTCGTCGGTACGTGTAAACGTAACGGGTACCAACCTCTTCGATTTCTATAACCCCTATCCCGATAATTTCATGAGCACGCTGGCAGGCTCGTATGGCAAATACCCCAACCTGCGTAACTGGACGATCGGTGTAAATGTATCATTCTAACAATCGAATATGATGATGAAAAAGATAATGAATTTCAAATCGCTCGCTATGGGCCTTGCCGTAGCTTCGCTCGGTCTGGCTGCTTGTAGCGATGCCTTCCTCGAGGAGAAGAAGGACCTCGATCGTGTAAGTACGATCATTTACGATGACTTCGAGGGTGCAGAGGGCCGTGTAAACGACTGCTACTCGTGGTCGTTGCTGGGTGCCAATTCGTACGACAACCAGGCTGTTCAAAGCAAGGGTATGACCTTTGGTGGTTCGGATTACCTCTCGCAGACGACCGAGGAGTACGTTGGTTTGTGCGACTGGGTGAACCCCGAGTACAACATGAACAATGTAAACTACGAGGGTAAGAAGATGCCTTACGACTACTTCCAGGGTGCTGCGGGTAATGTTACGCAGAGCCCCTACGGACGTATTCGTAACTTCAACGATATGATCCGCGGCATCAACGATGGTGCGCTCTCGCAGGAGGAGAAGGATATGCTGCTCGGTCAGGTGCACTTCTGGCGTGCTTGGGCTTACTACCAGCTCGTTAAGTGGCATGGTGGTGTGCCTATCGTAACCGATGTGCTCGATCCGATCGAGGGCCCCGGAACGCCCCGTTCGTCGGCTGAGGAGTGCTTCCAGTTTATCTTCGACGAGTTGGATCTGTCGGCTCAGCTCTTGGAGGCTGCTACGGGTCAAGGTGGTTGGGCTGAGGCTTCGGACTGGGGCCGCGTAACGACCGCTTCGGCTTTGGCACTGAAGGGCCGTCTGATGAACCTCTGGGCAAGCCCGATGTTCAACCGTCAGAACGACATCTCGCGTTGGGAGGCTGCTTATCAGTTCATCAGCGAGTCGTTGCCGAAGATTCAGGCTTGCGGCCACGGCTTGGTGGATGGTTCGACCAAGACGGCTGCCGGTTGGGCTGACATCTTCGCTCGCACCGACCGCAACCCCGAGGCTGTCATGGTACAGTTGTTCAACACCTTCGATGGTGAGACCGACGACAGCGCAGATGAGACGATCGTATTGAACAGTGGTTGGGAGCACTCGATCCGCCCGAAGAACACGGGTGGTGATGGCGGTCTGCAGCCTTCGCAGATGATCATCGACCTCTTCCCGATGGCCGATGGTAAGGTTCCCTCGGTAGCTTCGAACTACACCTCGCTGGGTGTTTCGGAGATTGAGTACGATGAGGCTTGCCCGTGGATGAACCGCGACCCGCGTTTCTACCGCACGTTTGCCTTCCCGGGTGTACGTTGGGCCATGAACGGCGACCCCTCGTCGTACAATGCAAACAACTGGAAGGGTAGCGATTATGAGTGCTGGAGCTATGTATGGTATCTGAAAGACGATGCTTCGAAGATCAACGAGTTCCGTTCGTCGTCGAACCACGGTCCCGACGGTCTGAATGGCTCGGCCAAGGGTTTCTATGTACGTAAGCGTACGTGCGACAACGATGTTTCGGGTGCCAACTACCTCTATACGGGTTCGTTCCGTCGTTCGGCTGCTCCCTATCTCGAGATCCGCTACACGGAGGTACTGCTCAACTTGGCCGAGGCTGCTGCCGGTGCCAACAAGCTCGATGTAGCTGTTGATCAGCTGCGCCAGATCCGTAGCCGCGTGGGTTACACCGGTGACTGCGGTATCGCCAATGGCATGAGCCAAGGTCAGACGATGGCCGCTGTGCTCTACGAGCGTATGATCGAGCTGGCCTTCGAGGGTAAGCGTTTCGAGGATGCTCGTCGTTGGATGCTCTTCGACGGTGGTGCTGAACTTCCCAACGGTGCTCCCTCGACGTGGAACGTATCGGGCTGGGGTGGTAACACCTGCACGTGGCTCGGCATCGCTCCGCTCAATGGCAAGCGTCGTGAGAACTATGAGTTCCACATCACCTATGATGCCGGTATGGGTGCCGGTATCGGTGAGGACCTGACGAATGGTGACCCGTTGACCAACGTGGCAGGCATCGCACGTCCGGCAGCTATCGACTTCCGTCAGGAGGGTGAGGCTTTGACGGCTCAGTTCGACGCTTTGAAGGCTTGGTATGGTCAGTATCTGGCTTGCAAGGTCTACTCGGGTGACGCATACAACGAGGAAACGGGTATCGACTATGCCATCACGTGGCGTCCTCACTACTACTTTGTCGGTTTCCGCAAGCCGGAGTCGATGGAGAAGTTTGAGCAGACGATCGGTTGGGACAAGACCGATGGTTCGTGGGGTACGTTTGACCCGCTGGCCTCCAACTCGGTGCAGTAAATCAATGAATGAGTGTATGATGGGATCACCTGCCCAATCGGCGGGTAATCCCATTCATACCAATAAAAATCGATTGCGCGTATAGTAAAAGCAACATGCACGCGCAATCAAGACTCCCCAACAGATGATATTCGATCAAGAACGTTTTGACAACGTTACCCAGAACCGCCCCCATAAATCGCTGAGGGGGGGGGAATTACGTAGTCGATCGGTACGAGTAACATATCTTTAATTCACCATAGGCGGATGACTGTACAATTCTGTGCAGCCATCCGCCTATGGTTGTTTGGGGAAAGACAACGAAGCAACAACCTATTGTCTAACTTAAATACAGAGAAAACATGAAACAAAATTCCACGATTCGCGTTTCGGCTCTTCTCCGCAAGCTATGTTTAGTGATAGCTATGGTGGGACTGACCGCATTCGCGTATGCGCAGCAACGTGTGACCGGTAAGGTGACGGATGCTGCAGGTCAGCCCGTAATCGGTGCCAATGTCCTCGTCGAAGGTACGATGATCGGTACAACTACGGGTGTAGATGGTAGCTATCAGCTCGAGGTTCCGGCCAACGGCAAGCTGACCATCTCGTATATCGGCTACAAGTCGCAGACGGTAGCCGTAGCCGGCAAGACGGCTGTCGACGTACAGCTTGCCGAGGATGCCGCCATGCTCGACGACGTAGTCGTTATCGGTTATGGTACGGTCAAGAAGCGCGATTTGACGGGTGCCGTAGCATCGGTCAAGAGCGACGTGATCACGATCACGCCGACAGCCAACCCGATGGAGGCACTGCAGGGTCGCGTAGCCGGTCTCGACATCACGAAGACCAGCGGTCAGGCCGGTGCAGGTGTCAATATGCAGCTGCGTGGTAACCGTTCGTTCACGGCCAGCGGTACGCCGACCTTCATCATCGACGGTATGCCGGGTGACTACTCGACGCTCAACCCGAACGACATCGAGTCGATCGAGGTCCTCAAGGACGCTTCCTCGACGGCTATCTACGGTTCGAGCGGTGCCAATGGTGTGATCTTGATCACCACCAAGCAGGGTAAGGCCGGTAAGGTCAATGTAAACTTCAACGCCTACATCGGTGTAAACGGTTGGTCGACGATGCCCGACGTACTGCAGGGTGAGGCCTATATGGAGAACCGCCGTCAGGCTGCCCGCAACGCCGGTACGTATGTAAACGATGAGGCTCTCTTCACCGATCCGACGCTCTACGCTGCTTACAAGGCAGGTCAGAACATCGATTGGGTAGATGCCATTATGGATACGGGTATGACGCAGAACTACTCGTTGTCGGTTTCGGGTGGTAATGACAAGACGAAGGCCTATATGTCGTTCAACTTCTCGGACGAGAAGGGTCAGTATGCACACGACCGCAACAAGGTTTACTCGACCAACATCCGCGTAGACCATCAGGTGAATAAGTGGCTGGCTGCCGGTGTCAATATGCAGGGTTCGTTTACCTACCGCGACAGCGCGTGGGCTAAGTTGGACGATGGTCTGACGGCGATCCCGTTCGGTGAACTCTACGACGAGAACGGTGAGCTGAATCCGATCTTGCCGGGTGGTGAGTACAACCTGTTGCTCAACACGAACGAGGACAACTACCGCAACCACAGCCAATCGACGCGCCTCTACATCAACCCCTACATCCGCATCACGCCGCTGAAGGGTCTGACGATCGAGAGCCGTCTGAATGGTTCGTTAGGCTACTCGCGTTCGAATCAGTTTATTGGTCAGGGCTCGTTCCAGTATGTACGTGCCGGTGGCAACTGGGAGACCGACACCTCGGCTACGGTGAACAAGAACGAGAGCTACAACTATAAGTGGGAGAACATCGTAACGTACAACTTCACGGTTGCTGATGACCACGACTTCACCATCACGGGTGTAACGTCGTACAACCACAACCAGTCGGACAACGCTTCGATGACCGGTACGGGTATCAAGAACAACAAGACGCTGTGGTATGATCTGGCCAACGCCGTTACGTCGAACAACTCGACCTCGTATACGATGTCGAAGGGTATGGCTTACATCGGCCGTTTGAACTACTCGTACAAGGGTCGCTACCTCTTCTCGGCTTCGATTCGTCACGATGGTAGCTCGCGTCTTGCCAAGGACTATCGTTGGGATACCTTCCCCGCAGTTTCGGCCGGTTGGCGTATTTCGGACGAGGCCTTCATGGAGAACACGCGCGATTGGATGGATAACCTGAAGCTCCGCGTAGGTTATGGTGAGACGGGTACCGCCTCGATCGATCCCTATAGCTCGGTTTCGTCGCTCGAGCAGACGATGATCACGATCGGTGATCAGCTGATTCAGCCTACCTACAACTTCACGCAGACGGTTGCCAACAAGTCGCTGGGTTGGGAGCGTTCGAAGAGCTGGAACATCGGTGTGGATGCTTCGTTCTTTGGTGGCCGCATCGACCTGACGATGGACTACTACAACACGAAGACCGAAGGTGTTATCTGGAAGAAGAACCTGCCGATCATCAACGGTGGTTATGCCTATAACAAGCCCTTCAATACCAACGTAAACATTGCTGAGACGAAGAACAAGGGTATCGAGATCCTCTTGAACACGCGTAACATCGTCAAGAAAGACTTCACGTGGAACACCACCATCACCTTCGCCTACAACAAGGAGGAGATCACGAAGCTGGCCGGCACCGAAAACGAGGTTGTGATCAACGGTGACTATGCACTGGCTATGGGTGAGGCTGTAAACTCGTATCGCGCCCTGAAGAAGGTGGGCATCTGGCAGACGCACGAGGCTGCCGAGGCTGCTATCTTTGGTCAGGATGCCGGTCACATCAAGATCGACGTGCCGGGTCTGGTACGCCACAGCGAGGGTGGTTCGGTTTACTACACGAAGGTAGATGCCGATGGTGTTGAGCATCGTTATGATGCCGCTAATCCGTATGCTATCTCGGATGCCGACGCACAGATCATTGGTCACAACTCGCCCGATTGGACGATGGGTATCAACAACACCTTCACCTACAAGAACTTCGACCTGTCGATCTACATGTATCTGCGTTGGGGCTCGATGTTCAAGTACAGCCTGGCTACGGACTACGATCCGACGGGTGTAAACAACTATCCGGCACACTTCAACGTTTGGTCGCCGACCAATCCGTCGAACGATTTCCCGGCACTCGACGCCAATATCTCGAACAAGTTGGCTGACTACACCGGTTTCTCGAGCTTGGCCTATGTAGATGGTTCGTTCTTCAAGATCAAGAACATCACGCTGGGTTACACGTTGCCTTCGAAGGTTTGCAAGAAGATCGGTATCCAGAACCTGCGCGTTTACGGTACGATCACCAATCCGCTCGTAGTTGCTAAGAGCGACATCCTGAAGGATTACGATCCTGAGTTGAACGGTAACCTGGATTATCCGCTCACCAAGCAGCTGGTATTCGGTGTGAACTTCTCGTTCTAATATCACAAACCAAAACATAGAAACAGATTATGAAAAAGATATTATTTGCTTTGATCGCCTGCGCGGGTCTTTCGATGACGGCTTGCAGCCTCGACGAGTACAACCCGAAGGAGATCACCGGTGACGAGATCCTCGCCACCTACGATGGCTTCTATGGTATGCAGGCCCAGTGCTATGCCCCGATCTATGGCCAGCTCTACACCGTTACGGACTTCATCGCAATGGCCGAGGGTGGTACCGACCTGTGGGTAACAGCCAATAACAAGACCCACACCAAGGAGATGTTCTACTACGAGTCGCTCGTACCGTCGGCAAACAAGGGCTGGGACAAAGCCTTTACGCAGATGTACAGCGCATTGGGTCTTTGCAACGCAGTCATCGGCCGTGCCGATGCGGTTGCCGAGAATCCCGAGTATGTCAAGGTGCTGAAGGCCGAGGCACACTTCCTGCGTGGCTACTACCACCTGCTGCTGACGACCTACTACGGCCCGATCACGCTCGTAACGAGCGAGCCGTCGGAGAGCCCGATTCTGGCTCCGCAGCGCAACACGCTGAGCGACATCTACTCGCTGATCATCAGCGACCTGAAAACGGCTGTCGAGGTGTTGGGTGAGACGCCGTTCGAGAACAACCGTCAGCGTCCGACCAAGGCTGCTGCTCGCGGTATGCTGGCTCGCGCCTACATTCAGGGTGCCGGTCAGGGTCTCTCGGAGAATGGTAAGAGCTACTATGAGCTGGCCAAGGAGGTTGCCGAGGCGATGATTGCCGACTATGGCACGTCGAAGATGTACACCGACATCAACGATATGTGGGCCGACGCCAACAACCGTAACAACAAGGAGATGCTCTTCGTTGCCGGTGGTGTGATCGACAATGGTGATTCGAACTTCTACTGGTATGCACAGCCGGGTAACAACAAGATCTTTGGTTTCACCTACCCGGGTCTGAACAACATCAACGACCTGAGCGGTATCAAGGATAACAAGAACGGTACCGCCGGTTCGCACGCCTACGGTCGTTTGAACAGCGGTATTATGGTTCCGACGAAGTACCTGATCGACGCTTTCGATATGTCGTGGGACAAGCGTTGGGAGAACTCGTTCCAGACCGCTTTTGGTCGTGGTTCGTTCCTCGGTTGGTCGTCCCCGACCTACGAGAAGGCCACCTTCGAGCTGACGGCAGAACTTTGCGCTAAGTACGACATTGACCCGCAGCACGTTGGCAAGAAGATCTACCCGCTCTACAACGCAGGTGATAATCCGGTGAAGGCCTATCCCAATGCCGGTAATCAGTACACGGTACGTGTATGGCCGTTGGGCAACACGAACGGTCTGTACGAGGATCTCGTAGAGGTGAAGAAGCCTTACGTAATCGACCCGACGACCATTACGCCGGCCGAGAACCGTCTCTTCCTCTATCTCTCGAAGAAGAAGATGTCGGATAGCGAGAAGGCTCAGTATCAGTTCCCGATCGTGAACATCGACGATATGATCACGGCCAATGGCTCGTGGGTAGAGAATGCCGATGCGATGACTGCATTGAAGGATAAGACCAGCAACGTATGGCAGATGTATCCCGCTATGAACAAATACCAGTGGGGCTACGACGGTGTATTCTACGGCTCGAACCTGCAGGTGAAGAATGGCGACATCATCATCCTGCGTATGGCCGAGATCTACCTGATCGCTGCCGAGGCTAATGTGGCTTTGGGTGATGGCGCTACGGCTGCCCAGTACCTCAACGTACTGCGTAAGCGTGCAGCCCGTCAGGGTGTTTCGGAGTCGGTTTGGAAGCTGACGTCGGCCGACAAGGAGGTCGTACTCGACGAGTATGCTCGTGAGCTTTGCGGCGAGTATCAGCGTTGGGCTGTGCTGCAGCGTAACGGTGCTTTGAAGGATCGTCTGACGAAGTACAACAAGCGCGCTGCTGCTGCCTTCCAAGACCACTGCGTATGGCGTCCCATGTCGCAGACCTTCCTGCAGCAGATCGACAACGCCGAGGAGTATGGTGACAACGGTTACGGCACGACGGCTAAGTCGGGTCTGGACGGTTATCTCCAGTAATCGTCGGCTTGACCAACGGTCATAAACAAGGGAGTGTCTAACAAGTTTTGTAGACACTCCCTTTTTGTTAGAAGTTTGTATAACAAGAGGGATTTCAAGGCTTGCGTAGCCCGAAAAAGCGCAGTTTACTCGGTGTAAATGAGCATTTTGAGGGTAAGCGTAACGCAGAAATCACCTTGTTAAACAACTTCTTTTCGTTTGATCGCCTCAACCAGGATAGCGCCCCTTCTTGGCCAACCATTGGCAAATTAAAAAAGCCGGACTACTGTTCGTTCGGTCAAGCACATCGTCTGGTAATCCAGGCCCGAGAGCAGCACCAGGCGTTCGGAGGTGGGATCCACCAACGGCGGAAGCAACTCCGCAAGGGGTGTCGTGTGGTCATGTACTACCGCTGCAAAGGCTTCACACGAAAGCCCCACCACCAACACCCCGGCATAAAACTCGGTAAAGGATTCCCGATCGGGGGTCGAGCAACGCCCGACGGCAAGCACACATCCCTCGTCCGAGAGCTCCACCAGCGGTTCCCGAACCCATTCTCCTCTATAAAACAGCAGATTAGAGGCTATCTTTCTCGATGGCTGCACGCAAGAATTGGTCGGCAAAGATACGTACCTTGAGCTGACGCTCGTAGAGTTGATCAATCGCCACCTCGGCCGGGGGTGTATGGCTGATCCGCAGATTCGTCACCGTAATCGAGGGGCGTTTAGGCTTCTCGATGAAGGCCAGCAACTTCAGATGCAGTTTTCGGGCCGCCGTATCGATTGTCATCGCGCGCGAGGCATGATCCTCGACATGACGACGCAGTTGGAAATACTGCGTTTGCTCCTTCTCTCCCTCCGAGTTCTCCACCCAGATACGTCGCTGCAAGCGGGTGTTTTCGTCCAGCGAGTCTACCAGATAATCATACTGCACCTCGTAGCTACCCGGCTCCACATCGATCGAAATGGACAGTTTAACTGTATCACGCAACGAGCGCACACGAATCCGATCCTGCTCATAGACCGTGCGGCGAGCCGAGCGCAAGGCGACCTGTTTGATCGTATCGAGAGCTGCGACCTCGCGGTTGTAGAACTTCTCCTCGGCCTCGAGCAGATCAATGGCCGCCTCCACAACATCGCTCAAGCGGGCACTTTTGCGCTTCGAGAAGTTACCGATCGTATATTGCACATCCTCGGTCGTATAACCATAGCGGGCAAAGATCGGGGCATAGATGTTCAGCGAATCAATATCGACCCGCTGGCGTTCGATATAGGCATTCGTGAGGAAGGCGTCATGAAAAATCTGCGCCAACTCATCGTCGGGAATAATCGTATGCTGACTGCAGGCAGTCGAAAGCAGAGTCAGTGCCGCCACAAGCGGCCAAGTCAAGCGTTTTATCATCACTCCTTATTTTTAATCATCGTACGCACGGTCAGCGTCGAAAGTCCCCATGCCACCCCCGCAAAGGTGAGCAGAACCAGGACCAAATCGCCCACGTGCAACTCTACCGGATAGCTTTGCGTCAAGAAACTTGTCGCCGGGATCTCTATCCACCCGAAATAGGCCTGTCCGAGCGTCAGCCCGACCCCTAACAAGAGACCGAGGAGTGCTCCAAGCCCGCAAATCAGATAACCCTCATGGCGGAAAATCGCACGAATGAAGGTGTGTGTAGCCCCCATAGCCCGCAGGGTAATCCGCTCATCGCGTTTCTCCAAAATCAGCATCGAGAGGGCCCCAATCACCGAGAAAGAGGCGACAAGCAGCACCAAGAGGGCGATGAAAAAGACACCCCACTTCTCGTAGTTCATCAGCCGATAGAACGAGGCGCGCAGCTGATCACGATTCTCCACACGGAAGGCCTCGCCGAGTTGCTCCTGCAAGGCCTGTTGTACCGCTCCAACCTGCCCTTCACGGCACCCCACCAGCAATGCCGAAGCACGTCCCGATCGCTCCAAGAGCCGTTGTGCAAAGCGCAGCGGGGCGATGACATAACCACTCTCGTCGGCATAATCGGCCGCGAAGATCCCCTCCACCTCCACCCGCGCACGGGTGTAGTTGCCCATCGGCACAAGGGTCGAAAAAGAGCCTCTACGCAAGGCGTAGAGATACATCGTCCGATCAGCCAACGAACGCACTCCCAACTGATAGGCCATCGTCTGTCCGATCAGCAACCGATCCAACTCGCCCAACTCCACGCGGCTCGTTCCCGAGACAATGGCCGGCTCGAGGGCTACCACCTGCGGATAGTTCGGATCGACCCCTCGCAGCGTGGTCGTCGCCTGTCGATCGTTCCCCTCCATGAGAATCTGCTGTTCGAGGATGGCCGAGTAGGCCTCCACCCCCGCCACTGTTCCGATACGGGCCGTATCTAACTCTTCGAGCAAAAAGCTCTGCCCCGTGGTGGGGCTGATGCGCAGATCGGCATCGAAGACCGAGTAGTTGCTGCGGATGAGCTGCTCAAAGCCATTGAAGACCGAAAGCAGGATGATCATCGCTGCCACCGGCATAGCTACCGCCACGACGCTCAAGGTCGCAATCAGGTTGATCACCGAGCGCGACTTGGACGAGAAGAGGTAACGGCGGGCGAAGAGCAGCGAGAGCATGGCCGATTAACGTTTCAGTGCCTCGTCGATGTGGTCGATATACTCGAGCGAATCGTCGAGGAAGAATTGCAATTCGGGCACATTCTTCAGCTGGTTGCGAATGCGACGTCCCAATTCGCGGCGGAGGAGCCAATTGTTCTCCTCCAGGCTCTTCAGCAGAGCCTCGTGCTGCTCAAAGGGGAAGACGCTCACATAGATCTTCGCATAGCCAAAATCGGGCGATACACGCACCGTAGTCACAGTCACGAGCAGCCCTCGCACCAGATGAGCGGCCTCCTTCTGGAAGATCTCCGCAATATCCTTCTGGATCTGCTTGGCGACCTTTTGTTGACGCGTTGTTTCCATATCGTGTAAATAGCTGTTTATGATTTATTTGCTGTATTCAAAGACTTCACGATTCTTCTCACGCTTTCGGCGCGGTTTCCACGCCTCGAAGCCCTCCTTACCAAAGCGGTAGTTCATACCAATCGTGATCGTCAGGTTGTCGAGTGGCGAACGCAAAGGGGTCAGCGTAAAGCCCTCGATCGTGTCGTAGTGTTTGTTGCGATTCTTCAGAATATCGGCATACCCAAAGTAGTAACGCACGCGAGCATTCAGTTCATACTGACCCAGCAACACCGCTACACCACCACCACCGACCAGGCCATAGCCCCATCGGTTATCGCGCACGGTCGAGAAGTGGTAGTCGTGTTTCTCGGTCTGCTTGACGCCATCGACAATCTTCTCCATCTCGTAGGTCGAGGAGATGTTGTAGGAGAGGGTTACACCCGCCTCGGCATAGAGACGAATGCGTCGCTTGAGCATGTAGGTATGGGGCTGCCAGACGAGGGGCAGGACCAACGAGTTTACGTTGCGCGTGTAGTAGAGGTAATCCTTCGGATCATCCACGCGATTGACATTCGTGGCGATCGAAAAACCGCGTTGCATAAACTCCAAATCGGCACCTACAGCACCTACGACGCGCTGCGACGTATAGTAACGCCACGAAAAGCCTCCGGTCAGAATACCCCAAATGGGCTTGGTCTCCTGGGTGGGCTCGAAGCGGCCGCTGGCCATACCGCCACCCACATTAAAACCGATCGTATGCTGTGCCGAGCTGCGTGTCAAGCCTCCCACCAAAACAGCTCCAACGAGGAGCCATGTATAAATGATTCGTTTCATGTCGCTGGATTATCTGAGCGTGTTGAACATATCTCCGGTCGATTGCATGGCCGAATTGCCACCGCCAAAGCCGCCGAAGCCGCTGCTACCGTGGTTGTGGCCATCATCGTTCTTCTTCTTACCCTCCTTGAGTCGTTTCTCGGCCTCACGCTCCAGACGCTGCATTTCGCGCTCGTCGAAGAGGCGTTGCAACGACTGCATCGTCACCGGGGCAAAGACGCGATCGACGTCAATCGTCAGCTCCATCTCCCAATTGGCCTTCGTTGCAAAGATCGTCTCGCCCTCCTCATTGACATAGAGCTCCGACCGCTCGGGCTGGCGACGCTCCACCACATTGCCCGTATCCCACTTGCCGTTGCCGTTCTTATCCTCAATCAGGCGCACCTGAATCTCACCCGGCTTGACATAGTTGAACTGCACGAAACCATCGGCCGGCTTCACGCCCCGCTTCTCCTGCTGCATGCGTCCCGAGGCATCGAGCTGCTGCACGACATAGGTTGCTTGGGGATCTTGCCCCGTCAGTTTCACCTTCAGGACGGCAAACTTCGCAGGATCATAGACCGTATATTTTCCGATAATCGTATCGTTCTGCTCCCCGGCCACGTTGCGGATCGCCCCGGCCGGAATCGTCAGCGTATAGTTGCCACCGACCTCCCAATTCGAGCGAATCTGATAACGGCGCAACTTGGCCGTATCGCGCACGAAGCTCACCTTGCGATCCTCGATCGTATTGTCCCCCAACGTACGTGTCAATAAGACCGAAGCCGAATCCAGCTGCGTAATCGGATAGTCGAACTCCATCCACAGGTGCTCCTCGGGATTCACCTCACCCGAGAGGGGCAGATTGACCTTAAAGGGGTTCTCCTGCTTCGGCGGGGTGTACTCCTCACCGGCCGCCTCGGCACGTTTGCGCTCACGCTCCTGCTTCTCGCGCTCGCGTTCCTCCTCTTTCGACTCCACCTTGCGCCATGCCAGCTTCAATTTGGCCGTATCGAGCCGCAGCATGTTGGCCGTATCGTGCTTGTAATAGATCACCTCGCCCTTGATCGTGTCGGGCAACTGCTCGGGAGGCATGTTAAACCACAACGAAAGGGTATCCTTCCCGACCGTCTCATACTCAACAATGATCCGCTCTGCGGGGATCGAATCAAAGGTCATCGACTCGATTTTCGGGTGTGCCGCTCCGAAGAAGAGCTGGGCGCGATGCTGCAACGGACGCTTCGAGTCCTGCAAGAGCTGACGACGGAAGGCCACATCGGTAAACATACGGAAGTAGAGCTGCGGCTCGGCCGTCACGTAGCGACGCAACGAGTCGTACCACATAGCAAAATCGGGCTGCTCGATCGGATTGATCGGCTCGTCCAGGAAGCCCACCTGATCCGAGGCCGGCTCATACATCTGGTTGTCATTCTTATCCTGAATGGCATAGACACGATAGCGGATCGGCTTGAGGTTCTGTGCGATAAAGACACCATTGGTCTCGGCACGGCCAATCTGCTTGGGCTTAAACTTGAAGATCGTCGAGTCGTACTCCTTCACCTCGTCGATCGAATCGACCGGGAAGAACCAGATGTAGCTCTTCGAGACCGAGTCGGCCTTGTAGCTGTCGGCCGTATAGCCCGAAACGATCATCGAGTCGATCTCGGGGCCGGTCGAGAAGACATAACGCATCGAATAGAGCGGATTGCCCTCGTTGTTATCGCGGATCGCGCTGCAGAAGTTGAGCGAATAGGTCGTATTCGGCTCTAACGTATCGCGCAACTGCACCACAATGCCACGACCGCGCTGCGTGATGAGCGGTTTCTTCTTCATGGCCGGCGAGGTGAAGAACTCCTTCTGCTGATCCTTGATCTGCACATACTCATCAAACTCGATGTAGATGCGCTCGTGGTTGGTCAGCGGGCGGTTGGTCGAGAAATTATCGGGCGTCAGGCGAATGATCACCGGAGGTAACGAATCCTTCGGTCCGCCCGTAGGCGTTCCGATCGTCGCACATCGGCTCAAGAAGGCGGTCACGAAGAACAAGGCCACCGCGACCTGTAACAAGGCTGTATCTCTATATCTGATCTTCATAGTTGATCTGCTGCATCTTTAGGCTATTCTTATTCGCTCTTGGGCGTCGTATCTTCCGGTTCCGGCTCCAGGTCGGGATTGACGACACACCATCCATTTTCGTTCTGCTTCCACAACTCGTTCTGCCACAGGCGGAAAACAACCGAGTAGGTGGGGCTTTCACCCTCCAGATCGGGTCGTTGCTCGGTGTAGGCATAACGGCCATGGGTACGATCTACGGCCACGATCATAATCGGCGAACGATCAACCGTCATCCGATAACGGATCGGATCGTCGGTTTGGTAGGCGTTGTATTCGGGCAAGGTGCGGGTCTGCGACGGATCCCGCTCCGAGGTGATGATACCACCCACGGCATCCTCATAGGAGCGCACCTTCCACAACGTGGTATCGGCCGCAAAGGCGTAGATCTTCATGTTGTTGATCACCTCCTGCTCATCGCCCCCCTCGACCGACTGCGCCGAGGCCTCTACAAAGGTCTCCAACTTGGGCAGCGGCGCATAATAGGGGTTATAGAAGCTCCAAGCCCCCTCTTTGTAGGCCGTCGTCTCCTTCCACGGCTTGAAGATCAGCGTCACATAGAGTCGCCCGACCGAGGGTTTCATCGTCTGCTGCGTGTAGGCATAGAGGCGATTCAACGGATCGACCACCACAATCATCGTCTCGGCATCGGGCAGGCGCAACTCGAAACAATCGCTCACCTCCGTACCGGCATACGGCTCGGCCACGCCATAGGGGCTGGCGATCTTCTGGGTCGGATCCTCCTTCGAGGTGATGATACCCTCCAGCGCATCGTCGTACGAGGCGATGGTCCAAAGCGTCGTATCGGCCTCAAACGAGTAGGCCGTGAGCGATGTGAGCTGTTCGCCCAGGTCGCCCGAGGTATATTGTGCCATCCCCTTGATGACATAGCTGTTACCGGTCTCCTCCGATTTGAGGCACCCGCTCATCAGCCATGCCACCAACGTGGCTACGATCAATGTACAGTATCTCATGGTCTCAAATTATGCTTGTTTATTCGCTTCGCGTGTACGCAACGCCGAAAGCATCTCCGCAACGGTCTGTCCCGTCTCGGGATGCACCATCTGGCGCATGATCTCATGGAGCGGAACGAGTGCAAACTCACGCTCCGGCAGGTGGGGATGCGGCACCACCAACCGCTCCGAATGGATCACCTCGGCGCCATAGAAGAGGATGTCGATGTCAATCGGCCGTCCTACGTAGCAGGCACCCGTCGCAGCCTTCTCTTGTGCCTCGGCAGCCCGATCACGCCCCAAATCCAACTCAATCTGCTGGATCGTATCGAGCACTTCGATCGGCGAAAGATCGGTCGAAACCTCCAACGCTTGGTTGAAGAAGGTCTGCTCATCCTCAAAGCCCCACGGAAGGCTTTCATAGCGATTCGAACAGCGCATAACAGCTCCCACACGCTCGTTGATGAGCTGTTGAGCCTGCTGCAACGTGCGTTTCACGTCGCCTCTGTTTCCTCCCAAAAGTAATGCTACGCGTGCCATATCTCTCTACTTTACAGGTGTTTTATCATTTTACTTACCGCCAACGCAAAGTGCGTAAAGACGATGGTCGGATTGCCATTCTGGTTGATCTGGGCAGCAGCCGTCTCAATCTGGGCAACGATCGGCTCCACATTCTCCGGCCCTACAAAGGGGGCAAACTTCCGGCAGAAGGCCAACTCCTCACCCCACAGGTAGGAGATCCGCTCAATGCCGGCATGGAGCATAAAGCTCTCGCGCAGGAGCCGCGCAGCATCACGCAACAGGGCCCGCTGCTGCTCCCGCGAAAGTTGTGCCACCTCCTCGGCCCAGCCGATCAGTTCGAGGTGCTTATCGTTGTAGCTCAAACGCATCAGCTGGCAGAAGAGCTCGAAATTCTCGTGCCGTTGTGCATCGCTCTCCCCCGCCATCAGGTGGCGCAGCTCCAGCAGATCACCCGAGGCCAGGCGTGCCATGTTGCGCGCCTGCACAGGATCCTCGACCCCCTCTTGGCGTGCCAACTGCTCCAACACTTCTGCTCCGATACGCCCCACGGCCACCTCCTGCGTACGCGAAAGGATCGTCGCCAACAGCCGTGTCGGCTGTTCCGAGACGAGCAGGAAGAGGGTCTTCTCCCACGGCTCCTCCAAGATCTTGAGGATCTTGTTAGCCGCCTCCTCGTTCATCGTCTCCGGCAGCCAAATCAGCATCGCCTTGTAGTCGGCCTCAAAACTCTTGAACGAGAGTTTGCGGATGATCGTATCGGCCTCACGCGCCGTGATCAACCCCTTGAGCGTCTTACCCAGATCGAGGCGATCATACCAATCGGCCGGTGAGAAATATCCCTGCCGCTCGGCAAAGAGCGCACGAAAGGCCGGCAGAAACTCGTCCGAGAGGATCACCTCGCCCGACTTCTTACCCTGTTTATTGACCGGGAAGACCAAATGCAGGTCGGGATGTGCCAACGCTGCAATCTGGCGGCAGTTGGGACATTCGCCACACGAATCGCCTCCGGCACGGTGCTCACAACACAGATACTGGAAGTAGGCGATGGCCAACGGCAACGTACCGGCCCCCGCACTACCCGTAAAGAGCAGGGCGTGGCTCACACGACCACTCTCGATGGTCTGTACGAGCCTTTTTTTCAGCTCCTCATGTCCGACAATATCCTTAAACTGCATCTCTTCTGTTTTTTATCGTTTCAACACCCGACGCACCATTGCCCGCAGGTCAATGTGCTCACGGCGCACCAAATAGGCACAATAGGCCACAAAGATCACCAGATGGATCGCATAGCCCACGATCGGTTGTCCTACCAACTCGACCAGATACTCCGCGCCAAAGAAGGCAGCCACCGCAACGGCCACATACTCCACCATGCGCGGCCAATCGTAGGGGGTCGGGTAGAAGCGTTGGTTCAGATAGAGGCTCACGGCCACCATCGTCGCCTCACTGGCCAAACGCACCCAGGCGGCACCGTAGTATCCCATCACGGGGATCAAGGCTACACCTGCCCCCAACGTCACCACCAGACCGGCCAACGTCACCACAATCGAAAGCGAAGTACGCTCCTCGCGTTTGTACCAGAACGAAAGGTTCAACCACACACCGGCCAGCACATTACCGGCCAACACCACCGGCAGGATGTAGATACCCTCGCGGAAATCGCGTCCGACAATCAGTGCAAACAGATCGCGGAACTGCGCGATGGCCAGGAAGATCACCATCGAGGCCATCAGGTAGTATTTCAAGGCCGCCGCATTCATCTCCTTGAACTCCTCCTTCTTGAAATTCTGCAGGAAGAAGGGTTCGGCCGCCAGGCGGTACATCTGGTAGAAGAGCATCATCACCACCGCGATCTTCGTGATGGCACCATAGATGCCCAACTGCGCCATCGACCCCTCGGGAACCAGATATTTGATCAGTTGGCGGTCGATAAACTCGTTGGCCGTACCGGCCAATCCACCCAGCAACAACGGCAACGAATAGGCCAAAATCCGCCCCAGCAGTCGCCAATCAATCTTCGGAGTAACCCAGCCCACCGAAACCAGGATAAAGCCCAGGGCCACCAACGAGGCGACAAAGTTGGCCACCAGCACCCAGCCCACGCCAAACGAATCGGCAAAGAGGCCGAGCAACCCAAAACCAACCGCCAGGGCCACATTGACCACCACGCTGGCCAACTTCACCCCCACAAAACGCATCGCGCGCCCCTCTTGACGCAACCGCGAGAAGGGGATGGCCGTCACCACATCGAGCAAGACGATGGCTGCCACCCAGACGACATAGTCCGGATGGGCCACATAGGCTTCGCCCATCCAGGCCGAGACCTCATCCCGCAGCAACACCACCCCTCCGAAGAAGAGCAACGCTGCCACGATCGTCGTGCCCCAGGTCGTCGCAAAGAGGCGACGCTTGGCCCCCGCGACATCGCCACCGGCCGCCTCGGCTTTAGCCGCAAAGCGGAAATAGCTCGACTCCATGCCCATCGTCAGCAGGGTCAAAGCCAGCGGAATCAGGGCGTAGATGTCGGTCACGATGCCATAGGTCTCCTGCCCAAACAGACGGGTATAGTAAGGCGTGAGCAGGTAGCTCAGGAACCTCACCAGAATCGTACTGATTCCGTACACCGCTGTCTGTTTTGCCAATTTTTCGAGCATAGTGATCCAATCTATCCTGCAAAGATAGTAAAAAGTGGTGATAAACCACCGCTCGCGCGTAAGAATTGCTAAAGCAATTCCAAAACAGCCCTAAAACAGCCCTATTTTTGACCTCAAAAGAGGCTATCAACCGGGCCCAAAAGCACAAAAAAAGCACCCCCGCCAGAGCCTCTCTGACGGGAGTGTTAAATTTGGGTGCCCCCTCTAAAAGGGACTAAACCTTCAGGGTTTTAACTTCAGACCTACGGTCTCGGCACTCTTCGTGCGCACCACGATGGCACCGTTTCCTCCTCGTGAGCCATACATGTTGCCACTCTTCATCACGATAACGTAGGCCACCTGGTTCAGATGGATATGATCGATCGACGGCACCACAATCTCGTCCACCACATAGAGCGGGGTCAGATCGGCCGCCTGACCACTGCCACGAATATCGACCACATAGGTCCCCTTTTCGTCGTCATACGAGATATTCAACCCCGGGATCATACCCGAAAGAGCCGACAAGATGTCGGTGCAACCCGTGCGCATCAGCTCCTCGCCCGTGATACGGCTGTCGTAACCGGCATATTCGCGCTGTTTGACATAGCTGAAGCCATAATCGAGTAACGAGGGCGTCTCCTCGCTCTCGAATTTCAAATCGGGCAAGACACGCACCGTAAGGGTCGTTTTTCCAGCCACAGGCACCTCATAGGTGTGTTTGTTGTAGCGGATGCGGATCGTATCATCGGGATTGACATTCGTCAGACCAAAACGCCCCTGCTTATCGCTCTGCGTATAACGATCCTCGTTGACATAAACACGAGCTCGACGGATCGGCTTCCCCTTTCCATCCAGCAGCAATCCATTGAACGGAACAGCCTCTTGAGCCAATGCCGACAACGTAAGCATCAGCCCACCAAGCAACATCATAAAACTCTTCATAGCCTTCTATTTTATCGACAAATGATGTACAAATATAGCTAAATCACCCGTTATGCACAATATTTCGGGGGTCAAACACCCAAATCCGAAGGTCAAACGACTCCCTCTCTACTCCTCTTTGTAAAGATCTATTTCGCCACGCTCGACCTTCCCGTGCAGGGCAGCCAACTCGGCCACCACAGGCGAGATAAACTCCAACGTATCCTTCACGGCGGGGTGCTCCTGCTGCCCCTTGATGCGATAGAGCATCACGGCATAGAGGGCGCGAAAGGCCAACTCCGTGTCATTCATGCCCGGATTACCCAACACGGCGCGCAGTTTCGGCAACTCCGGCTCAAGGCGTGCTACTACCGTACGATAATGCTCTCCGGCCGGCAACTTCATCAGACGCAGGTGCAGATCATGCAGGTCGTTGATCAGATGCAACGTATGCTCCAGGTGGCCCTTCTCCTCCTTGCCCTCCTCACGCAGCAGGTTGGCAATGTCCATATACCAGATCAGAAAGGCCGACTTCTGCTGCTCGTCCAACTCCTTTCGCGGGGCTATCAACGTGGCATAGACCGCTTCGGGGCTGAACTGCATCGCCCGCAGCAGATCCTCCAACTGCCACAGATAGAGGATGTATTCGGCAATATTCTCCTTGCGTTTTGTCAGTGCTATATCCATACAAACCGTTCGCTTTTAGTGCTCTTTTTCCTCTTGGTGTTGCAAGAAATATTGTTGTGATTTCAACAGGTTACGCGACTGCAAGACCATGTTCTTCGTCTCGGAAAGAATCGTCAAATAGAGCATCGAAGCACGCGTGCTGGTCTTCGACGAATCGATACGCGAAAGCTCGGCCAACATCGCCTCCGAGATCCGCTCAAAGAGCCCGTCTCGCATCAACAGCACGGTCTCGATCTCGGCAAATTTACCCTCACGCAGCATCGTGTTGATGCGGCGATTGATCATCTCCACCTCGTCGTTGATGGCCATCAGGTCGCGCGTTTCGTCGCTCGTAAAGCCCTCATGACAATTGTCGATGTGATCAAAGGCCGGACGGGCAATATGCAGCAACGCCTTGGTCACCTCATTCAGATAATCGACCACCTGCACATAGTAGTGTGCGGCATAGATATCGGCATGTTGCAACCGCTTCAGCGTCGGCATCAGCGTATATTTTCGCTCTCGCGACTGGTAGAAGAGGTTATTGGCCTCCTTGACCATCGCCTGCAACTCGCTGCGATTCTCGCGCATCGTGGCGATCATCGTGCGGTCGTAGATCTTCGTAGCCTTGAGCATCGTGTGCTCGACCTCCTCGCGCAGTTGGCGGATCACATCTTCATTGGTTGTTGCTCGCTCCTCGGCTACCGCCTCAGCGCCCTTCTTCTTCGAGAAATTGCTGCGAATCAGCATGTAGGCACACAAGATCGTAACCACCACAAAGGCTACCGTGCCGCCATAGATCAGGATCAGACCCACGACAAAGGCGATCAAGAAACCGCCCAAAGCCGTCACAAACCAACCCATCACCACCGTAATCACACCCGAAATACGATAGACGGCACTCTCACGACCCCAAGCGCGGTCGGCCAACGACGAACCCATCGCCACCATGAAGCAGACATAGGTGGTCGAGAGGGGCAATTTGAGCGACGTCGCCAGGGCAATCAGCAGAGCCGAGGTGGTCAGATTGACCGTGGCGCGGATCATATCAAACGGAGCACCACTGTGCTCGATATCTTCATACTCAAAGCGGCGATCAATCCGGCGTCTCAACCCTTTCGGGGTGATGTAATTCAGGCCGTTGCTGATCTGCATGGCGGCACGTACGATCGTGCGCGAGAAGACCGACGAGTTGTTTTGACTCGTATCCTCCTCCTCTTTCGAGGCGGCCAGCTTCAGCTCGGTTTGCGAGACATGCATCGCCTTTTTCGAGGTCCAGAGCGTCAGCAACATGACACCTCCGGCGATGAGCAGATAGCTCATATTGGCCGGAATATCCGCACTCAACGCCCCCATCAGCATCGTCGTACTGCCGGCTTCGGAGGCGATTTTATAGGCATCGAAGCTCGCCACCGGCACACCGATAAAGTTCACCAAGTCGTTACCGGCAAAGGCCAAAGCCAGGGCAAACGTACCGGCCAGGATCGTGATTCGCAGGATATTGACACGGAACAGTTGCACGAAGAGCAGGATGAGCGAGCAGGCCACCCAGCAGATACCGAGCGAGAGCAGCAGATGCTCCGACACCCACTGCGTGAAGGGGTGGTCGGAGAGCAGGTTTTTCAACCCCTTGAAGAGGGCAAAATAGAGGATCGCTGTCAGCGAAGCACCACACCAGAAGGCACCAAAACGGCGCAACATGGCCGAGTAACGGAACGAGAAGATCGTGCGCGAGATGTACATGACAATCGTACCACACGTGAAGGCGATCACCACCGACAACAGAATGGCCGAGACGATACCCATGGCGCGGGTCGTATTGATATACTCCCCGATCGAGGCAAGGCTTACGGCCGGATCACTCGAAATTTTGAAGATCGAGACGGCGATAGCCGATCCCAACAGACAGAAAATGAGCGATACGGTGGTCGATGTAGGCAGACCCAGCGAATTGTAGAGATCCAACAGAATGATGTTGGCAAACATCACGCCCAGATAGAGGATCATCACCTCGTGGAAGGTGAACATACCGGGGTTGAACATACCGCTACGAGCCACCTCCATCATGCCACTCGAGGTGAGCACACCGATAATGATACCGATCGAGGCCACGGCAAGGATCATACGTTTGGGAGCCGCTTTCGAGCCGATGGCCGAATTCAGAAAGTTCACGGCGTCATTTGTCACACCGACAAACAGACCCGAGATGGCCAGAATGCCCAGAATGACAACAATGATGGTGTATAAGATGCTCATTGGGTTGAGTTTAGTTACAAAACGCCACAAAGATAACCCAAAAATCCGAAAAACGCCTTATCCATCCGAGGAAGAGGTTGTTTGCCCTCATAATTTAACAATTCCTTAACATTGCCCGGCCAACCATGCAGCTGAACAACGTTAAGGAACTGTACATCAAAAAAATGCGCGGGGATACTCCCTTTCGCTATTGGAACATCGGACCCCAGGGATAGCTCCCCGGCTTGAAAGTCAGATAGATACCATTCTCTTCGCAGCGCAGGCGCACCACGCCCGGAGCCACCTCACCGACTACCGACAGATGACGCCACCCCAACACACTGAGCAGGGCAAAAGCCGAGGCTCCACCCTCCAAAACCAACTCCTCGGGCGGTCGATGGGCTATCAATGCTGCCGCCGTCTCGGCCATCCGATCGCGCAAGCAAATGGCCTTCTCGCGCCGATCGTAGTTCATCAAAAAGTCGGGCACCGCCTGCGGAATGCGCAGTAACAGATAGTCGTGATGCTCCATCAACGTCCTCCCCTGCTCGATCCACGCAGCGGGCGATCCCCCGGCAAAGACAGCATCGGGCATGGGCGAATCGGCCACCTTATTGCGTTGAAAGAGCGGCTCATCGCATAGGTTATGATGCACCGTGCTGCCGCAGACGATCAGTGTACGACGCCCCTCCAAGCCGCCAAACGGCTCTTGAGCGGTTGGCCGTACATAGCCCATCTTGCGGAGCAGCGCCCGAAACGCATCGGCCGCACCCACCAGCAGGGTCTCCTCGTCTAACTGCTCGACCCAAGTGGCAATGTCGGCCTCGCTGCGGCTCTCGCCGATCGAGAATCGCTCCAACGGCTCTCCCACCTTGCAATAGCTGAATCCCAGCACCAGCTCTGTCACCACGGCCGTGCGTGCCGGAAACTCCGGATCATAGCGAAACGTCGTCTCGGTAATGGGCACTCCGTCAATCGTATAGCAATCCTCCGTGATACACCGTCCCTTCGAGGGGTTTGCGGCCAGCACTAAAATGCGACCATTGCCGGCTCGCGACAATTCACAGGACTCCGAGCTTATATAGCCTCGCAGGGCCGAGTCGCACTTCTTGAAGAGACGCACCGGCAGCTCCAACGCACGCACCGCCTCCACGATGGGCACCATGGCACGTACCGCCTCACCCGGAAGCATCGAGCGGGTGTCGGTGGCCAAGACGGTCACCTCCTCCTCACCCGCCAATGCCGTCGGATCGGTGGTAAAACGCACCCGACACCCCATCGCATGGGCCAGTCCGGCCACTTCGGCCGCACCGGTAATATCGTCGGCAACGACAACGATACGTTTCATCGGCTATTTCTTGCTGTTTTGGGCCATCAGGGCGGCATACTCGATCGACATGAGCAGTGCATCGGGGTTGGCAATACCCTTACCGGCCACATCGAACGCCGTACCGTGATCGACCGAAACGCGAATGATCGGCAGGCCGAGCGTGATATTGACACCCTTCACGGCCACCATACGTTGCGTCTGGCGATCCCACTCGAAGCCACCCACCTTGAAGGCGATATGGCCCTGGTCGTGGTACATAGCCACACACCCGTCAAACTGACCCGAACGGGCACGCGAGAACAACGAATCGGGCGGCACAGGGCCCTCGACATTCCATCCTCGGGCCTTCATCTCCTCGACTGCGGGGATGATCTCGCGGATCTCCTCGTCGCCAAACAGACCACCCTCACCGGCGTGCGGATTCAGACCGGCAATACCGATCTTCGGATTGGCAATACCAAAGCTCTTGCAGGCCTCCAGGATCAGCTCTGTAACGGCAATCACACGCTCTTTCTTGGCTCGTTCGCAAGCCTCACGCAACGAGACGTGGGTCGAAACATGGATCACGCGCAACTTATCGTCGGCCAGCAACATGGCATACTTCTTCGTATCGGTAAAGTGGGCATAGATCTCCGTATGACCGGCAAAGTTGTGACCGGCCACATGCAGCGCCTCCTTGTTCAGGGGAGCCGTCACCGTACCATCCACCTCGCCCTTCATGGCCAGCTCGATGGCCGTACGCACCGCCTCAAAGGCAGCATGGCCACACTGTGCCGAGACCTCACCATAGGCAAAGGTAGCCGGATCGATCAACTTCAAGTCATAGACATCCACCACGCCACGCTCAAATTGCGCCTCGGCAACGGTCGAGACGGCGCGCACGCGCAAATCGACCTTGGCGGCCTGAATGCCCAGCTCCATCATGGCGGCATCACCGACCACCAACGGACGACAAATCGTATAGGGGTACTCCTGTGCGAGCGACATGGCAATAATCTCGGGACCCACACCGGCGGGGTCACCCATCGTAATGGCTAAAATCGGTAAATTATTCATAATCACTAATATAATTCGTTATAAATTGCAATAGCATCTTCGCGCTTCACCTCGCGCGGATTGTTCACCAGCAGGCGCGTCACCTTCATGGCAGCCTCGGCCAACTCTTCGACCTTCTCACGACCAATACCGAGCTCGGTCAGCGTAGCGGGGATACCGCAGCGAGCCGAGAGGGCTGCAATATGCTCCACACCGCGTGCGGCGGCCTCCTCGTCGGTCAAACCCGTACAATCGACCCCTACGGCACGTGCTATGGCGGCATGTTTGGCCACATTCGAGTGCATGTTAAAGCGCAGCACAGCCGGCAGCAGAATGGCATTGGCCAAGCCGTGTGAAATGTGATACTCGCCTCCCAACGGATAGGAGAGGGCATGCACGGCAGCCGTATTGACCGGTGCCAGACACAAACCACCGTAGTAGCTGCCTAACGAAAGGGCCGTACGCGCCTCGCGATCCTGACCATCCTTGACCGCACGCTCCAGGTGGGCGGCAATCAGTTCGATGCCGGTCAGCGCGTAACGATCCACCACCGGATGGGCAAAGCGGTTCGTATAGGCCTCGATGCAGTGTGTCAAGGCATCCATGCCCGTCTCAGCCGTGATCTTGGCCGGCACGGTCAGCGTCAAAAGCGGATCGATATAGGCGGCATCGGCCAGCAGATAGGGGCTGACAATACCCTTCTTGAGCTTCTCGGCCCGATCCAACAAAATGGCGTTGGGCGAGACCTCACTACCCGTACCCGAGGTTGTCGGCAGGCAGGCGCACCACAGACCGCGCTGTTTGATCAGCCCCGTACCGAAGCAATCGGCCACCTGCTGGCTGCTCGGTGCAAAGCAAGCGACGATCTTGGCCGCATCCAGCACGCTACCGCCACCGATACCGGCCACGCTGTCCACCCCGAAGGCACGAGCCTCATCAATGATCCCGATCACCTCATCCAAGGCCGGCTCGGCCGTGATGCGGTCGTAGATCTTGATTTCAGCCCCTGCGGCCTCGAGTTTAGCCACTACGACCTCGATCAGCGGACGGATCGGGGGTGCCGTCATCAGAAACAATTTTTTGAAGCCGTGTGCCAAAAATTCCTCGGCAAAACGATCGGCTGCACCCTCGCCGAAGACGACGCGCGAGGGCTGTTGAAGTGTGATTATCTGCATAATTCGTTGCTATTTTTCCATTTTACGTGCCTTCATATAGCCGCGGATCGTCAGGCTCTCATCCACCTGCTTTTTGGGCCAGAAATAGGAGGCCAACCAACCCACGAAGAAGACGATCAGGTGGCTATAAACACCCAACATATATTTGTGGTGCGTAAAGTTCCATTCGCCCAGATTGAGCAGCGTCTGCTTGATCGGATCGCCGGTCTCCGGATCGACACCCACCGTGAACTTTGTCGAGGTCAGCACCGCATAGGCCGTAAAGAGGATGCAGACGATCAGACCGACCCACAGACCCTGCTTATTGGCACGCGGCACGAGCAGACCCAACAAGAACAGACCCACGATACCCGACGAGAAGATGGCATAGAGACCAAACAGCACTCCGAGGATACCCTCACCACCCCAATAGGCATAGATCGCAGCGATGACGATCGAGGCAACACCCGAAATAGCGACAATCCAACGACCCAGATTCAGCCGCTGACGGTCCGTGCTCTGGGGCTTAAAGCGTACGTAGTAGTCCTGCACACCGATGGCTGCAAAGCAGTTCAGGTCCGAGTCGAGCGACGAGATGGCACCGGCCAGCAACGCCGAAACGATCAAGCCCTTCACACCGATCGGCAACTCATTGGCGATAAAGTGCGGGAAGACCTCGTCAGCCTTCAGTCCGACGATAGCCGGATCGATCTCAATCTTATAATAGGCATACAGACACGTTCCGATAAACATAAAGAGCGTCCAGATGGGCACGCTGGCCAACACTCCGATGTAGGCAGCCTTCTTCGCAGCACGATCGTCTTTGGCCGTCAGGTAACGCTGCACGATCGTTTGGTCGGTACCATACTTCTGAATGGCATAGAAGACGCCATTGATGGCCATCACCCAGAAGGTCAGCTGCACAAAGTCCCAATCGAAGGGCCCCACACCAATCTTGTTATCCTCCAGAGCCACCTCCATGACGGCCGACGGACCACCTTCGGGGGCAAAGAGCAGGATGCCGGCGCAGATCAAACCACCCACGATGAGGATAAATCCCTGAATCACATCCATCCAGATCACCGCCTCCATACCACCGAGCAGCGTAATAATAGTCACAGCGATACCGATCACGACGATCACCCAATAGATGTCCCAAGCCATAAACTCCGACACGGCTAAAGCTACCAGATAGAAGACCGTACCAAGTTTCGAGAAGTGAATCAGCAGGAAGGCCAACGAACCATAGAGACGAGCTCCGAAACCGAAGCGACGCTCAAAATATTCATAGGTCGAGAGGCGGATCGTACGGCGGAACAGCGGCACGATAAACCAAATCATACCCAACAGCACCAGCGGCACCATCAGACCCTGCACCAAGAGAATCCAGTTACCGCCATACGCAGCACCCGGGTAGGAGAGGAAGGTAACCGAACTGATCAACGTCGCGAAGATCGACATACCAATGGCCCACGAAGGGATCGATCCTCCGGCGGCAAAATAGGAGTCGGTCGAGTCCTGCTTATGGGCGAACTTCAGACCGAAGAGCATCACCAACACGACGCTGGTCACCACCAGCGCAATATCAATCCAGTGCAGCGACGAACCGGTCGCCGCAGCAGTATCCAACAATGTAAACATCTTGTAGTCAGTAGTTTTAATCGTTTGGGGTTATTCGAGCTCAAATTCGGTAATCTGCTCGATGATCTTCTTATATTCGGCCTCGGGCAACATCGTCAGCGGCGGCAACATCTCGCGGCCACACAACTCACACTGCTCCATGATACCCTTCAGCGCAGCCAACTGCTGTCCCAACGGGCGGCCCTGCTGATAGACCTTGGCCATGTCGTCGGTCACCTCTTGCAGACGCTGTGCCTCCTCCATGTCGCCCTCCACGGCGGCATCATACAGGGCACGGAAGTGCTTCGGCACGAAGTTACCCGTCGAGGGGACAATACCGTCAGCCCCCAACTCGAGCGAATGGGCCGACTGTGCCGCCCAGCCGCAGAAGTAGCTGAAGTCCTCACGGTCGCGGGCAATGTCGATGCAGGCCGCCATGCGCTCCAAATCGCGCTCCGAGTCCTTCAGACCGACAATATTGGGGTGCATTGAGAGTTTCCGCACCGCCTCAACCGGAATCGAGAGGTGTGTCGTTGCCAGGATGTTGTAGAGCATCACGGGCAGCGGCGAGGCATCGGCCAGGGCCGTATAATAATCGACCATCTGCTCCTCGGTCAGTGCGTAGTAGCTCGGCAGAATCGCTACAGCCACATCGGCACCGGCACGTGCAAAGCCCTCAATCTGCGAAATCTGCTCCTTCAGACAGAGACCCGTCACACCAGCATAGATACGAATCTTACCCTCGGCGGCCTCCACAGCGGCATCCGTCAGCAAGATCGTCTCACCCTGCGAGACCAGATTTCCTTCACCCGTCGTACCCAGCACCAGCGCATGCACCCCAGCCTCGGCAAATGAGCGAATAATCGTACGCACGGCCTCCAGATCGACCGCGCCATCGCGTACGGGGGTCACCATCGGGACCACCACGCCTGCATATTGTTTGTTCTTCATGCTATTTTAGGTTGGTTATTAGCTACTCAAACTACAATTTCTTGGCAATCTCCTCCAGCACCTCACGGTTCAGCTTCACCTGCACCATGCCCATCGGGTGGAAACGCATCTCATTATTGACTGCGGCATAGACGATCGTATAGAGGTCATTACCCTCGGGAATCAGACCCAGCGGCGTGCGCATCGTGTGCCACCACTTCTTGACCTTCGTGTCGATGGGCAGGTAGTGGGCCTCCGACCAATTCACACCATCCTTCGAGAGGGTGTAGGCGATCATATTGGGCAGCTTCAGCCACTCCGGACCACCGTCAAAGACAGCGATATAGAGCCCGTTAGGCAGCTGCGAGACGATCGGATTCTCGACAAAGCGCGGGTGGATCGAGGTGATCGGATTCAGCTCCTTGCAGCGCACGAAGGGACCCTCCAAATTGTCCGACACAGCCAATCCGACATACCACTTCGTAGGTTTTCCGCCAAAGGGGTAATCCTCTTTCTTTTCGTAAGGGTAGGCACCGCTGATAAAGCCGTACCACTTATCGCCCACCTGATAGGGGAAGAAGGAGGCGACACCCTGACGACCCTCCCAGAGCTGGCTGTCGAGCCCCGGCTCGATCACAATACCACAATCGCGGTAGGGGCCACCGATACCCTCGATGCCCTCCACCACCGACTCGCAACGCCAGATGCGGCCAAACGAGTGGTTCGGGGCGACATCAAAATCGCACGTATAGGCCAGGTAGTGACCCTGCCAACGATTCTTCTCCTTATTGAAGATCGGCATATAGGACCAAATCGCAGCGCGACGATCGTTCATCGGGTGGTCGTAGTGCGAAACGGCATACTTACCGCTCGACTGATAGAGGGTCGATTGACGCTCCCAATGGATAGCATCCTTACTCGTCCAGTGGCCGATGCGGGTCTTGATACGGTCGTAGTAGGCCGGCATACCCTCCTCACCGGCGCGCTCGGTGGGGAACATGTGGTACGTATCGCCCAGCTTGATCATCTGGCCACCCTCGAAACCGCCTTGGATACCCTCCGTTCCGGGCATACCCTCGTTTACGACGGGGTCATCCTGACCGCCCACGATCTCAAAGAGTGCCGGTTTCTCCGAGAAACCCTCGATCACAAAGGCCGGATAGTCGATGCCCGACGCCAACTCGGCATCGCGTCCCGAGAACTTGCTCACCGACGTAGCTCCGACTACCAGCAGATGGCCCTTCACCCCCGCAGGGATCGTCAGCGACTGCTTACCGCCGCTATAACGAATGGCATACACATCCAGATCGCCCACCTCGGTCACCGAGACAGCCCGTTTCAGCGCGGGCACTACCTGGAGCTTTCCCTTGCCCCAATCGACAGCCTGCACCGCCTCCACCGAGGTTGCAGCCACGAGCAGCGAAGCCGAACGCGAGAGCGTAAAGTCGATCGTGGCGGCCTGCATCGTCCCCTCGGCAGTCAGCGGCAGGCGGAAACCCTGCAGCCCATCCAGCTCGGGCACCACAGCCAAGAGGCTGCGATCCGACCCGGCAAAGGGGTTGGCATAGGTGGTCGTGCGGAATTGTTTGTCGGCCGTATAAGCGACCGGACGCAGATGACTCGACGCCCACGAGGCGGTCGTCACACACAGAGCTACCAACAGGGGTAGCCAATTTTTGAATCTTCTCATCGTATTGGTTGGTTTTTGTTTGTTTCTCAGCATCCACCCATGCGCGCACGGATCGTATCATACAAAGATAGCAAAAAGATTGGAATCGACAAAGCCTACACGGGGGAATTATCATCCGACCTTAATTTTTGTCTGCTCACCCCTTTTTCGCCCCAAAAGGATTTCTTTTTCCCAAGAAAATGGTTATCTTTGTCCAAATCTCGCACAAGAAACAATCATAAAAAGCGATAAAACCATGAAACGAAACCTTTTTGGATGGATGTTGCTGTTGGGCGGTCTACTGGGTAGCACCGCAGCCACGGCACAACAGGTCATTGAAGCTACGCCCGAGACCCTCAAAGAGTCGCTGAGCGAGCTTCGCAAGGCGGTAAAGCGCCAAAAATCGGATGTCGAATTGCGCCTCAAGGGGGGCACCTACTTCTTAGAGAAGCCCCTTGTGTTCACCGAGGAGTTGGGCGGCAAGAACGGCTTTAAGGTGGTGATTGCAGCGGCCGAAGGTGAGACCCCCGTCTTGAGCGGTGGTGTAGCCGTCACGGGCTGGGAGCAGGTGGAGGGCAACCTCTACAAGGCACCTTTCCAGTCGGACAAGAAGCTCCGCACGCTGATCGTCGACGGCAAACGCGCCCGCATGGCCGGCACGAATGCCCCGATCCAGTCGTTGGGCAGCTATGGCGAGATCGAGATCACGGGCAATGAGCCGTGGGCCTTCGGTGCGGGTAAGACCGTCAAGGGTCTGCGCTTCAAGCAGAGTGCCGAGATGATGCCCTTCCGCAATGGCGAGGATATCGAGCTGATTCAGAACAACGTGTGGACCGAGAAGATCCTCTGCGCCGCGAAGGTGGAGAAGTGGGGCGAAGAGATCGCCATCGAGTTCCAACAGCCCTATTCGGCTATTCTGAACTCGTTGGCGTGGGCCGGTAAGACCAAATATGAGGGCTCGTTCCTGATCCGCAACGCCTACGAGCTGCTCGACGAGCCGGGCGAGTTCTACTTCGACCGCGCAGCCCAAACCATCTACTACATGAGCCATGGCGAAAATCCGGCCGACGTAGAGGTGATTGCCCCCATGACCGAGGGTCTGATTCGCATCCAGGGCAGCTCCTGCTCCTCGTCGGTCGAGAACATCGAACTGCGCGGACTGACCTTTGCCTACGACGCGTGGAACTTGGTCGAGCTGGAGGGCTCACACGGCTTTGGCGGTATCCAGAGCCTCGGCCTGGCGATGAAATATATCCCCGATGGCAACTGGCACCCCACGAAATACAACAGCGTAAATGTTCCCGAGGGTACGATCGAGGTGAAGAACGCTCGTGGCATTCGCCTGATTCGCAACCACTTCCTCCACCTCGGATCGGCCGTAGCTGTCAATCTGACCAACGACGTTTGCGAGTCGGAGGTGGCCGGTAACATCTTCAACGACCTGTTAGGCAACGCCATTGCCGTTGGTCATCCGCAGCACTACGAGATCGGCGACGGCGATCCGGGTGCCGTCTATGCCCCGGGCATCGAGGGCCTCTGCGAGGATATTGCCATCACGAACAACTACATCCGCAACGTCAGCCTCGATTTCCGCCAGGTGGAGGCCATCGTCGGCTTCTTCTGCCGCGACGTACGCATCGACCACAACGACATCTACGGCACGCCCTATGGTGCCATCGCTTTAGGTTGGTGGTGGGGCAACTCGAAGCTGCCCGAATCGACCTCTTCGGAGCGTAACTCGATTAGCTACAACCGTTGCGGCCACACCCACACGATGCTCACCGACGGTGGTATCATCTACATGTTGGGACGTCAGCCCGGCTCGGTAGCACGCCGCAACTACCTGTTCGACGGCCCGCGTTGCATCTACCCCGATGACGGTTCGTCGGGCTGGACCATCGAGGAGAACTTCATCGTCAGCCTCTTCCAGCTGTGGTTGCACATCGACTCGGATCGCAACTACGACATCCGCATGATCAACAACTACGTCAAGGATAACCGCCTCTGCAACAGTGGTAACGGCACCACGATCGAGGGCACGAAGGTCTATCGCAACGTCCCCTTCAGCGACGAGGCATTGGCCATTCAGGATGCTTCGGGTATCGCTCCCGACTACCACGACATCATCCCCAAGCAGGATCCGGCTCCCATTCAGGTGATCCCCACCGTAGGTGCCAAGCGCAAGGCTGTCTTCTAACAGCGCGCACCTCGCAACCAAAAGGGGCTGTCTCAACATCTGTTGGACAGCCCCTTTCATTTTGTGTTGTATAACCGGCGAGGATTCAGCCTTACAAGGCCCGACGTTGCCTTTATTTCAAGATCAGCTCCTCCAATCGCACCTTCGGCACATAGTGTACCCCCTCCTCACGATAATAGGTGTGGCTCTGGTCGGCACCAATCTCGACCAATTCGATCTGCTCGGCTCCCCGACCCAGGGCAATGACCAGCAAGGGTTGCAACGTCAGCCCCAACGCCTCGCGGATCGGCTCCCGATCAAAGGCTCCGATCATGATGCCGTTCAGCCCCATTTCGGCCGCCCGCAAGAGCATGCTTTGTGCCACAATACCCAAATCAATATAGAGGTAGTGATCCGGCTCCACGGCAGCACACACCACCACAAAGGCGCGCGGCTCGGTCCCCGGCTTCGGGAGTTTCAGCTCGGGCAAGGCACCACCCAGACGGATGTGCGCCAAGACCTTCTCGGCCTCATCAGCCAACACCGGCCGAAAGCGCAGCCCCTGGCGATTCATCGCCGAGGGGACACGCGTAGCCACCTCGATGAGGCTACGCAGTTGATCCTCGCGCACCACAAAGGTCGGATCGTAGCCGCGCACACTGCGATTCTTGAGCAGCAGGCGCGTCAAATTGGCCGCACCCTTCGCTGCTTTGCGGGTCGGTTGCTCTCGATAGGCCTCCATCCGTTTTTCGAGGTAGTTATCTGCCATACGACTCACTCTTCATTAGAGGAAAATTAACTGGACCAAGATGTAGATTGGCAACAGCACGATCAGCGAGAAGCGAATCATGTAGCCGAAGAACGACGGCATCTGTACCCCCTCCGATTCGGCAATTGCCTTCACCATGAAGTTCGGTCCGTTGCCGATATAGGTCATCGCACCAAAGAATACCGAGCCCAACGCAATCGCCTTCAGCAGCGCAGCCGGTACACTGGCAACCACATCGGGGCCGCTCACACCGAGGCCCACAGCCACCTGATGCAGCGCAACAGCCGTCGGGGCATTATCCAGGAACGACGACAAGGTACCCGTCGCATAGTAGAACTGCCACGGCTCGGTCAGACCCAGCGCACCGGCATGCTCTTCCAAATAGCGCAAGGCCGGGGTCATCGTCACGAATATACCGACAAAGAGGATCGCCACCTCGGCAATCGGCTCCCACTCGAAGTGGTTTTCGTGGCGCACAGCACGTTTGGTCGTAAGCAGCGAAAGCACCACCAAGGCCAGCAAGACGATCTCACGCAGGAATTGCACATAGAGCGGAGCATGGGGTTCGGCCATTGCGGGGATGTAAGCTCGGTTGAGGAATACCACCGCAGCAATCACACCGGCCAACCACAGGAAGTTGATCGAACCCTTGATGCGGATCGGCTCATGCTCCTCCTCGTCGCGACGGCGCAACTCAAGCGGCTCACGACGGAACAGATACATATCCCATACGGCATACACGATCAACAGAACGACTCCCACAAACGCCCACTGCGGCAGCAGGGCGTGCGTAAACCAGGTAAACTCCGCGCCACGCAGATAGAGCAGGAACAACGGGGGATCGCCCAGCGGTGTAAGCAGACCACCACAGTTGGCCACCAAAGCGATGAAGAAGAGCACCGTGTGGACCCGATGTTTACGCTGCTGATTGATCTGCAACAGCGGACGGATCATCAGCATCGCAGCACCGGTCGTACCCATGAACGAGGCAAGCATCCAGCCGATGGCCAGCATCGAGGTATTCACGGCCGGCGTTGCCGAAATATCGCCACTGATGCGAATACCTCCCGTAACGACAAAGAGGGCCAGAAGCAGCATGATAAAGGGCACGTAGTCGTAAAGCATCTGGTGCGTGACAGCCTCACTCATACCAAACCAACACAAAAAGGCCACCGTCGGAATCGACAGCAACAACGTAAAGATCAGTTTGTTGCGGTTCTTCTCCCACCAATGTTCAAACAACAGTGGAGCCACAGCAATCGTCAAGAGCATCACCCCAAAGGGGATCAGCATCCATAGTTCAACTTTTGCTTCCATCTCTTGGATAATTTAGAAAGGATAATACGTTTAATTGAGAATAATCTGTTTTCTAACCAGCAAAGGTAACAACTTTTTTTATAAAACCGCATAAAAAAAGAGGACTTCATGGTGGTGAAATCCTCTTCAAAGATAATCGGTAAGTTGCTTATTCAGCCTTTGCCTCGGGAGCCTTCTCAGCGCACTCTGCGCAAGCCTCCTTGTCGCACTCAGCCTTGTTGCACTCGGCCTTGCCGCAGCAACCCTCCTTCTTCTCACCGCAGCACTCCTCGGCAGCCTTCTCAGCGCACTCACCACAGCAAGCAGCCTCAACAGCGGGAGCCTCAGCCTCGGCCTGGGCAGCCTGATTTGCGTTACCACCGCAGCTGATCATGGCAGCAGCGGCCAATACGATAGCGAACGAGAAAATCTTTTTCATAACTTTCATTTTTTAAGTTTGGAACAATCAGTTACTATGTTTTACAGCCGCAAATATAGGGATTCAAAGTGTAAATGCAAAGAATTTATAAGTTATTTTACATTTTACCCCCATTTTTTTTATTTCAAGAGCTCTTCCAAGGTCAATTCTTGGCTCTTCGGAAAGGCTTTCGGGAAGAACTCCGCAACCTGCCCTTTCAAAATGATAGTCTCCTCGATCGAGAGACAATTTCCGACCGTCACCCGAAAATAGGGGTTCTCATACTCCATATATAAAGGTACACCCGGATAGTGCTCTTCAAAGATCTGACGCGCCTCCATAGCCCCTGCACGCGCATTTTGACTATTATCAAAGAAGATGCAGACCCGATAACCATTGAGGCGGACCGGATGTTTCTCGGCATCGGCCGCACGCACGACATCGGCTGCATCATCCCGCTCCGTAACTATCACATTAGCCCCTTGGGGTGCGTTTTCACTTACAATCTGTTGCTTCAACTGCTCCTTATAGCTCGAAACAGTTTGCGCAGAGGCTGCCAGAGCCGAGCCGGCCACGGCCAAAATCACTACAAAAAATCGAAATAGCTTCATCGGTTACGGTAAGTATTGATTCAACTGATTTGCGTCGAGGCCAAAGATACGCAAAAATTCCGACAAAGGCATCGGTCCGCGTTCAATATTTATCGGAATCGGGCCTCCACGCCCCTCTAACTGTAGTTGTATGGTGATCGAATCCTGCTCCCCATTGCGCAGTTGTTGAGCCACGGCTAACAGTGCAAGCGGATTGTGGATCTTCACCGACCAGGAGGATGTCAGCTGTTCGGTCGAACGACGCGGCAGGGAGATCGGCTCGATCAGTTGGAGCGTCGCCACCTTCGCCTCGTGCACCAAGAAGATGGCCGTCGCCGACGTGAGTTGCAACTTATGAGCTGTTCCATTGGTTGCCGTCAGATCAACATCCAGCCGCGTAAGCCCCATAGGCCGCACCGCGTCGATCTGCTCTATCTTCACCTTTTGGCGCATACGCTCGATCTTTCCTCGACACGAGGTCAATGTCAGTGAAACGCTTATCAGAAGCGTGATAATCCAAAACTTTCTCATCATTTTTGAGGTTTTATGGCAGAAAACAAATGGGCTATTCCGCCGGTTTGACTCCGGGCTTCAACCGACTCAAAGCCCGCTTTTCGCATACGCTCAAGCAGCTGTTCAGGCGTATCAAATGCCCGCACCGAAGCCGGCAAATAGCGATAGGCCGCCTTTTGGTGGGAGATCCAACCGCCTACGAGCGGCATAAAACGAAAACTATAAAACTCATAAAACCAACGAATCAACCGATTCGGTGGGGTTGTCAGCTCCAGAATCACCAACACGCCACCGGGACGCAACACGCGAAACATCTCGGTTAAAACGTGATCCAGGCGAGCAAAATTGCGCACGCCGAAACCGACCGTCACGACATCCAACTCCCCTTCGCCAAACGTGAGCTGCTCGGCATCCCCGGCCACGAGGGTAACCTGCTTGGCGAGTGATGCTCGTTCGACCTTCCGTCGCCCGATCTCAAGCATCTGTTCCGACAGATCAACACCCACGATGGTCGCCTCGGGAAGTCGTCGCGCCAGCCCAATGGCCAGGTCACCGGTTCCAGTTGCCAGATCCAGGATCCTCCTCGGAGCGTGTGCCGACACCATCCGCACAGCCCGCCGACGCCACAGCCGATCTATATGGAGCGAAAACAGATGGTTGAGTCGATCGTAGCTCGGAGCGATGCCGTCAAAGAGCTTACGCATCTGCTCCTTTTTCCCCGATTTTCGCTCCTCCTTCGGGGGTTGGGGTACTATCGTCCTATTCATAACGCATCGTCTCATCGGGTTTAATCGATGCAGCAACCGATGCGGGCAACCACATCAACAACAAAATGGCAGCCAGGAAACCGACCACCACCACCGGCCACCACCATCCCCAAGCGATCGGTACGGCACTGAGCAGATAGCCCTCGCTATCGAGCCGAATCGGAGCAAACGCCCACTGAATCCAGCAGAGCAACCCCGCGACCAGATTTCCCCACAGCAGACCGCGCAGGGCAATCATCGCTGCCCGATAGAGGAAGACATGCCGCACAGCCCCCCGCTGCATGCCCACAGCCCGCAGGATGCCGATCGTGCGGATGCGCTCCAACACCAAAATCAGCAAGGCCGATGCCATATTGAAGAAGGCTACGATGAGCATGATCACCAAGATCACCACCGCATTCACGTCGTGCGCCTTCAGCCAATCGAAGATGTGCGGATAGAGCGACTGCACGGCTTGAGCCGTGAGGTTGATCGTCTCATCGCTCTCGTCATAGAGCAGGGCGTGGTCTAAGGCGGCCGCAAACGAAGGGGCTTCGGCCAAATCGCGGGTCTCAATCTCGTAGCCGGTCACCTGATCGGGCTCCAACCCCGAGAGCCGCTGCACATTGCGCAGATCGGTAAAAGCGATGGCATCATCCAGCTCGTCTAACCCCGACGAATAGATGCCCGCCACCTTAAAACGGTCGCGGAATGGGGCAGTTTGCTCATCCACAAAGAGAATCTCCAACCGATCGCCCGGCCCAACCTCCAGTCGCTGGGCCATCCCCCGCGAAAGCAGGATATCTTTCGTGCGGATCGAGTCCCCGATGCGCGGCAACTCACCGGCCTGCAACCAAGTGGCAAACCGACCGGCATCGTACGAGCGATCGACCCCCTTGAGCACCACCCCCTCAACGGCATCCTGCGTACGGATAATACCGCTATGGAGGGCATAGCGCGCCAATCGACGAAATCCATCGACCGAGGCTATGAGCGAATCCAGGTGGGAGGTTGCCCGCAGGTGAGCCCGATCGACGGCCTGCACACTGCGCACATCGCTCACCACGACATGCGAGGCCACCGCCCCCATGCGTTGTGCAATCTCCTCTTTGAAGCCCATGATCACCGTCATCGAGAGCAGCATGACAGCCATGCTCAACGCCACCGAGATGACCGCAATACGCTCCATAACCGAGCGGCGGCCTCCTTTGGAGGCAGCTGCCATGCGCCGTGCAATCTCAAGTTCGAGCTTCATTCGGATGCTTTTTCGTGAAAATATGATGCAAAGTAACACAATATTTCGTATTTTTGCCCCATTGATACGCGTTTTTTGCAAAAAGAGACGTTTATTTACACAGAACTAACACACGAAAAACGATGATTACACAACCATTATTGACGCTGTTACAGATCTCCGGCGTATATACCGACGGCGGATTCGTCCTCAATAACATGCACGGCATGTACCTGCTCATGATTGCCATCGCCATCATCGGCTGGATCGTACAGGCTCGCTTGCAATCGGTCTTTAAGAAATACTCCGAGGTCCCCTTCCCCGGCGGATTGACCGGAGCCGAGGTTGCCGAGCGCATGTTGCGCGAAAACAACATCCACAACGTGAAGGTGACCCACGTACGCGGCCGTCTGACCGACCACTTCGACCCCCGCTCGATGACGGTCAATCTGAGTGATGCAGTCTATGCTTCGCGCTCGGTTGCGGCCGCCGCCGTAGCCGCCCACGAATGTGGCCACGCCATTCAGCACGCCCGCGGTTATGCCCCGCTGGTGTTGCGTTCGCAGTTGGTGCCCATCGTGCAATTTGCCTCGTCGGCTGCCACCTGGGTCATCCTGCTCGGTCTGATCATCCTGGCCACGACCGAAAATGAGTTGCTCTGCTGGATCGGTGTCGGCATGATTGCCGTTGCAGCCCTCTTCTCGATCGTCACCCTGCCGGTGGAGTACAACGCCTCGGCACGCGCCCTGGAGTGGTTGCGCGGCAGCCGTCTGATGACCGAAGTACAACTCGGCCAGGCCCGCACATCGCTCGCTTGGGCCGCCCGCACCTATCTGGTTGCTGCGCTGTCGGCAGTAGCCTCGGTGCTCTACTATGTGATGCTGATCCTCGGCCGACGCGACTAAAGAACCCTACAACAAGGCATGAAACCTCAAAAAGACTATTCCCTGCGTGGTTGGACCACCCTCTTTGTCGTACTGCTCGTACTGGGGGTGGTGAGCTTTATCCCACCGGTCACGATTGGCGGCGTATCGTTGCGCCGCGCCAACATCTTCTCCGACCTCTACACCTTTGACGAGATCGACAAGGAAGCCTCCACCGAAGAGGTTGTACTCTTCGACGAGGCAGAATTTGCAGTCGATCTGGAGGCCGTGACACAACAAATCGAGGCCGACTCGGTTCCCCACGAGGTGCAGCGCAGCTTCTGCTGGCAGCTGGCCGCCGAAAGTACGCCGCGTCCGGCCATTCGGATCGACTCGGCCCGCTATGTGCCAAAGCTGACCCCTATCGAGGATTTCAGCCCCGAAGGACGCTTTGCAGCCTTCTGCGATTCGTTGCTCCGAGCCGATCGCACGGTGCGTATTGCCGTCTTTGGTGACTCGTTTATCGAGGGCGACATCATGACGGCCGACCTGCGCGAACGCCTCCAGCAGGCCTATGGCGGCCGTGGTACGGGCTTTGCCCCGATGGCTTCGCCGCTGACCAACTTCCGCCGCACGGTCAAAACCACCTCGAAAGGGTGGACGACCTACAACATCATGCAACACAAAACCACCCCCGAGCCGCTCAAGCAACACTACTTCGTCTCGGGATGGGTAAGCCGTCCTTCGGCAGGAGCCTCCACCCGCTGGGAGGCAACCACGTTCCGTCGCGGTCTTGACTCCTGCTCGCGGGCTCGCATCCTCTTCATCGCTCCGGAGGAGAGCCACATTGAGCTCATTCTCAACGACTCGCTACACCAAGATTTCACCGTCGAGGGGGCCGATGTCCTGCGCGAGGTGGTAGTCGAAAACAGCGCCATCCATGCCCTCGAATTTAAGGTACACGAGGGGGCCGAGAAGCTGATCGGCTATGGGGCGCTGTTTGAAGATAAGGGTGTCGAGGTCGATAACTACTCCGTGCGCAGCAACAACGGTCAGGCTCTGTTCCGCACCAATCCAACGATCAATGCCCAGGCTAACGACCTGATTCCCTACGATTTGATCATCCTGCAATATGGCCTTAACATCATGCAGAAGGGAGTCCTGAACTATGCGAGCTATGGGGCGCAGATCGAAAAGATGATCGCCTATGCCCGCCAATGCTTCCCCACGGCAGCCGTATTGGTCATGGGTGTCAGCGACCGTTCGGTCAAGGAGGGAGACGGATTCCAGACGATGGACGCCATCCCCTACATGACCGAGTGCCAACGTACGGCTGCAGCCAACCAGCAGGCCGCCTTCTGGCCTACGTTCGATGCGATGCAGGCACAAGGAGGCATGGCCAACTTCGTCAGCAAGGGATGGGCCGGCAAGGACTATACCCACATCAACTACGCCGGAGGTCGCCGCGTTGCGTGGGCACTCTTCGATGCCATCAATGCCGAGGTGATCAAGGCCGACGAGCGACATCGTCGTCGCCTCGAGGCCGAGCGACCGATCATCGACTCGGTCAAGATCAACGAGTTGCAGATCCTTCCACCGGCCGACTCAACGCATGTAGCGACCCTATAATTAAGCGAACGAAAGCATGGATTTGGGAACACGCCTCGCAGAACTGCTCTCCTATGACAGCTCCTCGCCACTGATCTTCAGTAGCGGGTTGTTCCTCTATCTGTTTGTCGGTTTTCTGTTCGTGTACCACCTGTTGCGCCGTACGATCACGGCCCGTCTGCTCTATGTCGTTGCCTTCTCGCTCTTCTTCTACTACAAGTCGAGCGGGATGTACTTCCTGCTACTCCTCTTAGCGGCCACCTACGACTTTATGATTGGCTACTCGCTCTACCGAACACGCACCCCCTGGATTCGGAAGATGCTGGTCGTCATGAGCGTAGCGATCAACCTCGCCATGCTCGGCTACTTCAAGTACACGAACTTTTTGGTCGAACTCTCGAACCAGCTCTTTGGCGAGGGATTTTTAGCGTTTCAAAACATCTTCCTGCCGGTCGGTATCTCCTTCTTCGTCTTCCAGTCAATGAGCTACACGATCGACATCTATCGCCGCCAACTCAAACCCCTGGAGAGTTGGCTCGATTACCTCTTCTACCTCTCCTTCTTCCCCGGATTGCTGGCCGGCCCGATTGTCCGTGCCCGCGACTTCATCCCCCAGATCCGCCGCAAGGTCTGCATCACACGCGAAATGCTCGGCACGGCCATCTTCCTGCTGCTGACGGGCTTGTTCAAGAAGGCCATTATCTCGGACTATATTGCCCTGAACTTCGTCGATCGCATCTTCGACGACCCTACCCAATACTCCGGTGTGGAGTGTCTGATGGGCCTGTATGGCTACGCCTTGCAGATCTACTGCGATTTTTCGGGCTATTCCGATATGGCCATCGGTCTGGCACTGATGATGGGGTTCCGCTTCCCGAAGAACTTCGATGCCCCCTATCAGTCGGCTACCATCACCGAATTCTGGCGACGGTGGCACATCTCGCTCTCCTCGTGGCTGCGCGACTACCTCTACATCTCGCTCGGCGGTAATCGCAAAGGGCGTACACGCACCTATCTGAACCTGCTGCTGACGATGCTGCTGGGTGGTTTGTGGCACGGAGCCGCGATTCGCTTTATCCTTTGGGGCGCCTTGCACGGCATCGCCCTGGCCATCCATAAGATGTGGCTCTCGGTCGTACCCGGGGCCAAACTCGCCGGTCGGGAGATGAACCCCGTGATGCGCCTGCTCGGTGTGATCTTCACCTTCCACATCGTCTGTCTGGGTTGGTTGGTCTTCCGGGCCGATTCGATGCAGACGGCCATGGAGTTGCTCCATCAGATCTTCTCGAATTTCCAAACCAACATCTTCCCGCAACTCTTTGCCGGATATCCGTTGGCCATGACGCTGATCGTGGTCGGATTCCTGCTCCACTTCGTTCCGCAAAGCATCGACCGCCGCGTCGAGGGGCTCATCACACGCACTCCGATGTGGGGACAGGTGGCGCTGCTGGTGGTGATGATCTGGTGTGTGATGCAGATCAAATCGTCCGACATCCAACCATTTATCTACTTCCAATTTTAAGCCGTCAGATAGCCCCAGCAGCCAGCCCATGTTGAATTTTGAATGCTAAATCTTGTTTTAACGATGTATACATTCGACCACGACCTCTTTTTGGCCCTTAATTTCGACGGCGGCGATCTGCTCGACCGTGCCATGCTTTGGATCTCGGGCACCCCGATGTGGATTCCGCTCTACCTATTGATCTTCTATCTGATCCAACGCCAATACGGCTGGCGAGCCCTCGCCTTTTTCATCCTGCTCCTGGCTGCCACGATGGGGTTGGCCGACCTGGTGGCCGGCATCTTCAAACACAGTGGCCCGCTGGGCGATCTCCTGCCACAGTTCGAGCCGCGCTGGCGTCCGATGTTCACCCCCGAATTGGAGGGCTTGGCGATCTCGCCCGACTCGCTGCGCGTGTTGCGCGATGGGGCGTTGATCGAAAATCCGCTCGTGCATGTCCCGCAGGAGGCCCTCGGAGGTCGCTTTGGCACGGTCTCGGCCCACGCCTCGACGACCTGCGCCCTCTGCCTGCTGGCCGTCTGCACGATCCGCAAGCGGTGGTTTACGATCCTGATGATCGTCTGCACGCTCCTGATCTGCTACTCGCGCATCTACCTGGCTAAACACTTCCCGATGGATCTCTTTTGGGGTGCACTGCTCGGCATTTTGCTCGGGTGGATTGGATATCTGCTATTTTTTCGCTATTTTTGCCGCGCACAAAAAAGAGTACAATAAAAACACGATACATTATGGCTTTTGAACAATTAAGCGAACAGGAAATTTTGCGTCGCAACTCGCTCAAGGCGTTGCGCGATCTGGGTATCGAGCCTTATCCCGCCGAGCAATTCGATGTGACGGCTACAGCCGCCGAGATCACGGCTCATTTCGATGCCGAGCCGGAGCGTTTTGCCCAGGTGCGCATCGCCGGCCGCATGCTTTCGCGCCGCATCATGGGTAGTGCCTCGTTCTTCGAGCTGCAGGACCACACGGGCCGCATGCAGGTCTACATCCGCCGCGATGACATCTGCCCCGAGGGCGATCCGACGCTCTACAACACCGTATTCAAGAAGCTCTTGGACATCGGTGACTTCATCGGCGTAGAGGGTTTCGCCTTCCGCACCAACACGGGTGAGCTTTCGGTACACTGCCAAAAATTCACCGTGCTCTCGAAGTCGATCCGCCCGCTGCCCATCGTTAAAGAGAAAGATGGCCAGCAGTTCGATGCGCTGACCGACCCCGAGGTACGTTACCGCCAGCGTTATGTCGATCTGGTAGTCAATCCGAAGGTACGCGAGGTATTTGTCAAGCGTGCCAAGATCATGGCTACGATGCGTGAATACTTCAACAACCAGGGCTGCCTGGAGGTCGAAACCCCCATTCTGCAACCCATTCCGGGAGGTGCAGCCGCTCGTCCCTTCATCACCCACCACAACGCACTCGACACGGACTTCTACATGCGTATCGCTACGGAGCTCTATCTGAAGCGTCTGATCGTGGGTGGTTTCAACGGTGTCTATGAGTTCGGCAAGAACTTCCGCAACGAGGGTATGGACCGTACACACAACCCCGAGTTCACCTGCATGGAGATCTACGTGGCCTACAAGGACTACAAGTGGATGATGGAGTTCACCGAGCAGATGCTCGAGAAGGTGTGCCGCGCCGTAAACGACGATCAGACCGAGGTTGAGATCGACGGCAAGCAGATCTCGTTCAAGGCCCCCTTCCGTCGCCTGACGATGACCGACGCTATCCGCGAGAAGACCGGTTACGACATCACGGGCCAGACCGAGGAGCAGCTGCGCGAGGCTTGTGCCCGCCTCAATGTCGAGATCGACGAGACGATGGGTAAGGGTAAGCTTATCGACGCCATCTTTGGCCAATATTGCGAGGGCGATCTGATCCAGCCGACCTTCATCTGCGACTACCCGATCGAGATGTCGCCGCTCTGCAAGCGTCACCGCGAGAACAAGGATCTCACGGAGCGTTTCGAGCTCTTCGTAGCCGGCAAGGAGCTGTGCAACGCCTACTCGGAGCTCAACGACCCGATCGACCAGCTGGAGCGATTCCAGGAGCAGATGCGCCTTTCGGAGCGTGGTGATGACGAGGCGATGTTCATCGACATGGACTTCGTACGTGCCCTGGAGTATGGTATGCCGAACTGCTCGGGTATGGGTATCGGCATCGACCGTCTGACGATGTTCATGACGGGTCAGAGTGCCATCCAGGATGTGTTGTTCTTCCCGACGATGCGTCCCGAGAAGAAGCCGACGGTGGACGAGCCCGAAAAGTACATCGCCATCGGTGTTCCCGAGGAGTGGGTGGAGGTGATCCAGCGCATGGGTTACGTGACCGTAGATTCGCTCAAGAAGCTCGCCCCGGGCAAGTTCTTCAACGACCTGTGCGGATTCAACAAGAAGAATAAGCTGGGTCTGAAGGCTCCCTCGATCGACGAGGTGAAGGCTTGGTGCGCCACGGAAGAGTAGGCAGAGAAATTCAAAATTTAGAATTCAGAATTCAAAATTATAAATTATAAATTAAACAGATACGACTATGAGAAAGAAGATTGTAGCAGGAAACTGGAAAATGAATACGCTGCCCGCCGAGGGTGTAGCGTTGGCCCAGGAGGTAGTAGCCAAGCGTGGTGAGGTTTGCGAGTGCGTAAACTTCATCGTATGCCCCCCGTTCACGCACCTGGCACAGGTGGCCGAGGCGCTGAAGGGCTCGACCGTTGAGTTGGGTGCGCAGAACTGCGCCGCCGAGGCTAAGGGAGCCTACACGGGTGAGGTGGCTGCCTCGATGATTGCTGCCCTGGGTTGCAAGTATGTGATTTTGGGCCACTCGGAGCGTCGCCAATACTACGGTGAGACGTCGGAGACGCTCAACAAGAAGATGGAGCAGGCCTATGCCAACGGTCTGACCCCGATCTACTGCGTGGGTGAGAACCTCGAGGAGCGCGAGGCAGGCAACCACTTTGCAGTTTGCAAGGCACAGATCGAGGAGGTTGTCTTCAACCTTACGGAGGAGCAGTTCAAGAATCTGGTGATCGCCTACGAGCCGGTTTGGGCCATTGGTACGGGTAAGACCGCTACGGCCGAGCAGGCACAGGAGATCCACGCCTACATCCGCGAGGTGCTGGCTTCGAAGTTCGGTGCTGCAGCCCAGGAGTGCCCGATCCTCTATGGTGGTTCGTGCAAGCCGTCGAACGCTGCCGAGATCTTCGCCAAGGAGGATGTGGACGGTGGTCTGATTGGTGGTGCAGCCCTCAAGGCCGAGGACTTCATCGCTATCGGCAAGGGCTTCATGGCCTAATCCGCCGCGAACTGCCGTACAAACACGAAGGGGTGTTCAGCCAATCGGGCCGAATACCTCTTCGTTCTATATATAGGTATCATCCACCATCGCCCCATCGGAGCGGGCAAAATCCTCCTTTTAGGAAGTTTTTCAGCGAAAAACGCGATTTTTACCGCTACGATTTTGTTTTTTGGAAATTCGTTTCTATCTTTGTCGTCCCGATTCGAAGGTTTCGGCCTGCCCGGATGGCGGAATCGGTAGACGCGTTGGTCTCAAACACCAATGTCAGCAATGACGTGCCGGTTCGACCCCGGCTCCGGGTACCATGAGTGGCTCACAATTTTGTGGGTCACTTTTTTTGTTTACGGCGAGAGCTTACCACGATGTGGTTCGTGGCTATCTGCTTGTGTCACCTGCAAGCAGTGCTTGCGTTGCCCAAGCCAGATATCCACGGCATAAAGCCTATGCTCTCGCCATACGAACACAAGCCGCGGTACTCACCTTAATAGGCGGTTGCGCGGACAAAGAAACCTTGATTGCTCGACCTTAAAAAGGTCTGCGCTTGATGGGGTCCGCGCGAGTTTGCGACTTAAAAGTCGCTGCACTTCGACCCCGGCTCCGGGTACCATGAGTGGCTCACAATTTTGTGGGCCACTTTTTTTTGGTGTTGGCGCGAGTCTGCGCCCTCCTGCTAACCTGATAAGTGTTCCCCGTCCGAAAAAAACCCATCAAAATCCGACCCAATCGTTAAAAGGTTACTCGTCCAATAAAAATCGGCAGTCGTCACAAAAGCGGAAATAGAAAAATTCATCCGCCGACACAGGGTGTAGATCCTTGCGTTTTTGAGGGAGAATAGCTACCTTTGAGGTCTAAACTATGGCTCTTTTTAGGCGTAAAAAAATAAAAAGGTGCCCTACACCATCGTGTAACGCACCTTTTTGGAGGTCTGAAGCGGATTCGAACCGCTGTAGCAGCTTTTGCAGAGCTGTGCCTAGCCACTCGGCCATCAGACCAGCATTGTAACCCGTTTTGTAACCTTTTGCTACCCATTTGTGTGGCCTTTTGCTACCCATTTTGTAACCCTTTGCCACCCTTTTTGTAACCCGTTGTTACCCTTTCGGGAGTGCAAATATACAAACTTTTTCTTTTCCCGCAAAATTTCGACCCTTTTTCCGCGCTTTTTTCTCTTTTTTCTCTTTTTCGGACCTTTTCGCACGTGCAACTTACAGCCCGAAACAAAAAAATTGGAGAGGTTCATTTTTTTCTTCGCCGCCTTTCACTATATTTGTGTGGCCCATTGCCGCAATTAAGAAGTAAAAACCTGTTTATGCAACCGAAAATCAGCATCATCGTCCCGGTGTACAACGTAGAATCGGTGCTCGAACGTTGTCTGGATAGTCTCATTGGTCAGACGTTGCACCAAATCGAGATTATCTGTGTCGATGACGGAAGCACCGATCGCTCGCCCGAGATTTTGGCGCGATATGCCGAACGTGAACCGCGTATGCGCTGCATGCGGCAGACCAATCAACGGCAGGGTGCGGCACGCAATCGAGGTTTCGAGGTGGCGACGGGCGAATACGTGCTCTACATCGATTCGGATGATTGGATCGACCCCGCCTATTGTGAAACCTTGTATGAGGCGGCACTGCGTCATGATGCCGATATTGCCTGCTGCTCGTTTTTGAAGCACCGCAGGCAGGGTACGCGACGGGTGGCATGGTATGAAGAGGAGCGATGCTATGAGCAACTCGTCGAACGATTTGCGGTGAGCAACTGTCCGCCCGATTTCTACATCATGAACAAACTCTTCCGGCGGTCGGTGCTGGCTAACCTCGAGATTCGTTTTCCCGAACGGGTGCAATATGAGGATGTCGAATTTCTGATGCGGGCGTTGGGTGAGATGCCGCGATTGGTCACCGTGCCGGGGATTTGCTACCATCTGGTCTCGCGGCAGGGCTCGACCACCAAGAGCCGACAGACACCCCAGCAGCAAGAGCAACGCTATCGCGCCTTAACGGCCTTTGTGGCCTATGCCGATCGCGTGGGGTTGCCGTTGCGTAGGCGTGATCGTACGGTGACAAAACGTTATTACGAATGGGCGGGTATCTGCCTGTTGAAACAGAAGGTGCGCGATGGTCGGGCCACGTGGCGATTGTTTGATCTGCTCCCGATTTGGTGTTCCAAGATCTAAATAGACTACCTATTTTTTAATATGCAGTTCGGTTCGATGGCATTGGAGGCGATAGCCTTGCAGATGGTTCCCGGCTTGGGTCTTCGGGGGGTGGTGCATCTGTTGGAGCATTTCGGAAATGCACATGAGGTGTTTGCCGCTTCGCTCGATGCCTTGATTTTGAAGGCCGAGCTGCGACCCGATTTGGCGAAAGAGATTCAGCGACGCACAACCTTCGCAGCCGCCGAGCGGGAGTTGGCCTATTGTGCACAACACGGCATTCGGGTCATCGCTTCGTCCGACCCCGACTACCCGGCACGACTGCTCGAGACGCCCGACTATCCGGCGGTGCTCTACATGCAGGGAGATCCCTCCATTTTGTCGCAAAAGACCCTGGCGATGGTCGGGACACGCCGTGCTACGCCCTATGGGGAGGAGCAATGCAAGCGGTTGGTACAGGAGCTCTCGGAACGCGTGAATAATCTGGTAATAGTGAGCGGTTTAGCGTTTGGTATTGATGCCGCCTCGCATCGTGCCGCACTGGCCTGCCACCTTCCGACGATTGCCGTAATAGCCAATCCGCTGCCTAACGTGACACCGGCCTTTCACCGTTCGCTGGCGCGGACGATTTTGGATTTGGGTGGGGCCATCATTACCGAACAACACTCGCAAGCCAAGCTACGCGGCACGCACTATCTATCACGAAATCGCATCATTGCGGGCCTTTCGGCCGGCACGATCGTAGTCGAGTCGCCGGCGCGTGGCGGATCGCTGAATACGGCGAACCATGCCGATTCGTACAACCGTACGGTCATGGCTGTTCCCGGACGTCCTACCGATGCTACATCGCTTGGTACCAATCAGTTGATTCGGAGCCATAAGGCGCAGTTGATCACCTCGGGAGCCGACATCGTCGAGGAGTTGATGTGGGATTTTGCCGAGGAGCCGATGCGGTTTTCGCCGAAGGCCTCCTCTGCCGAGGATCTCTCTTCGGAGGAGGCGCGTGTGCTGGGATTCTTCCCACCCAACGATCCGATTGAGGGCGAAGCGTTGCAGCAACTTGCCGGGATTGAAGCCGGTGAACTGACGGCGTTGTTGATAGGATTGGAACTCTCCGGTAAGATTCGACTCTTGCCGGGCAATCGGTATATGAAGTTATGCGATTGATCGATACACACTCACACCTCTATGATGAGGCCTTTGAGGCGGACCGCGAGCAGACGCTGCAGCGTGCCGTGGACAGCGGTGTGGGTCTCTTGTTGTTGCCGGCCATTGATAGTGAGAGCCATGCAGCCCTGTTTGACCTCTGCCGTCGCTATGCGGCGATCTGCCGCCCCATGATGGGACTACACCCAACCTCGATCAACGACAATCCGCATTGGCGCGAGGAGTTGCAACGGGTTGAGGCGTTGTTGGCCGAGCGACCGGAGGGAATAGCCCCCTTTGTGGCGGTGGGTGAGATTGGGTTGGACTTCTATTGGAGCCGCGATTTTATGGCGGAACAAGAGGAGGCCTTCTGCTATCAGTGTCGATTGGCGGCTCGGCTTGGGTTGCCGGTGGCGATCCATACGCGAGCCGCGTGGGAGCGGATGACCGAGATTATTGGGGAGGAGTATGCCGCTGCGAAGGGGCGCGGGGAGCTTCTGCGGGGTGTATTTCACGCCTACTCGGAGGATGCCGCCACCTATCGCCGCCTCAAGGAGCTGACCGAAGGGAATTTCCTGTTCGGCATTGGCGGTGTGGTTACTTATAAAAAGAGTGTGGTCGCCGAGGCGGTGCGCGAGATGGCGTTGGAGGATATTGTCTTGGAGACAGATTGCCCCTATTTGACACCGGTTCCCCATCGTGGCAAACGCAACGAGTCGGGCTATTTGTCGTATATCTGCGAAAAGGTTGCCAACCTGCTCGGTGTTCCGGCCGCGAAGGTCGCCGAGGTGACCTCTTGCAATGCCGAACGTATGTTTATGGCATCGAACAGTTAATTCGTGCCCGAAAGAGGTATGTTGTATAGGTAGCTTTTGGCATGATACGGTGAGATTTGGTATAGTGAATTTTGAATTTTGAATTTTGAAT
>JAFSBY010000029.1 GCA_017437045.1 Alistipes sp.
AGTAACAAACGGGTAACCAAAGCCATTTTTATCCCCCTACAAGCAGGCAATGATCTCAAAACATGGAACCCAAACGGCGACTGTAACCGTTTGAGGGTCATTTTATTGGTGATTTTGTACGCTTTTTATTTACAAAACACACTAAAAATTAACGCTTATGGTAAGAAAACTTGTACTATCGTTAATTGCTGTTTTGGGTGTTTCGTTTGCAATCGCTCAAAATAAGCAGGTTTCTGGTACAGTAGCTGATGCCAATGGTGCACCCGTAGCGGGTGCAACGGTATTGGTTGAGGGTACCAACGTGGGTACGACGACCGGTGCGGACGGTAAGTTTGCTCTTGCAGCTCCTGCAAATGGTAATCTTGTCGTTTCGTTCGTAGGTTATGAGACGCAGATCGTAGCTATTGGTGGTAAGACCAATGTCTCGATTGCACTCAAGGAGGATGCCACTGCAATCGACGATGTGATCGTTGTCGCTTTCGGTACGGCTACGAAGGAGGCCTTTACGGGTTCGGCTTCGGTCGTGAAGAGTGATGACATCGCAAAGCGCCAGGTAACCAATGTGGCTCAGGCTTTGGCCGGTGCTGCTGCCGGTGTCCAGGTGACCAGCACGTCGGGTAATCCGACGGCATCGCCTTCGATCATCATTCGTGGTATCTCGTCGATTAACGCAGGTAAGGGCCCGCTCTATGTAGTGGACGGTGTTCCCTACTCGGGTGACTTGAACCTGATCAACCCGGCCGACATCGAGTCGCTGACCGTGCTCAAGGATGCTGCTTCGACGGCTCTGTACGGTTCGCGTGGTGCTAACGGTGTGATCATGATCACGACCAAGAAGGCCAAGATGGGTGAGGCTACGGTGACCTTCGATGCTAAGTGGGGTGTAAACAGCCGCGCACTGAAGCTCTACGACTACATCGACGATCCGCGTGAGTACTATGAGACGCAGTATGCTGCCCTCTACAACGACAACAAGGCAAAAGGTATGTCGTTGGCTGCAGCTCATCGTTCGGCAAACACGACGCTGGCTCAAACGGGTAATGGTGGTCTGGGTTACATCACCTATACGGTTCCCGAGGGTGAGTATCTGATCGGTACGAACGGTAAATTTAACCCCAACGCTACGCCGGGTCGCAAGGTGACCTACAATGGTCAGGACTATTGGTTGCAGCCCGATGATTGGGTAGATGAGGCCTACAAGACCTCGATGCGTCAGGAGTACAACGTAAACGTTGCTGCCGCTACGGATCGTGCCAATTTCTACGCTTCGATGGGTTATTTGGAGAACAACGGTATCGTTGAGAACTCGAAGTACGAGCGTTATTCGGCTCGTTTGAAGGCTGACTATCAGGCCAAGAAGTGGCTGAAGGTGGGTATGAATGCTGCCTTCTCGCACTATGAGACCTCGTATCTGGCAAATGAGAGTGATTCGAACTCGACGGTCAATGTCTTTGCTTTCGCGAACACGATGGCTCCGATCTATCCGATCTATCTGCGCGATGGTGAGGGTAACATCATGGTGGACTCGCAGGGCAACCGCATCCACGACTATGGTAATGGTATGAATGCCGGTATGAACCGTCCTAACTTCTCGAACTCGAACGCATTGGCTGCTGTTCAGCTCGATCAATACCGTATCAATGGTAACGCCTTTACGGGTACGGCTTTTGCCGACATCAACCTGTATAAGGGTCTGACCGCTACGATCAACATGGGTGCAAACCTCGATGAGTATCGTTACAATCGTATGTACAACCCCTTCTATGGTCAGTTCGCAGAGGCCGGTGGTCAGGTATCGGTAGAGCACGATCGCGCATTCGAGATCAATGCACAGCAGCTGATCAACTACGATGGTACGTTCGCTGACAAGCACCACGTACACCTGATGGTAGGTCACGAGTTCTACAAGCTTACCAGCATGGGTCTGTATGGCTCGAAGTCGAATATGTTCTCGTACGACAACATGGAGTTGGATGGTGCTGTAGTTGATGGTCAGAGCGCAAGCTCGTCGGTTGGCACCTACAATACGGAGGGTTACTTCTTCCGTGCAGACTACGATTTCGATAGCCGCTACTTTGTATCGGGTTCGTATCGTCGCGATGCTTCGTCGAAGTTCCATCCCGACAACCGTTGGGGTAACTTCTGGTCGGCTTCGGCTGCCTGGTTGATCAACAAGGAGTCGTGGTTTGATGTGGATTGGGTTGATATGTTGAAGCTCAAGGCCTCGTATGGTTCGCAGGGTAACGACGGTATTGACAGCTACCTCTACACCGATACCTATGGCATTGCCAGCTCGGGTGGTGACTTGGCTGTCGTATTTGGCGCCAAGGGTAATAAGGATATCACCTGGGAGACCAACTCGAACTTCAACGTAGGTTTTGACTTCGAGCTCTTCGGTGGCCGCCTGGGTGGTTCGGCTGAGTACTTCAACCGCAAGACGACCGACATGTTGTTCTACTTCTCGGTAGCTCCTTCGTCGGGTTACTCGGGTTACTATGCGAACGTAGGTGACATGGCCAACCGTGGTTTCGAGATCGACCTGCACGCTACGCCGATCCAGAAGGAGAACTTCCGTTGGGATGTTACGTTGAACCTTTCGCACTATAAGAACGAGGTTACCTACCTCGATCCTACGAAGAAGACGCTGACCGTTCAGGGTTATCAGGGTTATACGTCGGGTAACAACTTCATCGGTGAGGGTCTGTCGTACTACACGTGGTATATGCCTTCGTATGCAGGCGTAGATCCCAAGACGGGTCTTTCGCAGTGGTGGAAGGATGTAGAGAATCCGGTAAAGGACGCCGAGGGTAACCCGGTTCTGGACGCTGAGGGTAAGCCGGTAATGGAGGCCGGTCGTGAGAAGACTACGACGTGGTCGGATGCTACCGATTATCTGGGTGATACGTCGCTGCCTGACCTCTATGGTGGTTTCACGACGTCGTTCAGCTTCTATGGTGTTGACATCTCGGCAGCTTTCGCTTATCAGATTGGTGGTAAGAGCTACGATTCGGGTTATGCCGCTTCGATGGGTTCGCCCACCGGTGCAATGGCAGGTTCGGCATATCACAAGGATATCTTGAATGCTTGGACGCCCGAGAATCCGAACTCGAATATTCCGCGTCTGCAGTATGGCGATAATGATACGGCCAGCCGTTCGGATCGTTTCTTGATCGATGCTTCGTATCTGAACATCTCGAACATCACGGTAGGCTATACGTTGCCGCAGAAGTGGACGCGTAAGATTGGCGTGAACAGCGTACGTTTCTACCTGGCTTGTGACAATGTTTACTATTGGTCGCAGCGTGAGGGCTTTGATCCCCGTTACAGCTACACCGGTTCGACGAACTACGCAAACTACTCGCCGATGCGTACCATTTCGGGTGGTGTCAATCTCAAGTTCTAAGGTTTAATAGATAAAAATTGAGAGAGAATATGAAAAATATAATCAAGAAATTTGCCCTGTCGGTTTGTGCAGCTTTGACGTTGAGCAGCTGTATTGAGGAGACCTTCCCGACAAGTGGTGCTACGCAGGAGCAGGTGGCTGAATCGCCCTTCGCCTTGCAGGCCATGGTGAACTCGATCCCGACGGCTATGATCCTCTACGCACAGAACTATGCACAGGCATGGGACTTCGGTTATCCCGCGATCTCCGTATCGCTGACCCACATGTCGGGTGACCTTGTCATCGGTGGTGAGGATGGTTACAACTGGTTCTATTTCTGGGATCAGAATCTTGGACTGGGTGACAAATATGTATATAGCGGTTACCAGTTCTGGTATAACTATTATGCCTGGATCAAGAGCTGTAATGACGTTATTTCGACCGTTGCTGCTGTTCCCGAGGAGTCGTGGACGGACGAGCAGCGTCACTTCATGGGTATCGCATTGACCTATCGTGCCCTCTTTTATCTCGACCTGGTACGTCTGATCGAGCCGAAACCGACGACCGATCCCGACATCAAGGGTTATGAGATTCCTTCGGAGTCGCTTGGTACGGCTTGCGTAATCGTAACCGAGGCTACGACGCCCGAGATGGCTAAGGCCAACCCGCGTGCTACGGTAGAGGATATCTACAACACGGTTATCTTCCCCGACTTGGCTCGTGCTGAGGTTTGCTTGGCTGACTACCAGCGTGCGGCAAAGACGATGCCTGACATCAGCGTAGTTTATGGTCTTTCGGCTCGTGCTTATCTGGAGCGTGGTTATGCCGGTCAGGCAGGTGCTTATGCCAAGGCTGCCGAGTATGCTCGCAAGGCTATCAACTGTGGCTACACGCCGCTGACGCAGGATCAGTGGGAGAATCCTATCACCGGTTTCAACAACTACGAGGCTAATAAGAACTCGTGGATGCTCTGCACGACGCAGACCGCTGATCAGGTTCACAACCTCTACTCGTTCATTGCTCACATGTCGATCGAGGAGTCGTGGTCGGTTTATGGTCACGGTGTAGGTCGTTCGATCAACTCGAATCTGTACAACGAGATCGCGGACGACGACTTCCGTAAGCACTCGTGGCTCGATCCCGATTTCTTCGACTTCTACAACTACAAGAGCTGCCGTCCGGATGCTGCCTCGTTCTTTAAGGCTACGTATCAGGGTACGCAGAACACCAAGGAGTATGGTGCCATTAAGTTCCGTCCGGGTCAGGGTGATTACACGACCTTTACGATTGGTAATGCAATCGACTTCCCGATGATGCGTATCGAGGAGATGTACCTGATCGAGGCTGAGGCTGTTGGTGCTGAGAATCTGGAGCAGGGTAAGAATCTGCTGACGCAGTTCGTACAGACCCGCCAGCCCTCCTATACCTGCCGCTCGCTCAATCTGAAGGACTTCCAGACGGAGGTTGCCAAGCATGTTCGTATCGAGTTCTGGGGTGAGGGTATTCCCTTCTACTACAAGAAACGTCTGGGCCTGGGTATCCACTTGGCTAACTCGAACTGCAAGATCAACGACGCTCGTTGGGAGCTCGATGGTGTAGCTCCTTGGTGGAATGTATGTATTCCGATTACGGAGAGCCGTTCGAACCCTGCCATTCCGGAGGATAATTTGAATCCCGATCCGGCCGATACGATCGATCCGGTTTCCGAATAGTCAAACACGCTTAAACACAAGAGACTATGAAAATGTTGAAAAAATATGCTTATTTGCTGACAATGGCAGCCATGGCCTTTGGTTTTGCGGCTTGCTCGGAGGATAGTGCCGATTATGAGCCTGCACAGCCGGTTAGCCCCGATTGTCAGGAGGTTTATTTCGTTTCGTCGAACCCGACGACGCTGGATCTGTCGTCGATTGAGGCTCAGACGGCCGTCTTCGAGATCGTGGTGGCTCGTAACTATGCTTACGCTGCGGCTTCGATTCCGGTAAAGGTGGAGTCGGTCGATATGCTGGTCGATGGTGAGACGGAGACTCCGGCATTTGATATCCCCGAAACCATTGAGTTTGCCGATGGCGAGCTGGAGACTACGCTGAATATTTCGATGAACGGCCCGTTGGCAGATGGTGTCTATGGGTTTAATATCGCATTCGAGGGTGAGGAGTATCTGAATCCCTACAAGGTCTTTGATGGTGGGGTGTCGTATGGCCTGAAGGTCTCGGTGGAGAACTGGGAGCTCCTGGGTATGGCTCAGATCACCGACGATATGCTGACCGGTCTGTTCGGTGCACCTTCGGTAACGTGGGAGTGCGAGTGCTGGACGCGTTCGACCAAGCCGGGTTATGTATGCTTGAAGAATGCCTATACCTCGACCTTCCCGCACAACGCTCCGGGCGACTATCAGGAGGAGGATCACTGGTGGTATATCAACATCACGAATCCTGCTAAACTCTTGCTGGAGACGCAGTACATGGGCTTCGATTGGGGCTATGGTGAGTTCTTCTTCGGTGCTTTGGCATATGGTAAGATGGAGAATAATGTCATCACGTGGCCTGTAAATGGTCTGGCTATCGGTATGCCGGCCATGACGGGTACGAGCCTGGGTTACTATGGTAACCAGAATGGTGCTCAGAAGATCGTTCTCCCGCTCTAATTCCTTGTGAATTATAGCATGTGTTCAAGGGTCGTTCCTTTCGGGGAACGACCTTTTTTTATGCCCATAGTCCGTTCGCGTTGGGGGCTGTTTGGTAGATCGTTACGGAGGTTGTAATTTCGTTCTAAGCACAATGGTGTGCCGAGATTAAAATAACGTATGGTTATGAAAAACAATCTGAAAGTGATGTTCTACATCAAACGTAAGTCGCTTGCGCGCGACGGGAAGGCTCCGATTATGATGCGTGTGACCCTGCATGGTGAGCGAGCGCAGCTCTCGACGCGGCTGACGGTCAATCCCTCGGCCTGGAATCACCTGCGCAACCGCGTGATGGGGCGGTCGCCCGAGGCGCAGCAGATCAATGAGCGGCTGGAGCAATTGCGGTGTGATATGGAGGCCTGTTACGATCGTCTGCGAAGGCGTCATCCGGAGGTGACGGCCGTCCAGGTGCGTGATAGCTATCGGGCTGACGAGCAGCCTCATCGCACACTGTTGCAGGGGGTGCGGTATCAGAAGGAGCTGGTGGAGCGTCATCTGGGGATCGACCGCAGCCTATCGACCTATTATCGCTATCACTCGGTCGAGAAGCATCTGCAGGCCTTTCTGCGGAGTGCCTATGGGGCTGAAGATATGTTGCTGGAGGAGTTGGACGATACCTTTCTTACGGCTTTTCGGGGCTATTTGAGCCGGGCGTGCAACCATCGTAAAAACACGGTGTGGGTCTATATGACCACGCTCAAACACATCTTGATGGAGGCGCGGTTGGGTAGTCAGCGCATCGAACGCCTCTTTGCGCGCCACAAACTGCATTGCGAATTTACGGAGCGTAACTACCTGACTATCGAGGAGATGAAACGCCTCGTCGAGTTGGATTGTCTGGCGCTGCATCTGCGTTTGGTGCGCGATGCCTTCCTCTTCAGTTGTTTCACGGGCCTCTCGTTTGTCGATCTGAAGGGGTTGCGTGGGCGGGATATTCGTCAGGTGGCCCATACGAGTTGGATCGAAACGACCCGCCACAAGACCGGCACGCGCATTCAGGTGCGCCTATTCGATGTACCGCATGCGATTCTGCTCCAATATATGCCTATCCACACCGACGAGGTGGTCTTTCGGCTGCCGAGCAATGGGTGGTGCAATCGTTGTCTGGCGCAACTGATGGCAATGGCCGAGATCGACAAGCATGTCACCTTCCATTGCGCACGTCACACCTTTGCCACGACGCTGACCCTCTCGCAGGGGATGCCCATCGAGACGATCTCGAAGCTGCTGGGCCATACGAACATCCGCACGACGCAGATCTATGCGACCGTGACGCATGATTATTTGAATCTGCAGCTCGATCGGCTCTCGAAGCGCATTGATGCGTTGTGTGCCGACTGGAAAGGGGTGGCGACGGACGAAAAGGGTGCGCTTGTGGCTCAATAAATGGAGGGTGTTTTGCGTTTGATAGAAAATTGACTACTTTTGTAGGCCGAAAATCTGCACGTTATGGTAAAAATCTTATGGGTTGATGACGAGGTCGAGCTGCTGAAACCGCATATCCTCTTTCTGCAACAGAAGGGCTATGAGGTGGCGACTTGCAACAATGGCTACGATGCGATCGACATGGCCACGGAGGAGGCCTTCGATCTGATCATCCTCGACGAAATGATGCCCGGTATGACGGGTTTGGAGACGCTCCCCAAGATCAAGGAGGTGCGTCCGACCACTCCTGTGATCATGGTCACGAAGAGCGAGGAGGAGAATATCATGGACAAGGCCGTCGGATCGAAGATCGCCGACTACCTGATCAAGCCCGTCAATCCGAACCAGGTGCTGCTCTCGATCAAGAAGAATGTGCATCAGCAACAGCTTGTGACCGAGCAGACTACGGCCGACTATCGGTCGGAGTTCGGACGGCTCTCCGTCTCGTTGCAGCAGGCCGATACGTTCCAAGATTGGTGCGCGCTCTACCGTCGTTTGACCGCCTGGGAGATCGAGTTAGAGGATTCGACCGACCAGAGCATCAAAGAGGTGCTTTCGTATCAGAAAAACGAGGCCAATCAAGCCTTCTCGAAGTTCGTGCGCCGCAACTATTACGATTGGATCAATCGCCGCACGGACGATACGCCGACCATGTCGCATACGTTGATGCGCTCGGCCATCTTCCCGGAGGTGGAGCGACACGAAAAGACCACGCTGCTGCTGATCGACAACTTCCGTTATGACCAGTGGCGCGCCATCTCGTCGATGCTGCGAGGCTATTACGATATTGCGGTCGATGACTTCTATTGCGCGATCTTGCCGACGGCTACGCAGTATGCCCGTAATGCCGTTTTTGCGGGGTTGATGCCCCTGGCTATCGACCGACTGATGCCGCAGAAGTGGCTCAACGACAACGAGGAGGGGGGTAAAAACCAATACGAGGAGGAGTTCCTGCGACGACTGATGGCCCAGAGTGGCAAGTCGTGGCGTACGACCTTCGATAAGTTAGTTCGCCCGGAGCAGGGACGACGGCTGGTGGATAACATCCGACGGATCTACGAGGCCGATTTTTCGGTGATCATTTACAACTTCCTCGATATCTTGTCGCATGCCCGTACGGAGACCGATATTGTGCGTGAACTGACTGAAAATGAGGCGGCTTTCCGTTCGCTGACGCGTTCGTGGTTTGAGCATTCGGATCTCTACACGATCCTGCGTCTGCTCTCCGAGCGGGGCCACACGGTGATCATCACGTCGGATCATGGAACGATCCGTGTCGATAATCCGGTGCGCGTTACGGGTGATCGGGAGACCTCGGCCAATCTGCGCTATAAGACGGGTCGCAACCTGCAGTACAACGCCCGCGAGGTGTATGAGATTCAGCGTCCCGAGGATGTGCAGTTGCCCTCGAGCAACCTCTCGTCGAGCTATATTTTCGCCTACAACCGCGATTTTTTGGTCTATAACAACGATGCAAACCGCTATGTGCGCTACTATCGCAATACGTTCCAGCATGGCGGCATCTCGATGGAGGAGATGATTGTCCCCTACATCGTGCTCAAACCCAAACAATAACACACTTACAGCATGAAAAGCATACACATTCACTCCGAGGAGGAGCTGACACGCGTGGCCGAGTTGCTGCTCGAATCGCTCGAGGGGCGCACGGTGGTTGCCCTGCGCGGAGAAATGGGAGCCGGCAAGACGACGCTGGTGCGGGCCTTGGCCGAGGTGATGGGGGTGACGGATCAGGTCACCAGCCCGACCTTTGCGCTGGTTAATCAATACGAGGGTGGCCAGGGTGAGCGGCTCTATCATTTTGATTTCTATCGCATTGACGATGTGCGTGAGGCCTACGACCTGGGCTACGAGGAGTATTTCTATTCGGGCGATCTGTGCCTGGTCGAGTGGCCCGAGAAGGTTGAGCCGTTGCTGCCTGAGGAGTTGGTCGAGGTGCATATTGCGGTCGATAGCCCGACGGAGCGCACCTTTACGATCGAATAGACGAAGATTATACCTATATATAATATATATAACCCATTCCTATCCTTATGCAAGAGTATATTTCAAAACAAGTACAGATTTTGCGCTCGGCTGATCAGATTTTTCAGGTCATCAGCCGCTTTGATAACCTCACCCCTGCAGTAGCCGACCGCGTAGAGGATTGGCAGGCTACGGCCGACACCTGCTCGTTCAAGGCGAAGGGCTTTACGGTCAGTCTGCGAATTGATGAGCGTGTGGAGCCGAAGCATGTGAAGATTGTGGGCGATGGCGGCGCGCCGATGGATTTTGCCTTCTGGGTGCAGTTGCAGCCGGTCGAGGCCTATGACACGCGCCTGCGCCTGGTCTTGCATGCCGAGCTGAACATGATGATGCGCATGATGATCGGCTCGAAACTGCAAAAGGCGCTCGATGAGATCGCCGACGGCATTGCTATGGCCATGCGGTAGAGACTGCGTGATCCTCTCGGCTCGCCCTAAAGGGTTGATGGCTCCCGTTTTGCGATCGGACGAGGGGCGTAAAGGTGGCTTGGCGAAAAAAAAATCTTTTTTTGTTGGCGGATGAACAAATAAAGTGTATATTTGCAAACTCAAAAGAGACAAATACTTAATAACTTAATAAGATCTAAAGATATGACAAAGGCAGAAATCGTAAGCGAGATCGCTAAGAGCACCGGTGTTGAGAAGGTGCAGGTTATGGCCATCGTTGAGGCTTTCATGGATTCGGTTAAGGGCTCGTTGGAGAGCGGTAACAATGTATATCTTCGTGGTTTTGGTAGCTTCATCGTAAAGAAGCGTGCACAGAAGGTTGCTCGTAACATCTCGAAGAACACGACGATCACGATTCCGGAGCACAATATCCCCGCTTTCAAGCCGGCTAAGAGCTTCGCAGCCAAGGTGAAATAATTTGTAAAACCTTTAATAATTTACCACTATGCCAAACGGAAAGAAGCATAAGCGCCATAAGATGGCTACCCACAAGCGTAAGAAGCGTCTTCGCAAGAATCGTCACAAGAAGAACAAGTAGTAGGGTAGAACCCGCTTCGGGACTACGGTAAAGGTAAAGGGGTAAGACCTCTTTACCTTTACCTGCTTTTATGAAAAAACGGCCTTGAGAGCCCCTTCGGGTGAGGCCGAGACGGCAGTTTAAGGCTGCTGTACAATCGTTTGAGAGTTTGACCGACACTCTCGGAATGCAAAATCGGTCGTTGTTGAATAGATTCGGTTCTGGTCGGTATGATTTCCGCAGCCGATGGGCGGATCTGATCGTGGCATGGTGTGCCGTAGTCACTTTTTGGAGGTGGTGAAGATTGGATCGACAAGGGGCTGTAGGGCGTTTGATGGGGCGGCGTGTGTGATGGTTTGCTGACCCCAAGACCTCGCTCCCCGCATAGGGGACTGCTGCACGGAGTGAGACGATGGAGTCTGGTTTCCGGTGTGTTGAGTGGCAGGTTGGACGGGGTATGTAGCTCGGATTCAGCGATTGATAGGATGAATCCGCTTTTGGGAATGAGACGGATCAGATCGATGGTGTAAATAGCTCTGCTTGCGGGCGGAGCACAACTGAAATATGAATCGAGAACTGATTGTAAACGTTACTCCTGCCGAGATAACGATCGCCTTGTGTGAAGATAAGGTCCTCGTTGAGCTGAATAAGGAGCAGTGCCAAACGGGTTTTGCCGTGGGCGATGTCTATCTGGGCAAGGTGCGTAAGATTATGCCGGGACTCAATGCGGCCTTCGTCAATATTGGCCATGAGAAGGATGCCTTCATCCACTATTCCGATCTCGGCAACCATTTTGACTCCTTAAAAAAGTTGGTGAACTCCTTCCAGCCCGGAAAACGCGGCTTGAGGGTTGATACGATGAAACTCGAGGAGCCGCTCGAAAAGGGCGGTAAGATCGGCTCGCATGTGCAGCCGGGCGACCTGGTGATGGTGCAGATAGCCAAAGAGGCGATCTCGACCAAGGGCCCGCGCTTGACGGCCGAGGTGTCACTCGCCGGCCGTAATGTGGTGCTGGTGCCCTTCTCGAACAAAGTCTTCCTGTCGCAAAAGATTCGCTCGGCCGAGGAGAAACGCCGTCTGAAGCGCATTGCCGCATCGGTCTTGCCCAAGAATTTTGGGGTGATCATTCGTACGGCGGCCGTCGAGTCGAAGGACGAGGAGATCGAGCACGATATTCGCCAGCAGCTCGACCGTTGGTTCAAAGCCTGCGGTACGATCCGCAAAAAGGCCGCTACGGCCCCCGGGCAGTTGCTCAATGAGATGAGCCGTGCCAATACGATCATCCGCGACTCGCTCAATGGCTCCTTCTCGCAGATTGCCGTCAATGACGAGGCGATGTACAAGGAGATCAAGAACTATGTGCACGAGATTGACCCCCAGATGGAGAAGATCGTCAAGCTCTACAAGGGGACGGTGCCCATCTTCGATAACTTCGATATCTCGAAGCAGATCAAGTCGCTCTTTGCCAAGTATGTTTCGCTCAAGCGAGGAGCCTACCTGATCATCGAGCGCACCGAGGCGATGAATGTCATTGATGTCAATTCGGGGAATCGCACGAAGGCCGAGGATAACCAGGAGCAGACGGCTATGGAGGTCAATTTGGCAGCCGCCAAGGAGATTGCACGCCAGCTGCGTCTGCGCGATATGGGTGGCATCGTGATCATTGACTTTATCGACCTGCACAAGGCGGTCAATAAGCAGGCTCTCTACGACGAGATGACCAAACTCATGGCCACCGATAAGGCCAAGCATACGATCTTGCCGCTCACGAAGTTCGGCCTGATGCAGATCACGCGTCAGCGTGTGCGTCCGTTGGCCATCGAGGATGTGACCGATGTCTGCCCGACCTGCAACGGCTCGGGTAAGGTCGAGCCTACGGTCTTGCTGGACAAGAAGATCGAAAACCAGATCTCGCTCCTCACGCAGGATCGTGGCCATAAATACATCGAGTTGGTCGTCAGCCCCTATGTCGCCTCGTTCTTGAATCGCGGTTTCTGGTCGTTGCGTCGCCGTTGGCAGTGGCGTTACAAGACCCGCATTAAGATTGTGGAGGATCAGAGCACGGGCATGATCGATGTGCACTATCATGACCGCAAGGGCAACGATCTGATCAAATAGTGCCCGTATTGATACGGCCGACCATCAAACCCTACGCCGAGACGCTGTTATCCGTTCAACTGCAAGGTAGCTGATCGTGACAAACGAAGCCAACCATACCGTTCTGGCCCTTTTTGCAGGCTCCGAGCCGCTCCAGCAACTCGAGCGAGCCATGCAGACTGAAGGCGTCACCCTCCATCTGGAAGAGTTGGTGGGCGGGGCCTTGTCGTGCTATGCCTCGTCACTGATTGTCCGTCAGGGGGGTATTCACCTCTTTGTGGCCGATGATCGGGATGCTGCGGCCTATCTGATGAACGACTTTTATCGCTTGCTCGACGAGCGAAAGGTCTATTTCTTCCCCTCGTCCTACAAACGATCGGTCGCCTATGGCGGTGAGGACCCGCAGGGGGTGGTGCAGCGTACCTCGACGCTGGCTGCGCTGCGAAATTATACGGGGGAGGATTATCTGGTCGTCTGCACCTATCCCGAGGCGTTGGCCGAGCGTGTGGCCGATGAGGCTACCATGCAGGCCGGAACGATTCGGGTGGCTGTGGGAGATAATCTCTCGATCGAGGTGCTGGAGGATGCACTCGTTGAGGCCTCCTTCGAGCGGGTCGATTTTGTCTATGCCCCGGGTCAATATGCCGTGCGCGGCGGTATCGTCGATCTCTTCTCCTTCGTGGAGAGCAAACCCTATCGTGTCGATTTCTTTGGGGATGAGGTGGATTCGATCCGCCGATTTGAGATCTCGAGCCAGCTTTCGACCGACCGATTGCAGCAGATCGAGATTGTCCCCGACCTTTCGGCGCGCGAAGCATTGGCCGAGCGGGTCTCGTTGGCGCGTTTCGTGGGGCCGAAGGCCGCTTGGTGGAGCTACGACCTGGATGGGGTGCTGCGTCGCATCAATGAGGTGCGTCGCAAAACGTTGGCCGATCTGGAGGATCCGAGCCGGATTGATCGGCTGCTCACCTCGCGCAATGGTCTGCTGGCCGATTTGGAGCAGAACCGACTGTTGCTGTTGCGCAATACGCTGCCGGAACGTCCGGCGGCTTGTTCGGTGAAGTTTGCCACCCAACCCCAGCCCAAGTTTAACAAGAATTTCGAGCTTGTAGCCGATGATGTGATTCGTAATGCGTTGCGCGGCTATAAGTGTTTCATCCTCTCGGAAAATAAGGTACAAGTCGAACGTCTGGAGAATATCTTCCATCAGATCGGTCGCGGACAGGCCGTGCTGCGCTCGTTGCCCATCACGCTGCGGGAGGGGTTTGTGGATCACGATCTCAACCTCTGCCTCTATACGGATCACCAAATCTTTGATCGTTATCAGCGTTATCGCATCAACGGTGAGATCAAGCGCGATGAGCAGATGACTGTGGCCGAGCTGAATCAGCTGCGCCCGGGTGACTATATCGTGCACATCGACCACGGCGTGGGTCGATTCGATGGTCTGGTCAAGGTGGTCGAAAACGGCAAGGCGCATGAGGCGATCAAGTTGGTCTATAAGGATGGCGATGTGCTCTTTGTGAATGTCCACTCGCTGCACCGCATTTCGCGCTATAAATCGGGCGATGGCGAGCCGCCCAAGATCTATAAACTCGGTACGGGGGCATGGCAGAAACTCAAGAGTGCCACGAAGAAGGCCGTCAAGGATATTTCGCGCCAGCTCATAGCCCTCTATGCCCGCCGCAAGGCCTCGCAAGGCTTTGCCTTTACGCCCGACAGCTACCTGCAACACGAGCTGGAGGCCTCGTTCCAATACGAGGATACGCCCGATCAGCAGGCGGCCGTGGCTGCCGTCAAGCGGGATATGGAGTCCGACCAGCCGATGGATCGTCTGGTGTGTGGCGATGTGGGTTTTGGCAAGACCGAGGTGGCGATTCGTGCCGCCTTCAAAGCGGCTACCGACGGAAAACAGGTGGCTGTGTTGGTCCCCACGACGATTCTGGCACTACAACATTATCGCTCCTTTTCGGAGCGTCTGCGGGGCTTCCCGGTGACGATCGAGTACATCAACCGTACGAAACGTCCCAAAGAGGTGAAGCAGATTGTCGAGGATCTGGCCTCGGGCAAGATCGACATTCTGATCGGCACGCACAAGATGCTCGGCAAGCAGATTCGTTTCCGCGATCTGGGACTGCTGATCATCGACGAGGAGCAGAAATTCGGTGTGTCGGCCAAAGAGAAACTGACCGAGCTGAGCGTTTCGGTCGATACGCTGACCCTGACGGCTACGCCCATTCCGCGTACGCTGCAATTCTCGCTCATGGGTTCGCGCGACCTGTCGGTCATCTCGACACCGCCACCCAACCGCCAGCCGATTCAGACCGAGTCGCACGCCTTCAGCGAGGAGATCATTCGCGATGCCATCGAGCAGGAGCTCGCCCGCGACGGTCAGGTCTATTTCGTCCACAACCGCGTGGAGGATCTGCTGACGATGCAGGGGCTGATTACGCGCCTCTGCCCGAAGGCTCGTGTCGGTGTGGGACATGGTAAGATGCCCGCCGAACAGCTCGAAAAGCTGATCATGGACTTCATCTACGGGGAGTTTGATGTGCTGCTCTCGACCACCATTGTCGAGAATGGTATTGACATTCCGAATGCCAATACGATCATCATCAACAACGCCCAAAACTTCGGCTTGAGCGACCTGCATCAGCTGCGTGGTCGTGTCGGACGATCCAATAAACGAGCCTATTGCTACCTGCTCTCGCCCCCCGATGAGTTGTTGAGCTCGGATGCTCGCCGCCGTCTGCGTGCCATCGAGGAGTTTTCGGACCTGGGGTCGGGCTTCAGCATCGCCATGCAGGACCTCGACATTCGTGGCGCGGGCAATTTGCTGGGTGCCGAGCAGAGCGGCTTCATCACCGACATCGGCTTTGAGACCTACCAGAAGATTCTCAACGAGGCGATTGCCGAGTTGCGTCAGGAGGGGTTGCTGGTGCCGGGTATGAGTGATCGCGAACAGCAGGTGGTCGATGCCATGCGCTTTATCGAGGATGCCCATATCGAGATCGAGGTCGAGGCGGGGCTGCCGGATAGCTATGTGGCACAGCAGGCCGAGCGACTGAAACTCTATCGGGAGTTGGACTCGCTCAAGGACGAGGAGGCGCTGCAGGGCTTCGAGCACCGATTGGTCGATCGTTTTGGACAGTTGCCGCGCGCCGCTACGGAGTTGCTCAATGTGGTGCGTCTGCGCTGGGAGGCGATTCGTCTCGGTATGGAGCGCGTGAAGGTGAAGAATGGATTGATGATCGTGCACTTTGTGGGCGATGCACAATCGGCCTTCTATCGGAGTGAGGTCTTTAGCCACCTGCTGGCCGAGATTGGCCGTCGTCCCGACCGCTTCGTACTCAAACAGCACAATAATCGCCTGGCGATGACCGTTAGAGGGGTAAAGGATATTGAGGACGGTTACAAAACGTTGCGTGTGTTATGATGAATCTGTTGATCGATCGAGGAAATACGCGCACCAAATGGGCCGTAGCCGAGTCTGCGGGTCGGATCGTGGAGGTGGGAATGGCAGAGCCTACCGAAGCGTGGATCGGCGCGCTGATGTGTCGTTATCGGCTCACGCGCGCCATCTGCTCCTCGACTCGCGGGGCAATGGCCGATGTGGCTGCGCTGTTGCAGGGACGATTGGACGAGGTGCTTTGGTTCACGGCCGAGACCCCCGTACCGATCGGCATTGATTACCGAACGCCCGAGACACTGGGGCGTGATCGCGTGGCTGCGGCCGTGGGTGCGATGACGCTGTATGGTGGGCGGAATTGCCTGGTGGTGGATTTCGGTACGGCACTGACGATCGATCTGGTGACGGCCGATGGTGTGTTCCGCGGGGGTACGATTTCGCTGGGGCTCACGAGCCGATTCCGAGCTCTCGAAGCCTTCACGGCCGGACTGCCGTTGTGTGAACCTTCTGACGAGGAGGCCTTGCAGGGAAAGAGCACGCGCGAGGCGATCGAACAGGGTGTAATGCACTCCGTAAGCTTCGAATTGGAGGGCTATATAGCCCGCATGGAGGAAAAATTTAGCGATTTATGCGTTATTTTTACCGGTGGAGAGGCGAAATACTTTGTGAAAAGAATTAAAAATACGATATTTGCAGAACCTAATTTGGTGTTTTGCGGTTTGAACCGAATTTTAGAATACAATGCAACAACGAAAAAATAGTCTGATGAAGCTCTTTGCAACCATTGCATGCGTCGTTTTCTCGTCGCTTGCCATGGCGCAGACGAGCAGTATCAACGCCTTCTCGCCCTATACGATGTATGGAGTCGGTGAGATCAATACCCCCGGAACGCTTGCGATGCGTTCGATGGGCGGTGTGGGTGTCGCTGCACGCCAGGTCGGCATGATTAACCTGCTCAATCCGGCCGGTATGAGCCTGGTGAGCCGTAAGAGTATGCTGCTCAATGTGGAGTTGGAGGGGCAGAATTACTACAACTATCAGACCGTGGCCGGTGCCGAGAAGAAATCGGCCTACAACTCGTTCAATATTCGTCAGTTTGCGCTGCAAATGCCGTTGGGCAAGGGTCTCGGTGTCGGATTGAGCGTTGCGCCGTATAGCTCGGTGGGTTATCGGATGATGTACGACCATGAGTATGACCCGATGGATCCGGTTTGGGGTAATGTCGGCCGTGTCAATTATAGCTACCAGGGCGAGGGTGATGTGACGGAGGTGAAACTCGCGCTCGGTTACGAGCTCTTCAAGAACTTCTCGATCGGTGCAGCCCTGCAATACTATTGGGGCGATATCGACCGTACGTATGTCATGACCCCCGTGTCGATCACCGGCAACGGATCGTATAGCTCGATTGTGGGTGAGTCGGAGTATGGTATTTCGCGTGTGAAGGCGCAATTTGGTGTGCAGTGGAATGCCATCTTGACCTCGCGCCGCATCTTGACGCTGGGTGCAACGTATGATTTGGGAGGCGACCTGAAACCTTCGGTGAGCAACACGATTGCCGGCGATGCTACGGTGCAGGATGATCAGGGTACACTGCCCCTCTCGCTGCCCAAGCAGCTGACCGTGGGTGCCTTCTATCAGAATGCCCGCTGGTCGTTGGGACTGGACTATACGTTCCAGGGTTGGGGCGATAACGAGTATGTGGAGAACACGGGTTCGAACTCGACGCAGGCACCGATGCAGGTGGCCTATACCGATACGCACACGATCAAGGCCGGTGTGGAGTTTGTCCCCGCCCGTTTTGATGCCCGTCGTTTCTGGCGTCGCTGGTCCTATCGAGCCGGTCTGCGTTATGGCAGCTTCTGCCAGACCTATAACCAGGAGAAGTTGCACGAGATGGCCGTAACGGTGGGTCTGGGTGTACCGCTCAAGTTCCGTGGTGTCTCGGCCATTGATGTGGGCTTCGAGTATGGTCGTCGTGGCTTCAATGTGGATGAGGCGGCCGGATTGGTACGTCAGCAGTATTTCAAGTTTGCCGTAGGCTTTAAGCTCTTCGGTGGTGCCGAGAACCACGAGTATTGGTTCATGCGACCCAAGTATGATTAACCGCGACATGTTTGCGCAACAACATAAAAATTAAATAACCAAACAACACACATGATGAAAAAAATGAAGTTTTTCTTGACGGCAGCCTTCTCGCTGATGGCTATGGCGACGATGGCACAGCAGGATTTTAGTGACCCGCGCTATGCTCGTTGGGGTGATACGCCCGAGCAGCGTGAGAAGAACATCTTGAACAGTAACTTCCTCAAGGAGGCTATTGCAAACAAGGACTACAACACGGCCGCCGGCTATTTCCAGGCGCTGTTGGCTGATCGTCCGACCGCTACGGTGAACATCTACAAGTATGGTGTGATCATCTATCGTAACAAGGCAGCTCGTGCTACGTCGATGGCCGAGTGTAAGACGATGGTCGATTCGCTGATGATGGTTTACGACAAGCGTATCGAGCACTTCGGTAACGATCCGAAGGAGGGTAAGGTCTATATCCTGGATGTGAAGGCGCGTGATGTGCTGAACTTCCTCAAGACGAACCGCCCGGCCATCCGTGAGGCTTTCCGTGCCGCTATCGAGGCCGGTGGTGCACAGACGAAGCCCGAGACGATTGTGGTTTATTTCTCGAATCTGTGTGAGGATTACAAGAATACGGATGAGGTGATGCCCGAGGAGGTGATTGCCGAGTACGACCGTCTGGCTCCGATGCTGGAGGGTAATGCCGAGTATAAGGATCAGCTCGATGCTGCCTTCGGTATGAGTGAGGCCGCCAACTGCGAGAATCTGGAGAAGCTCTTCCGTGGTAAGCTGGCCAATACGCCCGATGATCCCGAGGTGCTCAACCAGGCTGTTGCGCTGATGACGCGTGCCAAGTGTACGAGTGATTTCTACTTCGAGGTAGCCGAGAAGTCGTATGCTGTTCAGCCGTCGGCCCAGATGGCTATCTACCTGGCTCAGTCGTTCAAGGAGAAGGGTGATTATGACAAGGCTTCGAAGTATCTGAACGCTTCGCTCGCTACGGAGGAGGATCCCGCCGAGCGTCAGAAGCTCTTGACGCAGATCGCTGTAATTGAGCTGGTTGCCAACAATATCTCGGCTGCTGCCAAGGCTGCTCGTGAGGCTATCGAGCTCAACCCGGAGGATGGTGTGCCCGTATTCGTATTGGCACAGTGCTACGGCATTTCGGCTTCGAACTGCGGTGAGCAGTTTGAGCGTCAGGCTGCTTGCTGGGTAGCTTACGATACGATGACGCGTGCCATCGAGAAGATGGGTAGCGAGTCGGAGTATCTGGATGCTGCTCGCACCTCGCAGTCGGCCTTCCGCAACCGTTTCCCGAGCCAGGAGGAGTGCTTCATGCGCGACCTGCAGGCCGGTCAGTCGTACAAGGTAACCTGCGGTTTGGCTGCCGGTATGACCACGACGGTTCGTCCCCGCTAATCTAAATTCGGAGCCAAGCATAAAAGATGATGCGTCGAATTACACGTCATGCGATGGTAGCACTCCTCGTTGTGGGGAGTGCTATCTTGCTATTCTCCTGTGATTCGGCCAAGCCTGAACCGGATCGGGCACGCGAGGCGGCCATGATGACCGAGTATAGTGAAGATCTGTCGATTGTCATGTCGCAAAACGGACAACGCTCCTATTACTTCGAGACACCGTTGCTCGAGGGCTATACGTTGGCGGCCGAGCCCTATCGCGAGTTCCGGAAGGGGGTCAAAATCACGACCTATCAGAAGGATTCATTGACCTCGGTCGATGCGGTGCTGACGGCAAACTATGCGATCTATTATGAGAAACGCGAGTTGTGGGAGGCCAAAGGCGACGTGGTGGTCAAGAAGTACGACGGTACGGAGGTCTATACACAGCAACTCTTCTGGAATGCCCGCACGAAGAAGATCTATTCGAACGTAGATACGAAACTCGTCAAGGGCAATAATGTCTTTGTAGGTGAGCGTTTTGAGTCGGATGAGGATTTCAAAGATTGGCGATTCTACTACCAGAAGAGCCGCATGGAGGTGGTGGTGAGCCCTTCGGAAGGGGCTGATTCGACCGCTGTAGAGTCTGCCCCCGCGGCAAAACCGACCGCCGAGGCAACCGCTGACAAGAGGGACGAAAAGCCCGCTGTGCAGCAACCGAATGCGCGCAAGAAGCCCGTGCAGGGCGATCTGCAACCGATGAAACTGCAATCCGTGGAGGGGAATAATCGTCGAAGCCCTTCCCGACCGCTGGAATTGGAACAACCGATCCCGATTCAAGAACAAGAGGAGCGCAGAGCCCCTAACAAATTACTCAAATAGAATCGTTGTGTGATGGGAACCTCGCTGCTCTATATCGTCTTGACCATTGTGCTGATGCTGATGCTTTCGGCCTTCTTCTCGGGCATGGAGATTGCTTTTACGAGCAAGAACCGCCTCAAATTGGAGATTGACCGTAAGCAGAATCGGCTTTTTGACTCGATTGCCGAGATCCTGGAGCGCAATCCGGGACAATTTATCACCACGATCTTGGTGGGTAACAACATCGCACTGGTGGTCTATTCGCTGGCTATGTCGTCGCTCTTGCACAAGTTCTTTGGTTATTGCGGGTGGGAGACGTTGGCCGCAAACGGATCGGTAGCCATCGAGACGGCCGTCTCGACCCTGCTGATCATCTTCATGGGGGAGTTTCTGCCCAAATCAATCTTCAAGAATAACCCCAACTTCTACTATCGCACCTTTGCCTGGCTGATCTACCTGTTCTATCTGCTGCTCTATCCGATTGCACGCTTTACGACCCTTCTTTCGCAGGGTATTTTGCGCCTGATGGGGCGTAAAACGGAGAAGAAACCCGTGCTGACGCAGTTCAACCACGATGATTTGGCCGATCTGATCGACACGAACAACGATTCGGAGGAGGAGGCCGAGAATGAGCTGAAGATTTTGCAAAATGCACTCGATTTTGCCGATTTGCGTGTCCGCGATTGCATGGTTCCGCGCGTGGATGTGGAGGCCATCGAGCGTACGGCTTCGATCGAGGAGCTGACCGAACGCTTCGTCGAATCGAAATATTCGCGTCTGTTTATCTTCGATCAGAATATCGACAACATTATCGGCTACGTCAATTCGAAGAGCCTGTTTACCAATCCGAAGACCATCGAGGCGGTGATCATGGAGGTGAACTATGTGCCAGAGACGATGCCTTTGCAGGCTCTCTTGCAGAACTTTACGAAACACGGCACGAACATCGCCGTGGTGATCGACGAGTTTGGCGGCACGGCGGGTATCATCTCGTTGGAGGATGTGCTGGAGCAGATCTTTGGCGAGATTGAGGACGAGCACGATGTGGATGAGGAGATCGAAAAACAGGTGGGCGAGGATGAATATGTCCTATCGTGCCGCCTGGAGGTGAAATACCTCAATGAGAAATACAACCTCCAAATTGAGGAGAACAAAGAGTACGACACGTTGGCCGGAGTGATCATTGCCCACTACGACGGTATTCCCGCAGCGGGTGAGGTGGTCGAGGTCGATGACCTGCAAATTCGGGTTTTGCGCACCACTCGTTCGCGTATTGAGCTGGCGAGAGTGAAAAAAATCAGATAAATGCGTGTTGATTCGGATAAATTTACTACCTTTGGAGGCTAAAACGGCAATAAAGTAATTAAAACATTTTATATGGCAAGCTTAAACACACTTCGCACCAAGTTCGGCATCGTGCTTTCGATCGTGATCGCCCTTGCGCTCTTGGCATTTATCCTCTCGCTGAAGACCGAGATGGGATTCACCGGTAACGACCCCAAGGTGGGTGTTATGAATGGTGAGAACGTAAACTATTCGGAGTATTACAACCGCTATGAGCAGGTAAAGGCGCAATCGGGTATGACCGAGAGCGACGAGCAGCAGTCGGCTATGTTGGCCAACGCTACGTGGCAGTCGCTCATCGCTGAGAAGGTGCTGGATCCGGCTTTCGAGCAGATGGGTCTCTTCTTCACCAACGAGGAGAAGATGGCGATGCTCAGCGGCGAGCAGTTCTCGCAGACGCTCTACAACGCCTTTGCTGATCCGGCAACGGGCCTGTACAACGTGGAGGCTGTTAATCAGTTCATGACCGAGGCACAGACCAATCCGGAGGTGCGTGCAGCCTACAGCCAGCTGCTTGAGCAGTTGCGTCTGGAGAGCCAGCTGCAGAAGTTCGCCGGTTTGGTGAAGGGTGGTGTGAACATCAACCCGCTGGAGGCTGCACAGGGAGTGAAGGCTGCCAACGAGACGCGCAACGGTAAGTGGGTCGTAAAGCGTTATGCCCAGGTGCCCGATTCGCTCTTCACGGTGAGCGACAGCGAGATCTCGGCTTACTACAAGGCCCACAAGGCCAACTACAAGCAGCTTCCTTCGCGCTCGTTTAGCTATGTGCTGTTCGAGGTGATGCCGACGGGCGAGGACTTGCGCAACCTGGAGAACAAGGTGACGCAGGTGGGCGAGGAGTTCGCTGCTGCTGCCGATGTGAAGGCCTTTACGCGTGCTAACAGCTATGGCTCGATCAGCGAGAACTACCTCTCGGCTGCCCAGCTCAATGGCGAGGAGCAGGCTGCGTTGTGGGCCGGTAAGACCTATGGTCCTGTGATGCAGAACAACGAGTGGACGATGGCTCGTGCGTTGGATACGAAGATGGCTCCCGACTCGATCGGTATCCGTCATATCGTACTTCCCTACACGGAGACGGCGCTGGCTGACAGCCTGATGACCGTGCTGCGTGCCGGTGGTAACTTTGGCGAGTTGGCTGCACAATATTCGCTCATGACGCAGACGGCTGTCAATGGTGGTGAGGTAGGCGTGATGCCTTTCTCGGCCTTCACGGGCGAGTTTGCTGAGAAGTTGGCCGGTGTGAAGAAGGGCGACCTGGTACAGATCGCTGCCGGTGATGCTATCCAGCTCATGCAGATCTACCGTGCCGACAAGCCTTCGAAGCATGTGAAGGTGGCATCGATCACCTATCCGGTTGAGGCTTCGGCCGAGACGCGTCGTTCGGTACACTCGACGGCAGGTACCTTCACGGTAAATGCCGAGAAGGGTTCGTTAGAGGCCTTCAATGCTGCTGCTACGACGGCTGCCGTTACGCCGCGTATTGCCAAGTTGATGCAGGGTGAGCGCATGGTACGTGGTCTGGAGGATTCGCGTGAGGTAGCTCGCTGGGTCTATGGCGCCGAGCTGGGTGATGTTTCGGAGATCTTCAAGGTGGGTGACGACTATGTAGTTGCTATCTTGACGGGGATCGACGATGAGCACTATACGGCACAGGAGAATGTAGCCGCTTCGATTCGTCAGCAGTTGCTGCGCGATAAGAAGTATGAGTACATCGTATCGCAGGCCAAGGGTGCAACGCTGGAGGAGATCGCTGCCGGCTTTGAGGCTGAGGTAGCTGACTTTACGGATGCTGCTTACGGTGCTTACTACCTTTCGGGCCCGGGTCTGGAGCCGCGTCTGATCGGTGCTATCGCATCGACGAGCGAGACGGGTAAGGTTTCGGCACCGGTGAAGGGTATGTCGGGTGTCTTCTACTTCCAGGTAGATGAGGTGAAGGATGCTGCAACGCAGACGGTAGAGGCCGAGCAGGTTCGCGCCCAGGCTACGCAGGAGAGCTTCGCTACGCAGTATGCACTTCAGGCTGTACAGGAGATGGCCGAGATCGAGGATCTGCGTGGTAAGTATTTCTAATCGACCGATTTAGAACCATCATAATCGAGGGGAGTTGTCCGCATGGCAACTCCCCTCAATTGTTTTTGTGGAAGCGAGAGAGGGGGGGGCAGAAGGCGGAGCGAGCAGAGCAGAGGGAGGAGTAGAGTAGAGAAGCAGAGGAGAGCAGAAAAGCCGAGCCGAGTGGGAGAAGCACAGAGCAGAGCTGCGTGTGGAGAATCCTACCATCATAGAGTACTCCGGCAAACGGCGTAGAGTGATCGGAGATGGGGCGTGTGCGGGTTGTGATTGTAGCGTGTTACTCGCCCTCGAAATGCTCATAGGTACGTGCCGTAAACTCCGCATTTTCGGCCCCTTACTATGAAACCAAAAGGGGCTATCCATGTTGTTGGATAGCCCCTTCTTTGGGTGATCAGCGGATAGCTGCTCCGCTGTATGGTTAGTTGATGTTGGGCAGGAACGAATAGTTGGCTGCGTAGTTCAACATCTGCTCAACGTAGTTGGCCGGATAGCTGATCTTGACATCGACCAGACGATCGTCCTCGTACACCGGCTCATACTCCGGATTGACAAAACCACCATAAGGCTCGATCTTGAGGGCCTGGTAACGGGCCAATACCTCGCGATGCAGCTCGGGATCGACCTGTACGGCATACTGCTCAACGAGTGCCTTGCCGGCCTCGAAATCGCCCTCCGATTTGATGCGCTGAATCTCGTGGAGCATCTCGCCAAAGAGCTCACGCAGACGCTCGAAGTTGTTTACGACGATGTAACGCTTGTCGTTCTCAACGACCCATTCGATCACATTCTCGGCCTTGCCCTGCTCGTAGCACCACTCGGCAATGAGCTTGCGATTGCGCATGTGCGACTCCTCGACTTGCTTGCCCGGCTCGATGCGCGAGAGCTGGGTCATCATACCATTCATGATGTAGTCGGCATAGGCTGCCTTGGCCAGCTCAAACGAGGGAACCAGACCCAACTCGATCATCTTCGGATCACCTATATAATAAAGGCCAAAGAGGTCGGCGCGCGTCTCCTCGAGCGTCGAAGAGTAGCTGCCGAGTGCCGTGGGGCTGACACCCTCCTTCAGACGACCCGAACCGTGACCCAAGCACTCATGCAGGTCGGTGTGCAGATCGTCGGCCTGCTTGCCGTAGAGCTTCATGCGCTCACGATCCTCGGCGCGCAGCACAAACTCCTCGGTGAAACCATTGCCCTGGGCCGCCTTGTCGTAGGCATAGGTGATGTTGTCGATCGTGACCGACTTCGAGCCGTGGTCGCGGCGAATCCAGTCGGCATTGGGCAGGTTGATACCAATCGGGGTGGCGGGGTAGCAGTCACCACCGAGCATAGCTACGGTGATCACCTTGGCCGAAACACCCTTCACCTCGGGCTTACGATATGCGGGGTTGATCGGCGAGTGGTCCTCGAACCACTGTGCATTGGCCGAGATCACCTCGGTGCGGTGGCAAGCCTCGACATCCTTGAAATTGACGATCGACTCCCACGAAGCCTTGCGACCCAGCGCGTCGCCATAATCCTCGATAAAACCATTCACGAAATCGACATGGGACTGCGTGTCGGCTACCCAGGCGATGTTGTAGGCATCGAACAGACTTAGATCACCCGTCTTGTAGTAGTCAATCAGATGGCGGATCGTCTGCTGCTGCTCGCCGATGGCTACCTGCTCGGCCTTCTCCAACCAATAGATAATCTTCTCAATAGCAGCACCATACATGCCACCGGCATACCACGTACGCTCATAGATCAGTCCTGCCTCGTTCTTTACGAGCTGCGAGTTCAGACCATACGAGATCGGGGTCGGGTTGCCTGCATCGGCCTTGGCCATAGCGGCATAGAAGGCCTCGGCCTCGGCCTGGGTGACCCCTTTGTAGTAGTTGCTCGACGAGGTGAGCAGCAGATCCTCACCGGCCTTCTGATTGAGCTTGGTGGGGTAGAGTGCAGGGTTGAAGATCGCCTGCTTCACGGCATCGCGCAGCGAGGTCAGCTCGCCGAACGGCTCCTCACCGATCGAGGCGATCACCTGATCGAAATAGCTCTCCGAGAACTCGGGCACGAACTTATCGTTCGAGTAGTGGTGGTGGATACCATTGGCAAACCACACCTTCTTCAGATACTTCTCGAGAGCCAACCACTCGGTCGAGCTACGATCACCCTTGTAGTTGGTGTAGATGGTCTCCAGGGTGCGACGCACCGGCAGGTTGATGGCGCAATTCTGATCGAAGAGGATGTCACGGCCGCATTTTGCCGCCTCCGACAGGTAGTAGATTAACTCTTTTTGCTCCACGGGAAGCTCCTCGAAGCCGGGAACTTCGTAGCGGATCACCTTGATGTCGTCAAAACGATCGACGATCCAGGGCTGCTCGGCCTGCTCGCAGCAGGAGCCGGCTGCCAATGTCAATAAGGGCACGGATGCCATACGAATAAAAGTTTTCATAGCGGGTTGTTACTGATTTGCCGACAAAGATAGTACAAATCGTGCGAATTAAATCCTTTTTCATTTTAGATTCTCAATTATTGTTTCTACTTTTGCGACTGTAAAAGGTATCATACAGAGTCATGAAAGTAGTAACTACGGTCAGTGAATTGCGAGCTTGCCTTGCAGCGTGTCCTCCGGAAGGGATCGGTTTTGTGCCGACGATGGGTGCATTGCATGCCGGCCATCGGTCGCTTGTTGAGGAGGCTCGTCGTGAAAACGAGACGGTTGTCGTGAGCGTCTTTGTCAATCCCACGCAGTTCAACGATAAGAATGATCTGCGCCGTTATCCGCGTACGCCCGAGGCGGATGCCGCTTTGTTGGAGGCTGCCGGGGCCGATGTGGTCTTTATGCCGACGGTCGAGGAGGTCTATCCCGAGCCCGATACGCGTCAATTTGATTTCGGCGCGATCGATAAGGTGATGGAGGGGGCTACGCGCCCGGGCCATTTCAATGGCGTGGCACAGGTCGTGAGCCGTCTGTTTGAGTTGGTAGGGCCGGCGCGCGCCTATTTTGGCGAGAAGGATTTCCAGCAGATTGCCGTCATCAAGGCGATGTGCCGCCAGCTGGGGCTCACGTTGCAGATTGTCGAGTGCCCGATTGTGCGCGATACGGACGGCTTGGCTCTTTCGTCGCGCAATCAGTTGCTGACAGCCGACCATCGTGCTGCCGCGCCGCATATCTATGCTACGCTGCGTGCCGCTGTGGAACGATCGCAGGAGCTCTCGCCTGCCGAGCTCACCGCATGGGTCGAGGAGCAGATCAACAGCAATCCCTTTCTGGAGGTGATCTATTTCCAGGCCGTGGATGCGCTGACTATGCAACAGGTCGAGGAATGGAGCGATGCGCCTCATATTCAGGGCTGTATCGCGGTGCAGGCCGGTGAAATTCGTCTAATTGATAACATTCGTATTCGATAAAGAGCTATGAAATTTCAAATTGAAGTGATCAAATCGAAGATCCATCGTGTTTCGGTCACGCAGGCTAACCTGAACTATGTGGGCAGCATCACGATTGATGAGGCCTTGATGGAGGCAGCGAACATCATCGAGGGCGAGAAGGTGCAGATTCTCGATATCAACAACGGTGAGCGTTTTGAGACCTATGTGATCAAGGGAGCCAAGGAGAGCGGTTGCATCTGCCTGAATGGTGCTGCAGCGCGCAAGGTGCAGGTGGGCGATGTGGTGATCATTGCCTCCTACGCATTGATGGACTTTGAGGATGCCAAGGCCTTCAAGCCCTGGATCATCTTCCCGGATACGGCCACCAACCGCCTGATTAAATAGCCGCAGGAGGACTGCAGGAGGGGACGAGAGGCTGCAGGAGGCGAAAAGAGGATCTCCAAGCCGGGACCCCCTCGCTTTTTTAGAGGCGTTTGTTCGGATCGAAACGGGGCTGCTCAACCTTTTTTGTTGGACAGCCCTTTTGCTTTTTTATAGAATAATTGCTATTTTTACGACCTATAAAGCACTTTTTTTCTGATTATGGATATTTTTTTGGCGATTGTAGCGGTCATTCTGGCCATTATCGGCATCATTGGCTGCTTTATTCCCTTTATTCCGGGTAACGTGATCAGCTATTTGGGACTGATCTGCCTGGTCTTTACTGATTTCTCGAATCCGGGATGGCTGTTTATGACCATCATGGCGTTGGTGACCCTGGTTGTGATCCTGGCCGACCTCTATCTGCCGGCCGTCATGACCCGCAAATTTGGCGGCACGAGGGCCGGAGCCGTGGGTGCTACGCTGGGTGTGATCGGCAGTATCCTCTTTGCACCGACCTTTGGTCCGTTGTGTCTGATTCTGGGCCCCTTCTTCGGCGCGGTGCTGGGTGAGCTGACGCGCGATCGGAAGAATGCCGGACAGGCCTTTAAGAGTGGTTTGGGCTCCTTCTTGGCCTTCCTAATGGGTACGGGGTTGAAGTTCTTCTTGGCCCTCTTTGTCATGATCTATATCGTTGCCGAGTGCTGGGGGCCGATGGCCGACGGTGCTGTGGCCGGATTTGATTGGGTGAAAGCACAATTTTAGTAACGAACACAATACTGATTTCTAATTCCAAATTACCATGAAAAGATTCCTCACTCTGGCGGTCGTCGTCGTAGCGATGTTGGCCGCAGCTTGTAGTCAGTACAAGTATGAGACGGTAGAGGGCGACCCGATGGGGGCACGTATCTATACGCTCGACAATGGTTTGAAGGTCTATATGGCGGTCAATGATGAGACCCCGCGCATCCAGACTTATATCGCGGTGCGTGTAGGTGGCAAGAATGACCCCGCCGAGACGACCGGTCTGGCTCACTATTTCGAGCACCTGATGTTCAAGGGTACTCCGTCGTTTGGTACGTCGGACTACGAGGCCGAGAAGCCGTTGCTCGATCAGATTGAGCAGCTCTTCGAGGTCTATCGTGTGACCGAGGATGAGGCCGAGCGCAAGGCCATCTACCACCAGATCGACTCGATCAGCTACGAGGCTTCGAAGATTGCTATCCCGAACGAGTACGATAAGCTCATGTCGGCCATTGGTGCCGAGGGTACGAATGCCTACACGTCGCAGGATGTGACCTGCTACGTGGAGAATATCCCCTCGAACCAGATCGAGAATTGGGCTCGCATTGAGGCCGATCGTTTTATGAATCCGGTGATCCGTGGTTTCCACACCGAGTTGGAGACGATCTACGAGGAGAAGAACATGTCGCTGACGCGCGATTCGCGCAAGGTGAGGGAGGCTGTTGATGCAGTTCTCTTCCCGAACCACCCCTATGGCAAGCAGACGGTGTTGGGTTCGCAGGAGCACCTGAAGAATCCCTCGATCACGAATGTGAAGAACTACCACAAGACCTACTACGTGCCGAACAATATGGCTATCTGCCTCTCGGGTGACTTCGATCCCGACCAGATGATTGCCACCATTGATAAGTACTTCGGTCAGATGCAGCCCAACCCCGAGTTGCCCACGTTGCAGTTCGAGCCCGAGCAGCCGATCACCTCGCCCATCGTGAAGGAGGTCTTTGGTCCCGAGGCTGAGAACGTAACGGTCGCTTGGCGTCTGGGTGGTTCGACGAGCGAGGATGCCGATTTGGCTGCCGTGGCTTCGTCGATCCTGTCGAACCGTCAGGCCGGTCTGGTCGATCTGAACATCAACCAGCAGCAGAAGACCCTCGGTGTCTTTGCCGGTGAGAGCCTGCAGCCCGATTACGGTATGATGATGATGCAGGGTCGCCCGAAGCAGGGTCAGAGCCTCGACCAGGTGCGTGATCTGATGCTCGAGCAGGTGGATCTGTTGCGTCGTGGCGAGTGGGACGAGTCGCTCCTGGAGGCCTCGATCAACAACCTCAAGGCGGGCATGATGCAGATCATGGACTCGAATGAGGGTCGTGCCGATCTGTTTGTCGATGCCTTTGTCAATGGTCAGGAGTGGGCCGATGTGGTCAGCGAGGTGGATCGTCTGTCGAAGATCACGAAGGAGCAGGTGGTAGCCTGGGCTAACGAGAAGCTCGGTGCCGAGAACTACGCCATCGTCTATAAGCGTCAAGGTGTGGATCCCAACGAGCAGAAGATTGCCAAGCCGGCCATTACCCCGATTGTGACCAACCGCGACAAGCAGAGTGCCTTCCTCACGGAGATTCAGAATAGCGTCGTGACGCCGATCGAGCCGCGTTATGTCGATTTCCAGCAGGATATGGTGGCACTGATCCCCGATGTGGAGGGTTGCCCCTCCGAGGCACTCGATACGCTCTATGAGCATGCGATACTCTATAAGAAGAACGAAACGACCGAGACCTTCCGTCTGGTCTATGTCTTCGAGGCCGGTACCAACCTGGATCCCAAATTGGGTGCCGCTTTCAGCTACCTCGACTATCTGGGTACGGCAACCCGCTCGGCCGAGCAGATTGCCCGTGAACTCTATCAGATTGCCTGCTCGTATCGTTTTACGGCCGGCAGCGATCGCAGCTACGTGACCGTTTCGGGTTTGAGCGAGCACATGGAGCAGGCGATGCAGATTTTGGAGGATCATCTCTACCAAGCCGTAGCTGACGAGCAGGTGTTGGCCGGTTTGAAGAACGATATGCTGAAAAGTCGCGCCAATGCCAAGCACAATCAGGCGGCCAACTTCTCGGCACTGCGTCGTTATATCTCCTACGGTGGCGATTTTGTAGATCGTACGACCCTCTCGAATAAGGAGTTGCAGGCTTTGACCTCGGAGGATCTGTTGTCTTGCATCGAAGGACTTACCCACTCGCAGCACCGTATTCTCTATTATGGTCCGAAGTCGGTGAGCGAGGTGCGCGAGTTGCTGCTGCGTGTGCATAATACGAAAAGCACGCACTGCTTTATGAACGAGCTCGCACCGCTGCAGGCTACCCCCGAGAGCCGTGTCGTATTGGCACAGTACGATGCCAAGCAGCTCTACTACTACCAGTTCTCGAACCGTGGTGAGCAGTTCGATGTGAAGAACGATCCCGAGATTAGCCTCTACAACGAGTATTTCGGTGGTGGCATGAATGCGATCGTCTTCCAGGAGATGCGTGAGGCGCGTGGTTTGGCCTACTCGGCCCAGGCTTACATGCCGATGCCCTCGAATAAGAAACTTCCCTACACCTATACGGCTTTCATCGCTACGCAGAACGATAAGATGCAGCAGGCTATTGAGGCCTTTGACGAGATCATCAACCGCATGCCCGAGTCGGAGGCTGCCTTTGAGATCGCCAAGAAGGCCCTCTTGGAGCGCATTCGCACCGAGCGTGTGGTGAAGGAGCAGGTGCTCTGGGAGTACCTCTTTGCCGAGGATATGGGCGTGATGGAGGATCGCAACAAGGCGGTTTATGAGGCCGTACAGCAGATGACGCTGGCCGATGTGAAGGCCGCACAGGAGAAGTGGGTGAAGGATCGCACCTACATCTACGGTATCCTGGGTGATATCCGCGATCTGGATCAGAACTTCCTCAAGACGCTGGGCCCGATTCAGAAGGTGTCGCAGGAGGAGATCTTTGGTTATTAACCTCGCTCTTATAAGAGCCATGAAACGGGGCTATCCAATGTTGGATAGCCCCGTTTTTCGTTGGAGTGTTAGAAGTTGCTATTAGTCATCTATTTGCACCTTGACCCACTCGATCTCGATGCCTTTCGGGGAGGCTCCTTGATCCTCGAAATCCTCGGCGCGGAGCGAGAAATAGAGGTTCTCGACCTCCGCCCAATGGATGTAGGCCTCCGTGCCACCGAAATTGGGTCGATAGTAAGGCCCGAAGCCCGGCCAATCTTGCGGCAGTTGGGGCGTACGATCGGGGATGAAGTCACCGGAGCGCAGTCGGATCTCCTGCCACTCCTCGTTGATCGCAACCTCGGTGCCCCACGATCCGAAGTCTGCCTCGCTCAGCAGCAGGCGCATCCGCTTGGTCGAGGGGGTCAGGGCACGCACACGCAGGATAAAGGTCACCTGTTGAGGGGCTTGGAGGTGTTGGCCTATACGCTCGCCGATAGCATGTTGCACGGAGATGTCGGCCGGGAACCAATGCTCCTCTTTGGGACGCAAATCGTCGCACCACAGACGCAGCGTCCCCCGATCGGTCAGACGTACATCATACGAGGGGCTGAAGAACCCGCCCCGCGTGAAGATCAGCCGGCGAAAATCGGTTTTGGGGGTGAAGAGCTCCACCGCCGTGTGCGTAGGGGCGGCCTGGGTTGGATCGTGGTAGCCGGCAGCATCCAACTCCGCTTGTAGGAGCGAATCGCTGAAGGGTGCAGCTATCGGCTGTTGCAGTTGGTAGTGATGCCCCGCCTCTTTGTCGGCCGATAGGATATAGCGCGTGGGTGCTGCCTGAAATCCTTGTTGTTGTGCTACAGAAACAACACCTTCCGACGCCGCGTTGGGGTGGCAGGGGTAGATGTAGTAGTGGCTGCCCAAGTCAGGCAGCTGAATGGTCATCCATCCGCCTGTGCAATCGTTTACGAAGAGCTGACGATCGAGTGATGGATTGTGCTGGAAGGGGTCCTGGAGCTGTTTCGAACCCGGATAGAGCTCCAACATCCAGACGCCGTCGGCCAATTTGTCGAGGAAATAGCATCCCGAACCGGTATAGGTGACCACCTGTGAGTTGCCCGTGCCGGCAATTTGTTTCAGCTGCTGCGGCTTCAACGAGAAATTTTCGGGCAGGGAGTTGGAGTAGAGGAGGCTTTCACCGTCGTAGTAGATGCTGCGGTTGGCCTTCCAATCGACCGTCACGGGGCCAAATTGCACGTTGTGGGGGTATTGGCCCCAATCCTTTCCACGCGGCAGGGCCTGCATGGCCTTGACGGCAATCGTGGCCGAGATGGCCTTTTGAGGCGTATAGATCAGGTTGAGCAGGTGGGTCTGCCAGCCCAAATTCCAGGGCGCGGTGGCGATCATGTCGTAGGAGAACATCGCTGCCCACTGCACGCCACCCTCACGAAATTCACGCACCTGCGCGGGGTACATATAGGAGCAGGTCAGATCGGCTGCATCAAATTCATAGACAAATTTGGAGCGAGGACCTACATCGACACGCTTCATGGGGGTGTAGTCGTTCACGTAGGGGAGGTAGTTGCCCTGCAACGTGTAGCCGTGGGTGAGCTGTGTGGGATACCAGCCGTAGGAGACCGCGTCGGCCTTGGAGCGGCAAATGGCCTCGGCCGTCGAGAAGTTCTCGGAGAGGTTGTAGGCTACGATCTTCTGGCAACCGGTGCGGCGGATGGCATCGGTCATCGTGTCGATGTAGGCGCGAATCTCATCATTGCGCCCCATGACACGCGCCGGCTCGTTGAGAATCTCGATGGCGATGATATGCGGCTCCTCCTTGTAGCGACGGCCCGAGTAGCGGTTGCGGTAGTTCAGGAATTGGGTCATGTAACGCTGCTGGGCACGGATCGCCTGTCGGTCGAAGGTCAGAGCCTCCTTACCAAAGTGGGCCGTGAAGCCGTCGAGGTTGCGATCGCCGTCGGGCCACCAGGCGGCATGCGCTACGATGGGCGAGAAGAGCATCAGCATGCCACGCTCCGAGGCACGGTGTACCAAATAGTCGAGCAGGTCGAGATGCTCGTTATCGACCAGGTTGCCCCGACGGTCGGAGTTCTCCCAATCGCCCCAAAACGAGAGGCGAATGGCCTTCATGCCCATGCGCTCCAGGTGGGCGAGGTCGATGTCGATCATCCGCTTTTTCCCCTCGAGCGTGGGGACCACTTTGTGGGCAGCACGGTAGTCGGAGGCCGAGGGGAGGCAGTAATTGACACCGAATACGGCCATTTCGGTCGAGTCGGCCGTATAGCGAATCACGCCCGCTGCATCTTGAAAGACAAGTTCTTGCGCAGCAAGTCGTCCTGTCATGAGCAACATGACGGACAGCAGATAAAATCCTATTTTTTGCATCGTTTCAGATTGGTTATTTTCGGGTGGGGGTGAGGGCCTCGATCAGGGCATCGGGGTCGGATGCCGAGACCCACAATCGTTCCTCGTAGATGTCTGTGATTTCGACCAGATTGCGCCACTCGGAGGCGTAGATACGAATCCGTTCGAAATGTTTCAGATCGAAAAAGTGGCCATAGTAACCGAAGAATCCGCAGCCGCCAAAGATCGGGATCACGCGGCGCATCTCTTGCGACGAGACACGACGCACCGAGGCAATCTCGGCACGCTCGACCTCGGTGATGTCGAGCAGGCATCGCACCTCGACACGCTCCGCGTCGATGATGATTTTGCGCGGAATCGAAAGGGCCATCAAGATCAGCAGAGCGCCTACGCAGGAGATAAACCAAGCCGAGAGGTATTCACCCTCGTAGAGGTAGTACAGACCAATGGCCAACCCCACATAGACCACTACGTAGAGCAGTGTCCAATAGAGTGTGCGACGGTCGATGCGGTAGGTGAAAACGGTTCTCATAGCTCCTCTTCTGCGGTTTGTGTTTCGTGCTCGAATAAGGCGTTGGCCAGGATCAGATCCTCGGCCGTGGTGATCTTCAGATTAGCGCGTTCGCCCGCTACCAGGTGAATCGGCTCGCCCAGCGCCTCTACGACCGAGGCGTCGTCCGTGAAATGCACCTCAAAGGGGCGCGCATAGGCCTCTTCGAGCAGTGCACGGCGGAAGGCCTGCGGTGTCTGGACGATCCGCAGGGGGCGTCGATCCAGGATGCGAGAGCCTTGCTCCTCGATGATGCGGTAAGAATCCACCGCCTCGATGACCGGAATGGCCGAGCCGTGTGCGGCAGCCTCGTCGATCGTGCGTTGAATGAGTGCCGCCGAAGCCATGGGGCGCACGGCGTCGTGTATGGCGACCACCTCGCAGTCGAAAGCTACGACCGAAAGACCCTGCTTGACGGAGTGGAATCGCTCGGCTCCCCCCTTGACAACCGTGTGGCGGGCCACCTCAAAGCGGGCTGCCAGGTTGTGCCAAAAGTCGATGTAGCTTTCGGGAAGCACGACGATGAGTTGAGCATCCGGAAGGGCATGGTGCATGCGGTTGATCGTCTGCACCAAAATGGGGGCTTCGCCGAGCATCCGAAATTGCTTGGGAAGCTCGCCACCCATGCGTCGGCCGCTGCCGCCCGCTACGATGATAATGGCTGTACGGGGTTTCATGGGGCTATTTGTGCTCCGTGGTACTCTCCGCAGCAACCGGCTCGGGGGTGGGTAATACGACCGAGTCGAGCTGGGTAATCAGCTGATCCGGTGCCACTTCGCCCTCTAACTCGGCAATGATGCGGTCGCGGACATATTCAAATTTAGCTTTATTGGCAGCCGAGATAGGCTCGGTAGGCTCCTGGGGAACCTTCAGGGGATTGATCGGCGTACCGTTTTTCCAGATGCGGTAGTCCAGATGCGGGCCGGTCGAGGTACCGGTCGAGCCGACATAGCCGATGAGTTGTCCCTGGCTGACGCGGGTGCCGACCGTGATCCCTTTGGCAAAGCGGCTCAGGTGCAGATAGCCGGTCATCAGGTTGCCGGCATGCTTGATCTTGATCGTGTTACCGCCGCCACCGCCCCAACCGCGGAAGGTAACGACACCATCGGCCACCGAGTGTACGGGCGTACCCATCGGGGCGGCATAATCGACACCCGTATGGGGGCGACGCACCTTGTGGACGGGGTGCAGGCGCGAGTAGGAGAAGCCCGACGAGATGCGGGTGAACTTCAGTGGAGCTTTCAGAATATTTTTGCGCAACGAGCCGCCATCGGCCTCCCAATATTGCAGTTTGTCACCCTGGCGGAAGGGGATGGCGTAGTAGCTCTTGCCGCCATGGTTGAAGCGTGCGCCCCAGATGCGACCGATGCCGATCGACACCGTGTCGTCGATGAAGCGCTCGTCGTAGATCACCGTGAAGTCGTCTCCGGCCTGAATGCCGAAGAAATCGACCGTCCATTGGTAGATATCCTCCATCTCGGCGGCCAGTGCATAGGGCAGGTCCTGTTCCATGATAGCCCCCCAAAGTGAGGTGGTGATCGTTGCGCTTCGCTTCGTGCGGCGGGTTGTGCAAGGCTTCTCACCCTTGGTGATGGTGACCGAATCGTTCACAAAACCAAAGACCACATACTCCGAAATACTACGTTCGTAAGCTAGGTAGTCGAGGTGTGATCCCTGGATCGAGTCGTCGTGGATAAAGGCCGTGTAGGCGTGGCCCGGGCGGATGTTGCGGAGCGGGAATTGCTCTTTAGCCAGCCGATCGAGCCGATCGACCAAGCGGGCCGAGACTCCGTAGTGGCCCAAAATCTTACCCATGGTCTCACCCTGGGCTATCTCGCTCGTCTCGAGGCGATAGTCATCGGCCGGGATACCGTAGAGCAGTCGTACGGGTAGCTCTTCGATCTGTTCGGGGCTCTGCGGGTCTGAAGAACAGGCTGTTCCCAACAAGGCAAAGCCGCATAATGCCAAGGAGGCTAAATATTGTGTGATTCGTTGCATCATTCAAACCGTCTATATACATCTGCAAATATACAAATTTAGAACGAAAAAGCGGGGCCGTTTCGTTTGTTATTCCTCGCAAAACAACAGAAAAAGCCATTTTTACTTTGAATATCCGGAAAAAATACGTACCTTTGAAAAGATTGTATGAGTATTAAGAGTCACTATGCGTGAACTGCTGTATGCCCCTTTGGCCTTCTTCTATCGCTTGGTGGTGAGTTTTCGTCACCATCTGTTCGATTGGGGAGTGCTCAAGAGCAAGAAATTCGATATTCCGATCATCTGCATCGGCAACATCACGGTGGGTGGTACGGGTAAGACCCCCATGGCCGAGATGTTGATCGCCTACATGATGCGTACGCACCGTGTAGCGTTGCTTTCGCGTGGCTATGGGCGTAAGACGAAGGGGTATCGCGAGGTGACGACGACCGACCACTATCGTCAGGTGGGTGACGAACCGTTGCAGATCAAGCGTAAATTCCCGGAGGTGACTGTGGTCGTGTGCGAGAAGCGCGTAGAGGGCATCCGACGGATTCGGGAGGAGCACCCGGAGGTGAATCTGATCATCATGGACGACGGATTCCAGCATCGCTATGTCGATCCGAAGGTCAATGTGCTGATGATCGACTCGACCCGTCCGGTGCAATCGGACAGCATGTTGCCCCTCGGCACGTTACGCGACCTGCCCGACCAATTCTACCGTGCGCACTATTTCGTGGTGACGAAGTGTCCCGAGAAGATGGCTCCGATCGAGCGTCGCATCCTGCGCAACGCATTGGTGAAATATGCCTATCAGCGTATCTACTACACCCGCTTCGAGAGTTTTACGCCCAAACCGATCTTCGCCGATGATGCAGCCGCAGAGCCGCTGCTCAAAGGGTGTCAGGTGGTGGCCTTGTCGGGTATCGGCAATCCGAAGCCCTTCCTCGGCACGCTCGGCGAGTGGTATGAGGTGGTGGCCGAGGTGACCCATGACGATCATCACGTGTATCGCCTGCGCGATATAGCCCAGCTGGAACAGCTGCTGAAGCAGTATCCCGAGGCGGCGATCGTGACGACCGAGAAGGATGCCGTGAAATTGATGTGCCGACCCGAAAAGGTGCCTGTTGCGGTACGTCGGGCACTCTACTTTCTCCCGATCAATATTCGTTTCATCGAGGATTCGGCTACCGATTTCCTCCAAAGATTAGCAGAAGATGTTAGCAGCAATTAAGCAAACCGCCGCCTGGATTCAGGAGGCTACCAACCACTTTACCCCCGAGGTGGGTATCATCCTCGGTACGGGTTTGGGCGACTTCGGCGAGAAGATCGAGGCCGCACATATTTTGGACTATGCGTCGATCCCCGGATTCCCCGTTTCGACGGTCGAGGGGCACAAAGGACGCATGATTTTTGGTACGATCGAAGGCCGCAAGGTGGTGGCCATGCAGGGTCGTTTCCACTACTATGAGGGCTACCCGATGTCGCAGGTGACCTTCCCGGTACGCGTGATGAAGCTGCTGGGTATCGAGTATCTGTTTGTCTCGAATGCCTCGGGAGGTATCAACACCTCGTTCCGCACGGGCGATTTGATGATCATCACCGACCACATCAACCTGATGCCCAATCCGCTCATTGGCCCGAATTTGGCCGAGTTGGGTCCCCGCTTCCCCGATATGCACAACTGCTACGATAAGGCACTCATTGCCAAGGCTACGGCGATTGCCGAGCGCGAGGGTATCAAGTTGCAGTATGGTGTCTATGTGGGTGGTACGGGCCCGACGTTCGAGACGCAGGCCGAGTATCGCTATTTCAAGGCGATCGGAGGTGATACGGCCGGTATGTCGACCGTGCCGGAGGTGATCGTGGCTCGCCACATGGGTATTCCCTGCTTTGGTGTTTCGGTGATCACGAACTGTGGTCTGTCGGACGAGTTGGGTGACCACGAGGATGTACAACGCCAGGGTAAGAAGGCGGCCGTGCGTATGGAGACGCTCTTCAAAGCAATGATTCGTGAACTTTAATGATCTGGTAAAAATAGTATGGTAAATAAGGTAATTTTGATCGGTAATGTCGGCGTAGATCCCGAGGTACGTGCTATGGAGGGCGGCGTGAAGGTGGCCCGCGTGCGTTTGGCTACGACGGAGCGTTACCGCGATCGCCAAAGTGGCGAGAATAAGGAGCACACCGAGTGGCACACGATCACCCTGTGGCGTGGTCTGGCCGAGGTGGTGGATAATTATGTGCGTAAGGGTTCGCAAATCTACGTAGAGGGGCGTTTGCGTACGCGCGAGTGGACTGATCAGCAGGGCAATAAGCGTTACACGACTGAGATCTTGGCCGATGCGATGAATCTGCTGGGTCGTCGTGGCGATACGCCGGTTTCGGACAATACGGGTACCTACACGGCACAACCGCGTCCGCAGCAGCCGGCCGCACAGCCGCAATATCAGCAGCCTGTGCAGCAGCAACCGGCCTATCAGCAGCCTGCTGCTCCGGTGCAGGAGGATCCGGACGATCTGCCGTTCTAAAGGAGGCGACCGGCCTATCGGATGGCCTATATATAATAAGAGGTGTCTAACATGCAACGTTGGACACCTCTTTTGTCTGTTGTTAGCTGTTTTTGATGGGTAGCCGCTCCCAAAGCCAGCGTGGAATCCATCGCCAAAGGGTCACCAAGAGACGATAACGTGTATCGATTATTACGCTGCGACGCCCTTTGAGGAGGGCCCGGAAGATGGCTCGCGCTACCGGCTCGACCTGCATCAACATCGGGTAGGGACGATCGGCCAGCAGGGCTGTACGCACAAATCCCGGGCGGATATCGGTGATGCGTACCCCCGATTTTTCGAGTCGGGCGCGTTGGGCAAGGGCGTCGAGGTAGCAGTTCTGCATCCGCTTGGTGGCCGAGTAGGCAGGAGCCATTCCCAACCCTTTCGTGCCGGCGATGGATGAGATGGCACCGATGCGCCCTCCACCGTGGGCCGCTAAATAGCTGTATGCCGTGCGAATCATCCGCACAAATCCCTCACCATTGGTGCGTAGGGTCGAGAGCTCTTTCTCGGCATCCAGATCGGGGTTGTAGTAGCCGATCCCCGAGGCGTGAAAATAGAGATCCATGCCGCCCAAGCGATTGATCAGATCAAGCAGCTGTTGGTCGGCCTCCGGTTTGGTGATGTCGATGCGGGAGGTAATGATCTGCTCAGGGGCTGTGGCGTGCAGCGCCTCGAGCGACGCTACGCGTCGGCCTGCAGCGCCAACTAACCAACCGGCCTCCAGAAACAGGCGCGCGACCTCCAGACCGATGCCTGAGGTCGCGCCCATAATGATGATTCGCTTCATAGCTTCTTATACGTTGTCGCAGTGTACGCACTCGATACCGACGCGCTTGAGCAGGTTGATGCCCTCCTCCGAGCGATACTCCTCGGCATAGACCACGCGCTTGATACCGGCCTGAATGATCAGTTTCGAGCATTCGATGCAGGGTGCAGCGGTGATGTAGAGGGTCGAGCCGTCGCAGTTGTTGGCCGATTTGGCTACCTTGGTGATGGCGTTGGCCTCGGCATGCAGCACGTAAGCCTTCGTCTTGCCCTCCTCGTCCTCGCAGATGTTTTCGAAGCCCGAGGGGGTGCCGTTGTAGCCATCCGAGATGATCATCTTATCTTTGACGATCAGTGCCCCCACCTTGCGGCGTACGCAATAGGAGTTCTCGGCCCAAATGCGGGCCATCTTCAGATAGCGAATATCCAACTGACGTTGTTTCTCTTCGGCGTAACCCATTTTTTAATTCAAAATTTAGAATTTAGAATTCAAAATGTTTAATTTTGAATTTTGCATGTTGAATGGAAGGAGTGTGGAGGCTCAAGCCACTACAACCCCTTTCCGTGGCACTGCTTGTACTTCTTACCCGAACCGCAGGGGCAGGGATCGTTGCGGCCAATCTTCTTCTCGACATGCAGCGGCATGGGCTTCTGCTTGTCGCCCTGTCCGGCCTGTGCGGCAGCCTGCATGCGCGAAGCCTGCAGCTTATTCACATCGACCTTGGCCTGGTGCTTGCGCTGCGGCTCCTGCTTCTGCTCGCCTACGGGAATGTAGGCCTTGCAGAGGATGGCCAGCGTGTCGCGATTGACCTTGGTGAGCATCTTCTGGAAGAGACCAAACGACTCGAATTTGTAGATCAGCAGCGGGTCCTTCTGCTCGTAGGTGGCGTTCTGCACGCTCTGGCGTAGGTCGTCCATCTCGCGCAGGTGCTCGCGCCATGCGTCGTCGATGGTCGTGAACATCACTACCTTCGAGAATACGCGGAAGATCTCCGCGCCGTCGCTCTCCTTGCATTTGAGCAGATTGACCGGTACGTTGTACCCCAGATGGCCATCCGTCAAGGGGAAGTACATGCGCGAGTCGAGTTGATCCTTGCGCTCCTCATAGACGCGCTCCATGACCGGACGTACCGTGTCGGCTACCATCTTGGCACGACGAGCATAGTGGGCTTTGATATCTTTGACAATCAGCTCAACCAATGCGTCGCCCTTGGTGGCCTCGTACGTAGCGGCATCGAACGTAGGCTCGACGGCCACCTCGCGGATCATCTCGAAGCGGAAATCGTCGTACTCGATGCCCTCATGCGTCTCGATGAAGTTGGCGGCGTAGTCATACATGATGTTGTTCAGGTCGATCTCGATGCGCTCGCAATAGAGGGCATTGCGACGACGCGAATAGATCACCTCGCGCTGCGAGTTCATCACATCGTCGTACTCCAGCAGGCGCTTACGCGTACCGAAGTGGTTCTCCTCGACCTTTTTCTGGGCGCGCTCGATGGCCTTCGACATCATGCCCGACTGGATGACATCTCCCTCCTTGTGGCCCATACGGTCCATCATGGCGGCAATACGGCCCGAGCCGAACAGACGCATCAGATCGTCCTCCAACGAGACGAAGAACTGCGACGAACCCGGGTCACCCTGACGACCGGCACGACCGCGCAACTGACGATCGACGCGACGGCTTTCGTGACGCTCCGTACCGATGATGGCCAAACCTCCGGCCTCCTTGACCTCGGGCGTGAGCTTGATATCGGTACCACGACCGGCCATGTTCGTAGCGATGGTTACCTGACCCGAACGACCGGCCTCGGCAACAACCTGTGCCTCGAGGGCGTGCTGCTTGGCATTGAGCACGTTGTGCTTGATGCCGCGAATCTTCAGCATGCGGCTCAACAGCTCCGAGATCTCAACCGACGTCGTACCAACCAGCACCGGACGTCCGGCCTCGACCAATTTGACAACCTCGTCGATCACGGCGTTGTATTTCTCGCGTTTAGTCTTGTAGATCAGATCCTGACGGTCGTCGCGCAGAATGGGGCGATTGGTCGGGATGACCACCACGTCGAGCTTATAGATGCTCCAGAACTCCGATGCCTCGGTCTCGGCCGTACCGGTCATACCGGCCAGCTTGTGGTACATACGGAAGTAGTTCTGCAGGGTGATGGTGGCAAAGGTCTGCGTCGCAGCCTCGACCTTCACGCGCTCCTTGGCCTCGATGGCTTGGTGTAGACCATCCGAGTAGCGGCGGCCCTCCAGAATACGGCCCGTCTGCTCATCGACGATCTTCACCTTGTTGTCCATCACCACGTATTCGATATCCTTCTCGAACATGGCGTAGGCCTTCAGCAGCTGGTGTACGGTGTGTACACGCTCCGATTTGATCGAATATTCATTGATCATCGCATCACGCTTCTGTACACGCTCCTCGGCCGACAGGTTGCTCTTCTCCAACTCGGCAACCTCCGATCCGATGTCGGGCAGCACGAAGAAGCCGTCCTCGTTGAAGTAGTTCGAGAGTGCCTCGTGACCCTTGTCGGTCAGCTCGACCGTGTTGAGCTTCTCGTCGATGACGAAGTATAGCTCGTCGGTGATCTCGGGCATGCGGCGGTTGTTGTCCTGCATGTAGATGTTCTCGGTCTTCTGCATCAAGACCTTTACACCCTGCTCGGAGAGGAACTTGATCAGCGGCTTGTATTTCGGAAGACCTTTGTGCGTACGGTAGAGCTTGACACCTCCATCTACCTCGTTGCCATCGGCAATGAGCTTGCGGGCCTCGGCCAACAGGCTCGTGACGAGGTTCTTTTGCAGGGTGTAGAGGTGTTCGATGGCCGGACGATACTCCTCGAAGAGCTGGTCGTCGCCCTTGGGCACGGGACCCGAGATGATGAGCGGCGTACGGGCGTCGTCAATCAACACCGAATCGACCTCATCGACAATGGCGAAGTGGTGCTTGCGCTGCACCAAATCTGAGGGCGACGAAGCCATATTATCGCGCAGGTAGTCAAAGCCGTACTCGTTGTTCGTACCGAAGGTGATATCGGCCATGTAGGCACGACGACGCGCCTCGGAGTTGGGCTGCGTATCGTCGATGCAGGCTACCGAGAGACCGTGGAATTGGTACATCGGACCCATCCACTCCGAGTCACGCTTGGCCAGGTAGTTGTTCACCGTCACGACGTGTACACCCTTGCGAGCCAAGGCGTTGAGGAATACGGGTAGCGTAGCAACCAACGTCTTACCCTCACCCGTGGCCATCTCGGCGATCTTACCCTTGTGCAGCACGACACCACCGAAGAGCTGTACATCGTAGTGCACCATGTCCCACTTCAGGTCGTTACCGCCGGCCAACCAATGGTTTTGGTAGATGGCCTTGTCGCCCTCGATGGTGACAAACTCCTTTTGAGCCGCCAAGTTGCGGTCGAAGTCGTTGGCCGTCACCTCGACTGTCTCGTTTTGGGCAAAACGGCGAGCCGTATCCTTCATGATGGCGATGCCTCGGGCAGGATCTCGTCGAGCACCTGCTCGATCTTCTCATCGATGCGCTTGGTAAGGGTGTCAATCTCTTTCGATACCTTCTCTTTCTGCTCCAGTTCGGTCGTCGGGTTCTCGAGAATGACCTTCAGTTCGACGATGCGGGCCTCATCGGCGGCGATGAAGTCGGCAATTTTCTGTTTCAGTGCCTCGCTGCGAGCACGCAACTCGTCGTTCGAGAGCTGCTCGATGGAGGGGTAGATGGCCTTGATTTTCTGAACATAAGGCTCGATCTCTTTGCGGTCCTTATCGGCTTTCGATCCGAAGAAGAACTTAATTAAACCGGCAAGAATATCCATATCGTATAAAATTTTATTTGCGTTAAGTCGATAAATCCTCCAAAGGTAGTGATTTTCTTCGAGAAAAGCAAAAAATGAGACGTCTCATTGAAATATCATCGGTGTACGGCGGAAAAATAGATCTGATTGGATCATTTCGCCGAGGTTATCCGCAGACAGCTTCGGTTACTTTTGGGGAATCGGTCGGTTTAGAGACGCTCGACCATGCGTTTGGCCAGCGGGCATTGGCGGCAATCCTGGTGCAGGCAGTGCTCGGTGATGAGTTGCAGCAGGGCTTGCGATTCAAAGGCGTCTTGTGGTTTGACCCCCTCGGCTTGCCAAAGTCGTGTGTAGCGATTGTCCTCGGCCGGCAGACGTTGCAAGAGCTCCAAGGCCTGCTCCTGATAGCGCATATAACCACCGAAGAATCCATAGGCAAATTGCAGAATGACCACCAGGTTGATCCCGATGATGTTGGCCTTGAAGGCGCCCAATCGCTTGGGACGCGGTCGGCCCTCCGAGCCCGGGATGTCGTGTGTGAGCCAATATTCGCCGGCCTCGATGCAGAAGAGTTTGCAGACATCCTCCTCGGTGGTGCAGAGCAGGATACGATTCATCAGAAAATCGTCTTGCAGGAAAAACTCGGCCGCTTGGGCCAGACGGAGCACCGGATGGTTGGCCGGACGAACCTCGCGCAGGATCCACTGCTTGGCATCCATGGGCTCGATGTTGTGCTTCTCCTTCAGATGGGCAAATTCACTGCGCAACCGCTCGGTATAGCTGTCCGAGGGGTAGAGATCCAATAAGCCGGAGGCTCCGAAGAACATGGCCTCGATGGCATGCGGGGTGAGTCGCTCGCGCAGGACAATGCGGTAGGGAACGCGTCGTGCCAGATCGAGATAAGCGGCTTGGTTTTGCTGGTCGCCCAGCGTGCGAAAATAGAGCAGGTAGAAGGTCTGGTTCCAATTACGATTGGCCTCCTCGCGCAGATCCTTGACGATGTACATTTTGCGACGCAGCCGCTCGAAGAGTAGCGAGGTGTAGATCGCCGACCGATCGACCGCTTGCAGCGAGGCCAAGAAGCAGCCACAAGCCACCGATCCTTCGTTGGCAACCGTCAGCAAACGGTCGTAGAGAAGCTCTTCGGGGGTACTACTCATGGCTTTCGATCCTTTTTTTTGTGAGGGTGAATCCTTTATAAGAGGTTGAGTTCTAACAAGGCCTCCTCGCTCATCATGCTCTTGTCCCATACGGGGTCGAAGGTCAGGATCACATTGACCGAATCGACATCCTTCACCTTGCCTACTTCGCGGTTTACATCCTCGACCAGCAGGTCGGCCATCGGGCAGTTGGGTGCTGTGAGGGTCATGCGGATGTTGGCTACACGATCGGGCGTATAGTCGATCTCATAGATCAACCCCAGGTCGTAGATATTGACCGGGATCTCGGGGTCGTAGATGTTTTTGAGGGTCAGGATAATCTCCTTCTCGACCCGTAAAATATCTTGTGGTGTCATGGTCGGCTAATTTTGGTTGGCAAAAACCAGGGCATCGAGTTTCATCTGACGCACCATGGCCAGCAGGCCGTTGGCGCGCGTAGGTGAGAGGTTGGCCTCCAGACCGATGCGCTCGATGAAGTAGAGCTCCGTGTCGAGGATCTCCTGCGGTGTGCGGCCGTTGAGCACGCGGATCAGCAGGGCGATGATGCCTTTGGTGATCAGCGCATCGGTGTCGGCCGTGTAGATCACCTTCCCCGCTTCGAGGCGGGCATCCACCCATACGCGCGATTGGCACCCGTTGATCAGGTGTTGATCGTTGCGCAGCGTCGGATCCATCACCGGCAGTTGGTCGGCCAGCGAAATCAGATAATCGTATTTATCGAGCCAATCGTCAAAGAGGCTGAACTCTTCGATGATCTCCTCTTGTCGTGTATCCATGGTCTTCTTATCGTATTTTTTAAGGCTGTTGAATAATCTCTTCGAGCGGACTGCCCTCGCTGGCATCGGGATCGGGGATCCCCATGAGGTGTGCCAGGGTGGGGGCGACGGCCGTCATGTCGATCTTGCGGGAATGAGTCGAGACCGGAATGCCGCATCCCACCAGGTAGAGATCGACCTCCGTGTCGTAGCCGTACATCGAACCCGAGGCGGAGTAGATGCCCTCCTGCTCCTCAAACCATCCGGGCATCAGGTTGAGCAACACATCGCCCGAGCGTCGTGCATAGAAACTGTTTTGGATGCGGCGGGCATAACCGTCGGCAAAGTAACTCGATCGGAGTGCATTGGCCGACAAGGCGTGCGAGACTCCGCTGAACTGCATGGCAAAGATCGCAATGTCGTTTTGCAGTTGTGCCAGGTTGAGGTTACGCTCGTAGATGAGCGTATGGTTCAGGTAGAGTGCATGGTTGCGGTAGTCGAGCACCCAGCGTCCCGATCCGTAGCGCACGTTGAGGAAGCCGTTGGCAATCACGCGGAATTGACGCGGATTGAACCGCTCAATGGGGTTCTTCTCCTGCGGGTCGTAGGCATCGGCCGTACCGTGATCCGAGGTCAGCACCACCAGGCACTCCTGCTGGCTGACCTGTGCGTAGAGGAAGGTGAGGAAATCCTCCAGATCACGATCCAGACGGTAATACATATCCTCCACCTCGATCGAGGCCGGGCCATAAAGTTCGGTCAGATAGCGGGGCGTATCGAGGTAGATGTTCAGCAGATCAGGCACCTCGTCTTGTCCCAACTGTTGCTGGGCAATACATTGTTTGGCAAAGCCCAATACGGCACTGTTTCCGGCCGGCGTGTAGCGCAGACGCTCGATCTCGCTGCGGGGCGAGATGCGGTGGGGCGTGGTCACGGGCTGGCTGCGGCGGTCGTCGATGCGGAGACGGATGTCGTGGTGGCGGGTGTTGATATACCGCTCCTTGTTGAGCTGCTGGGCCCATACGGGAAGCAGATAGGAGAGGTTGAATCCCTCACGATTCATGCGGGCCAACCAAAGGGGCGTTTCGTTGGTGTAGTAGAGCGAGGTGACCCACTCGGCCGATGCAGGATCGACCCAATAGATATCACCGCTACGACCTCCGAGCAGAATTGCGCCCGTCGGGTCGATGGCAATGCTCGTCGTATGTGCTTTGGGCTGGTGCTTGCGCAGGGTCTCGGCCAGCGTTGGGGCGATCAGATGGTAGCCGCCCGGGCCACGCTCGCCGTCGATCAGATCGACCCGCTCGTTGGTCGTGTAGTCTTGCCACGAGTCGCCCACGATGCCGTGCATGGAGGGCATCGATCCGGTCGAGAGGGTCGAGAGGGTCGTCGGGGTGAGAGTCTGCTGAAAATCGTAGCAGGCTTCGGTGTAGTGAGCTCCCTGCTTGGTCAGACGGCGAAATCCCCCGTCGTTGTAGTTGGCCTCGTAGCGGGCGATGTCACCGGCACGCATCGAGCCAATGACGATCTGCACGACCAACTTGGGTCGATTGGCAGCCGTGGCCGATCCGATGACCAGGAGTAAGAGTATGGTGAGTAAACGCTTCATCGTTGAACGTGTTGTTTCAAGCGGACAAAGATACAAAAAACCGACTACAATCGACTCTCAATGCGTGCTATTTCGTCTGAAAAATCACAATTCGATGCCTCCATCTGCGCGATGATGCGCTTTGCGGCGGCACGATAGGCCTCCGAATCGGGTTGAAACGGCTCATGGCGGGCAAAATGTACGAGCCGCAATGCCTCTTGTGCCGCAGCACGTCCCTCAGCCGTCACGGCCGCTTGGAGGAAGCGTTCGCTGATGTAGTCGATGGCCATCGGCGAGGGATGACACAGATCGTCGGCATAGAATCGGTAGTCGCGCAGATCGTCCGTCAGGGCCTCGAAGGCGGGGAAATAGCAGCCGTTGGCACACCGCTCGGTCAGCTCCTCGCAGGCCAAGCGGAGCGTGGCTTTGCTCACGGCATTGCCCGGCAGACCATCTCCGAGGTGGCGGATCGGACTGACCGTGAAGATGAACTGCTTGTCGGGGTATTGCTCGACGAAATCGCGCCAGGGGGCTACGATCTGCTCGGTGGTGAGCCGCTCACGCTGAAAGAGTTGGGCGGGCTGCTTGTGGCAGTTGGCAACGAGTTTACCGGTCGAGATGCGGCGATAGGTCCACGCCGTACCGAAGGTGATCAGCAGGTGGTTGGCCTGCCGGAAACCCTCGCAGAGCTGTTGTTGTGCCTCATTGGCGCGGCGGAGCACCTCGTCCGGATCGTTAGAGGTGAAGCGGGTCGGCAACTCATAGAGGAAATAGGCCTCGTCGTTCAGATGCTGGCTCAACTCCTCGCGGTGGTAGGGCTCGTTGCGCAGGGCTCGTTGCAGGGTCTGCAGGATTGAAAGCGGATTGAAAAGCGTGCCGGTGGGGTTGATGACGATCCGAAATTTCCGCTCGGCCAGCCGTTGGGCTACCCCCTCGGCAAAGCATGAGCCGAGCGAGAGCAACGCATCGCTGTGGGCAATCGGCTGCTCAAAGGGGATAATTTTTAGCTCGGTACGAAAGTTCATACGGCAAAAATACAAAATTTATCCTATCTTTGTCGTATGAAGATACGTGCAAATTGCAAAATCAATCTCGGGCTGGATATCCTGCGCCGTCGGGAGGATGGTTATCACGATCTGGAGACGGTGATGATTCCGGTCTTCGGACTGGCCGATGAACTGCTTGTGGAGCGTGTGGTGGGCGATGGTGTGCTGTTCGAGAATCGGGGTCTTGCCGTCGATTGTCCGGCCGATAAGAACCTTTGTCTGAAGGCCTTTCGGTTGATGCAGGCACGTTATGGCATTGGCGGTGTGCATATCGTACTCGAGAAGCGGATCCCCTTTGGAGCCGGCCTGGGAGGTGGCTCGTCGGATGCTACGATGACGCTCGTGGCACTCAACGAACTCTTCGATCTGCACCTCGACGAGGCGACGCTGATTGGCTTGGCTGCCGAGTTGGGCAGCGATACGGCCTTCTTTGTGCGCAATCGCCCCCAGCTCTGCACGGGGCGTGGTGAACGGATGGAGCCGATCGACCTCGATCTGCAGGGGCTGTGGCTCGTGCTGGTGAAGCCCGACGAGGGGGTCTCGACCCGCGAGGCCTATGCAGGTGTTCGGCCGGCACTGCCTGCGGTTGCGCTGCGCGAACGGATCCGCCGACCGCTTGCCGAGTGGCAGGAGTGCATCAAAAACGACTTCGAGCCCCACATCTTTGCCGCACATCCCCGCTTGGCGGCCATCAAAGCGGAACTGCTCGCAGCAGGGGCCTGCTATGCCGCTATGTCGGGTAGCGGATCGACTATTTTCGGTCTCTTCGACGACGAAAAAAAGGCGCGCCTGGTGGACACGCCTTACATCTATTGCCTTTAACCGAGCCTTATTGCTGTACCGGAATCTTGGCGATGCGCGCCTCGTGACGTCCGCCCTCAAACTCGGTCGAGAAATACTCGTCGAGAATGGCTACCGCCTCGTCGTTGGTGATGAAACGAGCCGGCAGGACGATGACATTGGCGTTGTTGTGCTGACGAATCAGGTGGGCAATCTCGGGCAACCAGCACAAGCCGGCACGAATCCCCTGATGCTTGTTCAGGGTCATCGAAATGCCCTCTCCCGAGCCACACAATCCGACACCGCAATCCACTTCGCCTTGCTCGACCGCCTCGGCCAGCGGATGGCCGTAGTCGGCATAATCGACACTCTCGGGCGAATGGGTGCCGAAGTCGTAGACCTCGAAGCCTTTGGCCTGAAGGTATCCGACGACAAACTCTTTCATCTCGTAGCCGGCATGGTCGCTGGCAATACCTACTTTTTTCATGGGTTGGTCTGTTTTAGGGTGTTTTAGGTTGTTGCGTTACTCTTTGGCGGCACGTTTGCGATCGACATCGTGCAGCAGGATCTTTCTCAAGCGCATCGAGTGGGGCGTAACCTCTACATACTCATCCTCTTTGATGTATTCGAGAGCCTCTTCGAGCGTGAAGATCTTGGGCGGGACGATCACCGCCTTGTCGTCCGAACCCGAGGCGCGCATGTTGGTGAGCTGCTTGGCCTTGGTGACATTGACAGCGATGTCGTTCTGACGCGTATGCTCGCCGATAACCTGTCCCTCATAGACCGGATCCATCGGGGCGATGAAGAAGCGGCCACGATCCTGCAACTTGTCGATCGAGTAGGCATAGGCCGTACCCGTCTCGCTGGCGATGATCGAACCATTGGTGCGCATCTCAATCTCGCCCACCCACGGTTCAAAGCCCTTCAGACGGTGGGTCATGATGGCCTCACCGGCCGTAGCCGTGAGCATGTTGGAGCGCAGACCGATGATGCCGCGCGAAGGAATATCAAACTCCAGACGTACGCGGTCGCCGTTCGAGATCATGTTGGTCATCGTGCCCTTGCGGCGGGTGGTCAGCTCGATCACCGTGCCCGAGAACTCCTCGGGACAATCGACCGTCATCTCCTCGATCGGCTCACATTTGCGGCCGTCGATCTCCTTGATGATCACGCGCGGCTGCCCCACTTGCAACTCGTATCCCTCGCGGCGCATCGTCTCGATCAAGACCGAGAGGTGCAACACACCACGACCAAAGACGTTGAACGAGTCGGCCGACGGGCCGGGGGTAACGCGCAGGGCCAGATTCTTCTCCAGCTCGCGGTCCAAACGCTCCTTGATGTGGCGCGAGGTGACATATTTACCATCCTTGCCGAAGAAGGGCGAGTTGTTGATCGTAAAGAGCATCGACATCGTCGGCTCGTCGATGGCAATCGGGGGCAGCGGCTCGGGATTCTCAAAATCGCAGATCGTATCGCCAATATCGAACCCCTCGATACCCATCAGGGCGCAGATCTCGCCGCATTGCACCTCCTCGACCTTCTTCTTCGAGAGCCCCTCGAAGACCATCAGCTCCTTGATACGCGTCTTGACCATCGTCTCGCCATCGCGTTTGGCCAGCGTGACGGGTTGCCCTACGCGCAGCTTGCCTCGTGTCAGCTTGCCGACCGCCGAACGGCCCGTGTAGGCCGAATACTCCAACGAGGTGATCAGCAGCTGGGGTGTACCCTCGACCTGCTCCGGCTCGGGAATCTCGTCGATGATGGCATCCAGCAGCGGCACGATCGAGTCGGTCGGCTCGTTCCATTTGTGGGACATCCAACCCTGTTTGGCCGAGCCGTAGATGGTCTTGTAGTCGAGCTGATCCTCGGTGGCGTCGAGCGTGAACATCAGGTCAAAAACCTGCTCATTGACCACCTCGGGGCGGCAGTTGGGTTTATCGACCTTGTTGATCACCACAATCGGCTTTTTGCCCAACGCGAGGGCCTTTTGGAGCACAAAACGGGTCTGCGGCATCGTGCCCTCGAAGGCATCGACCAGCAGCAGTACGCCGTCGCACATGTTCAACACGCGCTCCACCTCACCACCAAAGTCGGCGTGACCCGGGGTGTCGATGATGTTGATCTTGTAATCTTTATAGATGACCGAAACGTTTTTCGAGAGGATCGTGATTCCTCGTTCGCGCTCCAGGTCGTTGTTGTCCAGAATCAGGTCGCCGCCCGTCTTGGCATTTTCGCGCAAGATGTGGCCGGCCAGAATCATCTTGTCCACGAGCGTCGTCTTACCGTGATCGACGTGGGCAATGATGGCGATATTACGCAGTTTTTGCATCGTAGTGATATTTTAATGTGCAAAAGTAATAAATTCTGCGAAAATATGCTACTTTTGCTCTTCAAAGCATTCAACACTTTTTCGTATGCGCCCTGATTTTACCGTTCGAGATTGCAGTCGGCTCTATTTTGGAGCCTCCGAGGAGTTGGTTCGCGCGCTGTTGGCCGATCAGCGTGTCATCCTCGTGACCGATCAACAGGTCGATCGGCTCTATGCCGATCATCTGCCCGAACTGCCGCGTATCGTGATTGCGGGCGGGGAGTCGCACAAGACGTTGCAGACGGTCGAAATGATTCATCGTCAGTTGATTGCCCTGGGTGCAGATCGTCAGACCTTCCTCCTGGCTATGGGTGGCGGCATTGTGACCGATGTGGCCGGATTTGCCGCCTCGACCTTTATGCGGGGCATTCGGTTTGGCTTCATCTCGACGACCCTGCTTGGGCAGGTCGATGCCTCGGTTGGCGGAAAAAATGGGGTGAATGTCGATGGCTATAAAAACATGTGCGGCACCTTTACCCAGCCCGAATTTGTGATCTTCGATGTGACCTTGTTGCAGACGCTCCCGGATCGGGAGTTCCGTGCCGGATTGGCCGAGGTGGTTAAGGCGGCTGTGATCGACGACCCGTACCTGTTCCGCCTACTGGAGGAGCATTCGTTCGAGCAGTTGCGCTGCGATTCACTCTTGTTGCAAGAGGTGGTGCGTCGAGCTGTCGGGGTCAAAGTGCGGATTGTGGAGCGCGATGAACGTGAGGCGGGCGATCGACGGTTGCTCAATTTGGGCCATACGCCGGCACATGCCATCGAGAAATGCTCGTCGGTGATGAATCATGGCGAGGCGGTAGCCGTAGGGCTTGCGCTGATGGCGCAAGTGGCTTACGAAATGGGGCTTCTGACCGAATCGGATCGGAATCGGATAAAGCAGCTATTGCAGCAGTTGGGCTTTGTGTTGGAGCCTCCGGTGTCGCGGGAGGAGCTGGCACAGGCCGCATCGCGGGATAAGAAGAGCGCGGGTGAGCAGATTTATTTGGTATTGCCCTGTTCGATCGGTGCGTGTCGCGTGGAAAGGTGGCCGAAAGCACAATTGGCCGAGCTGCTGATGCCGTAGTTTCTCGGTTATTTCGAGAAGATCGTACGCAGAATCAGGCGCGTTGCCCCCAAATGGCGTTGGGTGTACTCTTTGGCACTGCGTCCGGCGGCCAGGCGCAACGACTCGTCGTCGCGGAGCGGAGTGAACCAAGCGGCCAACTCTTCGTAGTTATTGATCGAGGCAGCCGCACCGAGCGAAAGCAGGTCGCAGGCCTCCTTGAATTTGCGGTAGTTGGGACCGAAGGCAATCGGCAGTCCGAAAGTAGCCGCCTCCAGCGTGTTGTGGATGCCGACACCGAAGCCGCCTCCGATGTAGCCCCACGAAGCGTAGCCATAGACCGATGAGAGCATGCCCATCGTGTCGAGAATGAGCAGTTGTGTATGCGCGAAATCGGTTTGCTCGTCGCATTGGGTAAAGCGAACGGCTCCGCCTGCGGTTTGGCTGATGAGGTGGTTGATGCGCGTCTGGTCCATCTCGTGCGGTGCAATGACAAAGCGCACCTCGGGATTGGCATTCATCAGCGGAATGAGCAACTCTTCGTCCGGTCCCCAGGTTGATCCGGCAATGAAGAGGGGATTTTCACCCCGGAAACGCTCCACCAACTCAATGCGCTTGGCTTGTTGGGCAATCTCGGCCACGCGGTCGAAGCGGGTATCACCGGCAATCATCACGTTGTCAAAGCCTAACTCGGCCAGCAACTGTTTGGACTCCTCGTTCTGGACAAACATCACGTCGAAACTCTCTAACGCATTGCGCCACATGCCGCCATAGAAGCGGAAAAAGATCGATTTGCGACGGAAAATAGCCGAGACGACATAGGTGCGTATCTGGCGACGACGCAACTCATGGAGCAGGTTGAGCCAAAATTCGTATTTGACAAAGATGACGATCTCGGGATGGACAATGTCGAGCAGGCGACGGACATTGCGCGGGGTGTCGAGCGGCAAGTAGAAGATGTAGTCGGCACCGGCATAGTTTTTTCGGATCTCATAGCCCGAAGGGGAGAAGAAGGTGACCAGAATTTTGTATTCGGGATGCTCCTTGCGGAGGGCCTCGATGATCGGTCGGCCCTGCTCAAACTCACCGAGCGAGGCGGCATGCAACCACACGATGCGACTCTTGGGGTCGATCGCCTCGGCCATGCGTTCAAGCAGTTGCTTGCGTCCTGCCACCCAAAGCTGCGCCTTTCGGTGGCGAATCGAAACCAACCGAATAGCCCAACCGTAGAGCAATATGGCGATATTATAGATCCACATGGTGTGTGTTTGCTAATCCAAAATTCGGGTGCAAAAATAATACAAAAATCCGAGTTTCCAAATAGTTACCTATTTTCGGGGAGGCCTACCATCCGTACTCGATGGCATCCTCGATCCAATCCACCTGCATCGTTCCGTCGGGATTGCGGAGGACGGCCGCCAGATCGAATTGAATCTCATAGCCTCGATAGTAAGCCTCGTTGCTGGCCAGGAAGGCGTTCGCTGCGTTGCGGAGCGCGAGGCGTTTCTGTCGCGTAATAGCTGCCTCCGGGGTGGTGAGCCCATCGGCCTTGCGCGTCTTTACCTCGACAAAATGGAGCACTCCGGCCCGCGCCACAATCAGGTCGATCTCGTAGCGGCCTTTCCGCCAGTTGCGAGCGATCAGCTGATAGAGGTTTTGGCGTAGGTATTCGGCCACGGCCGCCTCGCCTAACTGCCCGATCAGGGCTTTGTCGTTTTTGGATGTTGGTTCCATCTGTTGGTGGATGGTTTACTGAATGATACGACGAATCGAGTTGGCACGATCGATCATCTCACGCAGCCCCTCGCGGTCGTCACGCTCGATCATGTGGCGAATGAGTTGCAGCTGGTGGATATGCTCGCGCAGCACATCGAGGACGTTGTATTTGTTGCCCATCAGGATCGGGATCCACGTATCGGCCGAACTCTTGGCCAGTCGTACGGTGCTCTCGAAACCACCACCTGCCAGATCGAAGATGTGCCTGTCTTCGCGCTCCTTCTCCAGCACGGTGTTGGCCAGTGCGAACGAGGTGATGTGGGAGATGTGCGACACGTAGGCCGTGTGCAGGTCGTGCTCCTCGGCCTCCATGTAGATCATCGGGGCATCGAGCGTACGGAAGATGCGCTCGACGAGTGCCAGCGCATCGGGTGCGCTTCGATCCCCTTCGCACAAGACCACCGTACGCCCGGTGAAGGCTCCGTGTACGGCTGCCGAAGGACCACTGTACTCGGTACCCCACATGGGGTGTGTGGCGACAAAACGGTCACGGCGGGCATGTTGGGCAATCACCTCACACAGTTCACTTTTGGTCGATCCCATGTCGGCCACTACGCCCCGCTCGCCGATGCGATTCAGGGCCTTGATGGCCAGCAGCGGGATCGTATCGACCGGTGTGGCCAGGATCGTCAGGTCGGCTGCTGCAACCCCCTCCTCGAAGGGGACAATGCGGTCGGCAAGCCCCAACTGCAAGGCCTCGGAGGCGCGCTCCTCGTTGAGCTCGGCCCCCCAGATCTCGTCGGCCAATTCATGGTCGCGCAGGGCCAAACCGAGCGAACCACCGATCAGACCCAGTCCGACAATAAAGACGCGCATACCTATTTATTATATAAGAATGAGAGATCGTCGCCGGCCTGCACCTCTGTGATGGGGCGGCCCTTGCGGAAGATGCGCATCGGACGCGGACCGATCAGTTCGAGTTTCTCCTCTTCGTAGCGCAACATGCAACCCTCGCGCAGACCGACTACCCAACGGCGCGGATTGGCTTCGATGTACTCCAGAATGCGCTGCTCGCGCGTCTCACCGGCATGTCCCTCGGGGTTGGCGTCGAGGTAGTGGGGGTTGATCTGGAAGGGAATTGCTCCGATGGCCTTGAACGAGGCAGGCTCGACAATCGGCATATCGTTCGTTGTGCAGATCGTCGGGCAGCAGACGTTGCTTCCGGCCGACCAACCTACGTAGGGCGTACCGGCCTTGATCTTGGTCAGAATGGCCTTCATGAGCCCCTGCTCCTGCATCTTCTTCGTCAAGGCAAAGGTGTTGCCGCCTCCGACACAGATGGCCTGGGCCTCGCGGATCATCTTGCGCGGATCTTTGGCGCGATGCACCGAGCGGACACGGATGCCGATCTCGCCCAGACGATCTTGTACCTTCTTCTCATAGGCGGCATAGGAGAAGGTCACGGCGGCATAGGGGACGAAGACCACCTCGCTTACACCCTGCAGGAATTCTTGGATGGCAGGTAGCGGATAACGCAGGTACTCTTCGCCGGCATTGGTCGAATTTGAGATCAGAAGCAGTTTCATAATGTATTGTGTTTTAGTTTGTTAAATGTACATTTGTCCTATAGGTCGGAATTTTTGGTATAAAAAAATCGTCCCGATATGCCAAAAGTAATAAAAAAAGTGTTATTTTTGCGCAAAATTTAGGAGGAAATTGAAAAACAAAAACACTATTTCCAAATATTTGTTTAACTAAAAATTTACAATTATGTCAGAAATTAAAGCAAAAGTTGTCGAGATCATCGTTGACAAACTGGGTGTTAAGGAGTCGGAGGTTACCCCCGAAGCTACGTTTACGAACCACCTGGGTGCCGATTCGCTGGACATCGTGGAGCTGATCATGGAGTTTGAGAAGGCTTTCGATCTGCAGATTCCCGATGAGGCTGCCGAGAACATCTCGACCGTTGGCGATGTAATCGCTTACATCGAGGAGCACCAGAAATAATTGTTGAGAAAAATCGATTCTTAGTTCTTTGTAAGCGACTTTGTTGGGTCGCACCTAAATTTGGACATGGCAGAAAGAAGAGTAGTCATCACGGGTATCGGTACGATCAACCCGCTCGGTAATACCATTGAGGAGTATTTTTCGAATCTGGAGCAGGGCCTTTCGGGGGCTGCACCCATTACGCATTTCGATGCGACAAAGTTTAAGACAAAATTCGCTTGCGAGGTCAAGAATTTTGACCCGAACGCACACTTCGACCGCAAAGAGGTTCGTCGTTATGACCTCTTTACACAGTATGCGCTTGTCGCTGCCGAGCAGGCCGTCGTGGATGCTGCACTGCCGCTCGAATCGCTGGATAAGGAGCGTTGCGGCGTGATTTGGAGTTCGGGCATTGGAGGCGTAAAATCCTTCTTTGATGAATGTGTGGGCTATGCCGAGGGGGGTAATACTCCTCGGTTTAGCCCTTTCTTCATTCCCCGCATGATCATCGACATCGCGGCCGGTTTTATCTCAATGAAGTATGGCTTTATGGGGCCAAACTTTGCCGTGGTTTCGGCCTGCGCCTCGTCAAACCACGCCATGATCAATGCCATGGAGCAGATCCGCTATGGTCGTGCCGATCTGATCGTCACGGGTGGCTCGGATGCTACGGTCAATGAGGTGGCCGTCGGTTCGTTCAATGCCATGCAGGCTCTTTCGACCCGCAATGAGGACTACGAGCATGCCTCGTCGCCGTTTGACCGTGACCGTGATGGTTTTGTGATCGGTGAGGGCGCCGGAGCCTTCGTCTTCGAGGAGTTGGAGCATGCCAAGGCGCGTGGTGCGAAGATCTATTGTGAGGTGGCTGGTGGTGGCTACTCGGCCGATGCCTACCACTTTACGGCTCCGCATCCCGAGGGCTTGGGAGCAATCAAATCGATGCGCGACGCATTGCGCGATGGGGCGGTCGATCCCTCCGAAATCGACTATATCAATGTCCATGGCACGGCTACGCCGCTGGGCGATGTGGCCGAGCTGAAGGCCCTAAAAGGGCTGTTTGGCGACGACCTGTATCGCATCAATATCTCCTCGACGAAGTCGATGCACGGCCACCTGTTGGGTGCAACGGGTGCTATTGAGGCGTTGGCGTGTGTGATGGCCATTACGCGAGGCATCGTGCCTCCGACGATCAATTGCCGCAATCTGGATCCCGAGATTGACTCGAAACTGAACCTGACGCTCGATCAGGCCCAGCATCGTGAGGTGCGTGCTGCCTTGAGCAATACGTTTGGCTTTGGTGGTCATAACGCGACGATCATCTTCCGTAAATATTGATTGTAGGCTGTGTTTAATTTCCTGCTGCGTCCGATCCGTCGTCATTTTGGGGCCGATAAACATTTTTATCGGATCATAGACGATATGTTTGGGGTGATCCCCCACAACCTCGAGCTCTATAAACTGGCTTTGGTGCATAAGTCGGCCTCGGTGAAGCTCGAAGATGGTCGTTCGATCAACAACGAGCGATTGGAGTATCTGGGCGACGCGGTGATTGAGGCGGTCACGTCCGACTATCTGTTTATCGAGTTTCCCGATCGGGACGAGGGCTTTTTGACGCAGTTGCGCTCGAAGATTGTCTCCCGTCAGTCGTTGAATTTCCTGGCCGAGAAGTTGGGGTTGGATCAGCATCTGATCTCGAACTATATTCCCGGCGAGAGCCAAAAGCACATCTATGGCGATGCCTTTGAGGCGATGATGGGAGCTATCTATCTGGATCAGGGTTATGAGTTTGTCAATCGGCTGTTGATCAACCGCATCTACTACCGATTCCTCGACTTGGAGCAACTGACGGCCGAGGAGACCGACTTTAAGAGCCGCCTGATCGAATGGTGTCAGAAGAACCACCACCGGATCCAATTTGTGACCGAGCACGACAAGGAGTACCGACAGAACCATCCGGTCTTCTATGCCAAGGTGCTCATCGACGACCTGGAGATGGGTCATGGTGCTGGGGAATCGAAAAAACAGGCCGAACAACAGGCTGCCTTCTCGGTGGCCAACTACCTCTCCGATGAGCAGTGTGCCACGCTGCTCGATAAGTACGACCGCATGGAGCGCATGCTCGAGCGCGAAGAGCGCAAGGCGCAGTAGGCTGCTCCATAAAGAGCCGATTCAGACCCTTTCAACCTACTTTTTTGCTGTGAACGCATTGACCGATAAGATGGATCTGCGGGGTGTATCCTCGCTGACCGATGGCGAACTGTTGGCACTGTTGCTGGGCGACGAGGCGATGGCCGCGACGTTGCTCGACAGCTACGACGGATCGTTGTCCCGTATAGCCGGGGAGGAGCGTACGCGGTTGCGTATGGTGGGTGGCATGGGGCTTCATCGTGCCCGTCTGGTGCATGTGGCGGCCGAATTGGGGCGTCGCATTGCGTGTGCCAATAATGAGCAGGCCGAGGTGATTACCTCGAGCGAGGATGTGGTGCGCATCATGCAACCGCAGCTCGAGACGTTGGCCTATGAGGAGTGTTGGGTGCTCTATCTGACGGCTTCGAATCGCCTCATCGAGCGTCAGCGTGTGAGTCAGGGTGGTATCTCCGGGACGGTGGTCGATCATCGACTGATCGTCAAGCGCGCCCTCGAATTGCTCGCTACGCGACTGATCTTGGTGCATAACCATCCGTCGGGTGCAGCCGAGGCGAGTGGGCAGGATCGACAACTGACGCGCAAGATCAGCGAGGCAGCCGCCCTGTTCGATATCAAGCTTTTGGATCATCTGATCCTCGCCAAAGAGGGCCATTTTTCCTTCCGTCAGGCCGGATTACTCTGATTGCGACCACTTTTTTTAGCGGTTTTTGGAGCTTTCGCACAAAATTATAGGGTTGGCAGTTTGCCGTCCCTTATTTTTTTGTACCTTTGCTAATTGGAAAATTATGCAAAAACAAATAATACGATGACACAGGAAGAACTCTTTAAGAAATTGGTTGCTCACTGCAAGGAGTATGGTTTTGTATTCCCGTCGAGCGAGATCTATGACGGCCTGGGTGCTGTCTATGATTATGGACAGAATGGCGTCGAGCTGAAGAATAACATTAAGCGTTATTGGTGGGATTCGATGGTCAAACTGCATGAGAACATCGTCGGTCTCGATGCAGCGATCTTCATGCACCCCAAGACGTGGGAGGCTTCGGGCCACGTGGGTGCCTTCAACGACCCGCTGATCGACAACAAGGATTCGAAGAAGCGTTATCGTGCCGATGTACTGATCGAGGATTGGTTGGCCAAGCAGGACGAGAAGATTGACAAGGAGGTCGAGAAGGCGCGTAAGCGTTTTGGTGAGGCCTTCGATGAGGCGCAGTATCGTGCCACGTCGCCCCGCGTGCTGGAGACGGCTACGAAGCGCGACGAGGTGCACACCCGCTTTGCCGATGCGCTGAATGCCAACGACCTGAATGAGTTGCGCCAGATTATCCTCGATTGCGAGATCGTCTGCCCGATTTCGGGTACGCGCAACTGGACCGAGGTGCGCCAGTTTAACCTGATGTTCTCGACCCAGATGGGTTCGACGGCCGAGGGTGCCAATACGATCTACCTGCGTCCCGAGACGGCACAGGGTATCTTCGTGAACTTCCTCAATGTGCAGAAGACAGGTCGCATGAAGCTCCCGTTCGGTATTGCCCAGATCGGTAAGGCCTTCCGCAACGAGATCGTGGCACGTCAGTTCATCTTCCGTATGCGCGAGTTCGAGCAGATGGAGATGCAGTTCTTCGTACGCCCCGGCACGGAGATGGAGTGGTGGAACAAATGGAAGGAGACGCGTATGGCTTGGCACCGCGCGCTGGGCTTTGGCGATGAGAATTATCGTTTCCACGACCACGATAAGTTGGCTCACTATGCCAACGCAGCTACCGACGTGGAGTACAACTTCCCGTTTGGTTTCAAGGAGGTGGAGGGTATCCACTCGCGTACGGACTTTGACCTGTCGAACCACCAGAAGTTCTCGGGTAAGAAGATCCAGTACTACGATCCCGAGACGAACGAGAGCTACGTGCCTTACGTGGTGGAGACCTCGATCGGTGTCGATCGTATGTTCCTGCAGGTGATGTCGGCTGCTTACACCGAGGAGAAGCTCGAGGGTGGCGATCAGCGTATCGTGCTGAAGTTCCCTGCGGCATTGGCTCCGATCAAGGTGGCTGTGCTGCCGCTCGTGAAGAAGGATGGCATGCCCGAGGTGGCTCGCAAGATTGTCGATGAGCTGAAGTACGACTACAACGTGGTCTATGACGAGAAGGATTCGGTCGGCAAGCGTTATCGTCGCCAGGATGCCATCGGTACGCCCTTCTGCGTGACGGTCGATGGTCAGACGTTGGAGGATGGTACCGTGACGGTGCGCCACCGCGATACGATGCAGCAGGAGCGTGTCAAGATCGAGCAGCTGCGAGCTATGGTCGATGAGGCCTGCTCGTATCGCACGCTCTTCAAGAAACTGTCGCTGTAAGCTGCGTGCCGATGGGACGCATTCTGGCGATTGACTACGGGCGTGCCCGTACCGGTTTGGCGGTGAGCGACCCCCTGCAGATGATTGCAGGCGGGTTGGCTACCGTGCCGACCAAGGAGTTGGAGCGTTTCATAGCCGATTATTTGAGCCGCGAGGAGGTCTCGACCATCGTACTCGGCAAACCGATGCAGATGAATGGCGAACCCTCCGAAACGTGGCGCTATATCGAGCCGTTGGCTCGGCGTTTGCAGGCTGCTCATCCGTCGGTGGAGGTGACCTTCTACGATGAGCGTTTCACCTCCGTGCTGGCCCATCGGGCGATGATCGACGGAGGTATGAAGAAGAGCGACCGACGCAATAAAGCGGTGGTCGATAAGATCGCTGCAACGATTATTTTGGAAGATTATTTACAGTTTAGACGATGATTTATCCCATTGTGATTTTTGGGTCGGAGACCCTGCGTAAGCCCTCGGTCGAGCTTACTCCGGATTATCCGGAGTTGCCGAAGCTCATCGAGGATATGTTCTTGACGATGTCGTCGGCCGAAGGGGTAGGGTTGGCTGCCCCCCAGATTGGCAAGAATATTCGCCTCTTTGTGGTCGATTGTTCGCCCTGGGCCGAGGATGATCCGGCTTGCCAGGATTTCCGCCGTGCCTTTATCAATCCCGAGATCTACGAGGTCTCGGAGCAGACCGATCTGTTCAACGAAGGCTGCCTCTCGCTGCCCGGCCTGCATGAGGATGTACGCCGCCCGGTGGCAATCCGTATGCGCTATCTGGACGAGCAGTTCGTCGAGCATGATGAGGAGTTTGACGGCTATCGTGCCCGTGTCATTCAGCACGAGTATGACCACCTCGAGGGTAAGGTCTTTACGGATCGCCTCTCGCCCCTGCGTCGCCAGCTGCTGAAGAGCAAACTGCTCGGCATGGCGAAGGGAAAGTATCGTGCTGCCTATAAGACGAAGTAGGCGGAAAGGCGTTGCGCAACAGCAATTAAGGAGCTTAAAGAGCTTAAGGAGTGATTCCTTAAGCTCTTTAATTTTCTTCTTTGCCTTCAGATGATGGCTCCTCGCATAACAAAAGAGGTCGCTCATTCGAGCGACCTCTTTTCGTATCTGAATCGAAGATTACTTCTCATTCAGGGCTGCGTGTGCAGCTGCCAGACGTGCGATAGGCACGCGGAAGGGCGAGCAGCTCACGTAGTTCAGACCAGCGTAGTGGCAGAACTCTACCGACGAAGGCTCACCACCGTGCTCACCGCAGATACCGCACTTGAGGTTCTCGCGCGTGTCGCGACCCTTGAATACGGCCTCCTTGATCAGCTTACCTACACCGTTGCGATCCAGGATCTGGAACGGGTCGTTCTTCAGGATACCCTTCTCGAGGTAGATCGGCAGGAACTTCGAAATATCGTCACGCGAGAAGCCCAGCGTCATCTGCGTCAGGTCGTTCGTACCGAACGAGAAGAACTGAGCCACCTCAGCGATCTGGTTAGCTGTAACGGCTGCACGCGGAACCTCGATCATCGTACCAACCATGTACTCGATCTTGTCGTTGCGCTCCGAGAATACCTGCTCGGCCGTCTTGTCGATGATGTTCTTCTGGTAGCGCAGCTCCTTGTGGTTACCTACCAGCGGCACCATAATCTCTACGTGTACCTCCATGCCCGTAGCCTTGACGTTCATAGCGGCCTCGATGATGGCGCGAGCCTGCATCTCGGTGATCTCCGGATAGGTGTTACCCAGACGGCAACCACGGTGACCCAGCATCGGGTTGAACTCGGCCAAAGCCTCTACCTTGGCGATGATCTTCTCAACGGGAACACCCATCTCGTCGGCCATCTCCTGCTGACCCTTCAGATCGTGCGGAACGAACTCGTGCAAGGGGGGATCCAAGAGACGTACCGTCACGGGGTTACCCTTCATGGCCTTGAACAGACCCTCGAAGTCACCACGCTGGATCGGCAACAGCTTGTTCAGTGCCACGCGGCGACCTGCCTCGTCGTCCGAAAGGATCATCTCGCGGATAGCCTTGATACGGTCACCCTCGAAGAACATGTGCTCCGTACGGCACAGACCAATACCCTCGGCACCGAACTCAAATGCCTGAGCAGCATCCTTCGGCGTGTCAGCATTGGCGCGAACCTTCAGTACCGAGTACTTGCCGGCCAGCTCCATCAGCTTACCGAAGTCACCGCTGAGGTCAGCAGCGCGCGTAGCTACCTCACCGAGGTAAACCTCACCGGTCGATCCGTTCAGCGAGATCCAGTCACCCTCCTTAACAACTACATCACCCACCTTGATCGTGCGAGCCTTGTAGTCAATCTCCAGCTCACCGGCACCCGAAACGCAGCACTTACCCATACCACGAGCTACAACGGCTGCGTGCGAGGTCATACCACCACGTGCGGTCAAAATACCGGCAGCATCCAACATACCCTTCAGGTCCTCGGGCGAGGTCTCGATACGCACCAGAATAGCGCGCTGACCCGTCTCACCCAGCACTTTGGCAGCGTCATCAGCGAAGAATACTACGGGACCCGTAGCAGCACCCGGCGATGCGGGCAGACCCTTCGTGATCACCTTGGCCGAGGCGATCGCCTTCTTGTCGAATACGGGGTGGAGCAGCTCGTCGAGCTTCGCGGGCTCGCAACGCAGCACGGCCGTCTTCTCGTCGATGCGGCCCTCACGGAGCATATCCATAGCGATCTTCACCATGGCAGCACCCGTACGCTTACCGTTGCGGCACTGCAACATCCAGAGTTTACCGTCCTGGATCGTGAACTCGATGTCCTGCATATCCTTGTAGTGGTCCTCGAGGTGGTTCTGGATAGCGTCCAGCTCCTTGTAAACCTCGGGCATAACCTCCTCCAGCGAGGGGTACTTCTCGGCACGCTCCTCCTCGGAGATGTTCTGTGCCTTGGCCCAACGACGCGAACCCTCGATGGTGATCTGCTGCGGCGTGCGGATACCGGCTACCACGTCCTCACCCTGTGCGTTGATCAGGTACTCACCGTTGAAGATATCCTCACCCGTTGCGGCGTCACGCGAGAAGGCTACACCGGTTGCCGAGTTGTTACCCATGTTACCGAATACCATGGCCATCACCGATACGGCCGTACCCCACTCTGCGGGGATGTTGTTGAGCTTACGATACAGAATAGCGCGCTCGTTCATCCACGAACCGAACACGGCGCAGATGGCACCCCAAAGCTGCTCCCAGGGGCATGCGGGGAAGTCCTTGCCCGTATTCTGCTTCACGGCTGCCTTGAAGTTGGCTACCAGCTCCTTCAGGTCCTCGACCGTCAGGTCCGTATCCTTCACGATACCGCGCTTCTCCTTCTGCTTCTCGATGATCTCCTCGAAGGGATCCTGATCCTCCTTCGATGCAGGCTTCATCTCGAGTACCACGTCACCGTACATCTGTACGAAACGGCGGTACGAGTCCCATGCAAACCAGGGGTTGCCGCTCAACTTGGCCATCGCCTCGACAGCCTCGTCGTTCATACCCAGGTTCAGGATCGTATCCATCATACCGGGCATCGAAGCGCGAGCACCCGAACGCACCGACAGCAACAGCGGCTGCTGCTTGTCGCCAAACTTGCGACCCGTCAGCTTCTCGATGTTGGCTACAGCCTTCTCGACCTCGGGCTTGAGCAGTGCTACGACTGCCTCTTTACCCTGTGCGTAGTACTCGGCGCAGGTGTCCGTCGTGATCGTGAAGCCCGGAGGTACGGGGATACCGATGAGGTTCATCTCCGCAAGGTTTGCACCCTTACCACCCAGCAGCTCACGCATCTTACCATTACCCTCGGCCTCTTTGTTACCGAAGGTGTAAACTCGTTTTACGTCTGCCATAATGTTGGTTAAATTAAAGTAAATATTTGAAAATTATTGAATTGTGTTCTTCTGTCTTGCAAAAAATGTTCCGCTTGTTTGCATTTCTGTTCGGCAGTTACCGCCTTGCAGATTGCGAATATACGATTTTTTTTTCAATTGGACAAAAAAAAGAGGGTTAAACCCTCTTCGTGTGATTAACTATTGTTCGATAACGCCCGAGCCGACCAGATCGTCGCCCGCATACCAGGCTGCAAACTGCCCGGCCGTGATGCCGCGTTGCGCCTCGTCGAAGAGGATATACAACCCCTCCTCGCGGCGGCAGAGCGTGGCTCGTTGCAAGGGTTGCCGGTAGCGGATACGTACCTGGAAGGTGCGCTTCTGGCCAATCTCCATCGCGCAATCCGGATCGACCCAATGGATCTCCTCGGGCTTGATCCGCAGGGCCGGTCGCCACAAGCCGGGATGGCTGTCGCCCTCACCGACATAGATCACATTCTCTTTGACATCTGTGGCCAGGATAAAGAGCGACTCTTTGCGACCTCCGATGCCTAACCCCTTGCGTTGGCCGATTGTGTAGAAGTGTGCCCCCTGATGGGTGCCGATCTTCTTGCCGTCGCGCACGGTGAAGTGCCACGGCTCGGATAGCTGCGCCAGCTCCTCGTCCGTTGGGAGGGTAGGTGAGGGCGAGTAGGTGGGTCGTTTTGCGAATTTGGGCCATTCAGCCTTGATCTCGTGGATGTTACCCTCCTTCTTGGCGAGCTTTTGTTGCAGGAAAATGGGCAGATCGACCTTGCCGACAAAGCAGATACCCTGCGAATCCTTGCGCTTGGCGGTTGCTAACCCCTGCTCGGCAGCGATGCGACGCACCTCGGGTTTGAGCAGATCGCCGATCGGGAAGAGGGCGTAACGCAACTGCTCCTGGGTCAGCTGACAGAGGAAATAGCTTTGGTCTTTGTTCGGATCGCTGCCGGCCAGAAGGTGGTAGTGGGGCTTACCGTCTGCTCCGAGGGTGGTCGCTTTGCGGCAATAGTGGCCCGTGGCAACGTAGTCTGCCCCGAGCTTGAGTGCCTCCTTCAGGAAGACGTCGAATTTGATCTCGCGGTTGCACAATACATCGGGATTGGGGGTACGCCCCTGCTCATATTCGGCAAACATATACTCCACCACCCGCTGGCGATATTGCTCCGAGAGATCGACCACGTGCAGCGCAATGTCGAGCTTCTTGGCCACCAACTCGGCAAACGTACGGTCGTCATGCCACGGGCAGTCGCCCTCGAGCGTACCGGTCGTGTCGTGCCAATTGACCATGAACAGACCGATCACCTCGTGCCCTTGCTCTTTGAGCAGGTAGGCTGCCACCGACGAATCAACGCCGCCCGAAAGTCCGATTACTACGCGTGCCATAAAGTGCTGTTAGTACATGATTATATCTTCCCGCTCGAATGTCGGCCTCTGCTTGTCGTACACCGTGATCATGTGGCGCACCGAGGGGCTCCGTTTTTGCCCATTTTCGACCACGGCTACCCGCTCGTAATAGGAGGTCTGCCCTTGGGCCCGCACAACGAAGCCCAACAGAAATATCCAACATACAAGTAAAGTGCGCATCGGGGTGATTTTTTACAAAGATACGAAAATAATCGGGGAATAATAGCTGTGCGCTTTTGGTTAGTCAATCAATCCCTCGGGGAGGATGAATTTGATGGTTTGCGCCTCGAAGTCGATGCCACCGATCATCTCATCGACGGCCGGAACCAACACCTCCTTGTCCGCGATGGTGAGCGCAAAGAGTGGGTTTATGTCGCTGTCGATGTAGTCGGAGAGAATACCGCTGACGTGGCGGTTTGTGGTCGGTTCAAAGACCTCGGCCCGGAAGCCGATCAGATCCTCCATGTAGAACTCGTCGTCGGGCAGCTCCTCATCGGGCAGCTCCATGCGAAATTCTCGTCCGATGAGCTCCTCGGCACGACGCTCCGTGTCGAAGTCGGCAAAGCGCACCGAAGCACCTTGTGCCCCCACGTAGTCGAACTCCTCGCACCACAGGGGTACATCCAGTCCGTCGATCTCGACAATCAGGGGCATGGTCGCCGGATCAAACTCCTCGGGAAAGGCGTCGTAGCAGGTCAGGCGCAGGCCACCGCCTGTGCCAAAGAGTTTATTGATGCGTCCGCAGATGGTCATGGTGGATCGGGTTTTAAGATTGAACCTTCAAAAGTAGCGAATTTCGTGGGAAAAAGCAAAAAATAAGGGGCGTTCGACTTTTCGGTCAATCGCCCCTTAAATCGGTTGCGTGCGGATTACTCCTCCGTAGCGGCCTCCTCTGCAGCCTCCTCCGACGCAGCCTCGGCAGCAGCCTCTGCGGCAGCGGCCTCAGCAGCAGCCTTCTTCTCGGCGATAGCCTGAGCACGCTCCTCGTTGACCTTAGCCTCAGCAGCCAGACGAGCCTTCTCTGCCGACTTAGCATCAGCAGCCAGCTTGTTGGCCTTAGCCTCGATCTTGCCCGACTTGGCCTCTACCCACTTGTTGAAGCGAGCCTCAGCCTCCGTCTCGGTGAATGCGCCCTTGGCTACACCACCCAGCAGGTGCTTCTTGTAGAGTACACCCTTGTACGAAAGGATTGCACGGCAGGTGTCCGTAGGTTGTGCGCCTTTGAGTAACCAACCCAGAGCCTTCTCGAAGTTCAGGTCGATCGTAGCAGGATTCGTGTTGGGGTTGTAGGTACCCAACTTCTCGATGAATTTACCATCACGTGGCGCTCTGCTATCTGCGGCAACGATGTGATAGAAGGCATAACCCTTCTTACCATGACGTGCCAAACGAATTTTAACAGCCATTTGCTATAAAATTTTGTAAAGGTTAATAAAAAACGCTCAGCCTTTCGGCTTTTTCGGCTGCAAAGATACGATGTGGTTTTTGAAATTCCAAACTTTTTTCCGGAAAACGCACCCGCAAAGCGGCTGTATTTGTGCACAAAAGGTCACTTTGAGGACAATCCGCGGGCTATTCGAGCGGGCGACGATTCAGCAGGGCATGCGTGATCGTCAGTTCATCGACATACTCCAACTCATCGCCGAAGCCGATGCCGCGCGCAATGGTGGTCACCTTCAGGTCTGCGAATTGACGCAGACGGCTCATCAAGTAGAAGAGGGTCGTCTCGCCCTCGACCGAGGTCGAGATGGCCAAAATCACCTCCTTGATGCCCCCCTGGGCAATGCGATCGCACAGCAGATCAATCTTCAGATCGGAGGGGGCAATGCCCTGCATCGGAGAGATCACGCCGCCCAGTACGTGGTACGTGCCGCGATATTGGTGCGTCTGTTCGATCGAGAGCAGGTCGGCTACCTGTTCGATGACGCAGATCGTGCTTTGGTCGCGCTCCCGATCGAGGCAGATCGGGCAGATGTCGCTATCCGAGAGGTTGTTGCAGCGGCTGCAATGTTTGATATCGTGGCGAAACCGATCGATCGAACGGGTCATCTCGTCGACCGACTCCGGCTCCATGCGGAGCAGGTGCATGGCCAGTCGCAAGGCCGTGCGACGACCAATTCCGGGCAACTTCTGCAATTCGCCCACCACGTCTTGTAAGAGCTGTGACATCGTGCCGATCAGATTATTTCGATCTTACTGCGCTCGGTCCACCCCTTCTTGCCGTCGGCAATCATCACCTCACACCAATTCTCCAGGCTGTTCGTGATCTCGACCTTCGTCCCTTCGTGCAGGATGAAGAGGTCGGTGGCCGAGCGGTCGGGCGAACTCTTGACCGCCGCCGAACTGCTCATGACAATCGCTTCGCTTTGGCTCTGCTGCTCACGGCTCTGCCCGCTGGCAAAGATCGTCGAGGCGATAAAGCATAGCAGACTGATCAGGGTGGCATAGAAGCCCGCTTTGCGCAATATCAGGCGCGCCGAGAGCAGGTAGAAGAGCAAGGCTCCCAACATCACCGCAAACCAAATGAGCGACCATGCGGTCCAGGCGTTCGCGCTCATCAGGTGGCGGATCGAACGCATCCACTCTGTGAAGAAGAAGTCGGGAATCTGGTCGATCGTATCCTTGGTGCGGGCCTCGGCAACCGAGAGGTTGTAACGAATATCCTCATCCCCGGGCTGCAGGCGCAGTGCACGGTGGTAGTAGAGGATTGCCTGCCCCAGCTCCTCGCGCTTGAAATAGGCATTTGCCAAGTTGAAATAGAGCTTGGCCGATCGCTCACCCCGTTGCAGAATGGTGAGGTAGAGCTCCTCGGCTTGGTGATAATCGTTGTTGATGTATGCCGTGTTGGCCTGGTCCCACAAAACCTCCGAGGCGAGCTGCTCGGCAGCCTCCATCGTCGGCTCGGCGGCCTGCTCCTCGGCCTCTTGGGCTGCGGCTGACTGCAAACCTCCTATCAGCAGGAGCATCCATAGCATCTGGAAGATCTTCGACATCTGTGTGTGCTTTTTTGCGTGTTGCATACTACTTCTTGCTTGATCGCTTAATCTTGCTCTCCATCTCCGACACCAACTCGACACCCTCCGTGTAGACCTGGCTCATGTGCGCCTCGGCCGAGGGGGCATATTGCGCCTCGTCGCAGAGGGCGATGATCGAGACAAATCGTTGTGCGTCGGCCTCGGCTACTCCGCGGTCGATCAACTCGCTGCAGACGTTCTCCTTCGTGAGGTTGGCCACCGGGATGTTGAGTTTGTCGCTGACGTAGCCCCATAGTGCGCGCAGCATCTCCTCGTAGAAGGCTCTGCGATCCTGCAACTCCATATATTTGCGGGCCGAGCGGAAACGCTGCACGGCCATCTTGTTGGCGCGCTTGCCGCGTACCAATACCAGGTTCTTCGACTCCTGAATGCGGCGGCGCAACGTGGCGTAGGCCACTCCGAAGAGCAGGAAGAGGGCTGCGAGCAGACTCCAATAGGCGGCCGTTCCGATCAGTGGCGTACGATGCGGTGCCAGCTGGGCATCCCCGAGTTTGATGAAGCGGATATCCTCCCCCAGCAGGCGCACCTCCTCTTTCGACATACCGCGACCGGGCAGCACCACGGCCTCGGCCGAGGCTCCCCGTTCGTCGGGCAGCACCTCCAACGTGAAGGGCTTGGTCGATAGGGTGATATACTGCATGCGCTGCGGGTCGAAATAGCTGAAACGCACCGGCTCCAATTCATAGGTACCGTCGGCGCGGGCAATGAAGGGGTACTCGAATTGACGATAACCCGTGATGCCGTTGGCCGAGGCGTTGATCGACTCGGTGGTCTTCGTGTTGTAGAGCTCGAACGATCCGGGCAGATTGAGTTTCGGAGCCTGCACAAAGGTCAGGTTACCCGTACCCGAGATGCGCACCGTGTAGGTGGCTCCCGAGTTGGCTGCCAGCCGATCGGCCGGAGGAGTCTCCTCCAGCTGGAACGAACCTACCGCACCGTTGAAATCGGCCGGAGCACCCTCCGGAAGCGGTTTTACGGTGATGGTCACCGGGCTGCTCTGCACCTTGCGGGGTACGTTGTAGACCTCATGTCCTCCGCCAAAGAAGGGGTCGCGGTTGCGACTTTGTACGACCACCTGTGCCACGATCGTCATCCCCATCGGGTCGATCGTGAGGGCTCCGGCCTGCTGTGGATAGAGCAACCAATCCCCCAACACATAGGTATCATAGACCTTTCCGTTGTAGGTCTCGCGGCCGGTCTGGGCGTTGCTCCCCTTCTTGACCAGATCCTGCGCCCAGAATCCGTTGAACGAGGGGTTGGCGTCGAACGAGTAATCGACAAATTGTACGCGCGTGTAGAGTTTATAGGTCACGTGCAGCGGCTCGTTCTTATAGACCGAACGCTTCGAGACAAAGGCGCGTAACAGCACATCGTCCTCGGCTACGCGGTTGGCCGCATCGCCCTGCATCTGGTCGCGTCGTTGCTGACGTTGGGCCGTGGAGCCCTGGGTGGGACTTTGGGCTGCGGCGCTCTCATCGACCACCTCGATGGGCTGGGGATGCGATTGCACCGTCTCCCCCTCGACAACGACCGTCGCCACACCAATGGTCTGTGCTCCGGCAGCTTTGGGCAGCAACACATAGGTGTAGCTGACATTGACGCTCTTCGACATCGAACCGTTGATGATCTGGATCGACGATCCGCGCGAGACGGCCGGGCCGGCCAGCACATCGAAACCGGCAAAATCGGGTGCTTGGAACGAATCCTCGTCGGGCTTGGCGTTGAGCGAGAACTCCACGCGGAAGGGCTCGCCGAGTGCCACGGTGAGCGGGGTCGAGACCTCCAACATGGGTTTGCCGGCTGCCCATGCCGTCACGACGGTCATGAGCAGCACGACAAGGATCGTGACTCTGCTGAAAAATCTTCTCATAAGGTGTTTTTACTGCCTTACAAACGGCTTAAAGCCTCTTTTTAGTGTTTGAAATCGGCGAAAAAGTCGTTGCCCTTATCATCTACGATGATGAAGGCGGGGAAGTTCTCGACATAGATTTTGCGCACGGCCTCCATGCCCAGCTCGGGGAAATCGACCACCTCGACCGACTTGATCGAGTTCTTGGCCAGGATAGCCGCCGGACCACCGATCGAGCCGAGGTAGAAACCGCCATGCTTCTGACAAGCGTCGGTCACCTCCTGCGAGCGGTTACCCTTGGCCACCATCACCATCGAGCCGCCCACCGACTGGAACAGATCTACGTAGGGGTCCATACGTCCGGCCGTCGTCGGGCCGAACGAACCCGAAGCCATGCCTGCCGGAGTCTTGGCAGGGCCGGCATAGTAAACGGGGTGCTTCTTGAAGTACTCGGGCATCGGCTGACCCTCGTCGAGCATCTGCTTGATGCGGGCGTGGGCGATGTCGCGTGCCACGATCAGCGTACCCTTCAGGTTCAGACGCGTCTTGATCGGGTATTTGGTCAGCGTCTCGCGCACCTTGTCCATACCCTCGTCGAGGTCGATCTCTACGGCCGGCGACATGGCGGGAGCCTCTGCGGGCAGGAAGCGGGCCGGATTCTTCTCCAGCTGCTCGAGGAAGATACCCTCGGGTGTGATCTTGGCCTTGATGTTGCGGTCGGCCGAGCAGCTTACACCGATCGCTACGGGGCACGAAGCAGCGTGACGCGGTGCACGGATCACACGTACGTCGTGTACGAAATATTTACCGCCAAACTGGGCACCGATACCGCTCTCGCGGCAGATCTTCAGCACCTTCTCCTCCCACTCCAGATCGCGGAAGCAGCGGCCACCCTCGTTGCCCGACGTGGGCAGCTCGTCCAGATAACCGGCCGAGGCCTTCTTGACCGTCGAGAGGCACATCTCGGCCGACGTACCACCGATGCAGATGGCCAGGTGATAGGGCGGGCAGGCCGACGTACCGAGGTCCTTGATGTGCTCGGTGATAAACTTCGTCAGCGAGGCCTCGTTCAGCAGGGCTTTGGTCTGCTGATAGAGGAAGGTCTTGTTGGCCGAGCCGCCACCCTTGGTGATGAACAGGAACTCATACTCCATGCCCGGCTTGCCGGCGTAGATATCGATCTGTGCAGGCAGGTTCGTGGCCGAGTTCTTCTCCTCGATCATCGTGAAGGGTACGACCTGCGAATAGCGCAGGTTGCGCTCCTTGTAGGTCTCATAGACACCGCGCGAGATATGCTCGGCATCGTCGGCACCGGTCCATACATCCTCGCCTTTGTGGCCGATGCAGATCGCCGTACCCGTATCCTGGCAGGTGGGCAGCTCGCCCTCGGCCGCTACGCACTGGTTCATGAGCATCGTGTAGGCCACGAATTTGTCGTTGTCTGTCGCCTCGGGGTCGTTCAGAATGTTGTTGAGCTTCTGCAGGTGCGAAGCGCGCAGATAGAACGATACATCCTCATAGGCAGCCTTCGAGAGCAGCTCGAGACCTTTGGGATCTACTTTCAAGATTTTGCGACCGTCGCACTCAACGACCTTCACATACTCCTTCGTCAAGAGACGATACTCGGTTTTGTCCTCCACGATGGGATAGGGCTCCTGGTAGATAAAATCAGCCATAGTGTTTCTTGTGTTTTTATGTTGTTATTTGTCTTATTTTCAAGGCTTCTGCCACCCGCACGCGATCCGCACGGCCGCGTGGGCGCACTCTAACCTGCAAATATACAACGAAAAAACCAAACCACAAAAAAGAAGCCTCTAAACTATCTGGTTTCTGCTGCTGGCTCCCAGAACTCCAACCCCTCTCAAAAAAAATCAGCGCGACCTTTTCGAGGTCGCGCTGAAAGCATAAAGCCCAAAGCGAAAAGCCTAAAGATTAAAAAGCGGAGACAGCGCGCACATAGTCGTTGTCGAACTTATAGCCGTTGAGGGTGAATCCGTCACGCACAATGACATACCACGCGCAAAACGTACCATCGGACCATTTATAATCAAACTCCGTCGAAGACCAATACCATGAGGAATCTCTCGTGTTGTATAATCTCGTACCCCCTTTGGCCGCTAAAGTACGATTTACAGCGTCGTGTACGCTTTTGTTCAGCGTAAACAGCTTTAGCTCCTCGATAGCGGGCAGATACCACCCCGAACCTAAATTGGCACACCAAGCAAAGGCAGGATAGTCCGTACGCCAATTCGGGCGTTGCTGGACGGCTTGCATATTGGCTGCGCCATTTGTCTTGCTGGAGGCTCCGATCAGCCGTTTTTGTTCACTCTCATTAGATGACCATTGTAATTTTCCTCTCGATTGGGTCATGCTGACAATTTTACCATGTCGGCCCGAGGCATCTACATAGAATACGACGCCCTCTTTGCCATTGACATTGTAGTAGTCGCCTACTCGGTAAACACCGTCTCGTCCTTTTCCTGCATTGACCATTGGAGCAAAACGTTCCTCTGTTTCCTTTTCAGCTGCCTCACGCGCTTCGCGCTCACGACGCTCTTGCTCGGCCTTCTCTTTGGCAGCTTTCTCTTTTGCCAACCGCTCCTTTTCTGCTTTTTCAGCCGCAGCATTGGCTTTCTCGGTGCTATCCTGGACAAAGGCGGCACGTTCGGTCTCTGCCAGAGCAATACTATCAGCGATGGCTTGTTGCTCGCGGAGGTGGGTCATGGCGGTGCGGCCACCCCAGAAACCACCGGCTACCAACAGCAATATCAGCACCGTCCACAACCACTTTTTGCCACCCTGCTTTTTCGGCGGTGCGGGAGTAGGTGGCGTCTGCCGGGTGGCTGCAGGGGCTGATTCCGGAGCGGGTGTCTGTTCCGAAACGGGAGCAGGAGCAGGAGTGGATTGTTGCTTCTCCTCGTCCACGACCGTAGCCTCGGCCGCAGGGTCGTTGTAGACGGTCTTCTCCTCGGGGGCGGAGGCAACCGGTGGAGTAGCCGCTGTGCCATCCAAGGCTTTCAAGAACTCGGCCACCGTGGCGTAGCGGTTGCGCTTCAGCCCCTCCATAGCCTTGGCGACCACGGCAATAGTCTGCTCGCTCACCCCTTTGGCGGTGAGTTTCTCGGCGGGGAAACCCTCGTTGAGCAAGACCGAAGCCTCGGCCGGCCGTTCGCCCGTCAGCATCTTGAAGAGGGTAGCTCCCAGGGCATAGACATCAATCGCAGCGGCAAATTGTCCGCCCTCGCGGTAGTTGGCCTGCTCGATCGGAGCATAACCCGGCGTGCCACCACCGATCGTGGTGCTCGATTCGGGCGCACCCTCCTCGTCGTATTGCTTGGAGAGACCAAAGTCGATCAGGGCAACCGAGCCGTTTTTGCGCAGCATCACGTTGCCCGGTTTGAGGTCGAGGTGGAGAATCTTCTCGCCGTGCATGTACTCCAAAGCCGAACCGATCTGGCGGGCATAATCCAGTGCAACGGCCTCGCTCAGGCCGCCCTGCGCAGCGATCAGCTCATCCAACGAGCCACCCTCGCAGAACTCCATGGCGTAATAGACCGTATTGTTAGCCTCGAAAGATTCGAGTACGCGGACGATGTTCGGATGGCGCAGTTTGCTCAGATTCTGTGCCTCGCGGGCAAATTTGCGGCGGTAGTGTTCGTAGATGCCGCCCTGCGAACTGCACGTAACCTCGTTGCCCCGACGGCCGTTCAGATCGTGCATAAAGAACTCCTTGATGGCCACCGTCAGGGTAGTCTCCAGCGCGCCCAATGCTCCGTCGATCTGCACCTTCGAGGTGGCCAGATAGGTGATGCCGAAGGTTCCCTGACCCAAGATTTTCTCGATTGTATAGGTATAGGCTGCACCCTTGAGTTGGGTGCCCCGTACCATACAGGTTGTCTCCATGGTTCGTAAAGTTTGGTGAATAGTGGTGTAAAGGTAATCAAAATTGGGGAAATAGGGCCTCTTGGGGCGAAAAAATTGCATATTTCTTGGAGATTGTCGGTCGGCGGTGAAAAGATGCAAACAAAACCGAGGATTCGTTTCGCATTTTCCGTTTTTAATTGTATCTTTGCACGGCCATTGTGGCTACGGTTAAAGCAAGAGTGTTTTAATACATAAAATCAAACTTATTATGGTATCGTACAAGGAACTGGGTCTGGTGAATACCCGCGAGATGTTCGCCAAGGCCATCGAGGGCGGTTATGCTATTCCGGCCTTCAATTTCAACAACATGGAGCAGATGCAGGCCATCATTTCGGCTTGCGTGGAGTGCTCGTCGCCCGTGATCCTGCAGGTGTCGTCGGGTGCCCGTAAGTATGCCAACCAGACGCTGCTGCGTTACATGGCACAGGGTGCTGTCGAGTATGCCAAGGAACTGGGTAAGAATATTCCGATCGTGCTGCACCTCGACCACGGTAACTCGTTTGAGCTGTGCAAGAGCTGCATCGACATGGGCTTCTCGTCGGTGATGATCGACGGTTCGCACCTGCCCTATGAGGAGAATATCGCCCTGACGAAGCAGGTCGTAGAGTATGCACACGCACACGATGTAACCGTAGAGGGTGAGCTGGGTGTGCTGGCCGGCGTGGAGGATGAGGTTTCGGCCGAGGTGTCGAACTACACCCGCCCCGAGGAGGTGATCGACTTCGTAACGAAGACCGGCGTGGATTCGCTGGCTATCTCGATCGGTACGTCGCACGGTGCCAACAAGTTCAAGCCCGAGCAGTGCACGCGCAACGAGGAGGGTATCCTCGTGCCGCCCGAACTGCGCTTTGACATCCTGGCCGAGATCGAGGCTAAACTGCCCGGTTTCCCCATCGTGCTGCACGGCTCGTCGTCGGTTCCGCAGGAGTATGTGAAGATCATCAACGAGTATGGTGGTGCACTGAAGGATGCTATCGGTATTCCGGAGGAGCAGCTGCGCAAGGCTGCCAAGAGCGCTGTGTGCAAGATCAACATCGACTCGGACGGCCGTCTGGCTATGACCGCTGCCGTACGTAAGGTGCTGGTGGAGAAGCCCGCAGAGTTCGACCCCCGCAAGTACCTGGGTCCGGCTCGCGACGAGCTCAAGAAGCTCTACATGCACAAGTGCGAGAACGTGCTTGGCTCGGCCGGCAAGGCAGAGTAAGAGGCTGATTGATAGCGACCAAGAAAGAGAGGCATGCAAATTGTCTCTCTTTTTTGGTTTTTTTGGACTATTTGTGTATCTTTGCTCCCAGATGCCTAAACTTTATATCATATCGGGTTGCAACGGTGCGGGTAAAACCACCGCATCGTATACCGTATTGCCCGAGGTTTTGGGATGTAAAGAGTTCGTCAATGCCGACGAGATCGCACGCGGCCTCTCGCCGTTCAACCCCGAGAGTGTGGCGATCGATGCCGGCCGTCTGATGTTGGAGCGCATGCACGGATTGATCCGCGAGGGGGCCGATTTTGCCTTTGAGACGACGCTTTCGACCCGTTCGTATGTCAATTTTATCCACGAAGCACGTCAGCAGGGTTATTTTATTCTGCTGCTCTACTTCTGGTTGCCCAGCCCCGAGCTGGCCATCGAGCGTGTGGCGCAGCGCGTCAAGGAGGGCGGCCACAACATCCCGACGGATGTGATTCGTCGTCGCTATCGGAAGGGCATCTACAACCTGACACGGCTCTATACCCCCATCTGCGATTTTTGGGCCATCTATGATAACAATGCTGCCGACGAGAAGATTCGGCGTATTGCGTCGGGTGAGAGGGATAAAATAATTCATATCGAGGATCCGTTATCCTACGAAACGATTGTCAATTATGAGTGAGAAAGATATTCAGCAGATGCAGGAGCAGGTGGACGACGCTTTGTTGTTGGCTCGCAAGCGACTGATCGAGAAGACGAAACGGGAGAATGGCGAGCTGGTCGTTGAGAACGACGGCGAGGTGGTCCATGTGAAGGCCGAGGAGCTGAAGTAGCGTTTTTTGTGAGAAACGCCTCGGCTGAGGCTGTTAAAGGTAGGGGGCGGTTGATCTGAATGAATAGGCAGATCGACGATCGTAGCCCATAAACGAGGAAAGAAGGTGTTGCAACGAATGAGTTGTGACGCCTTTTTGTGTGTTTTTGGGGGAGGGTGATGGAATGGGTAGGGATGACTGAAGAGGTGGGGATTGACTGGAGGGGCGGGGATGACTGAATTGGCTACTTCGCAGCCCTGCAGTCTGCTCCGTGACGCCTTTCCAGAAGGCTCCCTGGGCGAGGTTACAAAGTTTCGCACAAAGTACTATTCGCAAGCGAAAATTTTGTTGTTCCCAAAGGCTGTATTGTGCAAGCACCTACACCCTTGAAAACAACAAAACCTCCGATCTTTCGATCGAAGGCTTTGCGCTCAACTTTGTCGGGATGACTGGATTCGAAGCGCAGAGGCTTTAGCCTCAAGCTCGCCGGATTACCATTGAAAATAAGGGCGTAGCCCGCAATACATCTAATCCGGCAACCACCTAATAAAGAATCCCAGACAACTCGACCGAGCAAAAAGCACGCTTTGCGTGCTTCTTTTTATTGCCTTCATGGTGGGCTTGCACACGGCATGAAGAGGCAATAAAAAAAGTAGCAGAACTTTAGTTCTGCTACCTGCTCAAGAGTCGGGATGACTGGATTCGAACCAGCGACAACACGCCCCCCAGAATTAAAATTCATTTTTAGATATTTGTGTAATTAACTTTATTTTAGTATATTTAACTGATGTACAGAGTGTTACGATTTGGATTTATTTGAATGTATTTCGATTTCGCGTGTCCCATTTATGTTCCACTAATGTATTAAGTAGTTAAAAGTATATGTAAAGTTAATAATTGTTTATCATATAAAGATATTAAACCTTATACAATCCCGCCCTCGCAACTAATTGATTGTAAATGAGTAAATTAAATTAATTATCTTTATTATTTTTTTCTTGCGATTTTACTTGGATTCGCTTCAATCTCATATTACTTTTGCATTACTACATTACAAGAGCAGGATATGGTCATCGCATCAAACAATCAGTGAATCCCGGGATGCGGTAGGCACTTAAAGTAGTGATTGCCATTCTATTGTAAGTCTCCGACCTGCTCGTAGTAACGCTATGGCATCAGGACTTATTTTCAAAAACATTAATTAAAGAGTAGAATGGCATATTCTATACGATTCCCTCGTCGCCACGACAGAGCGACAAATGATGGTCTTTACGCCATCAGGTTATGTGTAACAAAGGATAAAAGGCGCAAATACATCGCCCTTAACCTCTATGTTGCACCCGAACATTGGGACGAATTAAACGAGCAGTTTATAATTCGTCGCAATCTGAAAGGGGCAACACAAAAAGCAGAGAACAAACAGCGAGAGGTCGATAATGCACTACTAGCGAAATACAAAACTCGGGCACGTGGGATTGTCGAACGATTTGAAATGGAGGGTGCGGATTGGTCGCTGAATCAGTTCGAGGAGGCATTTCTCAATCAATCCAAGCAGGGAAAGTTTTTACCGTATTACCTAAATCACATTGAGAATCTGCAAGCCACGGGGCATATCGGCAATGCAAGGACCTACCAGCAGACTCTCGATATGCTGAAAAAGTATGATAAAAAGTTAAGCCAGCGATTATTCTCGGATATTGACCTGCGATATGTGCGAGGCTTTGACCTCTTTTTGCAGAAGCGAAATTGCAGTGGTAATACTCGCCGTTTCTATTTTAAGGCTCTGCGAGCAATACTTAATTTAGCCAATGCCGAAGGGGTTGGCTCCGTAGCAACATATCCATTTGGCAAGGGAGGTTTTGAAGTTGCCCAATTGGGCGAGATTACCGAAAAACGATATTTGCCAGTCGAAGACCTACAACGCATAAAGAGTTGCCAAGCACAAACCCCGCAATGCGAATATGCCCGCAGGTTGTTTTTACTATCTTACTACCTATATGGTATGTCTTTTACCGATATGGCACAACTTTCCTCTGCCAACATCAAGCATCTTGGCGATGGAGATTATATCGTCTATAAGCGACAGAAGATTCGCAACCAAAAGAATACGCGCCCGATTTCCATAAAGATTTCGGATGAGATTAGACAACTGATAGATGAGTTGCAGGCAGGGTCGCCGACCGTTGATAACTATCTGTTACCGATTATTACTTGCAGCGGATATGCGGGCGAAAAACTCTACAATCACATTCGCAGTCGATACGGTAAATATCGACAATATCTCGAAAAGTTGGCAGTCGAACTTGACATTGACTATCATCTGACGAGTTATGTATCACGCCACACAATGGCGATGACCCTGCAACAAAATCATATCCCGCGAGAGATAATTTCGCAGATGCTCGGCCACGCCGATATGAAAACCACAAATGTTTATCTCGACAGTTTCGATAATCACACGATTAACGAGGCTGCAAAAGTGTTATAGGAGGAGAATAGCTATGATTTATGAGCCAAGATTAACTTACAAAAGGTTTGCTGAATATTTCCCAACAGAGAACTCGGCCATTGATTTTATAAAAGAGAATATGAGTGTGTATTGTCCAAATTGTATGTGTGCAAAAGTGTACCCGACAAGAACGGACAAGCCATTTATGGTAAGATGTAAAGATTGCAAGCAGGAGTTTTCAATGCTACAAGATACGATTTTCAGTAAAAGCCGAGCCGATTTTAGGTTGTGGTTATATCTGATGTTTACTTGTTGTGAGATGTATGAAATGGCAATAGATGAAGAGCATCTTAACTTCCACCAGTTAAAACGAGATTTTGGAAATGTTTCTCCAAAGACATTAAAACAGCTACACGACAAGATGCGCAAATGGTGTGAAGAAGATCCCAATGACTCCACCCGAAGGCGCATTGTCGAAGCTATGAGCAGGAGGGTTCACACTGCCAACCCGATGTACCCAACGGTCAAATTTTCTATACAAACGCCCCGAAATCGATGATTATCGGGGTGTTTTCGTGTAGGTAAGTCAGGCTATTATATATCAGTATAGATAAATCTAAAAACAGATAGCATATGAAGACTGAAATCAACGACAACACGCCCATAGCAATACTAACGGTGGGTGACTTGAAAAAGCTACTCGGCATCGACCGAATTATCGGACAATTGAAAGAGCCGATACCTCCACCATCGGAGGTGATGATGGATGTCAAAGCCGTAGCCCGACTAACGGGTTACAGCGAAGCGACCATCTACAAATACACCAGTGAACGGAAGATCCCGTTCCACAAGCCCGAACACGGTGGGCGCAAACTCTATTTCAATCGTGAAGAGATTCTCGATTGGATGCAGCACCACGCCACACCTACTATCGAGCAGGAAACAACTACAAAATTTAATTCATTATTAAAACATTAAAGCTATGAAAAAACAAAAAGATCCAGCAAATGCCATTGCTGATAAAAAACAAAAGGAAACAGCAAAGAGGAGCAAGAGTAACGCAATGATGTTCTATTACAGTTACTATATGTACATCGAAAAGATTGTGCCTAAAAAACAAAGGCGTCAAGCATATGAGATGCTGATGAAATATGCATTTGAAGGAGTTGTTCCCGAAATATCAAAGACTCCTAAAAGTATCTATGGTTTATATCTTTTAGCGAAGGAACTCATTGACGCTAATAGACGCAATCATAGCCGTTCTGTGGCTCGTTCTGAAACAAAACAGAGAAAAAACGACCCGAAAAAGGACGACTTATTGTCCGAAATCGAAGCTGATTTGGCACTTGTTGAGCCACAAGAAAACGCATAATCCACTATGATACAGATAGAAAAGGTTGCTTTGCGGTCGGGAATAAGAATATTAATAACAAAGCAAAATAAAATGAAAATGCAGAATGTAAATACAAACATAGATGGCAGAATCCCCCAACCATTCATCTCTGTATTCGAAAATATGTACGCAAAAGAGCCATATTCAAAAACCTTGCTATGGAAATGGCTTCTTACTACAAAATTTAGGGATGAGGTTACAGAGTATCGGACTTGTGAAAATATTACAAGCCGAAAATATATGAAGGGGAATATGAGGTGTGTAACTATTAGTGGCGAGTTCTCGACGCGAGGTGTTAGAGGACTGATAAAACACAATGGCTATATTTGCATTGATATCGATGGTGAAGAAAATAGCCATATTCGTTGGTCTGAATGGGTCTTGCAAAAAATTAAGTTAGGCGAGATTTATCCAAGTTTATGTTATGCAGGGCTGTCCATTAGCGGGAAAGGGTTATTCTTAATCTTTCGGATTAAGTATCCATCTCGGCATAAGGAGCATTTCAATGCTCTAATAGCGGATATTAAAGAATCAACAGGGCTGATTGCTGATAACAAATGTGGCGATGTCGGGCGTTTACGCGTCGCAAGTTATGATGACCTGATCTATTTCAACCCGTGGGCAACACCATACGGCAAAATCAAGAAGGAGTTAAAAGCCCCTACGCCAATTCGCGATGCAAAACAGATGGACTACACAGATAAAAAAGTTTTGGAATTAGTGCGAAAGATTGCGAATAGACGAATTGATATAACCGAATCTTACGCAGATTGGTTTCGATGCGGTCAAGCATTTGCCAATGAATATGGCAAAGAAGGGCTGGGGAAATTCCATCTGATTAGTATGTATTCCGATAAATACGATCCGTGGGAATGCGACAGACAATTCAACAGTTGCCTTAAATGTTGCAAATTTGTAACAATAAAGACTTTTTTCTACATCTGCAAGAAGCACGGGGTTACTTTCAATTAAGGAAACACGACCTTTGGGTCGTGTTTCCTTTTTACTCTAAATACCCTAATGTGCGAAATGCTTGACGAGCTTTTTCTTCAAAAACCTGAAAAGATGGCAGTCGTCTTAATGTTTCTAATTCTAATAAAGCACCAAGCTCTTCATATAGATCAGCGATTGCTATCATATTTCGTCTTCGACGCGGGCGTGAACTTTGGGCAATAGTAATGGCTTGCTCTATTGCAAATTTGGGATCAGCATAATTCTCTGGCGGTCTATGCAACCCCAAATCCTCGTTTCGAACGCCCTTTGCATTTATACGCTCTTTTAATAAATCTTTGTCAGCCATCATCCAAGATTCAATCATTTGAATCGGGATAATTGGTATGATATTTTTGCAATATTCCTCCTCTGGGACCTGCGTCAAAACTTCTAAAAATGGATCAATTTTGTAATCATATACTTCTCTAATGTTCCTTGCATCAGAATCCGCATGAATACACAATATTGAGGCACCATTGTCATTAGCATATTTTGCTGCACTAGTCATTACATCAACAAATGCTCCCGATTCCTTTGGTATAGAGAATATGGATTCTATACTGACTTCCGAGCGACAATCGCACGCAATATCAATAAGAAGTCGCTCCAATATATCAGGTAAAAAGCGAGAATCCGTAACCCCTTCGGTTACTAATCCCACATATAGTTGTATAGCCATAATAATTACGATAAATAGTCCGCCAAATCAAGTGTTGTAACTTTAACATCTTGGGTACCAAACAAAGATCTACTTGGGGTGTTTGCTACTGGTGTTATGCGCGAACAGCGAATGACTTGTTTTGATCCAGATTCTCCAATAATACAAGGTATCATTTTAGACAGCCATACACTTACATTTTTATTGTTCGAATCCTTAGTTAGATGTGCTATAAAATTAGGAGAATGGGTATTCACGATCACTTGGCGAAGAATAGGCTGATCGTCCATTATGTCAATTGTCATATCCTCTAATAATTGGATCATCGTTTGAATACGCTGAGGATGTATTCCATTCTCGGGTTCTTCAAAACAAAGTAATCCGCGATATGTATCATCATATTGCATGATACACAATGCCAATAGTCGCAAAGTGCCTTCGGACAGGACCCTTGAAGAGAATACTTTATTATCCTTACTTGTTAGTTCAATTACGAACTGCTTATTTACAGTGTCATTTACCACATCTACGCTTGTATATTCTGGCAAGAACTTATTTAGCAACCTTGATATGGCTATAATGCTATAATCATCTTTGGCCTTAATTCGATACAATGCAGCAGCGAGATTTTCTCCTTCATGAGAGATATCATAACTCAACTTTGCGTCTTGTTTGGTAGGTTGTCGTAGAGCATCTGGGTTAAGTTGCATAAAACGCCAATTCCTCAACTCTTCACGAACTGCAAAAATATGAGGAAAATCTACGGATTCAATGGAGCTCAGCACCGTTCGCGAAACTTTATTCGCAAAAAATGTTCTTTTATTACCCTGTGTCCCATCTTGACGTACCGTAATAACCTTAACACCTTGATCAATATCAGTTTGTATAAACGGAGTTTTGGTTCCTCCGCTTTTTAACACTTTCCAGATTTGTTTTTTATCCGGCTTTGATCCTATATAATATTTAGTCCATTGATCAGAATCCATCGAAATCTTAGACAATTGCTCTCGTTCAAGAATTAGTGTTTCGAAACCCTGTGGGTCCTTACCTAAACTAATTTCAAGTTCATATCTCAATCTTGGGCAATTAAGTTCTGCAACCCTACCCCAATTATCTTTCACGGTGCGTTCAAGAAGAAGCTCTACGGCAAAAGACATTCTATCGCAATGAGTATCATTGTCAAGCAATGTAAATTGTTCAGCGATAGTTCCTCGTCTTTCGGGGAAAGCTGTCCTAAGATCGTAATCCGCACAACGAGACAACAATTCCAAAGCATCAAACAAATTACTTTTGCCTGATGCATTTTTACCCGCAATGACTGTAAATGGAGAGAACTCTATAGTGAAATCTCTGAATGACTTGAAACCTGTTATTTCCAATTTTGTGATCATATGCGTATCCTTTAACTTCAATTACACAAAAATAATAAAATTATATTAACAAACAATCACAAGACCCCAAAAGAGTGTTGTCAATTGCGAAAAAGTTTCTAACTTTGTAGTGTCGCGTAAGCGGCGTACATAGTTGATGAAAGTGTTTTCGCTTTTATCCTTAGTGGTAAAATCTGACAGTTTTCCAGAAACGAGGGTAACGACAACACTCATCATCTGTATTGGTATGCGATTCAAAGTCATATCATATACAGGTGTGGGGTCTTGTAATCGTTTATTCGTTTCGGGTTTTGTCAGAGCCTACCACTAAATAGACGGAACTGCTCCACACTTTCTTTTTGTACTTACCCGACCGACACCCACCATCAAGGAGCAGAATGGTAATTTGATTTGGCAAAGAATGTTAAACCAAAATCATATTACTATGGCAACAAACCGACCTACAAGAACTACCGCCTATACCATTATGGGCGAGATTGGCAACGAAACATTGTTTAATTTCATTCACACTGTATTACCTGCTCGTGAGTTTACCTCGCATGATTTCACAATGCTCTTTCCAGTTCATTTCCCGAATGAGTATGAACGGATGTTGGATGCATATGTCGAGTACGGGGAAATACCGTATCGCAATCAAAAGATTACAAAGGCAATAGGTAAATACCTCGGTAATCATCGACAAAGTTTGCATATCGATAACATCGGCAAAGCAAGGTCAAAGAACATCAACGGAACTGTTTCATCAGCCTCTATATGGCGTAAAACTTTATGATTATGAAGAAATTTGTAGTTGTATCGGTATTTGTTGCGGGCATAATATCAACATCTTTCTCGCAATCACGGCAGTCATCCATAAGCCGCATGCTCACTCAAATGGCAACTTCTGTCCAAGTTGATGGGAAAGGAACGATAAAATATGCTAATGGCGACAAATATGTCGGAGAGTATATCAAAACAAAGACTCACCCGACAATGAAGCGAATGCCCCACGGGAAAGGCGTAAAAACTTGCATGAACGGTGATAGAATGGATGGTGAATGGCGTTCCAATCAATTTGTTTACGGCATTTGGCAATTTGCCAATGGCGACCTATTTGAAGGTTCTTGTAACAACAATTATCCCCAGCGAGGCACATACACTTTTGTTGCCAAAGGCACACTTCAAATCAATAATATGCAATGGACATATCCCGCCAATACGCAGTTTCGAGGTGATTTTGCCCTTGGCGTACCCGAATCGGGTGAATATAATAAACCATTAATATCCGAGGAAGGACACATATACACGGGCAAACTACTGAAAAAGGAGTTTGACAATGGTGTGATGCAATTTCCTAATGGAGATATATTCAAAGGGAGCTTCGTGCGAAATAAATGCTACATAGGTGATTACAAATATGCATCAGACACAACAATCAAAGGAGATGGATATCATTGGATTATTCCAGCAGGTTGTACATTTACGGGAACTGTGACTACCTTAACAGGCTGTGTGGATAAAATCATTCGTGATAATGAAGGGAATCAATATCTTGGAAATCTAAAACATGGAAAACCTCACGGTCAAGGTTCAATGACTTATGCGAATGGACAAGTAGAAAAAGGCGAATGGGTTGACGGAATGTCACCGACTAAATACCAAGAATATTTAGCCGAGCAGGAAGCCGAACGGCAGCGCAAAGAGGCAGAGCAAAAGCGAAAACAAGAGCTCTATGATGCCAAGTGCCTGAAAATGTTTGAGGAGCATCTGGCATCTAAAAGCGAAAAGGACAACGACTGCAATATCTGGTTATCTCGGGAGAACGAGGAAATACATCGAGGTGGACTACTCAAATTATGTCAACTATTAAATGGAAGAGATCTTAAATGGGGTAATGTTCCATATGCTCGTAATATAACAGCAACCATGGATACAGAGAAGCATATAACCATAAGTTATCAAGATGCTAAAACCGGCAAACAATGCACAGGAAGAATTGAAAGTCAAATCTCCCTCGAAAGGTATAAACCTGAAATAAACATACCGTATCCTGCTGAATATCCTATAGAATTATATGAACATAAATATTTATGTGGTTTGGATGGATCTATTTGTGTTTATGAAATTTGCGATATTGATAAAATAGAGCACCAAAAACAGGTGGCTATAGCCAAAGCTGAAAGATGGGTACGAAATTATTGGATTCGTAAATTTGGGCAATCGTATGGCTCTGCTGTTATCAATCGGCAGGTTAAACTGGGGATGACTATCGAAATGATACAAGCCATTCACGAGAACAAAGGTCATATTAGGCGTTATATATCACAAAACGGAGAGGTGATTACCCTTACATTTAGTAGCGGTTGGCTAAGTGGTACAGAGTACACTTTTATCAATGGTCGTTTGAGAGAATACACTTCATATTAATCAGTCTATGAAAAAGCTATTCATTACGCTATTGGTAGTGGGTGTTGCATCGTTTGCGGGTTATACTCTTCTTTCGGGAGAGCATAACTCTTCCGATAATATCGTACCTGAAACAACACAAGCCGAGGTGTTGCATCGCGAAATAGCACCTGAAACAATTCCTCCATTCAAAGGACATCGTTTGCAAACATTGATAGATTTCAGCCATGAGTTAAACGCGATTCTTTTCAATAGAGAACTTACCGCCGAGCGTCGAGCAGAATTGTTGGTAGCCAAAGGGGCTCCGATGAGTGTTGATAATTTGGTTGCTATGGTTCACGATTCCGATTACGCCTATTATGAACGATGCGACGGACCTTGCTTCGATGCGATTCAAGACACTATCATTCGTTCCTATACCGACGAGATTTTATCCGATTATTGGTATTATACAGAAGGCGCTGATTCGGTATTGATGTTTGATATGGAGGCCTTTCGACGAGATTACCCACATATCTTTGCATCAACAGAGATGTCTAAGCCCAATGTAGATAATGCTAATGTACTCCAAGAACTGCAAAAAGAAGTGGAACAGTTCATTGCTGAATCTGCTATATTGCCCTCTTATGACGGGCGTTACACGGCGCAACTCATTTGCACCATTCACCCCAATATTGAAACATTGGTTGCCAAAGGCATTACGAATTTTGAAGGTGAAACGCGATTCAAATATGGTGTAAGATTATTTGATAAACAAACTGATACAACACTCGACCTATTTAATACGCTATATCAAAACGGAGACCAAATTGATGTAATACAATGGGGACTGGACTCGAATACGCTCTATTACGACAATGGCCATAGTTCGGGACCGAGTTGGGGTGTATATGGATATGATATTGCTCACAACGAAGTCGTAATGATTAGTAGCGGATTCCTGCAACAAACCATTAAAGAAGGAAAATTTAAGGGGTGTGTCGAAGTTATCACCTCGTATTATGCCAAAGAGGGCGGATGCTACTGGTACAAGGCTGCCATTTCACCCGATGGCAAGGAGAAGGCGCGATTAACCGAGCCATCAATGGATTTTCCTGAATAGCAACATATCAATCTTACAAACTTTAACTTAAAACTTTTATATTATGCTGTACATCACAATTCTATTATTTGTATTCTTATTTCTAATATCGTACTATGTCGAATATCGATACGGTATTATGGTAGATTCATTAGGGGGCACCAAACCATTATCAAAAAGAGGCATCTTTGATAATATGCTATGGGCTGGGCTGAAGACCTTTGGATATTGGTTTATATTTGCAATCCTTTATGTCATAATCTGTGTCATATTATGGGGATCAACTGAACTCAACTGAACTCAACCTTGATTTTTATACCAAACATACAAAAACGATAGACTGTATTGTATTGGTTTTCATGATTTGGGTGATTTGGAAACTACGCTTAAAAACATTAGCACAACGCATGGCTGAATATGACTCATTTTACACCGTAAAGCGTTCTCGTGCAATGTTAATTTGCTGTGTATTATTAGTATCCGTACCATATCTTGTAATGAGCAACTTCGGTGATCCCATATTTCAATTAGAAGATGTCACCATAAAGCCTACGCAATATTCGGGAAATGATACAATCTTTTCACAAATTTTGCAAGAAGTAGCAAATGCCGATGGGCATATTCTCTCCACAAAGGCATCAATTCAAGAAGATTTCCGTAATCTATATCGAGATTTACGAAACATATTAGTTGCTGGCATCACTATTTCAACATTTTTACTTGGACTTATAATAATGTACTTTACTCGCAATCACGATGTCCAAAAGCTAACATCTATTGATAAAAACAATGAATCAAATACGGATGCAACAAGAGATAATTGAAACCTTTAATCAGTATTGCAAAAATGTAATATGTATTAACCTAAACGATATAAAAAGTGTCTTGCAACAAAATGAGCACCCATTGCTGATTAGGATACATGATGATGTAACCAACATCACACCCCGATTGCAAGCAGAAATGGCAAAGGTGAATCCCGATAAAGCGAGTAAGGCCGTTCTGCGAATTGGGTATAGTGCAGATGTTGAGGTGCAGTTTGAAGAGGTGCAGCATATTCTGCGTGTCATCAACGATGCGTTACCGAACGCGAACCTCATTTGGGGATATGGCATTGACAACAAATTACCCGATGGGCATTGCTCGATTCTGATGTTGATTGGATAATTCAGATTCTATTTGCGACCTGCCAAAATCATTGGCGGGTCGTTTTGTTAGATGGCAGTAGGAGAATTTTAAGGACGATTAGAGGCGATGTAGTCAGAAACTCAATAAAATTCATTAACCCTCTATTTTGTGCCACTGTATAGGGGCTCCACAAAGACCTATAAAAGGGAGTGGCTACTCCATTGACCGAAACTCATTCGTATAGGATATTGGTTGCGGTTGTTATCATATCCACTCATAGTTGTAACCCGCATCAACATCATTTATGCGCCTTGGCTGCCCGACCTGTCGCAAATTGCGGCAGGTCGATTTTATCCACTGATACACATTTAGATAGCCACAAAATCGAATAGCGACCATTCGTGTTCCACTTGTGTTCCACTGCCGAGGGCGGGCGATATGCAGCAAAAGAAAAAGCCTCGATATTCGATTGAATATCAAGGCTTTCGGTTAGTCGGGATGACTGGATTCGAACCAGCGACAACACGCCCCCCAGACGTGTACTCTAACCGGGCTGAGCTACATCCCGAGGTCCACTCGAGAGAAAACCTCTCATTTGGGACTGCAAATATAGAGTTCTTTTTTCACTCCGCCAAACCTTTCGGCTTTTTTTTGCAAAAAATTTTACAAACTCATGGCTCAACGGGCGGAAATCCCCTGAAAAATACCCCTCTTCCCTACGCAGTAAGTGAATGAACTCTTTTGTGGTCGCTGCCTTTGTTGTGTGCCAACAGGCCGCCTTCACCCTAAAAACTTCCATAATCAGACCATGGATTCCCCAATAGTCCCCCTCGCCACGCGATAAAACGAGCGATTGATCACCTTTTTTGAATTTTTTTACGCTTTATTTTGCGTAACTCCTTTTTTTGTGTACCTTTGCACCGCTAAAGTGGTCAAATTCTGGCAGCAATAGCGGTAAGGCCCATTCGTCTATCGGTTAGGACGCAAGATTTTCATTCTTGAAAGAGGAGTTCGACTCTCCTATGGGCTACAACGAAGGGGCCGAATGATGATGCGATCAGGGCCGAGTCGTTTGGATCGGGGGGGGAGATCAAGGTTGATTGAGCCACCGGTTATTCGATGAGGGGCAATGGTTGGGCTTCGTGAGGTCTCGACGGGTGAACCAAACAAGAAGGAGCGGGCGATGACGCCTATCCGCAACCGACTACGGTCGGCAAAGCAACCGGGAGGGGAGTGAAAGAGGTTGCGCTACAGCCCCCACCACAAGCCAAGCAAAACTTATAAAGTAAAAATAAAAAAACAATTTAACGAATTATGGCAAACCATAAGTCTTCGAAGAAGCGCATCCGTCAGACCGTGACGAAGCGCGCACACAACCGTCTGTTCCACAAGACGGCTCGCAACGCCGTGAAGGCATTGCGCAACACGACCGATAAGAGCGCTGCTGAGGCTCTGCTCCCGAAGGTGACGTCGATGCTCGACAAGTTGGCAAAGTTGAACATTGTTCACAAGAACAAGGCCGGCAACCTGAAGAGCGCTATCCAGCTGCACGTAAACGCACTCTAATCGTTACGCGAAGGATACAAAAACGACCGTCTGAAGTGATTCAGTTGGTCGTTTTGTTTTTGGGCTGTCGTGAGGGCCGTTGCGAGCCTTTATTGCTCGATGGCCTGCATGACGGCCAGCAGACGGTCGCCCTCGAAGAGCAACAACATCGTCCCATCCATGTCGTAGCGGGTCGTCTGGTCGAGCATGGCCACATAGCGAGCCTCGCCCTCGGCGTCGGGACACATCATGCGCGTCGAGGCCGGAGCATCGATGCGAAGGGTGTGTTTTGCGTCGGTGGTGTAGGTCGCGGTGATCTGGTTGCAGTCACCTTTGGCGGCCACCTGACCACCCTCGAGCAGTTGCAGGGTATATTTCCCGGCGACGGGCTTCAGGGTCTGCTCCCCGATCTGAATCAGTTGCCAGGTGGTGCCCACGAGCGGACGCTCACCCTTTGCGGCCTTGTGGCGGCAGTTGCAGCATGCAGTGATCATGCCCGAAAGCAGGAGTAGCATGCAGATGCGAAAGATCGTTTTCATCGTGTAAAAAGTTGTTACGTACGGACAAAGATACGGAATATATTTGTATCTTTGAGGTGGTAAATCCATTTTTTACGCATATTAAGATTTCAAACCATGAAAAAGGTAATTGCTTCGCCCCTGGCTCCGAAGGCTGTGGGCCCCTATTCGCAGGCCATTGAGGCCAACGGAACGCTCTATATTTCGGGTCAGCTGCCCGTCGATGGTGCTACGGCTACGATGCCCGAGACGATCGAGGAGCAGACCCATCAGTCGCTCAAAAACCTCGGCTACATTCTCCGTGAGGCGGGATATGACTATGCCGATGTGGTCAAGACGACCGTCCTGCTCGACTCGATTGCCGATTTTGCCGCCATGAATGCCATCTATGCCACCTACTTTACGGCCGAGATGCCTGCCCGTATGTGCTATGAGGTGGCCAAATTGCCGATGGGTGCGAAGGTCGAGATTGACGCTATTGCGGTGAAGAAATAGCCCTCATTGGTTATGAAACGCTGCTTGTTGTGGGTCGCGGCACTGCTGCTGACCTCCTCGGTGTGGGCGCAAACGGCCAAGCCCGGCCGCCCCTATGTTGATTTTACGGTGCTGACGGATGCTCCGAAGGGCTTCTATGCCGTTGGCCATCCGGCCGAGGTGCGCGTGGTGGCCAAGGCCGGAGGCAATGCGTTGGATGGGGTGACGATCCACTATGAGATGGGCGACGATCGGATGGAGCCGTCGATGCGTGGTGCCGGTCGCTTCAGCCGAGGCGAGGCGCGGGTGCAGATTCCCGCCATGGAGAGCCCCGGCTTCCGCTATTGTACGATTCGTTTCGAGGTCGAAGGAGAGAGCTACACCGAGACCGTGAAGGTGGGCTTTGGGGCTCATGAGATCAAACCGACGATCCCCAATCCGCTCGATTTTTCGATCTTCTGGCGACAGACACTCAAGCAGGCTCGCAAAACACCGCTTGAGGTGGAGCGTACGCCCCTGCCCGAATACTCGACCGAGGAGTTCGAGGTGCAGATGGTGCGCATCCCGATCTTCGAGGATGGCTCGTGCATGTATGGCTATCTGACCCTACCGCGCGATGGGAAGCCGCATCCGGTTCTCTTCGTGCCTCCCGGTGCGGGTGTGAAGCGCATCCGTCCGACGCAACGATATGCCAAGGCAGGATTCATTACGCTCGAGGTGGAGATTCACGGCATGCCGGTCAATGCTACGGATGACTTTATTGCGGCGAAAAAGGAGGAGCTGGGCGAATATTGGTACACGAACATCGAGCAGGTGAACGAGTACTATTATAAAAAGGTCTATGCCGGTTGTGTGCGCTCGATCGACTTCTTGATGACCCTGCCCGAGTGGGATGGGGAGCATGTCGGCGTGACGGGTGGCAGCCAGGGCGGTGCCTTGAGCATCGTGACGGCTGCGTTGCACGAGGAGGTCGATTTCTTGGCCTCGTTCTATCCGGCGTTGTGCGATGTGAGTGGCTATCAACACGGCCGAGCCGGTGGTTGGCCGCGCATGTTCGCAACGATTGATGCACGTCCCGATCTGAACCATAAGAAGGCGCTGAAGACGATGGCTTACTACGATGTGGTCAATTTTGCCCGTCGGGTGAAGGTGCCGGGCTTCTACTCCTATGGTTTTAACGACAACACCTGCCCACCGACCTCGGTAGCTGCCGCCTTGAATGTGATCGAGGCGCCCAAGCAGATTGTCACTACGCCCGCCTCGTACCATTGGCGGTATGAGGAGACCCACCGCGAGGCTGTGGCGTGGATGCAGGAGCAATGTAAGTAATTGTCTGCGTAGAACTTTTACGTGAAGGGGTTGTCTCAACATGCTTGTTGGACAACCCCTTATCTGTGTTTATTTGGCGAGATTTATTCGCTGATATATCGCCCGACAAAGGCCTTCACGCGTTGAATGTACTTCTCCGGATGGTCGGCAAAGGAGACTGCATGGCGCGACTCCGGGGCGATCCACTTCTCCTTATCCTCCTTGGCTCCACCCTTTTCGTAGTAGAGCGGATAGACCATCCAGGTGGGCACATAGCGATCCTCGCTACCGTGGATAAAGAGCATCGGACGCTCACACCGACGCACAGCCTCGAGCGACGAGGCCTCCAGGAAATCCCAACCGAAACGCCAGCGACAGATCAGGTTTGCCGTATGCAGAATCGGGAACGGGGGCAGGTGATAATCCTCCTTGAGCTCCTTCTGGAACTGCTCCCACACGCCCATGTAGCCGCAATCCTCGACAAAGCATCGTACGGCGGGTGTCAGATCGGCCTCGCCGGCGAGCATCATTGTCGTGGCGGCGCCCATCGAGATACCGTGCACGACGACCTGCTGCTCCGCCCCAAAGAGCGTCGGCAGCTGGTCGATCCAGGCCTTTACGTCCAAGCGGTCGTTCCATCCCATGCCGATCGAATCTCCGCCACTCTCGCCGTGGTAGCGCAACGTGGGCAGCAGGATGTTGTAGCCCATGCGGTGGTAGATCCAAGCGATCTGCAACATCCCGAAGGGATGATCCGTATATCCGTGTACAACTACGGCGGTGCGACGGGTCGGCTGGTCGGCCATGATGCGATAGGCCGTCAGTGGTGTGCCATCCTCGGCCGTCAGATGCTCCAAGGTGAGGTTCTGGGCCTGACGGAGGCTGTCGCCCCACGATTGGAGGGTAGGGTAGTTCTCTACAAAATTCTCGTAGCAACGCTCGGCATTTCGCTCGAAACGGGGGCGGAGAGCTAACTCCGTGAGGTAGTATCCCCCGACGAAGGTCAGGAGCACCAACAAACCGAGAATCGCTGCCACCCAAATGATCATGCGGCGCATCGGCTTACATATTTAACTTTTTGCGGATGTGCTGCAACATGTCGTCGGTCATCGACGAGAGGTTCCACTCGGGTTTCCAGCCCCACTCCTCGCGGGCGCAGCTGTCGTCGAGCGAATTGGGCCAGCTCTCGGCAATGGCACGTTTTACGGGATCGACCTCATAATCCATCGTAAAGTCGGGCAAACGCTTGCGGATCTCGTTGTAGATGATCTCGGGCGTGAAACTCATCGAGGCGATGTTGAAGCTGTTGCGGTGCTTGAGCTGTGCCGGATCGGCCTCCATGAGCTCCACGCAAGCACGCAGTGCATCGGGCATGTAGATCATGTCCATATAGACATTCGACGGCACGGGGCAGGTGAAGTGGCCCGAACGGATCGCCTCGTAGTAGATCTCTACGGCATAGTCGGTCGTGCCGCCACCCGGCAGCGTGACGTTCGAGATGATGCCCGGGAAGCGCACCGAGCGGGTATCGACGCCATATTTCTGGTAGTAATAGTTGCCGAGCATCTCGCCCGTGTATTTGCAAATACCGTAGATGGTCGTCGGCTGCATGATCGTATCCTGCGGTGTCTGATCTTTGGGCGACGAGGGGCCGAAGGCACCGATCGACGAGGGGGTGAAGAGGGCGCAGTGGTGCTGGCGAGCCACCTCGAGCGAATTGTTCAGAGCTCCCATATTGACATTCCAAGCCATCTGGGGGTTGCGCTCACCGACGGCCGAGAGCAGGGCCACGAGGTTGAAGATCGTGTCGATGCGGTAACGGGCTACGACCGAGGCCATCGAGGTGGCATCGAGTGCGTTGAGGACCTCGAAGGGGCCATCGGCACCCAGCTCGCGGCAATCGCGCATATCGGTTGCTACGACATTTTGGTTGCCGTAGATATTACGCAAATAGACGGTCAGTTCGGATCCAATCTGGCCTCCGGCTCCGACAATAAGGATTCGTTTCATAGTTCTATCGACTGAATTTTGGTGTTATGTTGCATCTGTAGTTGGCCTTTGCGGTCTGTTACCACCGAAAAACCGAGTAAAGGTAGAAAAAAAAGCGGAAAGTTGCACCTTTTTTTGGTTATTTCATTTTTCTTCCTTACTTTTGCACCACTCAAACGGGAAATCCGTCAGAGGGAATGCTGTTGTAGCTCAGTGGTAGAGCACTTCCTTGGTAAGGAAGAGGTCGTGAGTTCAAGCCTCATCAACAGCTCAAGAACCGAGTAAAGGCCACCTGAAAAGGTGGCTTTTGTGTTAAGTGGGATTGGCCTGTGTTTACACAAAGACCAATCCCACTTAACACAATGTCCCCTTCGGGGCTTTACTCGGTTGTTGTTTGCGCCCTCGCGGCAGCGGCGAGGCTCGACAGAGCGCAGCGACTGTCAAGTCTCATCGACCATTCCCTGCGAACAGCTCAATCTTTGGGGCTTTACTCGGTTGTTGTTTGCGCCCCCGTGGCAGTGGCGAGGCTCGACAGAGCTCAGCGACTGTCAAATCTCATCGACCATTCCATGCGAACTGCTCTATCTTTGGGGCTTTACTCGGTTGTTGTTTGCGCCCCCGCGGCAGCGGCGAGGCTCGACGGAGCGCAGCGGCTGTCAAGTCTCATCGACCATTCCCTGCGACCGGCCGGTTCGATGCTATTGGTGGGCGGCGACCCATTGGGTCAGCTCGACAAATTCGGCGACCGAAAGTTGCTCTGCGCGCCGCGAAAAGAAGGGGTGCTCCTCACCTCCGAAACCACCAAATACGGCCTTGAGCGAGTTGCGAATCATCTTGCGTCGCTGACCGAACGAGGCCTTCACGACCTTGATAAAGAGTGCCTCGTCGCACGCCAATTGCTGTACGCCGTTGCGCTTCAGTCGAATGACGGCACTCTTGACCTTCGGAGGGGGATTGAAGACCTTTTCGCCCACCGTGAAGAGATATTCGATGTCATACCACGCCTGCAGTAAGACCGACAAAATGCCATATTCGCGCGACCCGGGAGGCTCGGCGATGCGCACGGCTACCTCCTTCTGGATCATGCCGACACACTCGGGGATCAGATCTCGATGCTCGATCAGACGGAAGAAGATCTGCGACGAGATGTTGTAGGGGAAGTTGCCAATGAGCAGAAATCCTTCGGGAAATTGGCTGCGCAGATCCATCTTCAGGAAGTCGCCCTCCAGCAGTCGCGGGGCAAATTCGGGATAGTGGGCATGCAGATAGGCCACACTCTCGGTGTCGATCTCGGCACCCCACGTCGTAAGGTCGTCGCGCTGCAACAGAAACTGCGTCAGCACACCCATTCCACACCCCACCTCCAGCGTTGTGGCCGGTTGCTCGGCCGATCTCGCCGTGAGCGAGTCGCAGATCTTGCGGGCGATATTCAGATCGACCAAGAAGTGCTGTCCTAACGCCTTTTTGGCACGTACCTCACTCATCGACGCCCTTTTTTAAGCGGTTTGGCCGACTCGGCTTCGCCTTTGCGACGGCGATATTGCACCGAGCGGAAGGTGAACAGCAGGATTAAAAATCCCAAAATCAGTAAGCCCACCGAGATCCACATCAGCGGGCTTGAGGGGAGATATTCAATGGCGTAAATCACGGCTGCCACGGCAATGACCATGACGATAAGCCGCACTATCTGCATCCAATTAAAGGAGAGCTTCATGCTTTGTTTTCAGTTTTAGTTGCCTTGTTCGCACAAGAACTTAATGCGCACCAGACGAATCTCGCGCTCGGTGTAGTCGCCACCCAACTCGTCAATCGCCTCGTCGATCGAGTCGCTCTCGGCATCCTCCTTGAAATAGAGGTAGATGTCATCGGCCTTCTCCTCGTCGATCTCGCGGTTGATGTAGTAGGAAATATCGAGCTTCGTGCCCGAATTGACAATCGCCTCGATCTCGGTCAGCAACTCGTCGTATTCGAGGTTCTTGGCGCGGGCGATATCCTCCAGATCCATCTTGCGGTCGATCGACTGGATGATGAAGATCTTATTCACCGAGCGACGACCTACGGCGCGTACCACCATATCCTGCGGACGGATGATCTCCTTCTCATCGACGTATGCCTTGATGAGTTGGATGAACTCCATACCGAATTTGCGCGCCTTGCCGGCACCTACGCCGGTGATGTTCTGCATCTCCTCGATCGTGATGGGGTATTGCACCGACATGTCCTCCAACGAGGGGTCTTGGAAGATGACAAACGGGGGCAGGTCGTGCTTCTTGGCCACCTTCTTGCGCAGATCCTTCAGCATGGCAAACAGCTCCTCGTCGGCCACGCCGCCACGACCTATCGCGGCAGCCTGCTCGGCGGCACTCTCCTCCTCCTCGTAGTTGTGGTCGAGGGTGATCGTCACCGAGGTCGGCTTGTCGATGAATTGCTCGCCGCGCTTGTTGAGCGAGATCAGACCATAGTGCTCGATGCTCTTGTCGATCAGCCCCAAAATCAATGCCTGACGCATCACAGCACCCCAGAAGCGGGCATCGTGCTCCTCGCCCAAGCCAAACCACTTGAGTTTGTTGTGGCCGTAGCTCTTCACCTGGGCCGTCAATTTGCCGGTCAGGATCTGAATCAAGTGGTCCACCTTGAATTTGTCGCCAATCTCTTCGAGCAGCTGCAGTGCCATCTTGAGCTGAGCCTTGACCTCGATCTTCGGGCGCGGGTTGCGGCAGTTGTCGCAGCTGCCACAATTGGCCTCGGTGTACTCCTCGCCAAAGTAGTGCAAGAGCGACTTGCGACGGCACATCGAACTCTCGGCATAGGAGACCGTCTCCAACAATAAGAGTTTGCCAATCTCCTGCTCGGCAATCGGGCGGCCGTGCATGAACTTCTCGAGTTTCTGGATATCCTTATAACTATAAAAGGTGAGGCAGTGACCCTCGCCACCATCGCGACCGGCACGACCGGTCTCCTGGTAGTAGCCTTCGAGCGATTTCGGAATGTCGTAGTGAATCACGTAGCGCACATCGGGCTTGTCGATACCCATACCGAAGGCGATCGTAGCCACAATCACATCGACCCGCTCCATCAGGAAGTCGTCTTGGTTCGATGCGCGGGTGGCAGCATCCATACCGGCATGGTAGGCGCGGGCCTTGATGTTGTTGGCCAAGAGCAGCTCGGTCAGTTCCTCAACCTTCTTGCGGCTCAAGCAGTAGATGATCCCGCTTTTCCCTTCGTGTTGCTTGATGAAGAGGATGATATCGTGATCGACGTTGCGCTTGGGGCGAATTTCGTAATAGAGGTTCGGACGGTTGAACGACGAACGGAATACGGCAGCATCGATCATGCCCAGATTCTTCTGGATGTCGAGCTGCACTTTGGGGGTCGCTGTAGCCGTGAGGGCGATCAGCGGTGCTTGGCCGATTTCGTTGATGATCGGGCGGATACGACGATACTCGGGGCGGAAATCGTGACCCCACTCCGAGATACAGTGAGCCTCGTCGATGGCGTAGAATGAAACCTTGATCTTGCGCAAGAAGGCGACATTATCCTCCTTGGTGAGCGACTCGGGTGCAAAATAGAGCAGCTTGGTCTTGCCCTCGAGGACATCCTGGCGCACCTGTTGCACCGCTGTTTTATTGAGCGATGAATTCAGGAAGTGGGCGATACCGGGTGTCTCGGAGAAGGCACGCATCGAATCGACCTGATTTTTCATCAGAGCGATCAGTGGCGATATGACGATAGCCACACCCTCCATCAAGAGAGCGGGCATCTGGTAGCAAAGTGATTTGCCGCCGCCGGTCGGCATCAGCACGAAGGTATCTCGACCCTCCAACACGTTCCGTATGACGGCCTCCTGGTTCCCCTTAAATGCCGAAAAGCCGAAGTAATCCTTCAACTTGGCGTGCAAAAGAGCGGAATCGTAGTGTTTCATTTCACCGGTTTTGTTCGTAAAACGTAAATTTCAATGTAAAGATAAAAAAAATTCCCGAAAAAACCCTAACTTTGTCAAAAATTTATTGAAACTTTTTATGCGCCTATTTACAAGCGAACTTGTCAAGAAGTATAAATCGCGTACGGTAGTGAACCATGTGACGATTGATGTCAAGCAGGGAGAGATCGTCGGCTTGCTCGGCCCGAATGGTGCGGGTAAGACGACCACCTTCTACATGATCGTGGGACTGATCAAGCCCAACGAGGGTCAAATCTTCCTCGAGAACGACGAGGGTCAGATCACCGAATTGACCAACCTGGCTGTCTATCAGCGTGCCCAGATGGGTGTGGGCTACCTGGCCCAGGAGGCTTCGGTCTTCCGCAACCTCTCGGTCGAGGATAATATCCGCGGCGTGTTGGAGATGACCTCCTTCTCGAAGGAGTATCAGCGCGAACGTGTCGAGTCGCTCATCGAGGAGTTCCGCCTGCAGAAGGTGCGTAAGAGCTATGGTAACCAGCTCTCGGGTGGTGAGCGTCGCCGCACGGAGATCGCCCGTGCCGTGGCCATCAACCCCTCGTTTATCCTGCTGGATGAGCCGTTTGCCGGTGTGGACCCGATTGCCGTCGAGGATATTCAGTCGATTGTCGCTACGCTCAAGCATAAGAATATCGGTGTGATCATCACCGACCACAACGTCGATGAGACGCTGGCCATCACGGACCGCACCTACCTGCTCTATGAGGGTAAGATCCTCAAAACGGGTTCGGCCGAAGAGTTGGCTGCCGACCCGATGGTGCGTAAGCTCTATTTGGGACAAAACTTCGAGCTCAAAAGAAGCCACCACCAGATACAGGAGATGTTGGCGCGCGGCGGTAAAAAAGAGGGGGAGGAGTAACGATGGATTACGGTTCCTTAAGCGGGCGTGTCAAAGGCACGCTGATTCCCCCTTGCTCGAAGAGCTATGCGCAACGCGCGCTGGCCAGTGCATTGCTGGCCGAAGGCGTGACGACGTTGCGCAATTTAGACTATTGTCAGGATACCCGTTCGGCCTTGGGCTGCATTCGCACGCTGGGTGCGCGTGTTACGGAGGTCGATGCTACGACGCTCCGTATCGAGGGCGGCCTGCGTCCGCTCGATGTGCGGTTGCAGGTGGGTGAGTCGGGTCTCGCCTCGCGCCTCTTTACCCCGATTGCCTCGTTGATCGATCGGCCGATTCGCATCGAAGGGGCCGGATCGCTGTTGGAGCGTCCCATGCAGATGATGATCGACCCGTTGCGCCGTCTGGGTGTGGAGGTGGTCGATACGCTGGGGCACCTTCCCTTTGAGGTCTGTGGCCCGATTCGGGGTGGTGAGATCGAGGTCGATGGGTCGATCTCGTCTCAATTCATCACCGGCCTGTTGCTGGCCCTGCCGTTGGCGCAGGAGGATACGACCTTGCATGTCTCGGAGGCGGTTTCGACCCCCTATCTCGATATGACGATCGACACGGCCGCACGTTTTGGTATTGAAATCTTCCAAAAGGAGTATCAAGACTTTTATATCCCCGGAGGACAACGCTATCAGGCTGTGGATCTTTCGATCGAGGGCGATTGGAGTGCTGCGGCGATGTTGCTCGTGGCGGGTGCCGTGGCCGGTGAGGTGCGGGTCGAGAATATCTCGATGCTCTCCAAACAGGCCGATACGGCTATTCTCGATGCGCTGGTGCGTGCCGGAGCCTCGGTCATCAACGAGGAACATGCCGTCACGGTGGCCCATCGGGAGTTGTGCGGTTTTGAGTTCGATGCCACGCATTGCCCCGATCTGTTTCCGGCTTTGGCGGCCCTGGCGGCCACGGCCGAGGGTGAGACGGTGCTGTATGGCACGAATCGCCTGATCCACAAGGAGTCGAATCGTGCCGAGGCGATCCGTTCGGAGTTTACGAAACTCGGCATCGAGGTCGATATCGAGCAGGAAAATGTGATGCGCATTCAGGGCGGACAGATCCGCTCGGGACGTGTCGATAGCCACAACGACCACCGCATGGCCATGTCGTTGGCCGTAGCCGGACTGCTCTCCGACGGGGAGGTCGTCATCGAGGGTGCGGAGTGTGTAGCCAAGAGCTATCCGACCTTTTTTGAAGATTTGGAGCGAATCCGCGTAAAATAATCAGCCATGAATCAATTCGGTCACGCTTTTCGATTGGCCATCTTTGGCGAATCTCATGGGCCGGCAGTCGGTATCACCCTGGATGGCGTTCCGGCCGGCATACCCCTCTCGACGGAGGATTTTGAAGCCGATTTGGCGCGTCGTCGCGGGGGAGCTGCGGGGACTACGCCGCGTAGTGAGGCGGATCGCCCGACCATTCTTTCGGGGCTCTACGAGGGCCATACGACGGGTGCTCCGCTGACCATTTTGTTTGAGAACAACAACACGCACTCGCAAGACTATGCGGGGTTGCGCGACCATTGCCGCCCGTCGCATGCCGATCGGGTGGCTACGGATAAGTATCGTGGGTTCAACGATCCGCGAGGGGGTGGTCACTTCTCGGCCCGCCTGACCGTAGCGTTGGTGGCAGCCGGTGTGGTGGCCAAGAAGATCCTGCCCGAGGGCATTTCGTTTGCTACGCGACTCTGTGCCGTTGGTGCGGAGCAGTGCCCGGAACGTTTCGACGAAGTGATTGCCGCAGCGCGTGCCGAGGGTGACTCGGTGGGCGGCATCATTGAGACCCGCGTCGAGGGGATTGGCAGCGGCTGGGGTGAGCCGTTGTTCGACTCGGTGGAGGGGTGGATGGCCCACCTGCTCTTTGCCATTCCGGCGGTGAAGGGGATCGAATTCGGCGATGGTTTTGCCGTAGCTACGCGTCGCGGATCGGAGAATAACGATCTGATCATCGACGCACAAGGTACGACAGCCACCAACCATGCCGGAGGCGTGGATGGCGGCATCACGAATGGTAATCCGATCGTGGTACGCGTTGCGATGAAACCTACGCCCAGCATCGCCCGTGAGCAGATGACCTTCAATCGGGCCAGCGGCCTCGTCGAGCCGTTGCAGATCCGCGGTCGCCACGATGCCTGTGTGGCTTTGCGCGGACAGGTTGTGGTGGAGGCTGTGGCTGCGATTGCGCTGGCTGAACTCTATTTACGCGCCTAATACCCTCTCTGTGATGAAGGCGCAACAACTTATTCAGACCCTCTATGCGGCTGCCTCTACGCACTACGACGAGCGCGAGGCGGCCCATATTGCTCTTCATTTGGCCGCTTCGGCTGCCCACGTGAGTGAGAATCCCCTGCGGTTGAAAATCGAGCCTGACTATCCGATCGAGATCACGGACGAGGTGGTCGAGAGTCTGTGTCGGGAGCTGCGTGCGGCGCGGCCGATGCAGTATCTGTTGGGTGAGACGGAGTTTTACGGCCGATTGTTTCGGGTCGATGAGCGGGTACTGATTCCCCGCCCCGAGACCGAGGAGTTGGTCGATTGGATCGTGCGTGACGAACGACAGACCACCCGTCTGCTCGATGTCGGGACCGGCAGTGGAGCGATCGCCGTCTCGTTGGCTCTCGAATTGCCGCAGGCTGGGGTGACAGCCATCGACCTCTCCGCCGATGCGCTGACTTTGGCGGCTGAAAATGCTGCCCGTTTGGGTGCTTCGGTGCGCTTTGTGGAGACTGATGCCCTGCAGGGGTTAGCGCAACGCTTTGCGGCGGAGACGTTCGATCTGATCGTCTCCAATCCGCCCTATGTGCCGGACTCGGATCGAGAGACCATGCACCGCAATGTGCTGGATTATGAGCCGCATATAGCCCTTTTTGTGCCCGATCAAGATCCGCTCCGCTTCTACCGTGCCATCGCTCAAGCGGCACAACAACTGCTCAAACCGGGCGGAAAACTCTATTTTGAGATCTATCACAAGGCGGCCGACAGCCTGGAACAGCTTTTGTGTGCGTTGGGCTATGAGGAGGTGACGGTTCGTCGTGATTTGTTTGATAAACCGCGTATGCTATGTTGCCAAAAAAAACGCTAACGGAGACCAAGCCCCGCACCAAAACAGCCGAGCAGGCACTCGCTGCACTCATGCGTCTGTGTGCCCGTGCCGAGAAGTGCGAGGGGGACGCGCGACGTCTGTTGCGCCGTTGGGGCGTTGCTGACGGGGAGGCTGCAAAGGTCTTGGAACGGCTTGTGCGTGAGCGTTTTATTGATGATCGACGTTACGTAGCCATGTTTGTGCGCGAGAAGCTCCATTTGAGCGGCTGGGGAGTCTATAAGATTCGTACGGTGCTGCATCGCAAAGAGATCGCGCGGGAGCTGATCAATGAGGCATTGGAGGGGCTGGATCGTGATCGGATGGGCGATCGCCTGCGCGAGCAGTTGCAGCGCAAGCTCCGCACCACGAAGGCCAAAAATGGCTACGAACTGCGCAATAAACTCTTCCGCTACGGCCTGTCGCTGGGTTACGAATTTGAGCAGGTGCGCGAGGCGATTGACCAGATTCAACTACCAACTGACGAGGATTCATGCAACGATTTTTAATGCTGCTGCTACTTTGTGCCCCCTTTGCTCCCTTTGCTGCGGCACAGGAGACCACCGCCTATCGTTTTCCGATCGAGGAGGTCTCGCGGCTCTATGCGGCTAACTTTGGGGAGATGCGTCCGGGCCATTTTCATGCCGGTATCGACATCAAAACCGATGGGGTAGAGGGTAAACGCCTGGTGGCTGCAGCCGATGGCTATATCAGTCGCATCGTGGTGCAGGCCGGAGGCTATGGCCGTGCGGTCTACCTCTCGTTGCCCGATGGCACGACGATCGTCTATGGCCACATGCAACGCTTCCGCGACGATCTGGAGGCGCACATGCAACGCGAACGTTACCGCCGCCGCTCCAACAGTGTGGATCTGTGGTTCGATGCCGCGCGCTATCCGGTGGTGGCGGGCGAGCTGTTGGGCTATGCCGGCAACAGTGGCTCGTCGTCGGGTCCCCACCTGCACTATGAGATTCGACGCGGCAAGGATCAAGAGCGCATCAACATGGTCCGTGAGGGGATCATTCGCCCGAAGGATACGCTATCACCCCGCTTCATGAAACTGCACTATGTCGAGATCGACACGCTCGATTGCGGCATTGTTCGACGCCGTCCGATGGAGAGCTATGCGGTGGTCAAATCGGCCGACGGAGGCTATCGCCTGACCCGCCAAGAGCCCCTGCCGGTGGGGCGTAAGGGTTATTTTGTGGTGGAGGTGACCGATCGCCGCAACGAGGTCTATAACACCTTCTCGGTGTGGCGTGTGACTGCCTCGATTGATCAGAAACCCTATTTTGAGTACCGCATGGATCGTTTCCCGTATGAGCTTTCGCGCACGTGCGATGCGGTGAGCTGCTACGCCTTGCAGTTGAGCTCACGCAACGAGGTGATCCGTCTGGCACAACTCGAGGGAGCTCCCGAACGTTTCTATCCGACGCTCATTGAGCGGGGACTGATCCGCTCGCTGCCCGGTGAACAACATACTATAGCCCTTGAAATAGAGGATGATTGCGGCAATTGCTCCACGCTCCAATTCCGTGTGGTGGGTCGTGAGGAGGCATTCGTTGCAGCCCCGCTGACCGATTCGTTGGCGCAACCCGCTTTTCGGGAGTTTACGAGCCACTATCGCCTGGGTGCGACCTTCGAGGCAACCCTGCCGGCCGATGCGCTCTACGAATCCACCTATGTGCGCCCCATGGCCGGTGAGGTGGCTCCTGTGGATTCGGGTGTCGTGGTGCTTTCGCCGGCCTATCGGCTCTTCGAGGAGGTGCGCACGCCGCTCTTCAAACCGTTGCATATTACGCTGCGCGCCCCCATTCCGCAAACGTTGCAAAACAGGGCAATGATTGCCGTGCGGAATTGGCGTGGCAAGGCGGCCTTGGCCGGTGGAAGCTATGCCGATGGGGCGGTTTCAGTCTCGACACGAACGGTGGGCGATTGGTTTATCGTCGCCGATACGCTGCCCCCGACCATCGAGCCCCGCTTTACGCCTCAAAGCAATCTTGCGGCCTCGAATCAGCTCACCTTCAAGGTTGCGGACAACTTCTCGGGGGTGGCTAAATGGGTCTTGACCATCGACGGGGAGTGGGTGCCGTGTGATCGCTATCCGAGCCGCGGCATCTTGGTGTGGCACATCGATCGTCCAGCGGCGGGGATTTTGCATCGTGCCGTCTTGGTTGTTACCGATGGAGCCGGCAACCGCACCGAATGGCAGGGCGATTTCCGTTGGTAAGGGGGTGAATTGTTGGGTTTGAGGCGAAAAGATTTTCCGGATACAATAATTTTTACTATTTTTGCGCCGCAAAAGCGATGGTCACGTAGCTCAGTTGGATAGAGCAGCAGCCTTCTAAGCTGCCGGTCGAGCGTTCGAGCCGCTCCGTGATCACCATCTCAAGAGGCTGTCTCACAAGATTGTTGAGGCGGCCTCGTTGCGTTTTCACGTAGCAACAAGCGGGTTGCCCCCCCCTCACCCAACGAAAAAGGGGCTGTCCTGTATATCGGACAGCCCCTTTGCGATGTAATGCCACTACTACGTTTGTGGAACTATTTCTTGGCCATCTTGGCCTCGATGCACTCCGTGGCGTGGGGTACCTTCATCAGACGCTCCTTCGGAATCAGCTTTCCGGTCGTCTTGCAGATGCCGTAGGTCTTATTCTCGATACGCACCAATGCCATCTCCAGGTTGCGGATAAATTTCATCTGGTGCATGGCCAAGCGGCCATTCTCCTCCTTGGAAAGCGTCGCAGCACCCTCTTCGAGTACCTTATAGGTCGGTGACGTATCTTCGATGTCATTGCCCGAGGCATGCGTGATGGTTGCGTGCAGCAGCTCGTAATCGGCGCGCGCACTCTCCAGCTTCTTCAGGATCAGCTGCTTAAACTCCTCGAGTTCAGCGTCGCTGTAACGGGTTCTCTCCTCTGCCATAACTTTTTCGCTTTAGGTTATTTGTAAAATTAAGCACTTTTTGGCAAATAACCAAATTTTTCGCTAAAATAACGTATTCGGGCACGCGATATTGTGCCGCTCGCACCCCTTTTAGAGGCGCGAAACGGCAATCTTGAGCGGCATCTCGTCCAGATCGCTCGCTACGACCACCTCGCCCGCAGGCTCGGCGGCAGTCTTCACCTCGACGGCCAACGTCTGCTGTCCGATGAAGTCGGCCCATGTGGCCAGCGAATCCTCGACACCCTCAATCGGCTCGATCTCGACACGGATCTTATCCGTGATGCTGAAATCGGCATCCTTGCGGATGTTCTGGATGCGGTTCACCAACTCGCGAGCGACACCCTCACGCTTGAGCTCGGGGGTGATCGTGACATCGAGCGCCACGGTCAGCGTACCCTCCGAAGCCACCTGCCAACCCGGCATATCCTCCGACGTGATGATGAAGTCGGCCGGGGTCACCGTGATCTGTTCTCCGGCAAGCTCCAACGTCGTCTCGGCCGCCGACTCGATGGCGGCAATCTGCTCCTGCGTAAAGTCGTTCAACAAGGTAGCCATCTGCTTGGAGAATTTGGCATAGCGCGTGCAGAACGATTTGAAATTGAGCTTGATATGCTTGGTGATGATACCCGTTGTGTCGTGCAACAGCTCGATATCCTTGACATTGACCTCGTTCTCGACCAGCGTCTTGACCGCCTCGATATGACGAGCCATGGCCGGATCGAGCACCGGAATCATGATCTTCTGCAGCGGCTGACGCACCTTGATCGAGACCTTGCGGCGCAGGGCCAAGGTCATCGAGGTCACTTGCTGTGCAATCCCCATCATGGCCTCCAAATCCGCATCGATCAATGCCTCGTCCGCCTTCGGGAAGTCGGCAATGTGCACCGAGCACTCCGCATGGCGGCCACTCACGGCATTCAGATCCGTAAAGATGCGATCCGAAATGAAGGGAGCAAAGGGAGCAGCGAGCTTCACGATCGTCTCCAGACAGGTGTAGAGCGTCTGGTAGGCGGCCAACTTATCCTGAGTCATCTCGCCGGCCCAGAAACGCTTGCGATTCAGGCGTACATACCAGTTCGAGAGGTTGCGATCGACAAACTCCTGGATGGCGCGAGCTGCGGGCGTCGGGTCGTAATCCTCGAGATACTCCGTCACGCGACGAATGAGCGTGTTGAGCTCCGAGAGGATCCAACGGTCGATCTCGGGACGCTGGGCTACCGGTACCTCCTCCTCACGGCCCGTGAAGCCGTCGATGTTGGCATAGAGGGCAAAGAACGAGTAGGTGTTGTAGAGCGTGCCGAAGAACTTGTTGCGCACCTCCTTGACACCCTCCACGTCGAACTTCAGGTTGTCCCACGGCTGCGAGTTGGAGATCATATACCAACGCGTGGCATCGGCACCATAGCCGGCCAGCACCTCAAACGGATCGACGGCATTGCCCAGACGCTTCGACATCTTATTGCCGTTCTTGTCCAAAACCAGACCATTCGAGATGATATTCTTGAAGGCGACCGAGTCGAAGAGCATCGTCGCCAATGCGTGGAGCGTGAAGAACCAGCCGCGCGTCTGATCGACACCCTCGGCCACGAAGTCGGCCGGGAAGAGCGAGCCGAAGTGCTCCTGATTCTCGAACGGATAGTGACGCTGGGCGTAGGGCATAGCACCCGAGTCGAACCATACGTCGATCAGGTCTGCCTCGCGGCGCATCGGCTCACCCTTCGACGAGGTGAGTATGATCTGATCTACGTAGGGACGGTGCAGGTCGATGCGCTCGGTCGAGTAGTTCTCCTTCGACATATCGCCCACGACGAAATTCTTGTAGGGATTCTCGGTCATCAGGCCGGCCTCGATCGACTTCTCGATCTCGCCCATCAGCTCCTCGATCGAGCCGATGCAACGCACCTCCGAGCGATCCTCCGTTGCCCAGATCGGCAGCGGCGTACCCCAGAAACGCGAACGCGAGAGGTTCCAGTCGTTCAGATTCTCCAACCACTTGCCAAAGCGACCCGTACCGGTCGATTCGGGCTTCCACTTGATCGTCTCGTTGAGCGTCATCATGCGCTCCTTCATGGCCGTCGAACGGATGAACCACGAATCGAGCGGGTAGTAGAGTACCGGCTTGTCCGTACGCCAGCAGTGGGGATAGTTGTGGACATGCTTCTCGATCTTGAAGGCCTTCATCTGCTCCTTCAGGCGGATGGCGATATAGACATCGAGTGTCTCGGCTGCTGCGGCTGCCTGCTCGTCGTATTTGCCTCCGGGGTTGAACTGCGGGTCGTAGGCATTCTTCACATAACGACCGGCATAGTCGGCATAGAGAGCCGTGTCGATGCACTGCTCGACAAAGGCCTCGTCCAACTCCTCGGTGAGGTAGAATTTACCCGTCAGATCGACCATCGGGCGCGTCTCGCCACGCTTGTTGATCATGTAGAGGGCCGGTACACCGGCAGCACGTGCCACCTGGGCATCGTCGGCACCAAACGTCGGGGCGATGTGTACGATACCCGTACCATCCTCGGTCGTCACGTAGTCGCCCGGAATGACGCGGAAGGCCTTCTCCGAGGCCACCTGCCACTGCTTGTCGCTGATCATCTCCACGGGCTTTACCCACGGGATGAGCTGCTCGTAGCGCATGCCCACGAGATCCGTACCCTTGTACTCGCCCACCACGCGGAAGGGGATGAGCTTGTCGCCCGGCTTGTACTCTTCGAGTGCGAGGCCCTCGGCCTTCTTGTTGAAGTGGTTGTAGAGCAGAGCCTTGGCCAATACGACCGTGATCTTTTCTCCCGTGTAGCCGTTGTAGCTCTGGACAGCTACATAGTCGATCTTCGGGCCTACGCAAAGAGCCGTATTCGAGGGCAGCGTCCAGGGGGTCGTCGTCCAAGCGATGAAATAGGGCGTACCCCAGGCCGTCATCTCGGGCTTGGGATCGACCATCTTGAATTGAGCCACCATCGTCGTATCCTTCACGTCGCGGTAGCAGCCGGGCTGGTTCAGCTCGTGGGTCGAAAGGCCCGTACCGGCAGCCGGCGAGTAGGGCTGAATCGTGTAACCCTTATAGAGCAAACCCTTCTCGAAGAGCTGCTTGAGCATCCACCACAGGGTCTCGATATATTTGTTGTCGTAGGTGATGTAGGGGTCCTGCATATTGACCCAGTAGCCCATCTTGCGCGTCAGATCCTCCCACACGCCCGTGAACTCCATCACCGCCTCGCGGCAGGCACGGTTGTACTCCTCGATCGAGATTTTACGACCGATATCCTCCTTCGTGATGCCGAGTTTCTTCTCGACACCCAGCTCAACGGGCAGACCGTGGGTGTCCCAACCTGCTTTGCGCTGCACCTGGAATCCCTGCTGCGTCTTGTAGCGGCAGAAGACATCCTTGATCGTGCGTGCCATCACGTGGTGAATACCCGGCATACCGTTGGCCGAGGGGGGACCCTCGAAGAATACGAATGAGGGGTGTCCCTCGCGGGTCGAGAGACTCTTCTCGAAGGTGTGCTGCTCGTCCCAGCGAGCCAGTACCTCGTCTGCGATCTTGGCCAGATCCAAGCCTTTGTACTCGTTGAATTTCATATCGTAAATTTTGCGTAATTCTCTTTAAGGAGCAAAGATAAGAAAAAAATAGCACAACCAATCCTTTGGTTGTGCCAATTTTGATCTTGAGAGCCGAATTTTATCCGACCGCTACGAAAAGCTCTGCATCTCGATCAGGTGAGCATAGATGCCGCCGAGTGCAATCAGCTCGTCGTGTGTGCCCTGCTCGGCAATCTTGCCCTCGGAGACAACGATGATCTTGTCGGCACCCTGGATGGTCGAAAGACGGTGGGCAATGATGACCGACGTACGGCCCTTGAGCAGTTTGTTCAGGGCATCCTGCACTAACTTTTCGCTCTCGGTGTCGAGGGCCGAGGTGGCCTCGTCGAGGATCAGAATCTCGGGATTCTTCAGCACGGCACGGGCAATCGAGAGTCGCTGACGCTGACCACCCGAGAGTTTCGCTCCGCGGTCACCGATATTGGTTTGATAGCCCTCGGGGGTCTGCTCGATAAATTCGTCGGCATTGGCAATGCGCGCTGCGGCCACGATCTCCTCGTGCGTGGCATCTGCCTTACCCATTTTGAGGTTCTCCTCGATCGAATCGTTGAACAGCACGGTCTCCTGGGCGACGATGCTCATGTGTGCGCGCAGGCTCTGCTGCGAGTAGTCCGAAAGGGGCACTCCGTCGATCAGAATCTCACCCTTCGTGGGGTCATAGAAGCGCGGAATAAGCTCCGAGAGGGTCGATTTACCACCGCCCGAGGGGCCTACCAGAGCTACGGTCTCACCCCGACGAATCTCAAACGAAACGCCGTCGATCACTTCGCGCTGACCGTCGTAGCTGAAATGTACATCGCGGAATTCGATCTTATCCTTCAGTCCGCCAAAGGTCTTGGCATCGGGCTTATCCTCGATTTTCGGGCGCGAGTCGATGATTCCGAAAATACGCTCACCGGCGGCAATACCCTGGTTGATGTTGGCAAATTGATCGACAAAGTGACGTACCGGACGCGTAATCTGCGAGAAGATGGCCACGAAGGCGATAAACGAGCCCGGATCGAGCGAACCGTTGCCCACCAGCACACCGCCAAAGACCAGCACGACGCCGACGGCCGAGATACCCAAAAATTCGCTCATGGGCGAGGCTAACTGCTGGCGACGAGCCATCGAGAGGGTCAGTCGGGCCACCTCTTCGTTGATGCCGAAGAAGTTACGTTTGACGTAGTTCGTAGCGTTGTAGCTCTTAATGACCTTCACGCCGGCCAGCGACTCGTCGAGTGCCGAGACCATTTCGCCCAGGCGACGCTGATTCGTGCGAGCCGGGTGGCGCAGACGCTTGACGATGCTGCCGATCATCAGGGCCACCAACGGCAGGAAGAGGATCGAGAAGACCGACAACTCCCACGACAGAATCACCATCATGGCGATGTAACCGATGATCAGGAAGGGTTCGCGGAAGGCCACGAGCAGCGTGTTGGTGATGCAGAACTGCACGACATTCACATCGGCCGTGATACGCGAGATGATGTCGCCCTTCTGCTGGTCGCTGAAGTAGCCGACGTGCATATCCATCACCCGCGAGAACATCTCGTCGCGCATGCGTTGCAACGTGCGAGCACGCATCGACTCCACGGTCCAGGCACCCAGGTAACGGAACAAGTTGCTCAAGAAGCTGATGAAGATCGTGAACAGCGCCAGCATGATGAGCACCTTCTGACGGTCATATTCGGGATAGATCTGCGAATAGGTGTAGTTGAAGAAGGTGGTCAGGTAGTCGGTACTGAACTCCACCGGGGGCAACTCGTGTACCGGCTCAAAGGTGTAGTCGGGATCGAACATCGTGTTCATGATCGGGACGATGAGCACGAAGGTCAGCGAGTTGAAAACGGCATAGAAGAGCGAATAGAAGAAATAGGGAATCGCGTATTTCTGAATCGGTCGGGCGAAGCCCAAAAGCCGTAAATAGGTCTTGAACATAATGAGTCGTTGCTATCAAAAACAGACAAAAATAGCAATATCTTTCGATATTGCCAAATTTGAGCGGTTATTCCGGCTGATAACCACCATCTTCGAGGAGATTTTCTCCATTGGCAGCCGCTACGGCTAACTCGTCGCAACGGTTGTTCTCGACGGTCGAGGCGTGCCCCTTGACCCAGACGAAGCGAACCTGATGGCGACGATAGACACGCAGAAAGCGCATCCACAGATCGGGGTTTTTCTTCCCCGAGAAACCTTTGCGCTCCCAGCCGAATACCCACCGCTTTTCGATCGCATCGACCACATATTTCGAGTCGGAATAGAGCGTGACCTCTGATCCCTCGAACTTCAACGCTTCGAGGGCTACGCATACGGCCATGAGCTCCATGCGGTTGTTGGTTGTCAGGCGATACCCCTGGGCGATCTCCTTGCGGTGCGGACCCGCCAACAAGACACACCCGAACCCTCCCGGGCCCGGGTTGCCAAGTGACGAACCGTCGGTATAGATGGTAATCTGCATCCTGTTGCCTCTACTGCAGCGCGGCCAACTGCTCCTTGATGGCGGCAATCTTCGCCTCGGCATCGGCCTGCTTGGCGCGCTCGTTGGCGACCACCTTCTCGGGTGCATTCTGTACGAATCGCTCGTTCGAGAGCTTTGCCAGGACGCTCTTCAAGAAGCCCTCGTAGTAGGCCAAATCGTCGGCCAGCTTCTTCTTCTCGGCCTCGGCGTCGATCATACCCTCCAGCGGCACGAAATATTGCGTCGTCTTGACTAAGAAGGCAGCTGCGGCGGCATCCTTTTCTGCGGTCTGCTCGATAGCCTTCAGGTTGGCCATCTTCGAGATGACAGGGGCATACTCGGCCGGATAGTTCTCATCGACAATCACACGCAACGTGAGCTGCTCCTTCTGCGGGAGGTTCTTCTGGTTGCGGATGTTGCGCACCGACGAGATAATCTCGTGAGCCAGCTCAAAGCGTGCCAACACAGCCTCCTCGGCTGCTGCGGGCGTCGGCATCGGAGCTACGCAGATCGACTCGCCGGCCTGACGCGGAGCCACATCCTGCCAGATCTCCTCCGTGACGAAGGGCATGAAGGGGTGCAGCGTGCGCATCAGCGCATCGAAGAAGGATTTGGTAGCGGCCATCGTCTCGGCATCGATCGGCTGACCGAATGCCGGCTTGATGATCTCCAGATAGAGGGCACTGAACTCATCCCAGAAGAGTTTGTAGAGCTTCGTGCAGGCCTCCGAGATGCGGTATTGACGGAAGTCGGCCTCCACCTCGCGCAGCGTGCGACCCAGTGCCTGCTCAAACCAGGCGATAGCCAGGCGGTTGTTCTCGCTTTGGGGCAGGGCGGCATCGACCGTCCAGCCATTGACCAGACGATAGGCATTCCAGATCTTGTTACCGAAGTTGCGACCCTGCTCGCAGAGGGCCTCGTCGAACATTACGTCGTTACCGGCCGACGAGGACATGAGCATGGCCAGACGCACACCGTCGGCACCATATTTCTCGATCAGATCGAGCGGGTCGGGCGAGTTGCCCAGCTGCTTCGACATCTTGCGGCCGATCTTATCGCGGACGATACCCGTGAAATAGACATTGCGGAAGGGCTCGGCCGAGCGATACTCATAACCGGCCATGATCATGCGGGCTACCCAGAAGAAGATGATGTCGGGACCCGTCACCAGATCGTTGGTCGGGTAGTAGTACTGAATCTCCTCATTCTCGGGGTTGCGGATGCCGTCGAATACCGAGATGGGCCACAGCCACGACGAGAACCACGTGTCGAGTACATCCTCATCCTGGCGCAGATCGGCCATCGTGAGCGTCTCGTCGCCCGTCTTTGCGTGTGCCTCCTCCAAGGCCTCCTCGGCCGTCACGGCTACGACATAACCACCCTTCGGGAGGTAGTAGGCCGGAATGCGCTGACCCCACCACAGCTGGCGCGAGATACACCAATCCTTGATGTTCTCCATCCAGTGGCGGTAGGTGTTCTTATACTTCTCGGGCACAAAGCGGATCACATCCTCCAAGACGGCTGCCGTGGCGGGCTTGGCCAGCTCCTCCATCGAGAGGAACCACTGCATCGAGAGCTTCGGCTCGATGGCTACACCCGTGCGCTCCGAGTAACCGACGTTGTTCGTGTAGTCCTCAGTCTTCTCCAACAGACCGGCCTCTTGTAGATCTTTCTCGATGAGCTTGCGCAGCTCGAAGCGATCCATGCCGACGTAGATGCCCACCTTATCGTTGATCGTGCCATCGTCGTTGAAGATGTCGATCGTCTCCAGACCATACTTCTCGCCCAGCATGTAGTCGTTCACGTCGTGGGCCGGCGTTACCTTCAGGGCACCCGTACCGAACTCGATATCGACATACTCGTCGCGGATGATAGGAATCGAGCGGCCTACGATCGGCACGATGACACGTGCATCGGCTGCGAGGTGCTGGTAGCGCGGGTCGTTCGGATTGACGCACAGGGCTGTATCGCCCAAAATGGTCTCGGGACGCGTCGTAGCCACGATCAACGCCTCGTCCGAACCCTCCACCTTGTAACGCAGGTAGTAGAGCTTGCCGTGTGACTCCTTGAAGATCACCTCCTCGTCCGAAAGGGCTGTTTTGGCCGAGGGATCCCAGTTTACCATGCGCACACCGCGATAGATCTTACCCTTCTCGTACAGATCGCAGAAGACACGCAAGACGCTCTCCGTGCGGGCGTCGTCCATCGTGAAGCAGGTGCGCTCCCAGTCGCACGAAGCACCCAACTTACGCAACTGCTTGAGGATCACTCCGCCATACTTCTCTTTCCACTCCCAGGCATGCTTCAGGAACTCCTCGCGGGTCAGGTCGGCCTTCTCGATGCCCTGCTCGTGGAGCATGGCAACCACTTTGGCCTCCGTAGCGATCGATGCGTGGTCCATACCCGGCACCCAACAGGCGTTCTTGCCCGACATGCGGGCGCGACGCACCAGCACATCCTGCAACGTGTTGTTGAGCATGTGGCCCATGTGGAGCATACCCGTCACATTGGGGGGCGGAATCACAATCGTATAGGGTTCGCGTGCATCCGGCTCCGAGTGAAAGAGACGATGCTCGATCCAATAGTCATACCACTTGGCCTCCAGGGCCTGCGGGGTGTATTTGTCTGCAATCTGCATAACGTATGAGGTTGTTGTTTATTAGTTTCTTGTTCGACCTGCAAAGGTACGAATTAAAATTCAAAATTTAGAATGCAAGATTCAAAATTCGTCTTGTGTGAAGGTGTTTCGGACACTCGGGTGGTCGCTTAGGCCAAGATGATTCCGTGTTTTTGGCATACGCTTACCATCTCTTCGGGCCAAATCGACGATTGCACCTCGCCGATATGGGCTTTGCGCAGCAGGTACATGCACAGACGCGATTGGCCGATACCGCCACCGACGGTCAGTGGCAACTCCTCGTTGAGCAGGGCTTGGTGGAAGGGGAGCGCGGCCTTGTGCTCCTCGCCGCGCAGTGCAAGCTGGTGTTGCAACGCCTTCGGATCGACACGGATGCCCATGCTGGAGATCTCCACGGCCTCGTCGAGCACCGAATCCCACAACATCAGGTCGCCGTTGAGCCCGACAAAACCCTCCTCGTTGGGGGTGGACCAATCGTCGTAGTCGGCGGCGCGTCGGTCGTGGGGTTGTCCGTCCGAGAGGGGAGCACCGATGCCGATGATGAAGACGGCACGATGTTGGCGGGTGATGGCCCGTTCGCGCTCTTTGGGCGAGCAGTTCGGGTAGCGTTGCAGCAGCTCCTCGGCATGGATGAAGTGGATCTCTTCGGGTAGCGAGGGGGTGAGCTGCGGGAACTCGGTGTAGAGCTTATTCTCGGTCACCTTGATCGACTCGTAGATGCGTCGTACGGTCTTTTTCAGAAAGGCCACGGTGCGATCCTCGGGGCGCATGACCTGCTCCCAATCCCACTGATCGACATAGATCGAGTGCAGGTTGTCCAACTCCTCTTCGGGGCGCAGGGCGTTCATGTCGGTGTAGATGCCGCGACCGGGAGCCGTCTGCATGGTGGCGAGTCGCCAACGCTTCCATTTGGCCAACGAGTGCACCACCTCGGCCGAAGCGCCACCCACCCCTTTGACGGCAAAGGATACGGCCCGCTCGGTGCCATTCAGATCGTCGTTCAGACCGCTGTGGCTCAAGACCGCCAACGGGGCGGTGACGCGCAGCAGGGCGAGCTGTGCCGAAAGGTTGTTTTGGAACATCTCTTTGACCTGTTTGATGGCACGTTCGGTGCCTTCGAGGTCGGGAATTGGGTTGCAGTAGTGCTTCGGTAAAATGAGTGTCATGGCTCCTTCTCTTCTCGGTTGAGGTGCAAATGTACTATTTTTGTAGGGAAAAGCCTATTCTTCCACGAAAAATCGTTACCTTTGCACCAAATTAACGATTGCGAAACCTATGAGTAAAAAGATAAAGATAGAGACTATGGAGATCGAGGATGCCAAGTTGGCGGCCGAATTGATGGATGGCCACCACCGGGTGATCCCGATCGTTTCGGGCGATGACGAGCCCAGCGAGGAGGAGGTGATACCCGAGGTATTGCCCATCCTGACGCTTCGCTCGTCGGTGCTCTTCCCGGGTGCCATTACGCCGATTACGGTGGGGCGCGAGAAGAGCATCATGCTGGTGCGTGCCGTCAATCAGGAGGGTGGTATGCTGGGTGCTGTATTGCAGCGCGAGAGCGAGGTGGACGACCCGATGCCCAACGATATGTACAAGGTGGGTACGGCGGCCCGCATCATCAAGATCTTGGAGATGCCGAATGGCAATCTGACGGTCATTCTCAATGGCTTGCAGAAGATCGAGGTGCATGAATATGTAGCTACGACGCCCTATCTGAAGGCGACCGTGAGTGCCTTGCGCGATACTTCGCCCGAGCCGAGTAATATCGAGTTCGATGCGTTGGTCGATTCGATCCGCGAGACGGCGCTGTCGATCATCAATATCTCGCCCTCGATGCCTAAAGAGGCGGCCTTTGCCATTAAGAATATCGACTCGAAGCGGGGCATCATCAACTTCATCTGCTCGAATATGGAGCTGACGGATGAGGATCGTCAGGCCCTGCTGGAGGCTCCCGGCCTGTTGGCTCGTTCGCGCAAGCTGCTCGAGATCTTGATTCGCGAGCAGCAGTTGGCCGAGCTGAAGAATCAGATTCAAGAGCGCGTCAAGCAGGAGATCGACAAACAGCAGCGTGACTACTACCTGCAACAGCAGATGCGCACGATTCAGGACGAGTTGGGCGAAGGTGCGGATGCCGACATCGACCGCCTGCGGGAGGCTGCCGCGAAGAAGCAGTGGCCCAAAGAGGTGGCTGCCACCTTCGAGAAGGAGGTGCTCAAGCTCGAGCGCATGAATCCGGCGGTGGCCGAATATACGGTGCAAATCACCTACCTGGAGTTGTTGCTCGATCTGCCGTGGGACGTGGTGACGGAGGATAACCCCCAACTCGCATCGGCTCGTGAACAGCTCGATGCCGACCACTTCGGTTTGGAGGAGGTCAAGGAGCGCATCTTGGAGCACCTGGCTGTGCTGAAGCTCAAGGGGGATATGAAGTCGCCCATCTTGTGCCTCTATGGCCCTCCGGGAGTGGGTAAAACCTCGCTTGGCAAGTCGGTGGCTGCAGCGCTGTGGCGTAAGTTTGGCCGAGTGTCGTTGGGCGGTCTGCACGATGAGTCGGAGATTCGCGGACATCGCCGCACCTACATCGGAGCCATGCCCGGTCGCATCATCCAGACCATCAAGCGTTGCGGGTCGTCGAATCCGGTGATCATCCTCGATGAGGTGGATAAGCTGACCGTCTCGAACCACGGCGACCCGTCGAGTGCCTTGCTCGAGGTGCTCGATCCGGAGCAGAATACCACCTTCCATGACAATTATATCGACATGGAGTATGATCTGTCGAAGGTGCTCTTCATCGCTACGGCCAATAATATTCAGAACATCGCTCCGGCCCTGCGCGACCGCATGGAGATGATCAATATCCCGGGCTATCTAATAGAGGAGAAGGTGCACATTGCGTTGGATCACCTGCTTAAAAAACAGTGTGAGGCGCATGGCTTGACGCCCGAGCAACTGACCCTCTCGGCCGAGGTGGTCGAGCAGATCATCAGTGGCTATACGCGTGAGGCGGGTGTACGTACGCTCGATAAGATGCTGGCCAAGCTGGCGCGTGCACGTGCCAAGCAGATCGCCTTCGAGGAGAGCTACGAGGCAGCGATGACGATCGCCGAGGTGGAGCGCATTCTCGGTATGCCGAAATTCTTGAACGAGCAGTACGAGGTGAGCGGCATGGTGGGAGTCGTGACCGGCCTGGCTTGGACCGAGGTGGGTGGCGATATTCTCTACATCGAGTCGTGCCTGACGCCGGGTAAGGGTAATCTGAACCTGACGGGTAACCTGGGCACGGTGATGAAGGAGTCGGCCACGATCGCCTACGAGTGGGTCAAGGCCCACCACCAGGAGCTGGGTATCGACCCCGAGCAGTTCGAGAAGCAGGATGTCAATATCCACGTGCCCGAGGGAGCTATTCCGAAGGATGGCCCGTCGGCCGGTATCACGATGGTTACCTCGATTGCTTCGACCTTCACGGGCCGTCAGATCAAGGATCGCATCGCCATGACCGGTGAGACCTCCCTGCGCGGTCGAGTGCTGCCCGTCGGGGGTATCAAGGAGAAGATTTTGGCGGCCAAGCGTGCCGGTATCACCGAGCTGATCCTCTCGGAGGATAATCGCAAGGATATTGCCGAGATCAAGGCCGATTATCTGGAGGGGCTAACCTTCCATTATGTACGAACCAACGACGAGGTTCTCGCCCTCGCCCTCTTATAATAGAAAAGGTATGAAATTTATAGCAATCATTCCGGCGCGATATGCCTCGACCCGCTTTCCGGGTAAACCGTTGGCCATGTTGGATGGCAAAAGCGTCATTCAACGGGTCTATGAGCAGGTGGCCGGTGTGTTAGATGAGGCGGTCGTAGCGACCGACGACGAGCGCATCTACGAGGCAGTACGCGCCTTTGGCGGCAAGGTGGAGATGACCTCTACGGAGCATCGTAGCGGCACGGATCGCTGCTGGGAGGCCTATTGCAAGCAAGGCGGACAGTACGATGTGGTGATCAATGTCCAGGGCGACGAGCCCTTTATCCAGCCGGCCCAGTTGCTGGCCTTGAAGAGCTGCTTTGAGCGTCCCGAGACCGATATCGCTACGCTGGTGAAACCCTTTACGGCGGAGGATGGTCTGGCCGCGTTGGAGAATCCCAATTCTCCGAAGGTGGTGGTCGATCAGGCCGGACAGGCCCTCTACTTCTCCCGCTCGGTGATCCCCTATCTGCGCAATGTACCGCGCGAGGAGTGGCTCAAACAGCACACCTTCTATAAGCATATCGGCATCTATGCCTTCCGTACGGAGGTCTTGCAGGCCGTGACGGCTCTGTCACAATCGACCCTGGAGCTGGCCGAGTCGCTCGAGCAGTTGCGTTGGTTGGAGCATGGTTATAAAATCGGTGTAGGCATCACCGAGATGGAGACCATCGGCATCGACACGCCCGAGGATCTGGCCAAGGCCGAAGCCTTCCTGGCTGCTCGCAACTAAAAGGGGAGCGGTCTTTTACGCACTTTGATCTAATATCAAACCAAAAGGGGTTGTCCAACAAACATGGTTGAGACAACCCCTTATCGTATGTAGAGGCGTAGCACTATCGCACTTGGACCATCTGTTCACCGAAACGAATGGGGATGGCTCGGTGAAGTAATTGCTGCTCCTCTTGGGGCAGAGTGTGCATCGGACGATCGAAAAGTTGGTGTGCCGCCTCGTTGCGCAACTCCGCATAGGCGCGCGAAATGGAGCGCATCAGGGTGAAATAGTGTGTTGCTGAGCTCTCCCGCGAGATCTCGATGGAGATCATGCCTTTGCTGACGGGTAGCGTGAAGGTGCGACCGTCCGCAAGGGTGAAGGTCTGCTCCTGATGTTCGGAGAGATCTGCACGATTTTCGGAGTTGGCTATGAACTGCTTGACCGCGTTGGCCACTGCTTCAAAGTGCGGTATCTGCTGCTCGCTGCCACGACTGCCACAGAGCAACATCCCGTTTCGGTTCATGCGAATCAGATACAGGTTGCGCGCAGCGACGTGTTGGTGAGTAGGCTCCTTGAGGGATACCTTGCCGGATTCTGTCGATTGGGGTGGGGGAAGTAGTTGAGCACCAATTCCCATGCCCCCTTCGTATTGCAGGCGCAGTACGCCCGCTTCGCGTATCAACACTTTGCAATCTTGTAACTGCCCTACGGGGGTGTTGTCATCGGCCGAGATGCGGATGGTAGCCTTGCTTGGGTCGTCCAATCCTGCCCGATAGGTGGCAATCGCTTTGACTAACTCCTCCGGGGAGACCTCGCGCCCATTGAAGAGAATCTTGCCGGGTTGTAGGTGTAATTTGGCGGTGTTTAATTCGCGCAATTGTTGCGGAGTGTACTCCTTGCCGTTCATGACAAGTTTGGTTTCGGGGGTAATGTGTAGCGGCGATGTCGGTTGCTCATCGAGGGTAGGTTTGGCGGTCGTGGCACCGAAGGCCAAAATCATACCGGCTACAAGAGGAATGGCTGCGACGATACGCAGCAGCGGATGTCGTCCGTGTCGTTGTTGAGTCATCATAATAAAACGGTTTTTTGTGAATGAATTACTCAACCCGCAGGTTATATCCGGATTATAACCAAAGAGTTGTTTGAATATGGTTATTTGATAGGTTCTGACATCATAGCCCTCATTGAGTGTGTCCCGATCGGCTTGCCACTCCTGCACTTCGATCAGCCATCGCTCGGCCAACCAGAAAAAGGGGTTGAACCAAAAGAGGATACGTAACCCTTCCAAGATCAGTCGATCGAGCGTATGGCGACGACGGATGTGTGCACGCTCGTGGCTGATGATCAGCATGCGTTCGAGTGGGGTATAGTAGTTGCCTATATAGATTGTTCGCCAAAAGGAGAAGGGGGCTTTGACGGCCTCACTTTCGGCAAGGGTGTATGTTGCCGTATGTGTCAGTACGGCCTTGCGTCGCAGGCGGAAAATGGTGTGGATACGCCATAGCATCAACCCCAAAGCAACCAAAGATACCGCCCCGTAAAGGCATCCCGAAAACCAGCTCCACGCAAAAGAGGGCGTAGATGGTCGGAGCGCCTCCTGCGGTGGGGTAGCTTCGATCCATTTGACGGACTCACCCTCCACCATGGCCGGCAGTTCGTGGATGGTCTCGGCCGGATAGAGTGGTAGTTGCAGGCAGGGAATAAGCGTTGCCAGCACCATGGCTCCTACCAAATAATATCGGCAAAGCGTCTCATGCACACGTTTTGCGAACAATAGCCGATAAAAGAGGAGGAAAAGCCCGCTGCAAACGAGCATCTCGGTCGAATAGGCGATGAAGCTCTTCATGGCCGGATGTGTTATTGCTTGTGGTTATTCAGCAGGTGCATGATCTCGTCCACCTCTTTGGTTGAGATGGATTGATGGGCTGAGAAGAACGAGACCAACCGACTGACCGACCCGTCGAAGAAGTTGTGCAGTACCCCCTGCATATACCGATTCGTGTACTCCTCTTTGCTCACCAGCGGGTAGTATTCGTAGGTCTTGCCATAGGCTTTGTGCCCCACGAATCCCTTCTTTTCGAGGATGCGGACAATGGTCGATACGGTGTTGTAGGCGGGTTTTGGCTCCTCCATGCACTCCATCAGATCGTGGATAACGCCACGTTCAATTTGCCAAAATAGTTGCATGATCTCCAATTCGGCCCGCGTCAGCTCTTGTGGACGGTTTGTGTGTTTTGCTTCCATGTGCAAACAGGTTTGTTGTTTGATTGTATGGCAAATATATAACTAACAAATTAGTTATGCAACTAAATTTGTAATTATTTTATGGGGTTTGTTGAGATAGGTATATGAAATATACCTATTTTAATTTTTGAAAATCAGCTTGTTGCTTGCTTGCACTTAAAAGAGATATAACAAAAGCGAGGCTGCTCCTTCTGGGAACAGCCTCGCTTGTTGCGTGTAGCGATTACTTACTCGCCCGGGACGATAGCCTCCGTGGGGCAAACGCCTGCGCAGGTACCGCAGTCCATGCACTTATCGGGGTCGATTACATAAATGTCGCCTGCCGAGATAGCCTCTACGGGGCACTCGCCAATACAGGTACCGCAAGCAACGCACGAGTCGGTAATTTTGTAAGCCATAGTTTTCAGTTTTTAAGTGAATTGTTTGTGTGTTTGTGTATGCAAATATACGCTTTTATTTGATAATATCAAATCCTGTGTAAGGAATTAACACCTCGGGGATGCGAATTCCCTCCTCGGTCTGGTTGTTTTCGAGCAGGGCAGCCACAATGCGAGGCAGTGCCAACGACGAACCATTCAAGGTGTGTGCCAATTGTGTCTTTTTGTCGGCATCGCGGTAGCGCAATTTGAGACGGTTGGCCTGGAACGACTCGAAGTTCGAGACCGACGAAACCTCCAACCAACGCTTTTGAGCCTCCGAATAGACCTCGAAATCGTAGGTCAAGGCCGAGGTGAACGACATGTCGCCACCACACAGACGCAGAATGCGGTAGGGCAGACCGAGCGATTTGACGATCGACTCGACGTGTGCCACCATGCCGTCCAAAGCCTCATACGAGTGGTCGGGGTGGGCCACCTGGACGATCTCCACCTTGTCGAACTGGTGCAGACGGTTCAGACCGCGCACATCCTTACCATACGATCCGGCCTCGCGGCGGAAGCAGGGGGTGTAGGCCGTCATCTTGACGGGCAGCTCGGCACCCTCGAGAATCACATCGCGGAAGATGTTCGTCACGGGCACCTCGGCCGTCGGTACGAGGTAGAAGTTATCGAGCGTAGCGTGGTACATCTGACCCTCCTTGTCGGGCAGCTGACCCGTGCCGAAGCCCGAGGCCTCATTGACCAATACGGGGGGCTCTACCTCCTGATAGCCGGCTGCCGTGTTGCAGTCGAGGAAGTAGTTGATCAGCGCGCGCTGCAGACGGGCACCCTTGCCTTTGTAGACCGGGAATCCGGCACCGGTGAGCTTAACGCCCAGGTCGAAGTCGATGATGTCGTATTTGGCAGCCAGCTCCCAGTGCGGCAGCGGGTTCTCGGGCAGCGTCGAGTAGTTCTCGTCAATCTTGACGACGACGTTGTCCTCGGCCGTGCGACCCTCGGGTACGATGTCAGCCGGGAAGTTCGGCAACGATACGATCGTAGCATTGAGCTCCTCCTGTACACATTTCGACTCCATTTGCAGCTCGTTCGACTTCTGCTTCAGATCGCCCACGAAGCGTTTGCGCTCCTCGGCCTCCTCGCGGCGACCTTGGCCCATCAGCATGCCGATCTCCTTGGCAGCCTTGTTCTGGGCAGCGAGCGTGTTGTCTAACTCAACCTGAATGGCACGACGACGATCGTCGAGCGTGATGATCTTCTCGATGACGGGGGCTGCATCGACCCCTTTCTTGGCCAATTTCTTGGCGGCCAACTCTTTGTCATCGCGGATTTGCTTGATTGTAAGCATCTTTATCTGTTGTTTTTGTTCGGTTTTCGGTTTACAAACCACAAAATTACAAAACAATTCGCAAAAATGATTATTTTTGTGAAAAATTATCGCACCAAAGTCATGAAACGCATCGAACTCCTGGCTCCGGCCAAGGACTATCTTTCGGCTACTGTGGCCGTCGATGCGGGCGCCGACGCCATCTACATGGGCGGAGCCCGCTTCGGAGCACGGCAGGGAGCTACCAACTCACTCGAAGAGGTCGAGCGGGTGGTGGCCTATGCGCATCGGTTTGGTGTGCGGGTCTATGCCACGCTCAACACCCTGCTCTGGGAGGAGGAGCTCGCCGATGCCGAGAGCGATGCACGGGCCCTGCTGGCGGCCGGTGTCGATGCCCTGATCGTGCAGGATATGGCCTTTCAGCGCATGGGCCTCGCGTGTGAGTTGCACGCCTCGACCCAGGTGCAGATCCGAACGCCCGAGATGGCTGCCTTTTTGGGGCGTGCCGGTTTCCGTCGGGTGATTCTCGAACGGGCCCTCTCGCTCGAGCAGATTCGGGCGATTTGTGCCGCCACGGAGGCCGAGGTGGAGTGTTTTGTGCATGGGGCCATCTGTGTGGGTTATAGCGGTCGCTGCTATCTGTCGCGTTCGCTCTCCTCGCGCAGTGGCAATCGCGGGGCATGCAGCCAGCCGTGTCGCCAACGGTGGAATCTGACCGATGGACGCGGTAAGGTCTATTTAGCCGACAAACATCTGCTCTCGGTGCGCGATCTGAACCTTTCGCAACGCCTGGGCGAGCTGCTCGATGCCGGCGTTACGTCGTTTAAGATCGAGGGCCGCTTGAAGGATGTGGGCTATATCCGCAATGTGGTGAGCTATTACCGCCGCGTGTTGGATCGGGAGTTGGCCGCACGTCCCCAGCTGGTGCGCGCTTCGTTCGGGGCGAGCATTCCCGATTTTGTCCCCAACCCCTCGAAGAGCTTTACGCGTGGCGAATCGACCTGGTTTTTCGATGGTTTGAAGGCGGGCGTAGCCTCGTTCGATACCCCCAAAGCCGTGGGTGAGCGATTGGGCGAAGTGGTGCAAGCTACCTCGCGCGGCTATCGGGTGCAGAGCAAAGCCCCACTCGTGGCCGGTGACGGCATCTGCCTGATCACCCCCGAGGGGCTGATCGGTACCAATATCAATGCCGTGGAGGGCGATTGGGTACGACCGAACCATCCGGTGCGTGTGGCTCCCGGAACACCGCTCTATCGCAACTACGACCACCAATTCCATAAGCAGCTCGCCGCCAGCCGTATGCGTCGTACGTTGGCCGTGGAGGCTCAACTCGTCGCCTCGGAGGCGTGCGTGCGCTTGACCCTGACTGCCGAGCAGGGCGTTTCGGTCGTAGTTGAGCATTGCCAACCCTTTGATGTGGCCCAAAATCCGATGCGCAATGAGGAGGCCATACGTCGTCAGTTGATGCGTTCGGGCGATACGATCTTCCGCATGGAGCAGATCGAGGTCGAGGGGGCTGCCTGGTTCCTGCCGGCATCGCTCGTGGCCGATCTGCGTCGCGAGGGGCTGCAACGGCTGGAGCAGGCCTTGCTGCAAGAACATCCCAAAGGGCGTCCGGCAGCGGAGGAGGTGGGGCTGCCTTACCTTTCGACCACGGTCACGGCCGAGGAGAGCGTGACCAATACGAAGGCGGCCGCCTTCTATCGCGATCATGGTGTGGAGCGCATTGTCGAGCCGTTGGAGTTGGCTCCGACCACCTTTGGGGCTTGTGTGATGCGGTCGGCCTATTGCCTACGTCGGGAGATCGGGCAGTGCCTGAAGCAAAATCCGCGCATCAAGGGAGAGCTGTATCTGGAGTCCGGGCCGCATCGCTACCGCCTGGAGTTCGATTGTAAACGTTGTGAAATGTCTTTGATAGACGCAACCAAATAAATCTGTATGCAAGAGCAACTGACCCCCGATTTTCGGGACTATGAATTGATTGACACCGGCGATTTTGAGAAGCTGGAACGCTTTGGCCGTTTCGTGACACGTCGCCCCGAGCCGCAGGCCATCTGGCGCAAGAGCCTCACCGAGGAGGAGTGGCGGCGATTGGCCGATGCTTCGTTTCTGCGCGATGCACGGAGTGAGGAGCGCGGGGAGTGGCAACTCAAGGCGAAGATGCCCGATCGTTGGACGGTGCAGTATGGCTATGCCGATATGCACCTGACGATGCGCCTGGCTCTCACCTCTTTCAAACACGTGGGCATCTTTCCCGAGCAGGCTGCCAATTGGAACTTTATCTATGATAATTGTTTGAAAATCGGCAAGATGCGCCCTGTGCGTGTGCTGAATCTGTTTGCCTATACGGGCGGAGCTACGTTGGCAGCTCGTGCTGCGGGGGCAACGGTGACGCATGTCGATTCGGTCAAGCAGGTGGTCTCCTGGGCACGTGAAAACATGGAGCATAGCGGCTTGGACGGGGTGCGCTGGATGGTCGAAGATGCCTTGAAATTTGTACAACGTGAGGTGCGTCGTGGCAACCGCTACGATGGCATCATTCTCGATCCTCCCGCCTATGGTCGCGGAGCCAATGGCGAGAAATGGATTCTCGAGGAGCATATCGGGCAGATGCTGGCCTGCTGTGCCGAGCTTTTGGAGCCTCAAGCGAGCTTCTTGGTCTTGAATCTCTACTCCATGGGTCTATCCTCGACCTTGGCACGCACCGCAGTGCGTCAAGCCTTTGGCATCCCCCAAACCGAGCAATACGGGGAGCTGACCTTCACCGATCGAGCCGGAAAGGAATTGCCCTTGGGGACGTATTATCGCTTCACCCGCTAATTTTCGATTTTATAGGGCATATTTTGTCCTTCCTTGCTTGCCCCGAATGGGAAATACCTAAAGTATGTCCCATCCGGGGCAACCTTCGTTCATGCCAAAATCTGCACCTCTAAAATCAAAAATTCATTTCGCTTTGGAGGCGTGGTTTGTCCCTTTTTGCTTGTTCTGAATGGGAAATACCTAAAGTATGTCCCATCCGGGGCAATCTTCGGAATAGTGCTAAACCATTCCATGCACCGCCACGCTATTCCTTGTTAACCACGATCTCAACAAGCGTATTATCACGCTGAACACTCAATGTTAATTGATCAGGCAGCGGGTATAGACTCGACTGATCATCAGTTGCTTTGATGCCGTTTATCGTCTCTATGCGGTCGCCTTGGCGCAGACCTGCACGCTCGGCATTGCCACCCTCCAACAGCGCATTTACCGTCCAATGGTCGCCGTTTGGTGTGAAACCTATACCGAAATTATTGGGCTGTGGCTTGTCGAAATTTTGGTTTGGACGGAGGTAGATTACCCAATTTACGAAATCGAAAATCACATCGAATCGCGCAAAGAGTGCATTGCCTACCAGACCATCATAGCGACTATCTGCCAAGGATCCCTGCTCATTTTCGGAGTAGGTGATGCGAATGTCGTTTATCGACTTACCGCCTATGCTGATTTGCTTGGTGTTGAGATAGTTATCCACGCGTGAGCCGCCAATGCCACCCACCTCATATCTCATGCGACGAGCATTTGCAAGGTGTCCTTCGGTTTTCAGTCGATTGGCCGTAGCACTATTAAGCGACAACTCATTGGGCATACCTGTATCCATTAGGAAGTTGCCATCAAGCGTATAACCATCGTTGAAAATAACGGAAAGCGGAATGATGATGCGCTCTATATTATCAAGCCTCTTGCACTGTATGGCGGTGAAATCCTCGCCAATCTTCTCGTCCTCCGCAAGAAAACGCATATATCCATCCGCGTAGTTAAACTCCACACGCTTGCCCTGCATAAATGGTGTGCCAAAGAGACCATCTACACCATCGCCAAGAATCTTGCGAAGATTCATAACGATAGCCATCGACTCTGTATACGACTCTTCACCGACGCTATAACGCCAACCGCTCGCATCCAGAGTAGTCAGTTCATAACCATCACCTGCACCGCCTAACATAGCCCTACGCAGGTTCTTTCCCTCGCCAAAGGTCGAGGCATAGAATGTTGAGTCTATAAGTAGGTTGTTACTTCCTGTATCGAAAATCATCCTTGCAGGGATCGAGTCACGGAGCATCACCTGAAAGTAGAGGTGTTTGTTATACTGCATCTCGACAGCACCCGCTGGTATAGGCTGTTTCTCCGCTGTATGCTCGTTCTTTGCTGTGGAGTTGGTACAAGCAGCAGCCAACAAAACCGTTGCTACGATAAGATAATTTTTGATATTCATAATCGTTACGTTTTAGATTTCTGCTACAAATTTACCCCCCCCCACGAATTTTCCAAATTTGTGCGTGAATTTGTTATTAGTGAATTTGCATGCAATGGATAAATCATGGCGCCCCAAAGCATGATGTTATTGCTTGTCGGGGTGTATGTTTACTCTCTATTTGGAATCGTGTAGATAGCTTTTCAAAGTGCCATTTGGGCTCTTTGCAATTTTTGTTACTCCTCTTGTTCGTAATAGTACGAGTAGTCGATACCCTTCATAAAGGTTTCGCGGTCGTTGATCTTGTCGGTCAAAGCCGATTGCAAAAGTCGCTTGATATCCGACGAGTCAGCAACACTCTTTTGCATCGCATTCAAGTAATCGTTCTTGTCAATCTTACTCCAATCAACGCATTTCTGCAACTGCTTTTTGAGCATCAGATCGAGCCAAATACGAGTCGTACGACCATTACCCTCACGGAACGGATGGGCGATGTTCATCTCGACATATTTGTCGGCAATCTCCTCGAATTTCGTTTCGGGCATCTGCTCGATTGTTGCGAGTGTCTGCGGAAGGAACTGCACCATCGCAAACTGAAAGCCGCCCTTCGCGATATTCACCGTGCGAATCTGACCGGCAAAGTCATACAAACCGCCAAACAGGTAGGCGTGGATCTGTTGCAAGCCTTTGACCGTGCCGACCTCGATGTTGTCGATTAGACTGCTCTCAAAGAGGGCGTATGCCTTCGACTTACTTTTGCCGTCAATAGTCTCGTCACTATTGGCAAACCACTCGACAAACCGCATCGCACGGGCGTTGGGAAAACTCTTTGCGAGAAGCAGAACGCCATCGTAGTCGAGGACATCAGCGAGTCGTCGTTTGCCATCGGGCGCAAGTAATTTCAACTGGTTAGTGCCACTAACCACTTCGCTATTCTCACCTTTGAGTTTTGTTTTGAGATATTTCCAGTAATTGCGGTTTTTCTGGTAGTCGTCTTGGTCGTTCAGCACCCCGACGATATCAAGCACAGAGAACCACCACTTGGATTTTTCTTCATCCCAAACAGCTCGCACCTCACGGTCATTATAAAATCGAATGGATATTTTGGTCATACTGTTACTCCAATTGTTTTCTGTAAACTGAATCTAAAGTGTTGCCCTCTTTATCTTTCCACTCCGTCCATCCATTTGCCGATCTTCCTAAACAAAAACTCGCTGCAGTACTTACACTTGAGAATGTCTTGTCAGAAGACATCGTTAACTTGTCCCCTTCTGTCGTAGTATAGTCTTGTAGCATACTCTTTCGTTTATCTTTCCAATTAAACGATGGAGCCATTTCTTTTGCAATAACGCTACCTTTCAATACCGTAAAACCATTAGAATTGTAAAAGCCTTTTGCTTCACAACCACGGCCTTTAGCATAGAAGATTTGTTCGGTTTTTGGCTGTGATACCTCGAAGATATTACACCCAATGAACGATGCTAAGAATTTGACATCTTCAAAAAACTCATCCATTGAGTCTTGTTGATATTCGGGCAAGTTTGGCGCCTTGGGAGTCTGCTTATTGTCGCTCAGTACAAAGGCATTTGCCTTCTTTGCCTCAGCGATAGCCTTATACTCCAAATACTGCACATCAGCTTTGGTCATATCAGCATCTTTTGACACAAATATAAGAGCCTTTTGCCAAAATGATTTTTTGTTATCATGATCTTTTACTCGCTCACGGAAGTTCTCGGTCTCACCGATGTATGCTTGTGGTTTAGTTGCCTCATTCTCACCCAATAAAATGTAAAATGCAGGCTTCTGTAACTTTTCTTGCGTATTCAGGTATACAAGATTTGAGCGTGGCACAACAAACATTTGACAAATCTTATTGCTGATAAATGCATATTGCGTCCCTTTCGGATTGCCATCGATTAAGTATGTGGTTACTGTTTTGCCCATAATATTTAATGTTATTTGTATTCGCAATTATCTGTCATAAAGATATGAAAAATTTTGCTATAGTCATAATATAGAGGCAAAAAAAAGACGGCCGGAGCCGTCGTAATGAGGTATTTGTAATTCAGACGTAGCGTCTGTTAGAGGGTGTTAGTTACTTGCCGATGTAGAAACTGTAAGGAAATTGGCTTAGATTTTCAAAGTTAAGTGTTGTAGGTCAGTTGAGCGGTTATAATATTTTTCCAATGCATTTTCAACACGCATAGGTGTATGAATAAGATCCATATGCAAGGGGTTAAATTTGTATAAATCAGATTGAGATATTGGAATATGGCTATTTAAGACTCGTAGCTCAGATGTTAGATGTGCTACATCATTAGTATCTAACCTTGGATCAAGCGAAATTTCATCAATCAATTCTGTTGGGTTTATTTTTAAATTTAGGTAATCTCCATCTTTGTATTGAACTTTGTCTACACCTTCTGTTTGAATAATAAATCTTACTTCTTTTTCATGAGAGAACTGTTTTCTTTTGTAGAATAAAGAATCTGACATCATTTCAAAAAACTTGCCCGAACCGCCTTTCTCTATTTTGCGTAAATATTTTTCAATAAATTTTATATCTACATATTGAACTAATCCAAATGCAGGGGCAGTCCAGATCATACCTCTTGTTTGATCCAATACTTGAATCATTTTACCAATGGTGGTTTTTATGCGTACTCCTTTTTGATTTGGAGAGTATATGCGCCACATAGCGTCCGTATCTTTATTTAGGCTCCAGCATTGACCATATAGTTTTTTATCGTAATCATTTATATGAAAAGGGATTCCTTCTATAAAAATATTTTGTTTAAAAAGGAATAATTCATACGGATCTTCCCAATACTTAAAAACATTATTAAACCTAAGCTCGTTGTTTTGTAATATTGATACCGCATATTTAAAAGGTAGTATCTGATAAATAGGTGTGTAGAAATATTTCTCTTGTTCTTTTTCGTTAACATTGCGGATATCTCCTAATTCTAATCTATTATATAAGTCCATAAATTTATTCGCAATAATTTGTCATAAAGATATGAAAAATTTTGCTATAATCATAATCTACAAACAAAAAAAAAGACGGCCGGAGCCGTCGTAATGAGGTATTTGTAATTCAGACGTAGCGTCTGTTAGTAGGCGTTAGTGTGCAAAAATTACTTCCCGATGCAGAAGTGGCTGAAGAGGTGGCCGAGGACCTCGTCGGGGAGGATGGTGCCACGGCCGGTGATCGTGCCGAGGGCGTCGATGACGGCGCGGATCTCCTCGCTCAACAGATCGGTCGGAAGTCCCTCGTCGAGGCCGCGCAAGGCCGCTTGCAGGGCCTGCTGTGCCTTCCCCAAGGCCTCGTAATGGCGGGCCGAAGAGACCACCACCTCCTCCTGCTCCAGACGGTCGGTGGCAATCAGGCTGCGCAGTCGCTCTTTGAGCTGATCAATGCCTACTCCGTCACGTGCCGAGAGGGGAATCAATCCCTGGGCGAGCGGGGGTGTATCGGTCGCCGAGAGGGTATCCATCTTATTGATCACGGTCACGAGTTGCTGATCCTGGCGCAGCGTGAAATCGGGTGCGGGTACACCCTCCGTGAGCCATTGCGCAGCATCAATCAGCCGAATGATGATCGCAGCGCGGTCGATCGATTGGTGGGTGCGGTCGATGCCCATCTGCTCCAACCGATCGCCTGTCGTGCGAATGCCGGCCGTATCGAGCAGGCGGAAACGCACGCCGTCGATGAGCAGTTGCTCTTCGATCACATCGCGGGTCGTGCCGGCAATCTCCGAGACCATGGCGCGATCCTCCTGCAAGAGTTGGTTCAGCAGGGTCGATTTCCCGACATTCGGGGCACCGACAATCGCAACCGGAATACCCTCCTTCAGGGCATTGCCGAGCGAGAATGAGGCACAAAGGCGTGTGAGCCGCTGTGCAATAGCCTCCATGGTTCGACGCAACTCCCCGCGATCGGCAAATTCGACATCCTCCTCCGAAAAATCCAGTTCCAATTCGATCAAGGCGGTCAGCCGCAGCAACTCCTCGCGCAGGTGATCGAGCGCCGAGGAGTATCCGCCACGCATCTGCCGCGTAGCCAGGGTGTGGGCGGCACGCGAAGAGGAGGCGATCAGGTCGGCTACGGCCTCGGCTTGGGCCAGGTCGAGCCGTCCGTTGAGGTAGGCACGACGGGTAAACTCACCCGGCTCGGCCATGCGGGCACCGGCTGCAAGGGCCAGGCGCAACACCTCGGAGAGGATATAGGAGGAGCCGTGGCAGGAGAATTCGACCGTAGGCTCGCCCGTATAGGAGTGGGGGGCTCGGAATACGGTGGCAAGGACCTCATCGACCACCCGTTCACCCTCTTGGATCGTGCCGAAATGGGCCGTGTGACCGGCGGCCTCCGTGAGGGGCTTTTTGCCGTGGAAGAGGCGGTCGGCCAACGCGATGGCGTCGGCTCCCGAGAGGCGGATGAGAACCAATGCGCCCCCGACAGCAGTTGCGGGGGCGATGATCGTATCGTGGTCGTTATACATACCTATTTTTCGATGCGGAGACGCTGACCCTCGCGGATGCGGGCAGCATTCTTGATGCCGTTCCAGCGCATGAGTTGTTTGACGGTCACACCGTGACGACGGGCAATGCCACCCAGCGTATCACCGCGCTTGACGCGATAGATGATCACCGACTGCTCTTGGCGTTTCTTGTCCAGGTTGGTCGGGTTCAGATACTCCTTCAGGTAGAGCGAATCTTTGGCCATGATGGCCTCCTCGTGCTCGATGTATTGCGCCACGTTGCGCTGGGGTAATACCAGCGTGTAGGGCTTGGTCGAGGCGGGGATGATGTCGAGACGGTATTGCGGGTTGAGTTGGCGCAGGGTCTCGACCTTCACATCAATGGTCGATGCGATCTGCTCGAAATGGGTGATGCGGTGCACCTTGATCGTGTCCAACGCCAACGGAATGGGGCTGGGCGTCGGCTCGATGCCGTGCTGACGGTGGTAGTTGAAGGCATAGGTGGCGGCGATAAAGGCCGGCACATAGCCTCGGGTCTCATGGGGCAGGTAGTCGTAGATCTGCCAGAAGGTCTTACCACCCGAACGGGCCAACGCCTTGTTTACATTGCCCGGGCCGCAGTTGTAGGCGGCAATGACCAAGGTCCAATCGCCATAGATGCGATAGAGATCCTTCAGGAATCGGCAGGCGGCTTCGGTCGAACGCAGTGGGTCACGACGCTCATCGACCAGCGAGTTGATCTCCAGGCCGTAGCTCTTACCCGTCGAGGCGATGAATTGCCACAAACCGACGGCTGCAGCTCGCGAAACGGCTCCGGTCTGCATGGCCGACTCGATGATCGGCAGGGCACGAAGTTCGATCGGTAGGTCGTTGCGCAGCAGCTCCTCCTCGATCATCGGGAAGTAGAGTTGTGAAAGCCCGATGATGCGGCTCGTCGTCGATGGCCACTTCTCGACATAGCCCGTGATGCGGTCGCGCACCTGGCGGTTGTAGGCCAGCGGAATGGGCGAGACCAAATCCTGCAGACGCTGCTTGTAGAGGGCATCTTTCTGGGCCCAAGCAGCCTCGTCGGTGCCGGTGATGGTGACCTCCTCGGCCTGGATAATGCGGTTGAAATAGTCGTCATATTTGACCGTCTGGCAGTATTCATACCAGGCAGCCACCAGCGAATCGGCCTCTTCGGCCGTCAGCTTCAGGGTCAGATCCGTCACTGCGGGTGCGGCCGATTGTGCCTCTGCCTGCTTCTTTTTGCGGGGTTGGGCCTCGGGGGCCGGCTGTACAAGGGTCGAGCTGTCCACCTGCTCGGTCTTGGCCTTCTTGCGTTTTTTATTCTTGCGTTTGCCGAAGATATCGGCCGACGTGGCCTCGAAGGCGAGCGAGAGTAGCAGCAATATAAGGAGCGGTTTTTTCATCTTCAAAAGCGGAAAAATCGGGTCTTAAAAGGGTGTAAAATGTTGGGTAAACTTAAAAATTGATGCTCATGTTGAAGCCGACCACCGGACGATGGTTGCCCTCGGTGGGCAGGTACGTGTAATCGACCATCGGCTCGATATTCATCGACAGGTCGTCCGAGATGTCGTAATCCTTCAAATGGGCATCGACGTGGGCATCGACGATCTGCAGGACGTACATCGCTCCGGTCAGGATGATACACAAGTCGCGGTTGCGTCGATAGTTGTTGCGCAGGTTGCGGATGAAGGTGGCCGAGTAGCGTCCTCGGAACTCGTCCGTGGGGCCGTTGGGAAAGGCCTCGGGGTTGGCTTCGTATTCGGCCAAGAGTTTGTAAGCCTTCTTAAAACGTTGGTAGCCACGGTTGTTCCAGTCGATACAGTAGCCCAACGTGGCAAAACCACCGATGACAAAGGGCACCTTCCAATAGCTCTGGTTGTAGATCTGACCCGCACCCGGGCAGATGCAGGCCAGCGTGGTCGCCTTCTTGACATCCGAAACGTCGTTCGTGGCATAATTGACCGCCGCATCGCCGATGAAGTAGATGTAGGAGGCGATCGTCACACCGAGGTAGATCTGTCGCTTGGTGTTGCTGCGGATCATCTTGGTCTGCAGGGCATCCAACTCGGGCGTACGCTCCATGCTGATGTCGGTCATGGCATCGTAGGTCTCCTTGAGCGGCTTGTAGGTCTTGTTCTCGTTGATGTAGAGGGCCAAGCCACCGAAGAGTGTACCGTAGAGGATCGGCAGTTTCCAATACTGTTTGTTGTAGATCTGTCCGTAGCCGGGCACGACAGCCGACATCCAGCAGACCTTCGAGAGTCCCATCGAGTCGCTCATGAACCACCCTTCGTGGAAGAGCGATCGGGTCGTGTCGGCCTGAATGCCACCGGTCAGGAATTGGACGGCAGCCAGCGAATCCAACTCGCCACCCTCGTCCGTACGCAGGGCATTGAGGGCGATCGAGTCGCTTTGGTATTCGGCTGCGAAGGCGGAGTCGATCTGCAGCAGCAGGTTGGCCAGGGCGAGCGAATCGGCTCGTTGTTGCAGCGAATCGACCTGCTGGAACAACCCCTTGCGCACCATCTGACGTTCACCGCGAGGCATGCGGATCTGCGCCGAGGCAGACTCGACGAACCAGCCAATCAGCAGGCAGAGTGTCAGCAGTGTGATCCGAAGGATTTTCATGGTATTAGCGGGCCTTCAGTCGTTCGATGAATTGGTCGATTTCGCGGTCGTCGGCAAAGCCGATCGTGATCTTGCCACCACCGTTTTTGGCGCGTTTGATGGCAATCTCCGAGCTGAACAGACGCTCCAGCTGCTCGACCAGTCGGAGGTAGCTTTCGGGGTATTCCTCCTCCTCCGAGGCGGCTTGCGCAGGCTCCGGACGGTTGTTGCAGGCGCGGACTAACTCCTCGGTCTGGCGGACCGAAAGACCCTTCTTGAGCGTGCGTTTGAGCAGGCGCAACTGCTCCTGATCGGGTGCTCCGGCCAGCGCCTTGGCATGACCCATCGAGATCAGACCCTCCTTGAGGGCGAGCTGTACTTCGTTGGGCAGCTTGAGCAGACGCAGGTAGTTGGCCACCGACGAACGCTTCTTGCCCACCTTCTCCGAAAGGGCATCCTGCGTCAGGTTGCACTCCTCGATCAGACGTTGCATGCCGAGGGCTATTTCGATGGCATTCAGGTCCTCACGCTGGATGTTCTCGACGAGTGCCATGGCGTGCAGATTCTCGTCATCGACTTCGCGGATATAGACCGGCAACTGCTTCAGGTCGGCACGTTGGGCGGCACGCCAGCGACGCTCACCGCTGATGATCACGTAGCGGCCGTCGTCGTGCTTGCGCACCGTGATGGGCTGGATGATGCCCAGCTGACGGATCGAGTCGGCCAACTCATCGAGGGCCTCCTCGTCAAATTCGGTACGCGGCTGGGTCGGGTTGGGGATGATCTGGTCGATCGCCAACTCGGCCATGCGGGCCATCGGTTTGGCCTTCAGTTCGGGCTTCTCGCTGCCGAAGATGGCATCCAAGCCACGCCCTAAACCTTTGGGTTGTTTCATATCGTATTACTTTTTCTTGTTGCGTTTGAGAAATTCGCGGGCCAATGCCAAGTAGCTCACCGAGCCGGCTGCCGAGGCATCGTACAACATCACCGGCTTGCCGTGTGAGGGGGCTTCGCCCAGGCGGATGTTGCGTTGGATGACCGTCTCGTAGGCCAATTCGCCGAAGTGGTTGCGCACCTCCGTAACGACCTGATTGTTCAGTCGGTTGCGCATGTACATCGTCAGCAGAAAGCCCTCGATTTCGAGCCCCGGATTGAGCGATGATTTGACCTTGCGGATCGTGTGCAGGAGTTTCGACAGACCCTCCAGCGCGAGGTATTCGCACTGTACGGGGATCAGCACCGAGTCGGCTGCCGTGAGGATGTTGAGCGTCGTGTAGCCGAGCGAAGGCGAGCAGTCGATGAAGATGTAGTCGAACTTCTCGCGCACGCTATCGACGATCTGCTTGATCACGAAGTGAGCCTGTTCGCGCTTGGACAATTCGGTGTCGGCGGCCACCAGGTCGATCGATGAGGGGAGCAGCCACAACTTCTTCACATCGGGGCTTTGGAGGATCACCTCCTCGGCCGTACGCGACCCGGAGATGCACTCGTAGATGCCTTCGAGGTTGATATCGAAACCCAGGCCCGAGGTGGCATTGGCTTGCGGGTCGGCATCGAGCAACAACACACGCTTGCCGAGCAGGGCCAGAGAGGCTGCCAGGTTGATTGCGGTGGTGGTCTTGCCTACGCCGCCTTTTTGGTTGGCTAATGCGATAACTTTTGCCATAGGGTAGTTTTTCGTAAATTTACAATTCGGGACAAAATTACACATTTTCTACGAAAAAAAATAACTATCGCCGAAAATTGCTTATCTTTGGAGGCTAAATAACCAAAGAAGAGCTATTATGGACGAAATGAAGGAGCAGGGTGGCAAGTTGCCTGCTGCTGCCCGATCAAACTTTCCGACGGCATGGGATCTGCTGCTCATGCTGGGCGTCTATTTCACAATTTTGATTGCCGTGATGGTGGTCTCGACCCTCGTACTGCTCATTTTGGGCTACGGGATCCAAGACCTGCCCGCTACGGTCAAGGGCTACTACCTGGCCGTAACCAGCCTGTTGTCGTTGTCGCTGACGGCGGGCTTCTATCAGTGGTATCGTCGCCGGCGGTCGGCCGTCTCGCTGCGCATCCCCTTTACGTGGCGGAAGATCAATCTGCCGCTGATGGGATGGGCCTTCGTGGTGATGCTCGCCTCGGGCATTGTGCTCGAGCCGCTCTTTGAGCTCTTTTCGCCGCTCGATCAGCAGGTTGGAAGCGGCCCGGGTGCCTTCTTGGCCTTGGTCGTGCTGGCTCCGCTGGGCGAGGAGTATATCTGCCGAGGTGTGCTGTTCGGGTCGCTGCGGCAACGCTACGGAACGACCGTGGCGGTGGTGCTTTCGGCCCTCTTTTTCGGCATCCTGCATGTGCATCCGGTGGCGGTGATCAACGCCACGATGATGGGTCTGGTGCTGGCCTTTGTCTATGCCATCAGCCGAACGCTTTGGGCCCCCATTTTGCTCCATGCAGCCAACAACCTGACGGCCTATCTCTTCTTGTTGTACGGCTACGATCAGGTTGGCTTCTCGGACCTCCTGGCGGGCCATCCGTGGCTCTATGCGGCGGCCTACGCAGGGGCGTTGGTGCTGACCGTCTGCTCGATCGGATGGCTCTGGTACAAGGCGCGCAGGACGGCTTCCGGCGAGAAAAAATCGGTCGTCGAATAATAAAGCACCCTTTGGGTGCGTTAAATCCGGTAAAAATAGCTATCTTTGCCCCTTGATATGCGCATGATGAGTTCGATCTATCGTTTGTTGGCACTCGCCGTGGTGCTCCTGTATGGTTGTCAGGAGCTGCCGCGCTATTTTGCCTCCGATGAGCCGCTGGCCAAGGTGGGCGATCGAGAGCTGACGTTGAGCGAGGTGGCCGCATCGCTGCCCGAAGGGGTCAGTGGGAATGACAGTGCAGCCTATGCCAAGGTCTATATCGACCGCTGGGTGCGCAAACAACTCAAACTCAATGAGGCAGAGCAACTCTTCTCGGCCTCCGGAGCGGATATCGACCGCATGGTCGAGGAGTATCGGCAGGCGTTGTTGATCCGCAAACTCGAACAGCACTACGTCGATCGGTTGGTCGATACGACCTTCACCGACGGGCAGATTGCCACCTACTATACCGAGCATCAGCAGGATTTTCGGCTCGACCACACGGTGGTGAAGGGGCGTGTGGTGCGCTTCCCGAAGAGCTATCGCCAGCAACGACGGCTGCGCGAACTGATGGAGAGCACCCGCGAGCGCGATCAGCAGGATTTTCGGGATATTTGCCTCAAAAATGAGTTTGAACTGACCGATTTCGACGAGCGGTGGGTGGCCTACAGCGACTTTTTGAGCCTGCTGCCCACGGTGCGCAAACAGAGCTACGAGGGGCTGCTCAACAGCCGCAAGGTGCAACAGATGAGCGACCAGGCCTCGCACTACTACTTTATGATCGAGCAGGTGCGCCGTCCGGGTGAGCCGACTCCGATCGAGCAACTGCGTCCGACGATTCGGCGCATCCTCTTCAACCAGCGGCAGCAGCAGCTGATCCGCGACCACGAGGCCGAACTCTACGAGGCGGCCCTGCTGGAGGGTACGGTGGAGCTCTACGAGGCGACTGCCGGAGAGGCGAAAGACCAAGACTAAAAAAAAGAGAGAGTAAAAGAGAGATATGTTGAAGAAGATTACAATGCTATGTATGGCCGTCGGCGTGCTGACGGTACTTTTTGCCCAGAAGCGTCAGGTGATGCTCGACAAGGTGGTTGCCGTGGTGGGAGCCTCGTCGATCCTCTATTCGGAGGTCGAGGAGCATGCCGCACAACTCGTTGAGCAGCGTCGCCAGCAGGGATATACCTCCGACCGCGACCCGATGAACGAGGCACTGGAGGCACTGATGACCCGCAAATTGCTCTACCACCAGGGTCAGATCGACTCGGTGCAGGTGAGCGATGCCGACATCCTGGCACGCGTGGAGGATCAGCTGCAGATGATGATCGAGCAGGAGGGTTCGATCTCGGCACTCGAGGCCAAGCACCACATGGCGATCTTCAACATCCGCGAGATGCTGCACCGCCAGATGGAGGAGCAGAGCTATGCCCAGATGATGCAGCAGACGGTCATCGGCAAGGTGGCTGTCACGCCGGGTGAGGTGGAGCAGTTCTACAAGTCGATTCCGCAGGATTCGCTGCCGATGGTGGCCGAGCAGTATGTCTATGCCCACATCACGAAGTTCCCCAAGTCGATGACCGAGGCCAAGCAGCGCACGCGCGAGCGTCTGCTGGAGATGCGTTCGCGTGTGATCAACGGTCAGGCCAAGTTCGAGAATTTGGCCCGCATGTATTCGCAAGACCCGGGTACGGCCCTGCGAGGGGGTGAGATGGATCCTTCGCCGCTGGCCAGTCTGGATGCGGCCTTTGCCGATGCCCTGGAGCAGCTGCGCGAGGGGCAGATCTCGGAGGTCGTAGAGTCGCAGTTCGGCTTCCACATCATCCAGCTGCTCGACAAGCGCGGACAGCTCTACCACTTCCGTCATATCCTGCTGCGTCCCTCCTATACGGCCGATGAATTGACCGAGTCGCTGACCATGCTCGACTCGCTGGCGACGCTGATTCGGGCCGACTCGATCACCTTCGAGAAGGCGGCCTATGACCATTCGGACGACAAGAATTCGCGCATGAATGGCGGTATCGTCTCGAACCACGACATCCTGGAACGCTACCAGGCCTTCGATGCCAAGCTGACCGTCACGCGTTTCCTGCGCGAGGACTTTGCCCACTTCGGGGCCCTCGACGACTACAACCACCTGGTGCGCCTCAAGCCCGGGGAGGTGTCGAGCTCCTACCTGACCGAGGATGTGATGCAGAACCAGCTGGCCAAGATCGTCAAACTCGTGGAGGTGATCCCGACCCATGCCGCCTCGATCGAGGAGGACTACCTGCGGTTGGAGGAGATGGCCGTGGCGGCCAAGAAGGAGCGTATCCTCGACGAATGGCTCTCGGAGAAGATCGACGGTATGTATGTGCACATCGATCCCGAATTCCGCGACGGGGCATTTGAGAACAAACACTGGGTACGATAGGCTGTGCGACGGATTCTCTGCATAGGTTTGGTGTTGGGCCTCTTTGGCACGCTGCTCTTCGCACGCGGAGGGATGCTGCTGCTGCCCGACGAGGAGCAGGTCGAGACGAAGATCGTCCACCTGAAGTCGGACCTCTCGGGTCCGGTGCGCAAGGGCGACTCGGTGATCTTCATGGTCGGCAACTTTGCCGCGCAACACAACGGCGCGGTGATCACCTGCGACTCGGCCGTGCGCTACTCGGATGCCCACATCGAGTGTTTCGGCAATGTGCTGATCAACCAGAATACCACTTATATATATGGCGATCGGGCCGACTATGACCGCGATCAGAATCGGGTGGTGATCTATTCGCCCTTGGTCAAGGTCGTCGATGGCGATGCGGTGCTCTATACGCGCCAATTCAGCTTCAACACGAAGGATAACATCGGCCAATTTGGCAACGGCGGTGTGCTGATCAACGGCGAGAACCTGATCGAGGCCGTGCGAGGCTACTACTACGCCAATACGAAGGAGCTGATCGGTGTGGATCGGGTGCAGATGCGCAACGAGGAGTATGAGATGACGGGCGACTCGGTGGTCTATAACATGCAGACCGACAACGCCTTCTTCTTCGAGCAGACGAACATCTGGAATGTCGATGGCGACTACCTCTATGGCGACCGCGGCTTCTACGACAAGGCCACGTCGCGCTATATGGTGACCCGCAACGGCTACCTGCTGACCGAAAAGCAGGAGCTGTGGAGCGACACGCTCGACTATTACCGTGCCGAGGAGCATGTCCTGCTGCTGGGCAACCTGCAGATCGACGACACGGAGCACAAGAACCTCTGCTTTGGCGACTATGGCGAGTATTGGAAAGAGCCGGGCAATGCCTTCCTGACCCGCCGTCCGTCGGTCATCAACTACGACAAGGAGCAGGGTCCCGACTCGCTCTTCATGCGCAGCGATTCGATCTATCTCTATACGCTGCGGCTGGGCGATCCGATTCCCGATGAATATGCCCTGCGCAGGGCTTTGACAAGACCCGTAGGGGGCGATTCGCTCCTCTTGCAGGCCGATTCGACAGGGGTAGTAGCCCTGGCCGAGGCCTCGGCAGCGGGGACAGAGGGGGCAGAGGAGGCGGTTGAGAGCCCGGCAATGGGCGAGAAACCCCTCGGCACAGAGATGCTTTCGCGTCCGCGCAGGGGTGAGCAAGCCCAACTGCAACGCCCGGATGGGGAGCTGGCTACCGGTCTGAATACACCCGAAGGGGCAGCTTCGACCGCAGGGGCAGCTTCGACCGCAGAAGCGGGTGAGGAGGCCGTCGGTACGGATAGCCTGCAACGGGATTCGATTGCGGCCGATTCGGTGGCGGCAGACACGCTGAGCCTCAAGGAGCGTCGCGCGCTGGAGAAGCAGCAGGCCAAGGAGGCAGCCCGCAAGGCCCGCGAAGAGCTACGGGCACAAAAGGCAGCCGCACGCAAGGTGCTGCTCGACTCGATAGCCATTATTCGCCAAGCCAAGACAACGGCCAAGCTGCGCGAGCAGGAGCGACGCGACTCGATCGTGGCGGCCAAGCAACTCGCCAAGCGACGCGCCAAGGTGCGGGCACGCTATGAGCGGGGATTGCTCAAGGGGAAGCGGCTGACGATCGACTCGACCTTCCTGGACCGTGCCGATTCGATCTACCAGGTGGATGTGCGGCTGTTTGATTCGCTGCTGCAGCATCGTCTCGACTCGCTCGACTCGGTCTATGTGGCACTCCACCCGAAGGATTCGGCGGCCGTAGCGGTCGATTCTCTCTATCGGTTGATGAAGGGCTTCCGCAATGTCCGCATCTACCGTACCGATTTCCAGTCGGTGTGCGATTCGATGACGAGCCTCTCGTCCGATTCGACGCTCCACCTCTACATCCGTCCGGTCATCTGGAACGAAGCCAATCAGATCACCTCCGAGGTGATGGATATCTATACGGCCAATCAAAAGCTCCACTATGCCGACTTTGTGGGCACCCCGATGATGGTCTCGCAGTTCGACACGGTCTATTATGACCAGATCGCGGGCAAGGAGATGAAGGCCTTCTTCGAGGAGAATGAGATTCGTCGCGTCGATGTGAACGGCAACGTGCAGACGATCTTCTTCCAGAAGGATGGCTACCCGCAGGAGGTGGTCTTTATGGCGGTCATCGAGAGTGGTGATGCGTCGTTCTACCTGGCTGATCGTCAGTTGGATAAGATTGTCTATCGTACGAACCCCGTCTGGCCGATCTACCCGATCGACGCCATTCCGGAGGATCAGTCGCTCTATTTGCAGAACTTCAAGTGGGAGGGCGATCGTCGTCCGAGCCGCGAGGATGTCTTCGATCGACGGCTGCGACCCTCGGAGCGTCTGCAGCGACGGCTGCTGCGTCGTCCCCACTTCCCGATCAAGGAGAGCATTGATGCGGCCCGCAAGCGACTGAGCGAGAGTGGCACCTGGGCCGATCGTAGTGAGCAGGTCGATGCTGCAACGGTCGAGTGGATGCACTCGTTGGGCTTCGAGGTGGGTCAGCCGCGTCAGTAGGAGTGTAACGTTTGTAACGTTGTAACGGGGGTGTGTGCCCCCGTTACGTGCGTTACAAAAATTCAAAATTCAAAATTTAGAATTCAAAATTCAAAATTCAA